>CACYJV010000003.1 GCA_902774815.1 uncultured Prevotellaceae bacterium | reverse complement strand
CTTCTTGACGAACAGCGCCAACGGAACGGCCACATCGCGCTCCAGCTCCACAAACCGGTTGTATGAGACAACGCGAGGGAACAGATTGCGCATGTGCTTACAGACGGATTCCAAGTAGAAGTGCTTCAGGCAGCGGTAGCCGGAGTCGTGGAAAAGTATCATGATGAGCATCACTTCCGCCTTCGACAGCGTCGAATCACGGTGATAATTGCGCTTTTTAGCCTCCTTTATGGTATATTTTTCTACCATAGCATCAAAAAACTTGATTATTGTTTGTGAAACTTTTGATTTGCACTATAAAGTTACAACAATTTTCGCTAATCACCAAATTTTCAGACAGTTATATTTCGTCGAACTCACGTTAGCTTAGTGTATGCTGAGTGTACACTTAGTGTATACTCAGTGTATACTCAGTGCATGTTGCTATTATCCTTCAACAAACTGACTACCAGAAATTTACAGAGAATTCGACGACCGTAGTGTATATAGTGTATATATTTTTGTCAACAAAAACTGAAATTATGAATATAAACTGTCAACCTAAATCAGTACACCTCACCATCAGGAAATGCAAGAAAAACAGTGTGCAAAAACTGTGCATTTTCAGAATAGAGGGATAAAGTGCTACCCGCAACTCCCTTCTCATTCGAGGAGAGGGCTGCGGGCTGAGCTATATTAAAGGCAATCCCAGCGGCCTCTCCGAGGTCTCGTCAAAAAAAGATTAGGTCCGCTCGGCCCGTAGGGACGCTTGCGTAGAGTAACGGAGCAAGAACTACTATATCATTCCCATCATTAATTAAATGAAAATATAAATGGGTGAATAAGAATCAACCTTCATCACTTTCCCCTTTGAATCAATCTTATATTTACCAATGTCTGGCCTGAAATAAAACTCAGGCTTTCCTTTTCGGGCATTTATGGAATGACCAGTATAAGGGACAACTGAATCAAGGTTAATATAAGGCTTCAAGTCCACTTCTCCACTGCTATTATAGATAATTACCATATTGCCATTCCTTAAAAAGTGGCCTACGACATCCTTCTCGGCGTACACGTCGGAACGGCCTATCGTGACATAGTCTGCATTCTTGTAATTGGCAAAACGAAGAAAGTAATGGAAGCCGTCATATCTTTCCATGTAGTCATTCAACTTTGCGTTAATATCAGCGTTCTTAACAACGTTGTCCAGAATTTCGCCGACACGCTTTTTCTTCCGCGGCATGTCTTGGGAAACCAGTATGCTGTCTTTGCTGATAACTTTCAGATAGACAGGATGATGATCATAATCATCAGATCCCCCGCCAACAGGACTGGGTTCCATGCCATCTATGATACCGTCGAATTTTGTCATTTTCTCCTTATAAATAAGACTATCTCGGCTCCACGTGTCAAGGGAGAAACATATTATCAGCTTGTTGCCTATATGCGAATAATAGTCAACATAAGCCGAATCATTCGAACCATATTCTTCCCATCTGCATATCTGTACATAATCAGTATCGTCAAGATGGAAAAAACATAAACGGAATATACTGTCTTGAGGATAACTCTCGATATAGCTCCGAAGACAGGAGTCTATCGGCACGCATAAAAATGTTGAATCTTTATCAGAGCCACTCAAGCTGAAATTGCATCCTCCACATAGGGAAAGTAATAGTAATATGATTATACTTTTTTTCATTGTTCAGGAACATTAGGGTAATTTATGGCGTTTATAATAAAGCACCGCAAAGATACTAAAAAACATTAGCAAATGCAAGAAAAACAGTGTGCAAAAACTGTGCATTTGCTACACAGCCTTTTACGGGGGTGTAATTAAGACTTTTAATTACACCCCCGTAATTACTTGTCAATGATTGACTTCCCCAAAAAGTGGAATGTGGAATTGAATTTCAAACTATTCTTGTGAGAGAGTTTTTCATTCAGACTCTCAGAAAGGGTACGTGGCGAGCTTCTTCAAGTAGAAGTCGCGGAAGTCGGTCCAGCGGTAGTAGGGTCCGCTGACGGCCTGCAGGGGCAGACGGGTTTCGTTTTCGTTGAGCAGGGCCTTGACAAGGATATCGCCGTGGCCCTTCTTGGGCTTGTAGAAGATGAGCTGGACGTTGCATCCCATGGGGAAGATGTTATAGTTCAGCCAGCCTTCGGCAGGCAGCTGTTCGAAGTCGCTCACCTGTTTGCCACAGTTGTCCATCTCTAAGAGGCAAGCCAGCGGCATGACGCACACCTCATGGCCATAGCGGAGGGTTGCTCCCGGGTGTGCCTTCGTCAGGTTCTGGTCGGCCTCATCAATCATCTGCTTCAGCAGTTGGCGTTGTGAGAAGGGTTGCCATGCACCGTTCAATGGGCAGGGGCCGTAGCCGACGTACCATCCGGCGTTCTCGATCATCCAGTTGTCGTAGACTTCATCGGGTGTGAACAGGTCGTAGAGCGTCACGGAGTGGCGCAGCTCAGAGCTCTGGATGTTGGATGCCAGTTTGAAAAGATGGTAGTTCAGGTTTTCGGCATTCACCTCGTGGTTGACGTAGGCTGTATCGTTGAAGAGCACCTGCATGACGCGCTGGTAGTTCTGGTGGCGTGCCTTGAAGGCATCGTACACCTCGCGCGTGTTGCCATCCCACTGATGGCTTCTCAGCTGCTTGTCCGAATGGTTCATGTACCACATGTCGTGCTCAGAAGCATCGTGGCGGATGCGCAGTTTGGGGTTGAGGCTCTTCAGTTCCTGCAGGGCGTTCTCCATCGAAAGGATGCAGCGAATGACGACGGTGCTCTTAGCATCGATATCGGTCACGCCCTTGAACACCTGCGGGAAGCGCTCGTACATTCGGTGGGCTATGCCGCGGTGCTGTTCGGCACCGAGCAAGGTGAGTTCGCCCAATCGCTGGTCGGCCTCGTTGCGCAGCAGCGTCACGCGGCGCAGCACATCCTGTCCATAGGTAGTGAGTTTGCCCACGGAGTCGGCTCTGGAGAGCACCTGGAAGGCTCGGTTGTAGTCGTTCTTGCCTATGAGGTAGCGCGAACCGTGACGTCCGTAGTGGCTGATGTAGTAGGGCTCGTAGCCTTTCGGGGCTGGTGTGAGTTTCTGCTGCTTGGGTCCAGGATAGGCATAGTAGTTGCTGCCCGACTTGAAGATGTTCTCCTTGAACTCCTCACGAGGCGACTGTGCCCAAGTGGCGGCACAAGCAAACAATAATAATAAGGTGGTGGTGATCTTCGTTAGTTTCATTTTGGCAAAAGGGGTTAAGTGGTTTGATACTTGTTTCGGTATAAGGCAAAACGGCCGTCGGAATGGATGCTCCGACGGCCGTTATTTATTACTTCACCGTGATGAGGAAGTAGTTCTTCTTACCTTTCTGGGCAAGCAGATACTTGCCGTCGATAAGGTCTTCACTGGTGATGGGGCGCTGCTGGTCGGCCAGCTTCTCCTTGTTGAGGCTGACGCCGCCGCCCTGTACCATCTTGCGCATCTCGCCCTTCGAGGGGAAGACGGGTGCGGCAGTGGTGAGCAGTTCGATGGCGGGCTGACCAAGTTGGTCGGCAGCAATCTCATAGTGAGGCACACCGTCGAAGACGTCGAGGAACGTCTGCTCGTCGAGGCGCTCGAGTGCTTCCTTCGTGGCCTTGCCAAAGAGAATGTTCGAGGCTTCGATAGCCATGTCCAGAGCTTCGCGACCGTGCACCATGATGGTGACTTCCTCGCCAAGTCGGCGCTGCAACATGCGGCGACCGGGATCCTGGCGATGCTCTTCGATAAGGGCGTCGATGGTCTCCTTGTCCAAAGAAGTGAAGATCTTGATGTACTTTTCTGCTTCCTCGTCGCTGACGTTCAGCCAGAACTGATAGAAGCGATAGGGAGACGTGCGCTTCGGGTCGAGCCATACGTTGCCCTGCTCGGTCTTTCCGAACTTCTTGCCATCGGCCTTTGTGATGAGCGGGCAGGTCAGGGCGAAGGTTTCAGCGTCGTTGCCCAGCGTGCGGCGGATGAGTTCCGTGCCAGTGGTCATGTTGCCCCACTGGTCGTTGCCGCCGAGCTGGAGCTTGACGCCCTTGTGCTGGTAGAGATAGAGGAAGTCGTAGCCCTGCAGAAGCTGGTAGGTAAACTCGGTGAAGGAGAGACCGTCGCGAGCAGTACCGTTGAGGCGCTGCTGTACCGACTCTTTTGCCATCATGTAGTTGACGGTGATGTGCTTACCCACTTCACGTGCAAAGTCGAGGAAGGTGAAGTCCTTCATCCAGTCGTAGTTGTTGACCATCTCGGCAGCATTCTCTTCCTTCGACTCGAAGTCGAGGAACTTGGCCACCTGGGCCTTGATACATTCCTGGTTGTGGCGCAGGGTTTCGTCGTTCAGGAGGTTGCGTTCCTGCGACTTGCCGCTGGGGTCGCCAATCATGCCAGTTGCTCCGCCCACGAGGATGATGGGCTTGTGGCCACAACGTTGCAGGTGGCGCAGCATCATGATGCCGCAGAGGTGTCCTATGTGGAGGGAATCGGCCGTGGGATCGGTGCCGAGGTAGGCTGTCACCATCTCCTTTTGCAGGAGTTCTTCCGTACCAGGCATGATCTGTGCGAGCATGCCTCGCCATTTCAGTTCTTCAACAAAGTTCTTTCTCATATTCAGCTATATTGTTTTGTTTGTTTGTTCTGTCTTTTCAAAGGGAAACAAATATCTCAGGGTGTTGCTATTCCAACGGGTTTATGGCACTGGGTCGTAGCCGGAGCCTCCCCACGGGTTGCAGCGCAAGATGCGCCAGATGGCCAGACCGAGGCCCTTGATGGGTCCGTGCTTCATGATTGCCTGCCTGGCATACTCTGAACAGGTAGGCGTGAAGCGGCAGGAGGGTGGGGTGTAGGGCGATATGCATGTCTGATAGAACCGGATGGGTAGCACGAGTAGCCAGACTAAGAATCGCGAGATGTAACGGAGTATCAAGGGTTTTGAGAGTTGAGGGTTTAGAGTTTAGAGTGGAGGTGTTCGGCAATGCGCTGAAGCAGTAGATGCATACGGCTATCGACATGGTTGCTGTCGAGATGGCGACCTTCCATCCAGATGAAAGAGAGCAGCAGAGCCGTCTCAGGGTGATCGTTAAGCTTCTCGAAAAGGATGTGCTTATGGTGGCGATAGGCTTCGCGCAGCTGCCGCTTCACACGGTTGCGGTCGACGGCATGATGGAAGTGCCGTTTCGGAACACTGATGAGGATGCTCACAGGTGGCTGGTCAGGCAAGCGCTCCGTGGACAGGAATACCACCCTTAACGGAAACGACGACATCGACCGAGCGGTGTCGCCATTGAAGAGTTGATCCATGAGCTTTCGGCTGCATATCCGCTCTTCTTTCCTCAGTGTGAGCGCTTCCGATGCCGCCATGTTGTCCTTATTTTCTTCCGTCTTGCAGATAAGCTTTCAGTGCACTCGTCATAGAAGGATACTTCTCAGAGGGTGCCTGCAGGTCGAGTCGCAATCCGGCATCTTCCACAGCCTTAGCCGTTGAGGGGCCAAAGGTGGCAATACGGATGTCGCCCTGATTGAATTCAGGGAAGTTCTTGATGAGCGATTGAATACCTGTGGGACTGAAGAAGATGAGCATGTCGTAGTCGAAGTTCTGTATTTCTTCATCGGTGAAGTCGTTCGACACGGTGCGATACATGACACATTCTTGATGGTGCAGTTTCTTTGAGTCCAGAAGGTTCTTCACGTCGTCGTTGTGAACGTCGCTCTGAGGAACGAGATACTTCTCGGTCTTATGCTTTACCATTGTAGGCACGAGGTCCTGAATTTTTCCGGTAGTGCCATAGAAAACCTTACGCTTACGGTACTGCACATACTTCTGGATGTAGAGTGCGATGGTCTCTGTCACGCAGAAATACTTCATGTCTTCAGGGATGTTGACACGCAGTTCCTTGGCCAGTGTGAAGAAGTGGTCGATGGCGTGGCGCGATGTGAACACGATGGCTGTATAGTCAAGGATGTTCACCTTCTGCTGCCGGAACTCCTTGGCCGAGAGTTTCTCCACCTTAATGAAGGGCCTGAAGACAAGTTCCACACCTGTCTGACTTGCGATTTCGTAGTAAGGTGACTTTTCGCTGGTCGGCTTGGGTTGCGACACCAAAATCTTATTGATCATCTTGTTGTAATAGCTAAAAATTAACCTTTAACATGTTTCCAATTAGTACCAACACACCCCATAGAAGGAGGAGTGGTACGATTTCAAGGGCGCAAAGGTACAAAATATTTTGTAAAAATAAACGTTTCTGTTTGAAAAAGATGAGAAATGACTTATAAAATGTCAAAATTTTTGTAAATATGATAACAATTCCGACATAAATGACGGTGTTATGCATCGAAAGATGGAAGTATGACAGCAACATGACCAACGGAAAAAGTAGGACTCCTTCGAGTGCGAGAATGAAAAGATATGACTTCATCCACTGCTCGTTGCGCTTTGTGTCGAAGAACACCCAACTTACGGCAGAGTAGATGAGTGCCTTGATGAGGAAATAGCCGGCAAACACGGCTGTGAAGATGCCGACTATCTGGTATTGTTCGATAGTAAAAGTGTCGGTGACATACGAACGCAGGTAGAAGAAATAGATGATGGCGAAGAGCAAACACGTCTGCGCCACCAGCCCAAACTGCACCCACAGCTCGCCAGCCGTCTCGGTGATCTCGGTAGTAGTGCCCCTTTGAACGTGGAAGAAATTCTTTGCCTGTCGAGTAATGAAGTCTTGCGACTTGGCAAGTGCCACCATGGCCAGAATGAAGCAGGCCAACAGGAGCGAAGTGATGAGGTTGTCGCCGGCGATGGTGTACGGAACGGGGTCGCCTGCCACACCATGACGGCCGCCAGTGAGTTCCGGATGGAAGAGCGAGTCTTTCGAAAAGAACGACTCGCGGTAGTATTGTGGCAGGCTGACGTCACGAATGCTCTTGCCCTTGGAGTGCCCTGGCATGTGCAACGTGTCGGGTTGGGTGCTCCAATGGATTTCCGATGCCTTGATATGGCGCTGGATGGCCGAGTCTTGCTGGGCGGGTGTGGCATCCTTAGGCAGCCACGAAAGCACCTCTTTGGGCGTCAACACATGAGGCTTTGCAGACGTAGTCACCTGACCACTGTCGCCAGTGGCCACGGGATGTGTAGTGGTCAGGGAGTCTTGCCTCATGGGTTTTGGTTTTTCAGAATGAACTTTCGGGAACCTATAGTCCTGGTTTCTTCTTACAGATTGAACTCGCGGCGGATGTCATCGATGCGGTCGAGCTTCTCCCACGTGAACAGTTCGACGTCGATTTCGCGTGTGGGATGGTAGTGACTGGTGAACACTTTGCGCACCACCTCGTTCTTACGTCCCATGTGACCGTATGCAGCTGTCTCCAGATACATGGGTTGGCGCAGCTTCAACGTACGCTCAATGGCCTTCGGACGCAGGTCGAACAGTTTTTCAATCTTCTTGGCTATTTCGCTATCGCTCACGTTGACGTGGCTCCGACCATAGGTATTCACGAAGATATTGATGGGTTTGGCCAGGCCAATGGCATAGCTTACCTGCACCAACATCTCGTCGCTGACGCCTGCAGCCACCATGTTCTTGGCAATGTAACGGGCGGCATAGGCAGCCGAACGGTCCACTTTCGACGAGTCCTTGCCCGAGAAAGCACCACCGCCATGAGCACCTTTACCACCATAAGTGTCGACGATAATCTTGCGACCAGTCAGACCTGTGTCGCCGTGGGGGCCGCCAATGACGAACTTACCCGTCGGGTTCACGTGGTAGATGATGTCGTCGTTGAACAGGGCCAGCACCTTCTCGTCGCACTGAGCCATCACACGGGGGATGAGAACCTGCTTCACGTCGTTCTTAATCTGCTCCAACATGGCTTCATCGTCGTCCATGAACTGGTCGTGTTGCGTTGAGACGACGATGGTATGGATGCGCTGAGGCACGCCCTCGTCGCTATATTCGATGGTCACCTGGCTCTTTGAGTCGGGACGAAGGTAGGTCATCACCTTGCCTTCGCGGCGGATGTCGGCCAACGTACGCATGATGAGATGAGCCAAATGGAGTGAAACGGGCATGTAGTCGCTCGTCTCGTTGGTGGCATAACCGAACATCATGCCCTGGTCACCGGCACCTTGGTCCTCCTCGTTCTCGCGATCTACGCCTCGGTTGATGTCGCCACTCTGCTCGTGAATGGCACTGAGGATACCGCAAGAGTTGCCGTCGAACTGATATTCTGATTTCGTATAGCCTATCTTGTTGATAGTGCGGCGAGCCATGGTCTGCAGGTCTATGTAGGCGTCGCTTGTGACTTCGCCCATGATAACCACCTGTCCGGTGGTGACAAACGTCTCGATTGCACAGCGCGCATGCTCGTCGTAAGCCAGGAACTGATCCAGGATGGCATCGCTAATCTGGTCGGCCACTTTGTCGGGATGGCCTTCCGACACTGATTCTGATGAAAAGAGGTATGACATATTTATTATATAATAAAATGATGTAACTTTGCTAAGCGGGTGCAAAGTTACATCATTTTCATGGTTTAGCAAAATAAATTGCCGAAAACGTGATTTATTCCTCGGGTAGCATCATGACCGTGGCGTGGTTGCCTGCGCTGACCAGCTGTCGGACAAAGGCGGCAACCTTCTCGGGCGTCTGTGCCTCGATGAGGGCCTTGTACTCGGTGTGAGAATCGGTGCCATATTGGTGCCAATCCTGCATGACGTTGTTCCAATAGGAGTTCTGTTTGACGGCGTCATCAGCCCGTTTTAGCATGACTTCCTTCACTTTGTCGAGGCGTTCCTGCGTGCATTTAGCGCCAAAGTCATCGACGGCTTCACGGAGAAGCTTCAAAGCGGTTTCGCGCTTCTCGGGTTGCATGGGGCAAACGGCCACCAACTGAGCCGTTTGCTGGTCGTCGTCACGGCCGAAGGAGCCCTGTGCGCCTACGCTGTAGGCTGCCGATGCTTCCTCACGTATTTCTTTCGTGTAGACCATGCGCAGGATTTGGCCGGCCATATTGGCCTGAATACTGCCTTCAAGCGTCCAGGGCATGTCCTCGTTGAACCAGGTCATGTAGGCCGTACACTTGGGAGTCTCCTGCTTACGGGTAAAGATATTGCTGATTTCTCCCTTCTGCAGCTGTGTCACATCAGTGCATTTGGCAGGCTTACCCTTAGCAGGCAGTGAGGCAAGATACTGACACAGGAGCGGCCGGATGGTGCTTTCGTCGTAGTTACCGACAATGTAGAACGTCCAGCCACGGGCCGATGCGGTGCGCTCGCGTGCAATCTGGAGCATACGGTCGTAGTCGACATCCTTCAGAGCCTCCACCGTCATGGGTTCAAGACGTGGGTTATGGCCGTAAAGAGTGGCAGTGAGCGAGTCGTTCAGTGCCACGTCTGGCGAGAGCGAACGATTCTTCAGCGACACCTCAAGCTGTGAGATGACCTTCTGATAGGAGGCCTCGTCCTTGCTGATAGAGGTGAAGTAGAGGTAGAGAAGTTGCAGCATGGTCTCGAAATCCTTCGGCGTAGACGAGCCGCTGGCATACATATGGCGGTTGTTGAGCGACACGGAAGCCGATGCAATCTTGCCGGCGAGTGCCTTGTCGAGCTCGGTATTGGAGAAGTTACCCAGTCCGCTGGCATTGATGGCACGATTAAGTAGCTGCAGGTTACGATAGTCTTTCGGTCCGTAGAGCGACTCGCCGCCAGGGCCTATGCCCGAGAGGATGACCTGTTCCTTCTGGAAGTCGGTCTTCTTCATCAGCACGGTGACGCCATTAGATAGCTGTAGCTCGGTGAAGTCGAACTTCTCGTTGCGCGTTTCCTTCTTGATCTTGCCAGCTTTCGGCAGGTTTGCCAGCAGCGGTTCGTCCTTCACGTTGTCGACATAGGCCTCGATCTGAGCCATGCGGGCATCGCTGACGGCCTTCAGCAGACTTTCGCGGGTGGGGTAGGGGTTGCCTTCCTTCTCGTTACAGAACGAGACAATGACCATGTTCGAGTCGTTCTCGACCACGCTGAACAGTTCCTGGGCAGTCTTGTTGACGAGTTCGAAGGGGAGTCGTGGCACCAATTGGTTCATCGTCGTATAGGTATATTCGATGCCGGGCATCGGTTCGTTGGCCAGGAAATGACCGCGACACTGGGCATAGAACTGTGAGTTGGTGCGCTTCTCGCGGTTGTTGTACGAGCGCTCAAGGGAACTCAGGTAGTCGGCCTTATAGCGATTGTACTCCGTAGGCGTAAATCCGAACTCGGCAACGCGGCGGGCCTCTTTCATCACGGCCTGCAAGGCGTCGCCCATCTGAGGCATTTCCTTCGGCGTTGCATCAAGGTCGAGGGCTGCCTTCGTCTTTGCGAAGATGTAGTTGCCGTCGCTTGCCGAAGCACTCACGAAGGGACAGCCGGGCTGTTGGGCAATTTCGGAGAGGCGACGGTTGAGCATTGACACGGCTGCACCCTTCAGATAATTATATATAAGGTACGCAGGCGACTGCTTCAGCGAGTCGGGGAAGACGTCGTGCTTGAACATTACCTCTGCCGACGATGTGCGTTGCTCCTTGTCTTTGTCGATGATGACGATGGGTTCGGCTGTGTCGGGAACGGGTTCGGCCACCACTGGCGCAGCGTTCTCGGGATTCTTGATGTCCGAAAACAGCTTCTTGATCATTGCTTCGGTATAATCCACGTCGACATCACCCACGATGATCAGACCCTGATTGGAGGGATGGTACCACTTTTCGTAGTAGTCGCGCAGCTCTTTCGGGCTGAAATTGTCGACTACTGACATCAGACCGATGGGATAGCGCACACCATATTTCGATCCAGGGTACAGGGCTGGCAGGTTGCGCTCGAACATTCGGCTCGAGGCCGACGTACGCATGCGCCACTCTTCGTGTATCACTCCACGCTCTTTGTCAATCTCTTCGGGTTCCAAAAGCAGGCCTGTCGACCAGTCGCGCAGGATGAGCAGGCAGGAGTCGAGTGCCGATTGGCGAGCCGTAGGCACATTGTCGATGTTGTAAACCGTCTGATCAATGGAGGTATAGGCATTCAGATCGGCACCGAATTGCACGCCGATAGACTCCAGCCATGATACCAACTGGTTTCCCTTGAAGTTGTCCGAGCCGTTGAAGGCCATGTGTTCCAAGAAGTGAGCCAGTCCTCGCTGACTCTCTTCCTCCTGAATGGAGCCCACTTTCTGTGCGATGTAGAAGTTGGCACGATGCTCCGGCCAGTTGTTGTGACGGATGTAATAGGTCAGTCCATTGTCAAGTCGTCCGATGCGAACGGCCGTGTCCACAGGGAGATTGGGCATCATTTGTGCCTGAACTCCACATGCCAGCATCAACAATGCTGCCGTAAAAAGTTTTCTTACTGTCATGGTTTCGTTACGTTTTTGATTGATTCGCCCGCAAATTTACAGTGTTTTTTGTTTACGGCCAAGTATTTTGTGCGTTTTTTTCTCATAGCAAACTATTGCACATTCCTGCAAACCGTACAGTTGAAAAGTGAACTTTACGGTCCGTAAAGCTATGGTTTCGGCATCCAAAAGCATAGCTTTCGACATTGTAAGGCATAGCTTTCGGCCTCGTAAGGCATTGCTTTCGGCGTGCTGAAGCAATGAGTCAGAAGGCGTGAAAACGTGGCTTTGAAGAGCAGTGAGCATGGGTGTTAATGGCTTAGTGTATAATAAATTCCAAAAAATAGGCGGGCTTATTTTGTCCAACCCTTGTTTTTTTGTACCTTTGCAGTCAGTTTTTGTATTGGTAAAAGATTATACACAGATAACATGGAACAAAAGAACTATCAACGAACAACCGTGACCGCCGCACTGCCCTATGCCAACGGCGGTGTTCACATTGGTCATCTGGCCGGCGTCTACGTGCCTGCCGACATCTATGTGCGCTATCTGCGACTGAAGAAGCAGCCTGTGATGTTCGTCGGCGGTAGCGACGAGCATGGTGTACCCATCACCATTCGTGCCCGCAAGGAGGGCATCACGCCGCAAGACGTGGTCGATCGCTACCACGAGATGATTCGTAACTCGTTCGAAGACTTCGGCATTTCGTTCGACGTTTATAGCCGGACGACTTCGAAAACGCATCATAAGTTTGCCTCCGACTTCTTCCGCAAGCTCTACGACGATGGCAAACTGAAGGAGGTAACCACACAGCAGCTCTACGACGAGGAGGCCCATCAGTTCCTGGCCGACCGCTATGTGACCGGCGAATGTCCCTATTGCCACAACGAGGGAGCCTATGGCGACCAGTGTGAGAAGTGTGGACACGACCTGTCGCCCACAGAACTCATCAATCCGAAGTCGACTATCAGTGGCTCGACGCCCGTCCTTCGCGACACAAAGAACTGGTATCTGCCCCTGAACGACTATCAGGAGTGGCTGAAAGAGTGGATTCTGGAAGGCCATAAGGAGTGGCGTTCGAACGTCTACGGACAGTGCAAGTCGTGGCTCGACATGGATTTGCAGCCACGTGCCATGACGCGCGATCTTGACTGGGGTATCCCTGTGCCCGTCGAAGGTGCCGATGGAAAGGTGCTTTACGTGTGGTTCGATGCGCCAATCGGCTACATTTCGAATACCAAGGAGCTCTGTGAGATGGATCCCGACCGCTGGGGCACTTGGCAACAATGGTGGCAAGACGACAACACGCGCCTCGTCCACTTCATTGGAAAGGACAACATCGTGTTCCACTGCATCATCTTCCCCGTCATGATGAAAGCCCACGGTGGTTATATCATGCCCGATAACGTGCCGGCCAATGAGTTCCTGAACCTGGAGGACAACAAGATTTCGACATCGCGCAACTGGGCTGTCTGGTTGCACGAGTATCTCATTGACTTCCCTGGCAAACAGGATGTGCTGCGCTATGTTCTCACGGCCAATGCGCCTGAGACCAAGGACAACAACTTCACCTGGCGCGACTTCCAGGAGCGTAACAACTCCGAGCTGGTGGCCATTTACGGCAACTTTGTGAACCGTGCGCTGCAGCTCACGAAGAAGTATTTCGGTGGCGTAGTGCCCGCTTGCGGCGAACTTACCGACGTCGATCGCGAGGCTTTGCAAGAGATGAGCACCGTCAAGGAGCGCATTGAGCAGCTGCTCGACCAGTTTAAGTTCCGCGAGGCACAGCGTGAGGCCATGAATCTGGCTCGTCTGGGCAATAAATACATCACCGATGGCGAGCCCTGGAAGCTCTGGAAGCAGGTGGATGCAGCCCTCGTCGCTGAAGCCCAGAAGCGTCGCGATGACGGAACACTCACTCCGGCTGCGCTGAAGAAGCAGCAGGAAGCCAACGCACAGCTCTGCCAGGCCAGCGAGGTGGCTGCCCGTGTGGCAACGATACTGAACGTGTCGCTGCAGATGGTGGCTAACCTGTCGATAGCATTCGATCCCTTCCTGCCGTTCTCGTCGAACAAGCTTCGCAAGATGATCGATCGCATGAGCTACACGTGGGATGAGCTCGGCGGAGCACAGCTGTTGCCCGAGGGCAAGATGCTCATGGAGCCCCAGCTGCTGTTCGAGAAGATCGAAGACGATGCCATTCAGGCACAACTCGACCGTCTGGAGCGCATCCGCAAGGAAAACGAGGCCGCACAGTACAAGGCTGAGCCCGTGAAACCAGTGGTTTCGTTCGACGATTTCGAGAAACTCGACATCCGTGTGGGCCGCGTTCTCACGTGCGAAAAGGTGAAAAAGTCGAAGAAACTGTTGCAGTTCTCCATCGACGACGGCAGCGGTACGCCGCGTACCATCCTCTCTGGCATCGCCCAATGGTGGGAGCCGGAGCAGCTGGTGGGCAAGGATGTGCTCTTCATTGCTAACTTCGAGCCCCGCAAAATCATGGGCATCGAAAGTCAGGGAATGATTCTTTCGGCTGTCGACCATGACGGTTCGCTGGCCGTTACATCCTTGTTGCGCGAAGTGAAGCCCGGCTCGCAGGTGGGCTAACCATTCTTACGACATTATCAACCCATCGAGATACGGGGGTGCAGAGGTCTTCTGCATCCCCGTTTCATTGTCATTTGGACACTAAAATTTAACATTTCCGCTTTTTGTCCTAATTCTTTGTAAATTTCTTTGTTATAGGCTTTTAAGCGTATCACTGACACTTATCGGCCGCAAATCCGATGGTTGTCGTTTTACAATTCTTAAACTATCTTAACAACCTGTTTTTCTATGAGCAAATTGATGTGTCGTATATAAAAACTTTGTATCTTTGCAACGCAAATAACAAAAACCTAACCAAAGAATCATGAAAAAGAAATTTTCCGGAGCGCTGCCTTTTAAGGCGACACTCATTCTAATGATGCTCGCAGCACCTTGTCTGATGGGCGCAGCAGGCACCATGAGCGCTGAAACGCAGCGCGTGCAACAGCAAAAGCATACTATTAAAGGTGTCGTTGTCGACGAAGTCGGTGAGCCACTCATCGGTGCTACCGTGATGGTGAAGGGCACTAGCGATGGCGTGGCTACCAATGTCGATGGCGAATACACCATTACGACCAATGCAACCAGTCCCGTTCTCGTCGTTTCCTATATTGGTTACGATGCCCAGGAGATAGCAGTAGGTGGTCGACAGGTCATCGACGTGAAGCTCGTGCCTGCATCGGGCCATAACATTCAGGAAGTTGTTGTCACGGCAATGGGTATTCTGCGAAAGGAAAAGTCGCTCACCTATGCCACGCAGCAGGTGAAAGCCGAGGACCTCATGAAGGTTCAGGACGTGAATGTGGCCAACTCGCTTGAAGGAAAGATAGCAGGTATCGTCATCACCCCATCGGCTGGTGGTGCCGGTGGTGCATCGAAAATCATGCTACGTGGCAACAAGTCGTTCCTCGGAGGTTCGTCGCCGCTCATCGTAGTCGATGGTGTGCCCATGACAAACTCCACCCGTGGCCAGATCAACGACCCGAACTCCATGACCGAGAACTCATCGGTCGAAGGTGCCGACGCCCTTTCGATGATCAATCCCGACGACATCGAGTCGATGAACGTGCTGAAGGGTGCCAACGCAGCAGCCCTTTACGGTTCGCGCGCAGCCAATGGCGTCATCATGATCACCACCAAGAAGGGTAAAGCCGGCAAGATGGACGTGAGCTACACGGGCAACGTCACTTTCGATACACCGCTTCTCACCCCGAAAATACAGAATACTTATGGCGCAGCCATCGACGCTCAAGGCTATCTCGGCGAGGCTAACGGCTGGGGAGGCCGCATCAGCGAGAGCCCGTTGACTGCCAAATCGCGTGCAACCGACAAGATTCCGTACGAGCGCGACATCCATCTGCGCAACTACGGTAACGACGACGTCGCCGATTTCTATCGTACGGGTGTGACGGCGAACAACTCTGTGTCGGTTTCGGGTGGTACAGAAAAGATTCAGACCTATGTTTCGTTTGCCAATAGCCATGCCCTTGGACTGGTTGAAACCAACCGTTACAACCGCAACACCTTTGCTTTCCGTCAGTCCTACAAGCTTTGGGACCGCCTGACGCTGAGCGCCTCTATCAACTACGTGCAGACAAAGACCACCAATCGCATTGGTGGAGGTACGGTGGGCAACCCCATTTTCCACCTCTACACAGCCCCGCGCAATATCGATATGCAATACTATCGCGACCACTACGCACTGGCTGAAGGCATGTGGGTGTCCGATCCGCAAGGCCACTATGTCGACAACGGCAGCGGCGGATTCACTCGCCAGAGCGATGCCGTTGAGTTGAAGGGTCCGATGATGAACTATGCCTACCTCGACGCTCGCCAGAACAATCCCTACTGGCTGCTCAATCAGAACCAAGGCATCAGACGCAACCAGCGTATCTATGGTGGATTCCAGGCAAACCTCGACATCTACGACGGATTGTCGTTCCAAGGCCGCTTCAACTTCGACCACGACAAGTATCAGGAAGAGGGTTGGCGCTATGCTTCGACGTTTGCACCTGCCTCGATGTACGACTTCGGTACTTACAACAAGCGTCGCGACAGCACAACGGAGATGTATGTCGACCTGCTGCTGAACTATAACAAGACATTTGCCGAAGATTGGAGCGTGAGTGCCACCGCTGGTTGGGTAGGGCACACCACACGTGGAAGCAACTATGGCACATACATAGCTAATGCAACTTATGTCGATGCCCTGAACCAGAAGCTTTCGACCGATGTCAACGTGTTCAACACCAGCTATGGCGGCAACGGCGTGACAAGCGACTCCGAGACATCGAACTGGGACCGTGCCATCATCGCCACGGCACAACTGGGTTGGAAGGAGAAAATCTACATCGACGGTTCCTATCGCAGCGATACTTACAAGGTGTTCCTACAGTGGGACGACAAACCTCACCACTACGACTATTGGAGTATCGGTGCCAACGCCTTGCTGAACGAACTCTTCAAGTTGCCAAAGTGGTGGGACTACGCCAAGCTGCGTGCCTCTTACTCTGAAGTGGGTAACGCTGTGCCCAACCGATACTACAACTCGGCAATCACGAAACGTGGCACGGGCACGATTTCGGCAACAGGTTCGACCATCTTTACCAATGCAAAACCAGAGGAAACCCACTCCTTTGAGGCTGGATTGGAGATGTTGTTCTTCGACAACCGACTGAGTTTCGACTTCACTTACTACAATGCATCTGTCTATGGGCTGTTCATGAGCATTGGCAACACAGCTGGTTACACCGTCTATGACAGCTCGGCCGACCTGCGAAACCAGGGCTTCGAAACTACGTTAGGCTACAACTTCCGCTTCGGTAAGGACCTGCGGTGGCGCACAGCCGTGAACTTCTCTTATAATAATAATAAGGTACTCACGGTGGGTAAGGATGAGGCAGGCAACCAAAAGATGCTCTATACCGACGTTGCCGGCGTGCGTGTGCGCTATCTGGAGGGCGACTCCTATGGCGATATGTACGTGCGCGACATTCGCCACAATGCCGATGGAACTATCTTCCTTTCCTCTAATGGCAACATATTGAAGGAAGGCCGCTACACAAAGTATATCGGTAACATGAACTCGAAGTGTCAGTTGGGTTGGACAAACACCGTCAACTACAAGGACTTCCAGCTCTCGTTCCTCGTCAACGGACGTATTGGCGGCAAGGTCATCTCGCTGACCGAAGCCTATCTCGATGAGATGGGACTCTCGCAGCGCTCGGCTGATGCCCGTGACTATGCCTATGCCAACAATCTCTATACCGCAAATGGCGAACCAGCCATGTATCTGCCCGACGGAAGCAATCAGTTGATCGGCGTACGTCAGTACTATCAGGTGATGGGTGCACGCGGTTCGCAGTACTCACCGCTCTATATGTACGACGCAACCAACTTCCGTCTGCGCGAGCTTTCGCTGGCTTACACCTTCAAAAACCTCTTGGGCGAAGGAAAGAACCTGTCGTTGTCGTTCATTGGACGTAACCTGTTCTTCATCTATAAGAAGGCACCCGTCGATCCCGACGTAAGCCTTTCAACAGGTAACGGTCTCGGTGGTTTCGAACTTTTCAACATGCCTTCGACTCGTTCCTATGGTTTCAACGTGAAAATGAACTTCTAATAACCTAACATAAGCAAGAATATGAAACGAAATAGATTCTATTTGCTGCTGGCAACAGCCGTTGCTGCCCTTGGTTTCACCTCGTGCATGGAGTTCGACCACCCGCTCGACTCGCTAACCATCGACCAGATTGCGCTCTCCGATTCCGTTTACCATGGTAATCCTGAAGAGATCAACTATAATATCAACATCAGCGAGGCCGACTACGATAAGGCTCTGGCCAGTCTCGATGTCTATCTGAAGCAGGCTAAGGGCGGACAGTATGCCATGCGTGGCGGTAAGAACGGCGACTACCCAGGTGAGCATGCCTATCAGCGCCAGTTCTCGCTCGGCCCCGACAACTACGCACAGTACACCACAGTGCCTCACTACGACTTTATGTATGGAACGCTGCAGTCGTCGTACGACATCAGCCCCGAGTTCAACCCCGGTCCTAACAGCAGCTACCTCATAGTGAAAAACTCAATGGTGCCTCTGCTCAACCATCCGGCCATCGATACGATTCCAGAGATGAAGGCTATCTATCTGCTCATGCTCGACTACTCGACGCAGGAGATTGCCGATGTCCATGGCGCACTGCCTTACAAGGATTTCTTGCAGAACAAGCAGGAAGCACCCTTCACTTACGATGGTGTGGAAAGCATCTATAAGAGCATCATTGCCCACATTGACCTCATCACGGCATGCCTGCGCCACTTCGAAACGCGCCCCGACTGGTACAAACAGAAGCTGCAGGCGCTCATGAACCAGAACTTGGAAATTTCAAAGGACAAGTATACTGGCCGTACAGGTATGGATTCGTGGATTCGTTTTGCCAATTCGCTGAAGCTGCGCATTGCCATGCACTGTGTAAAGGTGGAACCTGAGAATGCCCGCAAGTGGGCTGAGGAGGCTGTGGCAGGAGGTGTCGTCGACAATGTCGACCAGGAGTTTGCACTGATGGGCCACGAAATGGGCTTTGGACACCCGCTCAACATGATCTGGATATCATGGGGCGATGCCCGTTTGAGTGCCTCTTTCGAGAGTCTGCTCATGAGTCTCAATCACCCATTCGTGTCTGATGAGGCCGAGTTCCCGTTCTTCCTGAAGAATAGTGGCGCCATGGTCAATACCAAGACGGGCGAGGTGCTGCCTGCAGGAACTCGCGTTGTAGGTCTGCGCGAAGGCATTCATCCCGGAATGGGACAGAGTGCGGCTACCAATCCCATGTTGGCTTGCTCGGTGTTCGAGAAAGATCTCATGGCCGAAGCACCTCTTTACCTGATGAAACTCTCAGAGGTGGACTTCCTGCGGGCTGAAGGTGCTGTCCGTGGATGGAACATGGGCGGTACGGCCAAGGAGTTCTATGACCGAGGCATCTACTACAGCCATCCCTTCGACCGCTCTGAGCCTCTCTATTCTGAGGAGTTCTATATGCTGCTGCCTGACTACATGGAGCGAACCGAGGCTCTTCCCTATACTTACCACGACCCACTCGGCAATGTCAACGACGAACCCAGCGTGACGAAGATAGGTGTGAAGTGGAATGAGGGTGACTCACAGGAGTTGAAGCTCGAGAAGATCATCACGCAGAAGTACATTGCCAACTTCCCCTATTCCTTCGAGTCGTGGACCGACCTGCGTCGCACGGGCTATCCGAAACTCTTCCCCGTGCTCAATGCCGACGAGGGCGACGGAACGCTGAAGTATGGCGACATCATTCGTCGCGCTCCCTTCCCCGATACCGACGATGCATCGGTGGTAGACATCATCAATTCAGGTCTCGATGCACTGGGTGGCGAAGACTATCAGGCCACGCGTCTCTGGTGGGATGTTGATAAACCAAACTTCTAAAGGGCGTCTGTAGGGGCGCGAAAGGCGCGTCCCTACACCTCTCTCAACATACAATAGCACATTTCTTATTAACTTAAACCTATAAAAACAATGAAAAGAATTCTACTCATCAGTGCTTTTGCTGCACTGTTCTTAGTCAACGTGCAGACAGTCCTGGCACAGGACTACGATGCTTCGGCATCAAGAGAACTCTTCGACTTCACGCCGTTTACCGACAACGGCCTGCTTACGCTCTTCTACAACGCTCAGCAGGCTGGTCGGGAATACCCAACCCGTGAAGAATTCGAGGCTGCCGGCTTCAACATGATGGACGTTGAGTTCGCCCGTTCACACGTGCGCCCACGTACTCTTATCGACGACCAGGCCAATCAGCTCTATCCCGACGTGAAAAACACCCGCAGGCTTTGGCTCAACATTCCTATGGGAACAGCACGTGGCATCGGTGGCTATCCTGGCACCAACGCCGGCGACGACACCTATTCGCTTTGGAACTACACCCACCTCTTCGGTTCGTGGAATCATGGTCTGTTCCAAGCTCCAGGTGCATGGATTGACGCTGCTCACCAGAATGGTACCGACATTTTCTCGGGCATCAAGTTCTTCGAATCGTGGACTCCTGGCAGTGGCGATGCTGCTTATAGCAAACTCGTCACCGAGAAGAATGCCGACGGATCGTTCAAATACGTGAAGCCTCTCATCAGCGTGCTGATGTTCTTCGGTGCAGATGGTATCAACTACAACTGGGAAGACGGTTCATATCGCGATGACAATATCGTGGCATTCCACAAGGCTCTCTACAAAGAAGCTGAGGCTCGTGGATTCAAGAACTTCCACATCGGACTCTACACCTCCAACAGTTCGCTCTCAGCGAGCAATGCCAATGCCATCTTCGGTGACTCTGAAGGTCGTACTGCCGACACTTTCCTCAATTATGTCGGTAACGACTTCGCATCAGCCATCTCCATGCGCAGCTCAGAGAATGCCGCCAAGGCAGCCATGGGCACCACCGACGGTCTTTACTCAGGTGTGTGGATTGTTACGATGAACCGTTCCTGGACCAACCTTAAAGGTCGCGACATTGGTGCCGTGCTTTGGGGCGAGCATGCCAACAGTCGCTTCTGGTCGAACAACGTCGGTAACGATGCACAGGAGTTCCAGGCCAACTATCAGTCGCTGCTCGAGCGCGCCTTCTCTGGTGGAAACCGCAACCCGGCTAACCTCCCCATGATGAGAAACATTGGTAACGATTGGGCTTGGAATGGCAATACTCCTCCTCTATCTACCTTCGGTGGCCTGGCTACCTACTTCCCCGAGCGTTCCACCATTCAAGGCAAATATCCTTTCCACACCTATTTCAATACGGGTATCGGCGAGGTATATACCTACAAAGGAAAGAAGACGCACGGCAACTGGTACAATCTGTCCACACAGGACATCGTTCCTACTTATCGCTGGCTTGTCTATGATGCAGGAACCACTAACGCATCGACAGTAATCAACCCACAGTTTACCATCGAGGATAGCTATATGGGTGGCTCCTGCCTGAAAATTGAGGGCAAGAGCAATGGTTCTGCCGACCTCGTGCTCTTCCGTACGAAGCTGACTGGTACCTCGGGCGCTCCTTATGCCAAGGTTGCTGTGAAGACAAATAAGGAAGGCAATACCGAAACCAATCTTTTCCTCATCGTAAAAGTGGCTGGGCAGTGGAAGGAATTCCCCGTTGGTGCTACAACTGGTAAGACCTGGGAAGAGAAGAAGATCGTCCTCGACGGCATCGGTAGCGCTGATCAGGTGGATTTCGTCGGTCTGCGCGCCAAAAATGTCACAAGCGACTACAAAGTGTTCGTTGGCGAACTGCAGCTGAACGACGACGTGAAGGCTGAGCCTGCCGGCATCTCTGAGATCCTGGCTGAGGTGAAGAAGGAAACGACCAACAAGCTCAGCGTGAAGTTGAACTGGACGCTCGACCAGCTGGGTGCTTCTCCTTATGGAATGGTTTACAACGACGAAGGCAATGTTGACCACTTCGAGGTGCTCTACAAGAATGGCGAGAACGGCCGCGTCAGTGTTGTCAGCCATGTGCAGGGCTGGTCGGCCTTCGTTGGTGACATGCCTATGGCTGAGGGTGAAGAGCCCTATTTCGGTGTGCGCAGCGTGTCGACCGACTTGAAGAGCTATTCGCCTGCCAAGTGGGTGGCCATCACACGCAGCAGCAACGTGCCTCAAGGAGCCGATGCCGATGGCCTGGAGTATGGTGTCAGCGAGATTAACCCTGATGCCGACGGCTATCAAACTGCCATCAAGAGCCGCTATCTGACCAAGGTAACGACGACAGGTGCCAGCGTTGCCAACCTGAACTACACATGCGACCAGCCTGGTCCCGTGGAAGATCGCAACTATGTGAATGCCACTGAGACCGCCGTGCTCAAGGTGAAGCAGGGCGACGAGGTTACTGTCAACTACGAGTGGTTCAGCGCTACCGATGGTCTGCAGTGGTGTATCATGAAGGGCTATGCCGACTGGAACATCAACGGCTATTTCGAGGGTACGACCGACGAGCTCATTATCGAGCAGGGTAAGGCTAATACTAACAACAGTATAGAAAATACGCCAGAATATTCTGCTACGCCGCTCCATGCCAATGGTTACACCGACAATCCCTTCGTTCCGTTCAAGGTAAAGATTCCTGAGGATGCCGTTTGTGGAAAGAGTCGCATTCGCATTGTGTTCACCGATGCTTGGGCCGCTCACCCCGGTCCTGTAGGACTCACAGCAAAGGGATTTACCATCGACCTCGGTGTTGAGATTAGCGGCGACAATGAGCAGCGCAAACCAACCGTGAAGCCTATTGATGAGGGCGTGGCCGATGAGCCTGAGCTCTATAACGAGATTCTGGGTGTCGAGGTTGTGAAGGGCGATGCTTCCGATGCAATTGTCTGCGATGGCACTCTCTCGTTCCGCAATGTCGAGAAGGCATGGGTATACACCACCGATGGAAAACTCGTGAAGTTCGTTCAGAACCCCAAGACCATCAATGTCGACTTCGCAAGTGGCCTTTACATCGTGAAGATGCAGAACAAGAACGTCATCCGTTCGCAGAAGCTTACAGTGAAGTAAGCTGACCGAACCTTATTCAAGTCAAATAAAAGAGGGTGTGTCAAAATAGGCACATCCTCTTTTTTTCAGGCATTGATATACTATTTCGCACAAGTCATCTCGCGCTGCTTGCTTACCAAAATCTGGGGGGTATTTTTTTGATTCTTCTGCAAAATTCTTCGGAAAAAGTGCGTTTTTCTTTCATTTTGATTGATTTTGTCAAAATTTTGATTGAAATCATCAAATCGGTTTCCCGTTTTTTATTAACTTTGTAGGCGAGTAGGCATGTGTTTGCCACATGCTGCGTGAGGAAACCTAAATGACAAACAAAAATTTTAAAAAGATAAGCTTATGAAACAAGTTAATCACATGAAGCAAATAAAGAACTTTTTGCTGACGCTCTGCCTCATCGTGGCAGGAGCACAGAGTGCGAAGGCTGACACTATTTATGATTTCAGCAGAGACACTGTTCCAGTGAATGGCGTGAATTTTGAAACAATTTATCTATCTTCTTCATCTACTTTTAGTTTGATAAGTTCAGATTTAAATTACTTTGCATCTGTTATAAGCATACCATCCGGAAGTGCCTCAATAAGTGTACCATCAGAAATAACGATAGATAATAAAGCTTACAAAGTTAGATCTGTAGGCAAACACACATACTTAAAAGGCTATCCGACAAGGTATTTTTTTGATTCCTCAGTTCCGACTACCTATGGATGGGGATCCGAATGGAAGGATGATACAGGATACCACAATGGATCCAACCGTGCTTTAGATACCGACGTGGAATATAGCGCAGTGCCAATAAATTTTAGTAATAGTGGGCTCAAGAATCTGACTTTTCAAGGTGGTATTGAGATTTATGGACCGTTTACGTCAAACTCGCTTGAAACACTCAACTTTCAGGGTGATGCCACCATTAAAGGCGATATGCTAGTGGTGGGTCTGAGGAATCTTAACCTTAATGGTGCATTGGACATCAGCGGAACCCTAACAAGCGATCGCCTTACGGAGATTCATTTCAACAAGCTTACTTGTAGTGGAAAGTTTGAGTGCAGTTCTCTTACGGATGTCTATTTTCCAGCTCTCAAACGCGAATGGCTTTTATTTAGTGGTAGTAGTTTTACAGGAGTGTCATTCTCCGGCTCCCAATGGGAAGACCATTTCCCGTCATCGTTGAAGAAACAAATCCGGGCCCACGTCTGGGATTTAACGTCCGAACAGCTGGCTGAATTAAAGAATAGTGCTATATGGTGTGACTTTAAGGAAATCGTCAATCACAAGAGCAACGTCAACTACACGATTGCTACCGACGGCAATGCCAGGATTAACTTTGTAGAGCTTAAGGGCAATGCCAGTTATGTATCTGCAACAGGCATATCGCAGATTGCCTCTGCCTCTAGTGGTTCTAAATCAGGCACTGTGAAGAGTGAAGGCAACTACGCCGTAGAGATAAGAGACGTGGATTTCGACACCAAGAATGTACAATTGCTGCGCAATGGCCATGTGGCGACCCTTGAACCTTACGAGGAACAGGGTCAGCCGATAAGGTACTACGAAGACCTGGACCTGCAGCAGAATGTCAGCTACGAAGTCTCCGTCAGCGACAAGACCTGCACGCTTACCTTCAACCAGACGGGCTACACGGGACGCATCATGTATCAGAAGACCCTGAACGGCACCACATCGACAGGCGTCATCACTGCCTACGCGCCGACGGTGACCTGTGCACAGGGCAGCCAGCTGAAGCTCACCATCCCCTATGACCAGTACACGCCGAACGTACTTCGTCTGAATGGAAGCACGGTGTCGATGACGAAGGCCAACGGCGAAGCCACAGCCACCATCACCGTGCCGGCGGCAGCGACGGCCGAGGTGGATCTCACCTGGCAGGAGCCGCAGCAGCAAAATCCTCCCCTCCACCACCAGCCAGAAATCATGATTATGCGTTCTGGCGAGGGCGACATCCTGTTCAAGGGCTTGTGCGTGCCTGAAGAACAAGCGGCTGAAGCCTACGAACAACAGTTTGGATATCCCGCAGAGAATGGCGTTGTGGTGTCGGCCGTGTCCAACTGCACGAACACTGTCACCACCGTCACTGTGCCCGATTATGACTATTTGGGCAGAGGAGCAAGTTATGAGTTTGACGCGACGGAGTGGGGCTTCCGCGCCGAGATTACTCCCGTGGCTGGCCAGACGCTGAAGACCCTGTTGGTGGGATATATTGATGAAGAGGAAGGACGTGAAACCATCATCTGGGAAGACCTCCTCTATGGTGAAAACTATGGGATGTATGTCCATCCAGAATACAACTATGTCACCTATAATGAATCAACGAACACCTATACCTTCAACTGGGGTTTGGACGAAATGAACGTATGGATTGGCGACTATGTGGTCAACATCGGCCTGGGCCCAGAGGAGACTGCCGTAGAGACGGGAGCCACGCTCAACTTTGTCCGTCAGGGCGGACGCACGGAAGTGCTCTTTGAGAAGGAAGACGTCGATGGAACCCTTACCAATCAGCCTATTGGCGAAGGCAGCACGGTCTACCACTTGAAATACTTCACGCAAGCCGAGTTGGATGCTGAAGGCATGAGTTACTACCAAATGCTGTGGTTCCATCCCGTTGATGGAGAAACCATCCATGTCTTCTGCGACGGTACGGACATCACGAGTCAGTTGATTTACAACTCCGAAACGGGCAATGCCCGCCTCGACCTCGAGCGCAAGAACCACACCTACACCCTGCTCATCGACGACGCACCCGATGCCAACCCGACGTGGAGCATCCACAACGCGACGGAGGACGACGTGGTAGTGGAGCAGACTTTGAAGGATGGCACTACTACGACCACCACCTTTACAGAAAACTTCAACGAGCTTGTCATTGACGACTCCAGCGTCAGCAAGGTGTCGCTGAAGGTGTATCTGAACACCGCAGACATCAGCAGCTCCCTGCGCGTTGAGCGCAACGGCGTGGACGTCACCTATCAGTTCACCTCTGTAGAGGGCGATAGCAATGGGAGCTGGGTTACTTACGAAGTGCCTGCCGACCAACTGATTGATGCCACCTGGAACATCTCCAATAACACCGACCGCGCCCAGACCTTCATCGTCACGGGCGGTACGACGGAGCAGGTCGTGGAGATGGCGTACGAGTACCTGTATAATGAGCCCACGCTCCATGCCAAAAACGACGGTGTGCCCGTGACGGCCTATCTGCCTCCGTACGACAGCGATAAGAACTCGCAGGTCAATTTGATACTCTACGTGAAGAACGAAGAGCGGGTGACCGTCCTGCGCAACGGTGTGGACGTTACCAGCGCCTTCACCAAGCATGATGGCTATTACGAGATAGATGCTACTGATGTCAATTACCCCAACCTCGACACCCGCGAGGCACTGGGCTTCCAAATCAATGACCCAGCCGTATGGGAGATCACCATCGACGACGGAAACAGCGACGCCGTGGAATACATGTTCATAGGCGACTATGACAAGGTTTATGCAAGTGCCGACTATAATAATGATGTGGACTACGAAGGATTTGAGTTTACGCAGCAGAACGTCGAGGGTTATTATGCGGGGAAGGTTGTCGAGAATGGCACTGCCCTGGGTAAACAGGGAGCAGTTGAATTCTGGTTGCCCGCGGGCAAGACGTTCCGTGCTTTCTATGATGGTACTGACATGACCAATCAGTTCACCGACAATTATAACAATGGTCATTGGCTGTTTGTATCCGAAGATGATTGGATGCACCAGCCGGGTCATCACTGGACAATCATCGCTGAAAGTGATTTGATGAAGTACGACACGAACCGCGATGGCAGTATCACTATCGCCGACGTGACGAAGCTGGTGAACAAGATCCTGGGCAAGGAATAATTCTGGTGCCTTTCCTGATTGCAGCAACCCTGCCATTCGCTTGTGTGTGAGTGGCAGGGTTGTTGTTTCAGGAAGCCCCACCCCAACAAGCCCCTCCCCGGCCCACCCCAAAAGGGGAGGGGCGCCTGCCGTGACAAAATGGAATGACGGGTGAAAAAGCCCTGCCACGAAGTCCCCTCCGGAGGGGACTACAAATGGACTCCTTCCTCAATTTTGACACACCCCCTTTTATTTCATGCAATGCCATTCACTACTTTCGCCCGTTTTTGTAGCTTTTTGTGGTTTTAACGTAAAAAATGGCTTCATTCACTTCCTAAACTCCCAAAAACTTTGTATCTTTGTACCTCCATGGAACAAGCATTATACGACTACATACTTGAACACATCGAACCCGAGCCAGACTATCTGTATAGGTTACGGCGTGCCACCTGCGTCCACACCCTCCACGGCTACATGGTCAGCGGTCATCTACAAGGCCGGCTGCTGAAGATGCTCGTGCAGATGATACGGCCGAAACGTGTGCTCGAGGTCGGCACATTCAGTGGTTATTCGGCTCTTTGTATGGCCGAAGGCCTCACGGGCGATGCTCATCTCTGGACCTACGAGATCAACGATGAGATGGAAGAGTTCGCCCGGCCGTGGATAGAGCAGTCATCCTTGTCTGACCGCATTACCTTTTCCATCGGCGATGCCAATGTGTTGGCTCCACAATTGGGAATCAGTTTCGACATGGTTTTCCTCGATGGCGACAAGCGTACGTACGTTGAGACCTTTGAGACCATGTTGCCTCTCGTCCGACCAGGCGGTTTCATCTTGGCCGACAACACCCTTTGGCATGGGCACGTCACCGATGAGGCTTACGATCGCGACCACCAGACACAGGGAATACGCAGCTTCAACGACTACATCGCAACCGACAGCCGTATAGAAAAGGTTATTCTACCTATGCGCGACGGCCTTACGATCATAAGGAAAGTTGACAGTTGACAATTGACAGTTGATAGTTGACAATTGATAGTTGATAATTAATAAATATGATTACTCTTCGTGGATTGAAAATCCGTGACATCCGTTTTATCAGTGTCATCCGTGGTTGCAAAATCGAAAATCGTCAATCCGTAAATCGGACTCGAGCTTTGCTCGCTTTCATAGCGAAGCGGAGAAAGAAATAACACTGGTCTGTGTAATCTGTGGGAAAAAGTAAAAAAGTAATCTGTGGGTTAAAATCATCCGTGACATCCGTTTTATCCGTGTCATCCGTGGTTGCAAAATCCCTAAATCTATAAACCTTAAAGATGTTAGTAAAAACCTACTGTGCTGCCGTTAACGGGCTTGAAGTGACCACAGTGACTATTGAAGTGAGCCTGAACATCGGCGTTATGTACCACTTCACGGGACTTGGCGACACTGCCGTGCGCGAAGGGCGCAACCGTATAGCTGCAGCCTTGAAATATATCGGTTATAAGTTTCCCAATGGCGATATCACCGTTAACATGGCACCTGCCGACCTGCGCAAGGAGGGCTCCTCGTTCGACTTGCCTCTCTGCATTGCATTGATGGCTGCCAGTGGTAGCATTGAGTGTCCTGAATTGGAAAAATACATGATCATGGGCGAGTTGTCGCTCGATGGTACGCTTCAGCCCATTCGCGGTGCCTTACCCATAGCTATTCGTGCCCGAAAGGAGTGCTTTAAGGGTCTTATCGTGCCCATTCAGAACGCTCGCGAAGCCGCTGTTGTCAACAATCTCGATGTTTTTGGTATGGAGTCGCTGGCCGATGTCATCGACTTCCTCTCAGGTCGCCGGCAGTTTGAACCCACTCGCGTCGACACACGCCGTGAGTTCTACGAACAGCAGGCCCACTTCGACCTCGATTTTGCCGACGTTCGAGGGCAGGAGGCTGCCAAGCGCGCCCTTGAAGTGGCGGCGGCAGGTGGCCATAACCTCATCATGATAGGCAGTCCAGGCAGTGGTAAGTCGATGATGGCGAAGCGTTTGCCAGGCATCTTGCCACCTCTCTCGCTTGCTGAAAGCCTCGAGACGACACAGATACATTCCATCGCCGGCAAACTGGGCCGCAATGCCACGCTTATCTCACAGCGCCCATTCCGGGCACCACATCACACCATCAGCGAAGTGGCCCTTGTCGGTGGCGGAACGTCACCGCAGCCGGGTGAAATCAGCTTGGCCCACAATGGAGTGCTCTTTTGTGATGAGTTGACTGAGTTCAATAAGCAGACGCTCGAAGTGCTGCGTCAACCGCTGGAAGACCGCCACATCACCATCAGCCGTGCTAAGTATACGCTCGACCTGCCCTGCTCGTTCATGTTCGTTGCCTCGTGCAATCCTTGCCCTTGTGGTTACTATGGCGATCCCACCCATACGTGCGTGTGTACGCCAGGACAGCGCGCCCGCTATATGTCGAGGATTTCCGGGCCGCTTCTCGACCGCATCGACATCCAGATTGAAATAACGCCAGTGCCTTTCAAAGACATTTCAAAGGCACAACCTGGCGAGCCGTCAGCAGCCATTCGTGAGCGTGTAGTCCGTGCCCGCCAGATACAAGAGGAACGCTTTCGCGACCATAAGGGAATCCATTGCAATGCCCAGATGACCGAGCGCCTTATCCATCAGTATGCCGAGCCCGATGAGGCCGGCATCCAGATGCTGCGCATGGCAATGGAACGCCTATCGCTTTCAGCCCGTGCCTACAGCCGCATCCTAAAGGTCGCCCGTACCATTGCCGACCTCGCCGGCTCTGAGAAGGTTGCGTCCATGCACATCGCCGAAGCCATTGGCTATCGCCAGCTTGACCGCGGCGATTGGGCAGAAAGAGGACAATAAGTTTGGTCATTCCATTTTTAAGGAGTATCTTTGCACTTGTAGGTTTACGCCGATGAACTACAGAGAACTATACAGCCAGCTGGAAGGCGTTTATGACGCGGGTGAAGCTCGGGCAGTGGTAAGGATGCTGCTCGAGGAAGCCTTTGGATTGTCGTGGGCCGATGTATTGGGCGGGGCCCTGGAACGACTCGACAGCAGTCAGGAAAGGCAGCTCACGGAACTCATGTCGCGCCTGCAGTCAGGTGAACCCGTGCAGTATGTGGTGGGGCATGCGTGGTTTTGTGGTCGTCGCTTCATGGTAGGTCCTGGGGTACTCATCCCCCGACCAGAAACAGAAGAACTGGTACAGTGGATCTTGGCAGACGGAGTGCCCGCCGAAGCCACCCTGCTCGACATTGGAACGGGCTCAGGTTGCATCGCCTGTACGTTGGCTTGCGAAGTGAAGGATGCCCATGTCGTGGCGTGTGACATCTCTGATGTAGCTCTCGACATAGCACGACGGAACGCCCGCGAGCTGGGTGTCGACGTCAGCATGATGCGCCATGACGTGCTCAGCGGCGAACCTTTTCCGCTGGTTCAGCTGCAACGGGCAGGCAGCGTCGATGTCGTCGTGAGCAATCCACCCTACATCTGTCGCCATGAGGCATCGTCCATGGAGGATAACGTGTTGCGACACGAACCCCACGAGGCCCTGTTTGTGCCCGACGACGATGCCTTGCTGTTCTATCGCGCCATTGCCTGGCGGGCAAAAGAGTTGTTACGCCCAGGCGGCAGCATCTATTTTGAAATCAATCCCGATCATGCCAACGAGTTGGAAGCACTGGTCAGCGACATGGGCTTCAGCCGGACAACGTTTCGCGACGACCAGTTTGGACGTTGCCGCATGATGAGGGTCGATAATTGACAATTGATAATTGATAATTGATAGTTCTTTCTCCGCTTCGCTACGAAAGCGAGCAAGCTCGAGCGGACAATTGATAATTGATAAATATGATTACCCTTCGTGGGTTGAAAATCCGTGACATCCGTTTTATCGGTGTCATCCGTGGTCGCAAAATCGTAAATCCGTAAATAGTAAATCCGTAAATCCGTAAATCGTCAATCCGTAAATCGTAAATCAATAAATGCCAATGACTGAACAGACAGCGCTGAGCCGACTGATGGCGCTCTGCGCACGAGGCGAGCACTCGCAAGGCGAGATGTTGCAGAAGATGCGTCTTTGGGAAATTCCCGACGATGCCCAGGCACGCATCATGCAGCGACTCGTGAGCGGCCGTTTTGTCGACGACGAGCGCTTCACGCGCGCCTTCGTCAGCGACAAAATCAAGTACAACGGCTGGGGTCGCCGTAAGATAGAACAAGCCCTCTGGGCAAAAGGCATCGATGCGGCCCTGCAGCAGCGGGTGCTCGACGCAGTCAGCGAACAGGAGTACCTTGACGTTTTGCGCCCATTGCTCAAACAGAAGGCACGTTCGCTGAAGTTCGAAAACGACTTTGAACGGCAGATGAAGCTCATGCGCTTTGCCCAAAGCCGTGGTTTCTCCATAGACGAAATCCAGAAGGCGCTCGACGCGGTGCCATGAACACCATGTTCTTCAAACGCTTGTTCGATCTGCTGGCACCGCGGTGCTGTTGTGGATGTGGTGCCCGGTTAGCACTCACCGAGCAGTACGTCTGCACCAGCTGTCTGCTGTCCGTGCCTCGGACTGGTTTTGCCTCCGACCCCTACGAAAACCCTATGGCCAAACTCTACTATGGTCGTCTTCCTGTTGAGCGAGCGGCAGCATGGGCTTTCTACTCGCCCGACAATATTTCAAGTCGAATGGTAAAGACATTGAAGTACCACGGCCAGCCTGCGTTGGGCGATTTGTTAGGTCGTATCATGGGAGCCGAATTGCAGAAACATCACTTCTTCGATGGCATCGACGTGCTGATGCCCATCCCCTTGGCGCCCACCCGCCTGCATGAGCGTGGCTACAACCAGTCGCGGCACATTGCCCAGGGACTCAGCCTGGCCACAGGAATACCCATTGCCGATGGTGTTGTCGTGCGTACCGAGTTCAAAGGCAGTCAGACGCGCTTGGCACATGCCGACCGACAGAAGAATGTGGACGACGTCTTCCTGCTGAAAGCCCCTGATGCCGTAGCAGGCAGCCACGTACTCATCGTCGACGATGTGGTCACGACGGGAGCCACAACCATGTCGTTCGGCCGTGAACTGTTGAAGATAAACGACGTGAAGGCCAGCATCCTTGCGCTGACCTTCACGAAAGACTAGTCGTAGCGGGGCGGGCGCCCGAAGCCTCCCATCCCCAAATAATTCTTGCTTATACGTTCAGTTTCCACGTGGCTCCGTCCTTGGTGTCCTTCACCTCGAAGCCCAGTGCGGCCAACTCGTCGCGTATCTTGTCGCTCGTGGCCCAGTCCTTGTTGGCCTTTGCCTTGGCACGCAGGTCAAGCACCATGTCGACCACCTTGCCGAACGACTCTTCGCGTGCGGCACTTGCCCCTTGCCCCTTGTTGTTGGCCCCTTGCAGCCCCAGCAGATCCTCGGCAAAGAGGTGCATAGTCTGCTTCAGTTCCTCAAGACATTCGGCGCAGATCGTTGCCTTGTGGTCGATGAGCTTGTTCACCACCGTACAGGCTTCGAACAGATAGCTCACCACGAGCTGCGTCATCAGGTCGTCGTTCATGGCGTCGTAGCAGCGTTGGCGCAGCGCCTTTACGAAACGCTCCGTATCGGCGTCACACCTGTCGGAAGGTTGCACGCGGTCAAGGTTCTTCAGTCCGTCCATGAGTCGCTCCAATCCTTTCTGCGAGGCCTGCAGGGCTTCGTCCGAGAAGTCAACCGTCGAGCGGTAGTGAGCCGAGAGGATGAAGAAGCGGATGGTCATCGGCGAGTAGGGTTGCGACAGCAATTCGTGCTGGCCCGTGAAGAACTGCTCCAGCGTGATGAAGTTACCGAGCGACTTGCCCATCTTCTGCCCGTTGATGGTAATCATGTTGTTGTGCATCCAGTATTTCACGGCCTGATGCCCCATCGAGGCCACAGCCTGGGCAATCTCGCACTCGTGGTGTGGGAACACCAGGTCCATGCCGCCGCCGTGGATGTCGAACTGCTCGCCCAGGTACTTCCGCCCCATGGCCGTGCACTCGCAATGCCAACCGGGGAAGCCGTCGCTCCAGGGCGATGGCCATCGCATGATGTGCTCGGGCAGTGCCTTCTTCCAGAGGGCGAAGTCAGCCTGGTTGTGCTTCTCGCCGATGCCCGCCAGCGTACGGCTCTCGTCGAGTGTGTTCTCCAGCGAGCGTCCCGACAAGATGCCGTAGTGGTGTTTCTTGTTGTAGGCCTCGATGTCGAAATAGACAGATCCGTTCGACTCATAGGCGAAGCCATTGTCCAGAATCTGCTTCACCAACTGCTGTTGCTCAATGATGTGGCCCGTGGCATGCGGCTCTATCGACGGGCGCAGCACGCCCAGTGCATCCATCGCCTGGTGGTAGCGGTTAGTGTAGTACTGCGCTATCTCCATCGGCTCCAGCTGTTCCAACCGCGCCTTCTTCTGAATCTTGTCGTCGCCCTCGTCGGCATCGTGCTCCAAGTGACCCACGTCGGTGATGTTGCGCACGTAGCGCACCTTGTAGCCCAGGTGCTTCAGATAGCGAAACAGTATGTCGAACGTGATGGCAGGACGGGCGTGCCCCAGATGGGGGTCGCCATAGACGGTAGGTCCGCACACGTACATGCCCACGTTCGGGGCATGCAGCGGCTCAAAACGCTCCTTCTGTCGCGTCAGCGTATTGTAAACCAGTAGTATCTGTTTCTGCTGTTCCATAGTTTGTTTCCTAATTACATTTTGTCAGTGGATGCAAAATTACAAAAATATGGGCAAATAATCGCCCATTCGTCGCATTTTTTCTTTTTCTGCGCAAGTTTTTGCCGTTTTGCTGTTGCAAAGCAAGCAATAATGAGGAAATAACGGACATCCGTAATTCCCAAATAATTTGTACTTTTGCAGGCAAAATGAGCGACTGCGTCGCGGTTCAATGCTGCTGCGCAGCGGTTCAAATGGTTCAATGCGCTTCGCGAGGTTCAAAGCGACTGCGTCGCGGTTCAGAACTCTCCGCTCGGCCCTGCAGGGACGCTTGCCTAGCGAAGCGGAGCAAGAACTTTGAAACTGACTCTCAACTCTCAACTCTAAACTCTCCGCTCGACCCGCAGGGGCGCTTTCAGAGCGAAGCGGGGAAAGAACTCTAAAAAATGTACAGCCTACAATATCAAGTAACAACGAGCACCTGTGACAGCGAGGGGCGGCTGAAACTCTTTTCCGCCCTGCAGATGATGCAGGACTGTTCCGAGATGTGGATTGACTCGGAGCCAGGTGTCAGAACGTATTTCGCCGAGCAGAACATGGCCCAACTGCTGGCATCCAGGCAGGTGGAAGTGGTCCGTGTGCCACGGTTCAAGGAGAAGCTGACGGTGACCACCTCCGTCTATGGCATGAAGCCGATGTTCGGATTCCGCAACACCTTTATCTACGATGCCGAGGGACAGCCTTGCTACCGTACGTGGAGTATGGGAGCCTTTGTCGACAAATCGAACGGAAGGCTGAAGCGCGTGGACGAAGCAACGATTGCTTCGATGACCTTGGAGCCACAGCTTGAGATGACGTATGCCGACCGTCGCATCATCCTGCCCAAAGAGGCTGGGCTGGTGCAGGCCCCCATCCGCGTGATGAGAGCCGACATCGACTACAACCGCCATGTGAACAATGCCAACTACATACGCATGGCAATGGAGTTGCTGCCCGAAGACTTCGAGGTGCGTGGTCTTCGCGTGGAGTACAGGGTTGCCGCAAAACTGGGCGACGTACTGACGCCAACGGTCTATCATCTTGCTGCAGATACCATCATCGTAGCCCTCTCCATCGGCAGCGAAGTCAGCATGATAGTAGAATTCAAGGGGTGAAAATAATCTATTTGGCTTTTTCTTGCAACAGTTTTGCAGTATTTTTATCCCTTATCCAAATATTATATTAAGCATCTGCATCTGATGTTTCTGGATGTCTTCAAACATCCATTCTTGGCCATCTTTACGACTTGCTGACACATCATTATCATGACACATTTGCATCATGATTCTGAATTTCAAAGAAGCTACACCCACCTGCCTTATCTTCTTTGACGGGTCAAGATAGTGAATAAGTTTTGCCTTTGGAGTCCAGTCGGAGCCAGAACTGTTGACATCGCTGCCAATCATGGCAAAGTTTCCAAAACAGTTAATCTTTTCTTCACTAATATCATCAGGATATTTTTTAACCAAAGCTTGTGGATAGTAATGTTCCAAAGAACGGCGTGTACGAGAGAAATAGAACTGTTTGAAAACGTCCAGCCCAAAGTCTGAGCATCCTAATTCCTCAAAGAATGCTTTACGTTCTACATCGTCTTTCTTATATTCCTTACCAGCTATTGTTTTGACATATTTATCCCAAAGACAGTAATCCATATAGTTGAATACAAACAAAGGGATACCTTTCGTCTTCTCATTACCATCACCATATATTGCACTAAATTTCTCTATGGTAATTTCTGGGTTAGAAATAGATAAGTCAACACACCCTTCTTTGACAATAGTCTGATCAAATGATCCAGGTTTAGGGGTATTGATTTCATTGAGGCACTTGGAATCCATATAAATGTCAGAAAAATATTTCTTTGCCAAATCTTCCAAGAACTTGCAATAATCTCCTAAATTCCTATTCTCAAATAGGTGGTAGAGCACATAGAAAAGATAGTTCTTGCGCTGACGAGCTGTAAATGACACCTCGAACATAGAAAGCAACTGAACCAGTTTGTCCTGTTGAGCATCATCATTGGAGAGGTTCTTCGTTTGCGCTTTCTCTTCCTTGTTCCAATATCTTAGTTGCCAGGGATTATGCTCATAGGAATCTTCTTCGTTTGCATGGTGTACTACGTAATTGTCCAACAGATATTTTGCCATCAGAAGATTGAAGCAGAAGCACTTGGAAAACTCAGCCCCAGGTCTGGCCTCCATAGCCTTATCAAACTCATTGATTAGTTCTTTGTCATCAAGTGTAAAATCACTTTGGTTTAAATAGCCATCCCGCATGCAAGTGATTTTAAGCACGATGAGCAAGAAGTTAGGAAAGTCAATGATTGACAGAAACATATTGTTCCTACTTTCGTCATCTTTTATTGAACTTTTACCTGTTTCAGCCTCCGGTTCATAAATCAGACTGTATAGTGTAGGCGATTTTGAAGCAGAATTGCTGTCTCCCGGTAGGTCATCAAAAGATTTATCATAGTACCCAAAGTTCTTCAAATTATCCACGAAATAAGCTTGCATGTTCGCTTTCACCTGAATATATGTATTCATCTCGCTACATGCCTCCCAGATGGCAGCAAACTTATTTTTGTCGCTTTCATTATCAAGCTTATTCATCAATTTGGCTTTGACAATCTCATGTTTCTCCAGTTGCTCGCCACGCGAATTCATTACCTCGAAATAATGATTCAAATCAACATCCTTGGGTACTCTATAGTGTATGATACGAACGTGGTTCAAAAGATAATCGGCAAACAACTGCTCCTTTTCCTTCGTAACGATTTCACCGATAGCCTGATATGCGTTTTCATATCCTCTCTTAATACCCTCATCAAGGTATTCATGCTTAAAACTTGGAATCTTTTCTATAGTGGCATTTGAGCGTTTACGAGCCCGATAGGTCAGTCTGTTTTTCATCTCCTTCCCTAACGCTTTCAGTATCAGAAAGAGAGTCGTCAGTCGTTGCTGGCCATCGATAACTTCAAACGTGTTATCGCCTTTGTCGTATGTCACAAGGGTTCCGATGAAATAATTCTCCTTCTGCTTTTCACAAGCATCCCAAACATCACGTACTAATACTGCAATCTCATCTTTCTCCCATGCATAATTGCGCTGGTAGATGGGAATCTCATAGGTGACATGATCGCTACCATTAAAAACATCTTCTATAGACAACTCTTTGAGAGGCAAATTCTTATCCATGTGTTATAGGGTGTAAAAGTTATGTTTCTTGAAATAATGAAGATAGTACGAATAAACACCGCCTCCATCTTTCTCCATTTCATCTATGTTATCGACTTTTGCATTTGAGGCTAATCTTCCACTTGAGAGAGGTTTAATCTTGTCAGCCAGTTCACTCAGCAAAACCGTAGGAGATGGGGCTTCTGAAATACTTTTGTAGAGATTAAAGGAATTGATGACATCTGGATTTCCCATAATATATTTCTGTGCAGATGTCCATCCAAGGCTATAATATTGGGCTCGTAGTGAATAAGCCCATATGAAAGCCAGTACCAAGAATTGTTCAAAGAGGTCAAGATCATTCTGCGTAGGTTTGGCTGGGCAGAATCTATCCACATATAGCAATGCGGCAAGGTCAAAAAGTTTTCGAGTGATACGATTACCTACTCCATTACGATATTTGGGTAGATCCAGCGTCATCACAATCTCGTTACCATTGACAAAGTATCCTACATATTTGTCATTATTCTGTATGTCCTTCAGTATTTCAAAGTAGTGGCTGGTATAGTCGAAGAACGGCTTTCCTGCTACGATAGGAGCATCCAGTTGGAAAGGGTTCATATCGTGCATCCCCGACACAAATGGCATTGCCGACCTGTTCACCATATCAGCGTATGCAAAAGCCCCTTTGAAAAACTGGGCATATGGTGAATTGTCACGTTTGCTGATGCCTTTGAACTTGTCTATGTTGTGCTCGTTCAGTTCCCAGGCATAATTGCCTCGCAGCCATTCCCTAACACGGAAAAGATATTCTCCAAACAAATCTGCCAGTTTGTTCTGGTTTACGTCCTCCCAGCGTTTTACAACTTTCTCAGTCTCTTCAACTCCAATGTCGTTCATTTCACGTAGATGATAAGCTTTCAGCAAGTCGTGTGGATAGAGTTTCTTGCCACGTGCATTCTGGGAATCGAAAAACTGGAACGCTTCCGAGATGTCATTTGTTATCACGACAATGAGTTCACATTGTTTCTCAATAAATACACGCAAGTCTTTCACATTGCGGTCATTACGTATCTTTTCTTCCTGATCATTTTCTTTCGTCTTGGATACATCGCCATTCGTGTGAGCATCAGCTATCGCATCTCTTCTTCGCACAAAAGCCCTATAGTTATTTGCCACATTCACTCGTGTATAAGGATTGTCGGAAACCTGCTGGTCGAGGAACTCTATGCGCTGTTCTTCCAAAAGAGCTAAAAGCAAAAGTGAGAAGGTGGTGACACGTTGCTGACCATCCACAATGTTGTAGATGTTCTTTTCCTTGTCATAGTGAAGAATGAGTGTTCCAACACGATACACCTCCTTATTGTCATTCTTCGCTTCGATGATGTCATCAAGCAGTTGAATGGCATTTTTGGCCGTCCATTTGTATGGACGTTGATAGTTGGGTATCACCAACTTTATATCTTTTAGGGGGTGGTCGTCGTTAACTCTCGATATTTCCCCTTGCAAAAGTAGTTCGCCCACTTTTGCTATACCCAATTGTAAGGCCTGTTTTTCGTTCATATAACTTGTTTTATGCACTTAAGAACTTCAGATATTAAGGATGCTTGATAGTCCTCCAAAATGAATTGATGAGGTTGCAGTCTCTCGTTTTCTCAATAAATTTTTTTGCTTTTCTGTCTTGGCCCCGCATGTGATAAAGATAAGCTAAATCAACATAAGCACCTTTCTGGGATATAAATCTCAGATAAGTATCTCGAGTTATTGTGCCGTTTAACTCTCTCTCCTCGTTCTCTGTTATGTTATGATCAAATATCGTTTCCATGTGACTGCAAAGATACGAAAACAATTTCAATAATTGCCATTCTTGGCCTTTTTGTAATAACATCTTTTAGCCTTTCTCCGTGGTGATTATTGATTATTCTTTTCCAGTTGTAGCCCATCGGCACACCAGCGGATTCTTTCAGATAAATCAATCAGAGCATCCCTTAGCTGTCCGATTTCTTCAGGTGAGAAACTCGTTGGGTTACCTTCTTCGTCTACGCCTCTTAACTTTTGATATAACCAAGAAGAATGCCGGTGGAGATATTTGTTGGCAATTTGCCGCCAAGATATATCACACCATATTTCATTTAGAAAAATATTCATATTCGTAAAATGATTAAGTTACAACTTTTATGCTTTAGAAATGTTCCTCTTAATTTTTATGGTCAGATAAATCTGATACTCGGGATGCATCTCTTCATTTTTCTTGCTGATGCGGCATTCAAACACATCTGTCCATCCCATTTCGAGGAAGGCTGCAATGACTCCATTTTCATCTCGTGGAATATAGCCAATGCAATAAGGCTCCTCTTCACCTTCTTTCTTGTACATCACCGCTACTGCATCTTCGTCATAGCGATTGTCAAGGTCGCGCTGCAATTGTAAGAGGGTTCCAACCTTCAATTCGTCCCACACCTCGTCAGCATCATGATACTTACGGCCAGCCAGGTGGCAATCCATGAAATACTTCTTTCTTGTCTTCATCTTTCTTTGCATTTTAAGGGTTTAACTTTAAATTCACGATGCAAAGATAGCGCGAGGTTGTTTCAAAACATGGAACAGTCTGAAAGAATTATCACTTTTTGTATCGTTCAACAGCGCTTTGGTGCCATTCTATCATTTCGTCAGCCAGAGATTGCGGTTCTATTACCTGAAGCCATGCTCCACGAGAAAATAATTGCGTTTTGAAATCGAAGGTAGTCTTGATGTGTAGCTCGAAATCCGTATATTCTTCCGTTTTCCCGATTTCCCGTTGGCTATGATGGAGGGGGAGGTCCCGAAGATAGTATCTTTCATTGCCGTAGGCACGAAGAACAACTTTCTCAAGTGGCAGATTACTGTCAACGACAATGCCATAACTGTCTTGGAAGTATTCGGCAGCATTGAAGTCCTCTGGTATCTTGAATTTCGTTTCCATCATGGAAATGTCTTCTATACGATCCAAAGAGTAGGTTGCCAGCCAGCCGTTCGACAACCTTCCCAGTATATACCAACGTTGACGGAACAACTTCAAACAATATGGTTCTATCATGCAAGAATAACTTGCCATCGCCCCATAACGTCTGTAACTCATCATTAGGCACCGACTCTCCTTCATCGCCTTGACAACCAATTGCAACCGCTCGCCACCAGAGGGAATATTCTCTAAGAGGATTCGCTGGTGAAGGCTCTGGCTTTCGCCTAAGGTGTTGCTGACACTCAGTGTTGAAAGCATCCAGTTCTGCACAGAATGCTCGCGCAAAACATGATGATTACCTATATAATATTTGTTACCGTTTTTCTTGTCACAATCAATGTAAAGACCAAAGATTTCCTCAATGGCAATTCTATGACGATGGAAGGTAGTGCGCGAAAGTGGGATACCCTCGCTCATTTCTGTTTGTAACCATCGTTCGTTAATCTCCGCCAGGGTTATAGCCTTAGCCTCATAAATGGTGTTTACGAGCCAGATATATTCTTTGAATTTCTCAAATACTTTCATACAGCAATAATATTATAGTTATTTGCAAAGATGTTTTTGTTCCAAAGAACAATGGAACAATTGGTAGCTATAAAATCTCCCTTGCTATCCAGGCACAAGCTTCGGCGAGTGCGTAGTTATTCATTCCTCTGATTGATCAGGTTCACCACGACCTTGACCATCACGTCTTTCTCTTCGGTTCGGCTCTCGGCAATCATCAGCGTCAAGGCGACAAGGGTGTTGTCGGCAAGACGTTTCGTACCGTCTTTGCGATAGAGGATGCCATTGTTGTTGAGGAACCATAGGAAGAGGGTGGCGGCAATGCGTTTATTGCCATCACTGAAGGAATGGTTCTTGGTGACAAGGTAGAGCAACATGGCGGCTTTCTCTTCCACGCTGGGATAGAGTTCCTCACCACCAAAGGTCTGGTAAATCTGTCCTATGCTACTCTTGAAAGAGTCATCCTTCTCGTTTCCAAAGAGAGCAGAACCTCCAAATTTCTCTCGCAGTCTGTTGATAGCCTCCATTGCATTCTCATAGGTAGCATGGAAAGGCTCCTGTTTCGTGGTCTTGTCTATAGTCAGCCGTTCGTAGTCGTAATTGTCGAGCGTGTCGAGGGCGTATGTATAATCGGTGACAACCTCGAACAAGGCATTCGTTTCATCGTTTGACAGCAGATCCTGATTGGTTATTGTACGACCCAACATACCAATGAGTTGACGCAATTCGCCAATCTGCTCACGGCGGATACGCTCGTTTACGGCATAGCCTTTAACAAGGTAGTCCTTGATGATCTTACGAGCCCAAATGCGGAAAGCAGTACCACGTTTGCTATGAACACGGTAGCCAACAGAGATGATGACATCGAGGTCATATATTTTAGTCGGACGATACTTGTATTGAGTATTATGCAAAAAATGCATATTACTTTCATCCAACTCGCCGTCTTTAATTGCATTATTTATGTGGCGGGCTACGACAGACTGATCCTTCTGAAACAATTCAGCCATCTGAGCCTGTGTCAGCCATACGGTGTCGTTCTCCAGACGGACATCAATCTGTGTCTGTCCGTCATCGGTCTGATAGATGATTATCTTATTCTCTTCCATACCGTATGTTGTATATAGTTCTTATAGAATCTCCCTTGCTATCCAGGCACAGGCTTCGGCATCGGCAAGTGCGTGGTGGTGGTTCTCCAAGTGGTAGCCGCACTCGGCGGCCACGGTGTGGAGCTGGTGGTTGGCAAGATAGCGGAAGGCGCGGCGCGAGGCAGCCAGCGTGTCGTAGAACTCGTAGTCGGGATAGTCCATCTGGTAGACGCGGAACACGGCCTTCAGGCACCTTCGTCGAACGGCTTGTTGTGTGCCACGAGGGGCAGGCCCTCGATGAGCGGTTCTATCTGCGCCCACACCTTCGGGAAAACAGGTGCGTCGTCGGTGTCGGCACAGCAGAGTCCGTGCACCTGCGAGCACCAGTAGTTGTAGTAGTTCGGCTCGGGCTGGATGAGCGAGTAGAACGAATCTACGATCTCGCCGTTACAGACAATGACTACTCCCACTGAGCAAACCGAAGAGCGCTCGTTGTTGGCCGTTTCAAAATCTATAGCTGCAAAATCACGCATGTTAGTTGAGATCTTCTCAGATGGCTCCGATGAACCTGCTGGAGAGGGTCATGCCGTCGATGTCGGGCATCCAGCCACGGGGATTGGCGAGGCGGATGACGTTGTTGCCCTTCTTCAGGTTGACGTCGACGGTGATGGTCTGGCGACGGCCCCAGTCGCTGCCGTTGACCTTCAGCGTCTTCACCTTCTGGCCATTGACGATGACGTCCATCTCGCGCTCCTCACCAGCGAAGAAGGCGATGGTCATGCGACGCTTGCCCTGCTTCTTCGAGTAGACGTGCTGCCACTGCAGGTCGTTCTGCTCGCTCTGGCCGAGGAAACGGGCAACATAGCCACCCGTGGCCTGTGGGCTCTCGCTGAAGATGGGAGTGACGCTGACGCCCACTTTCGCCTTCAGGTCGGCAGCCTGGTTGTTGCGAATCTCCTGATACATGGGCAGGTAGGCCGTCTCGGCCTCGTAAGTGGTGCGCTCAAGGCGCTTCTTGCACTCAGCTATGAAGAAACGCGATCCGTGGGGAGCATAGTCCATGCCTAACACGGCACTGCCGTCGGCCTGCTTTTTCAGATCGAAGACGGTGCCCGTGATACAGTCGCGCAGCACTACGTCGCCTCCCAGTTCGAGGTCGGCCAAACGCAGCGTGACGCGTTGTGTCTCGTCGCTGGGGTTATAGACGGCGATGGCACGCTCCTTGCCACGCAGCTTCTTGATGTCCTTCACGAGGATGTAGCACTCGCCCTGCTTCTCAGCCACATAGGCCTGCAGGTGGAGCGGGTCCTGGTTGAGGGCGATGAGGTCACGGTTGCAGAGCAGTTTCAGCGATTCGGGCTTGATGTTGGCCATGTCGCAGCCGATGAGCAGCGGTGAAGCCATGATGCACCACATGCCGAAGTGCGTCTCGTCCTCAATCTTCGACATTGAGCGGCCCACCTCCAACATGTCCATGTCGTTGTAGTGGCCGTCGTGGCAATAGGCAGAGAGGTAGAGATTCTCGGCGAGGATGCCCTTGACGGAGCGCCAGGCGTCGTAGATGTCGCCCGTGGTGCGCCACGAGTCGGCAACATCGGATACCCATGTACCGGGATAGGCCCAGCGGCAGATGTTGAACACAACATCTTTCTTGCCACAATTGCGGATGGCATTAGAGATCTTCGTGTACTGCTGGCGCTCGTCGAGTCCCATGTGGTTGCCGCCGCAGTAGTCGACCTTGATGAAGTCGAAGTCCCAGTCGCGGAAGTAGAGTTGGCAGTCCTGGTCCTCATGGCCTGCAAAGCCCACGCCGATGCCCCATGCGTGGCGGTTGCCCGAGCCGCAGGTGTTGTCGCCGGCATCGCTGTAGATGCCAGCCTTCAGGCCGAGCGAGTGGATGTAGTCGACCAATGCGCGCATGCCCGAGGGAAAGAGCTTCGTGTTCAGCCGCAGGTGACCATCCTGACCACGGCCATCCCAGTAGCCGTCGTCGATGTTGACGTACTTGAATCCAGCTTCCTGCAGACCTGTGTTGTGCATGGCATCGGCCTGCTGGCGGATGAGTTGTTCGTTGATGTTCAGTGCAAACGTGTTCCACGAGCTCCAGCCCATGGTGGGAGTGCGTGTTGACTTGACAGGGTTGGCAGCTTGTGCAGCCATAGCGAAGACGACCGACAGGAGGACGGTCAACGTAGAGGTAAGTGTTCTTTTCATGTTGGTTGTAGTTATTAGTGAATGGTTTTTTGTTTTATGACGTGTATGAACGGGCATCTACAGGATTTTGCGGGAGATGTAGCGGACGGGGTACCACACGGCGAGCCAGCTGACTGCGATGACGGTGAGGAACACGATGAGGACGTCGCTGTAGTGGACGCTGACGGGGTAGGCGTTGACGACGAACATGCCGCTCTCTGCGCCCATGCCGACGAGTCCAAACGTCTGCTGCAGCCAGCAGAGCAACAGTCCCAGGGCGATGCCTGCGATGGCACCGAGGGCGGCTATCATACGGCCTTCGAGGAGGAATATCTGTCGGATCTGTCGGTCGTCGGCGCCAAGGTTGCGCAGGGTGGCGACGTCGTCCTTCTTGTCGATAATGAGCATGGACAGCGAGCCGATGATGTTGAAGCTGGCCACGATGAGGATGAAGGTCAGGAAGATGTAGGCGAGGAGCTTTTCAATCTGCATGATGCGGAACGTGTCGGCCTGCTGCTCGTAGCGGTCGAGCACGCGGAAGCGGTCGCCAGCGATGCGTCGCATCTGCCTCTTCACGCTGGTGAGGTCGGAGCCGTCCTTCAGGCGCAGTTCGAGCGACGAGAGCATGCCCTGCTGGTCGAAGATGCGGCGCGCGAAGCCGATGGGAGCCACGATGTAGTCGCGGTCGTACTTGCCCTGTCGCGTTGCGAAGACCACGCCTGGCATGATGAGCGAGTCGACCTCGAAGCCCTCCTGCGGGTTGGAGAGGTCGAGCTGACCGTCGCGTCGGGGTGCATAGATGTGGATGTACTGTCCGAAGCGCACGCCTGTGCCCAGCTCCTGTGCCAGGCGGATGCCCATGGTGCCGTACTCGAGGTCGGCAGCGTGCAGTTGGAACTGGCCGTCGCCATAGACAATTTCGTTGATATGGGTGAGGGATGAGAAGTTGTCGTCGACTCCTTTCACGGTCACCATGGCCTGATGGCCCGCATAGACGGCCAACGCCATGTCCTCGACCGACTCGGTGGCAACATCGACCTCGGGCAACTGCCGCAGCTCGGTCAGCACAGGGTCGTCGCTGGCGACGGTCTTTCCCTCGACGGGCACCACCTTCAGCTGTGGGTCGAACTGCGTGAAGAACGATGCCACCATGTCGTGGAAGCCGTTGAACACGCTGAGCACGATGACCAGCGCCATGGTGGCCACGGCAACGCCCACCATCGAAATCACGGAGATGATGTTGATGGCGTTGGTGGACTTCTTCGAGAAGAGGTAGCGGCGGGCTATATAGAAGGGAAAGGACATCTACTTCTTCAGGAGTTCGTCAATATGGTCGATGTAGTCGAGGGAGTCGTCGATGAAGAAGCGCAGTTCGGGGATGATGCGCACCTGATTGCGGATGCGCGTGCCCAACTCGTAGCGGATGGTCTTCATGTTTGTGTTGACGTTCTGGATGATTTCCTCGCCACGCTCGCTGGGGAATACGCTCAGGTAGGCGGTGCAGATGCTCAGGTCGGGCGATACCTTGGCGCGCGTCACGCTGACCATGACGCCGTGCATGGCGCGTGTCTGCTCCTGAAAAATCTGTGCCAGTTCCTTTTGCAACAGGCGGGCAATCTTGTTTTGTCTTGTTTCTTGCATATTGGGTGATGGGTGATGGGTGATGGGTGATGGGTGATGGGTGGTGGGTGATGGGTGATGGGTGATGGGTGTTGGGTGGTGATGAATGGTTATGAGGGGTTATGAGTGGTTGAGAAGAGCCTCGACGGCCAGGCGATAGGAATCCATGCCAAAGCCACAGATGACGCCCATGCAGGCTGCCGACAACATGGAAACATGGCGGAACTCCTCGCGTTGGTGGACGTTCGAGATGTGGACCTCGACCACGGGCGCATCGACGGACCTGATGCAATCGGCCAGCGCAATGCTCGTGTGGGTGTAGGCACCGGCATTCAGCACGATGCCATCGACGTCGAATCCCACCTCTTGCAGCTTGTCGATGAGTGCGCCTTCGTGGTTGCTCTGGAAATAGCCAATCTCGGCCACGCCCTCGAACTGGGTGCGCAGGCTGTCCATGCACTGTTCCATGGTCTGCCGGCCGTAGATGTCGGGTTCGCGCCTGCCCAGCAGATTCAGGTTTGGCCCGTTGATAATCATGATTTTCTTCATCGTCGTTTCAGATAGGTTTTGTAACTGTGGCATCGTCGGACACGTTTTCGCTCGGAAAAACTCCAATGATTATTTGGTTTTTCGCTGGCTTATTCATATCTTTGCCGCTGCAAAGATACACATTTTTATGAAAAAGGACAAGAAATCGACCGAAGATGTTGTAAAATCGTACGTCAGGTATTTGAAACTCGCGCGCAACTACACCGAGAACACCCTTTGGGCCTACCAGAACGACCTTCGGCATCTGCTGGACTACTGCCGTCGTGAGGAGAAGACCGTGGCGGAACTTTCGCTACAGGACCTGCAGCACTTCGCGGCAACATTGCACGAGTGCGGCATAGGGCCCACGTCGCAGGCGCGCATCCTCAGCGGAGTGCGCTCCTTCTATCGTTTTCTGCTTGCCGACGGCTACATCGACAGCGATCCCACGGAGCTGCTGGAGTCGCCAGCCATCGGCCAACATCTGCCCGAGGTACTCTCGACCGATGAGGTGGACCGTATTGAGGCGAGCATCGACTTGTCGAAACCCGAAGGACAGCGCAACAAAGCCATCGTGGAGGTGCTCTTCTCGTGCGGGTTGCGCGTCAGTGAACTGGTCAACCTGCATCTTTCGGACCTCTATCTCGAAGAGGGCTACCTGCGTGTCTTTGGCAAAGGCCGCAAGGAACGGCTCGTTCCCATTTCGAAACGTGCCATCCACGAGTTGAAACTGTGGTTCATTGACCGCAATCTCATGACGATTAAGCATGGCGAAGAGGACTATGTATTCCTGAATCGGCGTGGCAGTCATCTGACGCGTACCATGATACTCATCATGATCAAGCGCCAAGCTGCCGAGGCTGGTATTAAGAAGACCATCTCGCCGCATACGCTTCGCCATTCGTTTGCAACGGCACTGCTGCAGGGTGGTGCCGACCTGCGCGTCATTCAGGCCATGCTCGGCCATGAGAGCATTGGCACGACAGAGATCTATACACACATCGACACCAGCACCCTGCGCGAAGAAATCCTGCAGCACCATCCTCGCAATATCGCCCCGACGGCCGAGGAGAGTGAGTGCTGAGGATTAGAACATAGTGGTGAAAATCTTGGGCGACACGACAAGCATGATCCATGCCCACTGCAGTTGGCGGTCGCCAGAAGCACGTTTCAGGACCTTCATGGTTTCAGTTCCACGCATGAAGGAGTAGCCGGCACTCAGCAGGACGTCCTTCTTCAGCTTATAGCTGACAGCAGCCTCCAGCTCGTGGCCCAAAGGGCGGTCGGCATTGCTAAGCGACGTGGCCGTAGCCAGATAATGGTAGGCTAAGTCAACCGAGAGCCGGTTCAAGGGTTTCCACGTAGTGCCCGCAAAGAGGTTCTGCAAGCCGGGCGTGAATCCGTTGACGTAAGTGGTGATGTAGAAGAAGTCCATGGCACCGTAGAACTTGTGGTGCGAACCGTTGATGGAACTGAATCCTCGTACTTTGTCGTGGTGTGTAACGCCAATCCTTCCCTTGGGCGGTACGGCGAAATTCTTGTCGCCACTCAGGTAGTCGTAGCCGGCATAGAACGCCCATTGGTCGTTGAACTCATAGCGCGCCTTCAGGCTGGCCATCCATGCGCCGACGGGTATTCCGTGTTCTTCCTTTCCCATTTGGTAGTAGAAGGCTGCCTCGGCAGTCAAGCGCTTGGGATGAAAGTGGATGTAGGTACCCAAAAGCTGCTGTTGGTACGTGCAGGTGTCTTGGTTGAGGTCGCTGTTTTGCAGTCCCACGTTCATGAACACGGCCGATACGCCGAGCGGAAAGCGTGGCACGTCGTAGTGATACCACAGCGCCTCCATCGCCTTGTAGGGCTGCAGTCCCCCCGAATAGTATGTTCCGCCGCTCATGTTCTCGGGGTTTTGGTTGTATGCCCCGATGAGGTGCAGCTTGTGGCCATACCCTTCGTAACCCATTTTCAGTGCATCGTGCGACATGGCAGTCATGGCCCAGTCGTCGGCACCGAAGATGCGCTGGTCGTCGTAGCTGAGGTTTTGCCTGCCGATACGTGCAAAAAGGCCGTTCTTTGCCTTCAGGTGTACCCACGCTTCGTAGATGTTCAGGCTGTTGGTCTTATTGCTTCCCCACGTGCCGCTGTGCTGAACCGTCAGGCGGGCGGCAAGTCCTTCGCGCTCGTAGCTCATGCCCAGCAGCGTCCGCTCAATGATGAACGTTGCCTGGTCGTCATCTTCCTTTTCATTGGACAGTCCTCCTTTGCGCAGTTCGCCGCGCGTCAGCATGTTCAGGTCGATGGAGAAACGATTTTCTTTCACTTCCTTTGTGTCGCTGCTGTCGGCCTGGACCGTGGAAACCGCAGGTATGGCCTGTAGAACCGTGTCGGAATGTTCGCGCATCGACGTGGCATGGACGGGCAGGAGAACGCCGAGCAGCAGTGCGACTGGACCTAAATAATGATGATATGCCATGGTTTTTCCCTGTTTAGTGTGTGGATGCTATTCGAAGTTGAAGATGTCGATGAATCCCGTCAGACGGAACACCTCGCGAATGTCGTCGTTGACGTTTTTCAGCACCACTTTGCTGCCGTGAGCCTTGCCTTGCTTGAGGATGCTCAGCAGGACGCGCAATCCACTGGACGCGATGTAGTCCAAATGGGTGCAGTCGATGATGACATCGCGCCCGTTGTGGCCGGACAGCGGCGCCAAAGTCTCTTCCATTTCCATAGCGGCAGTGGTGTCAAGTTCGCCGACGAGTGTCACCAAGATATGGTTTTCCTGTTCCTGAATGGTTGTTTTCATTGTCGTTTTGCTTTTTATGGCAATGATTCTTTACTCTTTATCTCTTTTTCGGCTTGCTACAGAATAGCAATAGCGCTGGTCAGGACTGACGATGGTCCTGATGTTGAGGCCAGAAACGTCGTCGAGGACGGTCTTAAGATTGTCGCGCAGGCCTTCGCCAGTGAGTTTCAGCACTGCCTCTTTCTGGGTCCATAGTCGCGTGAACATCACTTCGGGACGGTCGGCACCGAGAATGGCACTCAGTTCCTGTTCGTTCATGGTGTAACGGGCTACGTTTTCCTTGTAGTGAGTCACTGCTTCGACGTCGACTCCTACGGGCACATCGGACAATGCACACACCACGGCCTCGCGGCAATGGCTCAGGTTGAAGTGAATATCGGGATGATTGCGCAGTACGGGCTTACCGTGAGGACCGTAGTCGAAGCAAGGTTTTTCGGTGATGCCATATTCCTTTGCCAATCCTTCGCGTAGCAACAAATAGGCTGCAGCACACGTTTTGCGCCCCAGTTCATGGCGGAACCGGAGAGCCTGCTGACGGCGTTCATCGCTCAAAAGGGGCAGGGCGGCATCAAAGTCGAAGTCCTTTATGTGGTCGTTTAGGTAGATCATCCGTCTGCAAAGTTACGAAAAGTCGAGCGCAAAACAAAGAAACTTGTTTCTTTTTTTGGCGAGATGGAAAATTCGAACTTGTTAGCTTGCGTTGAACAAGAACTTCGGCGGAGCACATATCGTAGGGGCAGACCCCCGTGTCTGCCCGTGTTTCGGGGTTTGTTTGCGGCTTGGGGATGGCGGGTTCCCTGCAGTGTGGCGGGCAGACACGGGGGTCTGCCCCTACGCGTGGGGCGAGACTTTCACCCTCTATTCTTGAGAATGATACAGCAGATGGCATAGAATCGGCCTGCAAGGCCAGCACCACCGTAGGGGCAGACTCCCGTGTCTGCCCGTGAATGTTGTGATGGGAGATGGGGTGACACAAAAGGAAATTGCGCCCTACAGGGGCAGAATCGTCAAACGTGTCCTAAAGATGCGGCCCCTGCGGGGCGTCTGTGCCCGCTCGGCCCTTTGGGACGCTTGCGTAGCTTGTCGGAGCAAGAACTGCTATATTATTCCCCAAAAAAGTTGAGAGTTGATAGTTGAAAGTTGAGAGTTTTTTGTAACTTTGCCGCTGATAATGATTCGTTTCAAAACATAACTCCTGCTGCTGATGCTGTCGAAGAAGACAATGAACCGGAAACAACTGATGGAGGTGGTGCGTTTTGGCATCGTCGGCACCACCGCCATGGTCATCCATTACGGCATCTACTTCGTACTGTTGCCGCTGATGGACAAAAACATTGCTTACAGCATCGGCTACTTTATCAGTTTCCTGTGCAACTTCCTCATGTCGTCCTATTTCACTTTCCGCGTGAAACCATCATGGACGCGACTGTTTCGATTCTCAGGAAGCCACCTCATCAATTACTTTGTCTATCTCGGTCTGTTCAACTTGTTCTGCTGGTTGGGCATCCCGCCGAAGTGGGCTCCGCTGCCTGTCTATGCCATTGCCGTGCCTATCAGCTTCCTGTTGGTGCGCTTTGCGCTGAAGAAGAAGTCGACTGCGGCCACGATACTTCTCGTTTTGCTGTGCAATACCACTGCTTTTGGTCAGCAAAAGGTGGTCGTTGCTGATGCCGTCAGCCATGAATCCGTTGAGCGGGCATCGCTCTACACGAAGGAAGGCGGTACGTTTCATGCCGCCATCAGCAACGAACAGGGAGTGGCCAACGTGGACTTCAGCTTCCGACGACTTACCATCTCGCACCTGAACTACGAACAACGGGTGGTCAGCCGGCTGGGCGACACCCTTTTCCTGCAACCTAAATACCGGCAGACGGCTGAGGTGGTGGTGACGAACAAGGAACCTGAATGGATCAGGAGGAAACTCCGCCAGGCTGCTAAGCTCAAGGAGCAAAACTACCAGATGCGTGCGGACACGATGGCGTTCAGTTACCACACGGAAAGCATCGACAAGCATAGCCTATACCGCTATCATCTGACGGGCCTGCTGCGCATGCGCGATGCCCAACACAAGCTTTACGCCATGCAACCCGACGTGAGCCGTATCGAAAGCAGCGATTCGACAACGCTGACCGACGTCACCAACCTGCGGCGCATGCTCAGCGAAGACTTCATGAACGAGCTGACGCGCGGCTTTATCGGCAACCATCGTTGGGGCGTGAACTACGATTACGAAGGGCGGACGAAGGATGTGGTGGAGTTGGTGTTCCGTTCAAAGCACGGTGTCGACGATCGCGGTCGCCTGGTCATTGATACGGCACGCTGTGTGGTGCTGAGTGCCTATCGATTCACGGGCACGGAGACCAATCGGCGTGAGCGAATGCCCATGGCTCTCTATGCCATGGCACGCGTATTGTCGGGCTATAAGGTTGAAAAGTGGACTCGCTACTACCGCGTGCAATATGGTGAGCGAACCGACGGCACGCTTTATCCGAAGGAAGTGAGCTATAAGACCTATATGGAGACGCACGATGCCGAAACCGACCAGGAACAAGCCGACTACGAACAGCAGATTGGAGGTGGTTTCCCCAATATGGAAGCCACGCTGACCATCAGCGAAACAGCCGGCAATCACAGCATCGAAGCGATGGAAGAGTTGCCCGCGTCGTGGTATCTGCGCTATAGCACCGAGGAATCGCGCCAACAAGAGGTGCGGTTGGCCAATCTGCCCGCGCAGTTTGAACTCATCCCGAACTCCTGACCTTAAACCTCCCCGCCCGGACTTGTTCGCTTTTGTTGCGCAGCGGAGAAAGATTTCTACATCATTACTTTCAGGTTTCGTTCCAATTGGGCAACGCTGCTTGCCCCAACGAGAACCGACGTCATGCCCCGCTGGTCGAGAATCCAGCGTAGGGCATATTCTGCCAACGACTGATCCTTCGCTTTGGCCTCGTCGTTCCATTGACGGAGTTGTCCAAGCAACTCGGGGGTGAGCATGTCGGGGTGCAGGAAGCGACCTTTGGCCATGCGTGAGTCTTGTGGAATGATGGGTTTGCCTTCGGCATCGGTGTCGCACGACAAATAGCGGTCTGTAAGCAGTCCCTGAGCCAGCGGCGAGAACGAGATGAAACCTATGCCATGTTCTGCGCAGTAGTCCAAAACGCCATCCTCAAGCGGCTCGCGGTCGAGCAAGTTCAGGCGTCCTTGGTAGATGAGCAGTGGCACATCGCGGCTGCGAAGGTATTCGTCGGCAAAGCGAAGCGCCTCCAATGGCCAGCGCGAAATGCCCACATAGAGTGCCTTTCCCGCACGTACGATGTCAACGAGTGCCTGAAGTGTTTCCTCCAACGGCGTCTCGGGGTCGTAGCGATGGCTGTAGAAAAGGTCCACATAGTCGAGCCCCATGCGCTGGAGCGATTGGTCGAGCGATGCCATGAGGTACTTCCGCGAGCCCCAGTTGCCATAAGGCCCTGCCCACATGTCGTAGCCTGCCTTTGAAGAAATGAACAATTCGTCGCGGAAGGGGCGGAAGTCATCAGCCATGAGTCGTCCGAGAGTCTGTTCGGCCGATCCATAGGGAGGACCGTAGTTGTTGGCCAGGTCGAAATGCGTCACGCCGTGGTCGAAGGCATAGTGGGTGATATCGCGACTGCGTTCGTAGGGGTCCACGCCGCCAAAGTTATGCCAGAAACCCAGCGAAACCTTTGGCAGAAGAACGCCCGAGCGGCCACAGCGACGATAGATTTGGTCGCTTTGGTCGTAGCGGTTTGGTGAAGGAGTGTAGCTCATTTTGTGGATAATCGGTGGTGTTTAAGTTCAGTTTCTGTTATTTCTTCATGGCCTTCCACTTGTCGTCGGACTCAATGAGTTGCAAGAGTCGGTCCACAGCCTCGGCCTCAGGGATGTTCTTTTCCAGACATTCCTTGCCCTTGTAGAGCGATATTCTGCCTGGTCCGGCACCCACATAGCCATAGTCGGCGTCGGCCATCTCGCCGGGTCCGTTCACAATGCACCCCATAATGCCTATCTTCAGTCCCACCAAATGGCTCGTTGCGGCCTTGATACGGCGAATGGTGTCCTGCAGATTGTAGAGGGTTCGTCCGCAACCGGGGCAGGAGATGTACTCGGTCTTGGTGAATTTGATGCGTGCTGCCTGAAGGATGGAATCGGCTAAGCTGCCCACGACGTCCTCAAACCCAGGACAATCGATGACGAGTTGCGTTGCCTTGCGGTCAATGAGCAGGGCTCCCACGGCCATCGAAGCCTTGAGTTGCAACTGTTCGAGGCTGTCGGCCGTCAGATGGAGGCTGATGGTGTCGTCTTTGATACCGGCTTCGGCCTGCTCACGCAACTGTGCACATTCGGGAATGAGGTCCACCAGCTGGCGAGCCACAGGTATTTCGCACTCCGGTTCCTCCGAGAGCGACACGCGAATGGTATCGCCAATGCCCTCAGTGAGCAAGGCGCCGATGCCGACTGCCGACTTGATGCGCCCATCTTCGCCCTCGCCAGCCTCGGTCACACCGAGATGCAGCGGATAGTGCATGTCCTCCTTGTCCATAGCCTCGACGAGCAGGCGCACGGACTGTACCATGACGACCGTGTTGCTGGCCTTTATCGAGATGACTACATCCGAAAAAGCTTCGCGACGGAAGATGCGCAGGAACTCCATGCAACTTTCCACGATGCCGGCAGGCGTATCGCCGTATCGCGACATGATGCGATCGGAGAGCGAACCGTGGTTGACGCCGATGCGAACGGCGGTGTTATGCTCCTTGCAAATGTTGATGAAGGGCACAAGACGCTCATCGATTTTGCGAAGCTCGGCCTGATATTCCTCATCGGTATACTCCAGATGGCGGAACGTACGTGCCGGGTCGACGTAGTTACCCGGGTTGATGCGCACCTTCTCGCAATACTGTGCGGCCACATCGGCCACGCGGGCGTTGAAGTGGACGTCGGCCACGAGTGGCGTCATGATGCCTTCGGCCTTCAAAGCGGCAGAGATGTTGCGCATATTTTCCGCTTCGCGTGTACCTTGGGTGGTCAGTCTGACCAGTTCTCCGCCAGCTTCGATGATGCGCTTGGCCTGCGCTACGCAGGCGGCAGTGTCGTTGGTGTTCGTCGTTGTCATCGACTGAATGCGGATGGGGTTGTCGCCTCCAATGACAATGGGGCCGACGTGAGCAGGAGTGGTAAGTCTTCTTCTGTAGGTCATGGTGGAATGGGATTGCTGAACGACACGTCTGACGATTAGTTGGTCTTGAAAGCGAAGTGCACTTCGGCAAGGTCGCGATTGGCTTTCTCAATCTTTTGGCTGAGCGAAGCCTTGTATTCGGCAAGGCGTCGGGCCACTTCAGCATCGCCCAAGGCCAGCATTTCGGTGGCCAGGATGGCCGCATTCATGGCGCCGTTGACACCCATCGTGGCCACAGGGATGCCCGGTGGCATCTGGACGATGCTTAGTAGTGCGTCAAGACCGTCGAGCATGCCCTTGATAGGCACTCCGATGACGGGAAGGGTGGTCTGTGCTGCGATGACACCGGGCAGGGCTGCTGCCATGCCGGCACCTGCAATGATGACCTTTATGCCACGTTCGGCAGCGCCTTTGGCAAACTTTTCAACGGCATCGGGGGTGCGATGAGCCGAGAGAGCCTGCACCTCGAAGGGTATTTGCATGTCGTCGAGAAACTTACAAGCCTTTTCCATGACGGGCATATCGCTTGTACTGCCCATGATAATGCTTACTAATGGAGTCATATTGATTTTCGATTTGCGGATTTACGATTTACGATTGATTTGTTATCGATTTACGATTTACGGATTTCTTTCTCCATTTCATTACGAAAGCGAGCAAAGCTCGAGTCCGATTTACGATTGATTTGTTATTGATTTACGATTTACGGATTTCTTTCTCCATTTCATTACGAAAGCGAGCAAAGCTCGAGTCCGATTTACGATTGATTTGTTATCGATTTACGATTGAATTCTCAGATGCGCATGATGAGGTGCAGAGCACTGATGAATCCGACGCAGAACCCAGCCACTACCTGTGAGAGGGTGTGCTGACGGAGAATCATGCGGGCCGAGCCTACGAGTCCGCCGATGACGAATACGAGGCATAACCACCACACTGGATTGAACGAAAACTTAAAGGAGAAGGCCACGAGTGCCCCAGCAATGCCACCGATGGCAGCCGAATGAGTGGAGATTTTCCACCATACATTGATGATGGCGCAGATGATTTGTATGGACAAAGCAGCCAGAAGCACCACGCCAATGACAAAGGGAACGTGCTGACGGCTCATGACATAGTAGCACGTGAAGTAGCAAACGATGGAGATAATGTATGGAACCATGCGGCGTTCGCGCCTTCCCAGCTCGATGAGGTTCCACCCTTGGGTGCGCCGATAGAGTCGGATGAGGAGCGTGGGCAGCAGTACGGTGAAGAAATAGACCGCCAAAAGCACCGTTGCCTTGTACCCCCATTCAAGCATACTCAAGTAACTGAACACGAAGAGGATGGCCATTCCCACCAGCGGAAGGTAGAATGGCGTGAAGATAAGGCTGATTAGCCTCGCTGCCAGTATGACATGTTTCTCTTTCATTCTCGTCGTAGTCGTGCTATAGGCAGTCCAAGCTGCACGCGGTATTTGGCCACTGTGCGGCGTGCCACGGGGAATCCCTTTTCCTTAAGCATAGCTGTAAGAGCCTCGTCGCTCAGGGGATGGCGCTTGTCCTCGCCTTTTATGATGTTGCGCAGAGCCACTTTGATGCTGCGTGTCGACAGTTCTTCGCCCTCGTTGTTGGTGTATCCGTCGCTGAAGAAATAGCGTAGGGGGAACGTTCCCCATCGTGTTTGCGCATACTTCACGTTGGAAACGCGCGAAATGGTCGATATGTCGAGTCCCGTCTGCTGTGCGATGTCCTTCAGAATCATGGGCCTCAGCTCAGCCTCATCGCCTTCCTGAAAGAAGCGAAGTTGCCAGTCGATGATGGCCTTCATGGTGATGTAGAGCGTATGTCGGCGCTGGCGGACGGCATCGATGAATCCTTGAGCCTTCTCAACGTTCTCCTTTGCGTAGAGCAAGGCCTCCTTTTGCTTACGGTTCAGGCCCTTCGGGTTTTGGCGATAGGCATCGACCATCTCCGTAAACGATGGCGATACCTTCAGTTCGGGCACGTGTCCGCGGTTCAGAGTGAATGTGACGGTGCCGTCGTCGGCCGTGTCGACGATGAAGTCGGGCGTGATTTGCTGCAAGCTACGCCCCATTGTCTCGCCGAGCGAGGCACCTGGCTTGGGGTTCAGGTGGCGTATTTCCTGCCGCAACTCATCCACCTGCTCGTCGCTCAGGTCGAGCGCGTCCTTGATACGCGACCAGTGCTTCTTCTTGAAGGCCTCGAAATGGTCGGCAAAGAGGTGGTGAAGCTGGGTGCGGAGCCATCCTTTGGGCTTGCGTTCGACCTGCAACAGCAGGCACTCCTGCAACGAACGGGCACCGATACCGGCAGGGTCGAAGCCCTGAAGCATCGTCAATACCTCGCCGATGGCTTCCTCGCTGATGTCGATATTCTGGTAGATGGCCAGCTCATCGCATATCTGTGAGAGGTCCTTGCGCAGGTATCCGTCGTCGTCGAGCGACCCGATGAGGTACTCCATGACGGCTTTCTGCTGCTCGTCGAGCTCTATTTCGAGCATCTGCTCCTTCAGTTTGTCGTAGAACGAGATGGTATCGCCATAGACCATCTCCTCGCGATCGGCATCCTGGGTGGGAAACCAGGCACCATGAACGGGTAGCATTTCGTCGTCGCGACCAATGCCTTCCAGGGCCGAATCCAGTGCGTCGGCCCGCTCCTGTCGTTCGGTTTCCTCCTCGAAAGTTTCCTCAACGCCGTCGCTTATGCTGTCGCGGTCTTCCGAAAGGGCATCGTCTGTCGATGCCGTCTCCAGTGCCGGGTTGACGTATAGTTCGGTGTTGATGTTTTCTTCGAGTTGGGTGAGGGGCATCTCCAACAGCCTCACTTGCAACATCTGCTGCTGAGTGAGCCGCTGTTGCTGTCGTTGTTCTAGTTTTTGCTGTTGAACGAGTTCCTGTGGCATAGTGCTTTTTATTTGAAATAGTCCTTCAACTGGGCAGCAAACGCTGCCAGTTGTTGCGGCGAACCATTGCCATAGCGCTGCCAAATCTGCTGGCAGGGACCCAGCAAGGGGCTCATGACGAAGTCGGCACGCTTCAAATAGGGGTCGCAGAACTGGTAGATTTCCATGATGTCGACCACCTCTTGCGTACGCATCTTGATGAGTCGGGCCAGTTCTTGCACCTCCGGCGTCTCGGCAACCATGGTCGATGGCGTCAGCCTGAAGTAGAGGTCGAGGATGAGAATGAGCATGGCTGGCGTAGGCGGATGAGGCATATCGCTGAGCTGTTGGTCGCCGATGTCCACCGGTTTGAAGTCCTTCTCCCACGTCTCGTTTATCTCAACGCCATCGAAAAAAAGCTCACGGAAGCCCAGCTTCTGCCGCAACAGCTTCACTCCTCGGCTCAGTCGGCGAGGGTTATTGCCGTAGTCGGCCCATAGTTTCTCCATGCGCGGCGTGTCGATAGTGCGCAGTCGGAACATCTGTTCGTAAAGGAACTGTGGCGGAATGTGCAGCTCCAGCGCCAGATTGACCATCCCACGCGAATAGAGAGCCTTCACTCCAACGGGCTTCTTCAGGTAGAGTTGCATCAGGAGCAACCAGTAGTCGTCAGACCATTGCGAATGTTTTGTTGCCATAATCGTCGCTATTATCATGCAAAAATACGAAGAATATTCCGAAAATGGCACACTGTTTGTGTTTTTAACAAAAAGTAACCTCATAGGCAGGAAAATGCGTTGTTCACGACATGACGATGGTAACGCGATGGCATCGCGACGGTATTATGTTTGGAAGGCATGGCAATGGCTCTGCAAAGACATTGGGACAGAGGTGCCAAAGCATAGCTTTATAGGGTAGTAAAGCTATGCTATAGAGGGTAGTAAAGCATAGCTTTAGAGGTACAAAGGCATTGCTTTAGAGGTGGAAAAGCATTACTTTAGAAGTGGAAAGCCATAGCTTTTGTAGGACGAAACCATTGCGACAGGCAGTCAAGAGCACAGGAATCAGTCGAAGAGGGGCAGCAACTGGGCAAAGTCATCGATAACGATGTCGGCCTCGTGGGCCTCCAACTGCTCTCGCGTTCCATTGCCATAGGTGACGCCAACGGTAGCAGCTCCAGCCCGTCGGCCCATGTCTATGTCGAACGTCGTATCGCCAACGACCACCGCTTCGGCAGCCTCGAACCCCAGTTCGCGCAGGGTTTTCAGCACTGGCTCAGGATGAGGCTTGGCCAGACTGACATCGTCGGCACCGAGAACGTAGCTGATGTAGCTGTCCAAATGCATCCTTTGGACGAAGTCGGCCAATGAGGCATGCGAGCGACTGCTGGCAATGGTGATGACGATACCACGCTCGTGAAGGCGGCAGAGGGTGTCGACAACGTTGGGAAAGACGGGCACTGCGCCTGGCACATTGTTTTCATCGAACAGCCGACGGTAGATCGCTGCACATTGCAGGGACATGCTTTCGTCCATTGGAATGAGCGTCCGGAAAGTCTCGCTGAGTGGCAATCCAATCATGGCAGCACACTCGTCGTCGGTCCGCTGAGGCAGATGGAGAGCCTGAATGGTCTGCTGCATGGTCGTAACGATGATGTGGCGCGTGTCGGCCAATGTCCCGTCGAAGTCCAAAATCAGTATCTTTTTGGTCACGTTCTTGTCCTTTTTACCTTATTACTTTTTCCCTTTTTACCCCTTCCTTATCCTTTCCCCTTTTTACTTTTTTACCCTTTTACCTTTTAACGACGATGCATAGCGTCTTCAACCGCACGTAATCGGCCGAGAGATACATGTATCCGCCATAGCGATTGTGGCGCCCCCAGGAGTTCTTGGCCAGGTAGAAGCGGCGTCCCTGACGGTCGTGGGCCAGTCCTACGAGTGCCATGCAGTGGTCGTCGGTGGTCTGCAGACGCTCAAACTGCTGCTGTCGCAACAGCTGGACATGCTGTTTGCTGCCGTCGTTGGGTACCTCCAACGCGAGGTCGGCAACGCCTTCGGCAAACGAGAAACCCGTTTCGCTGATGTCACCCTCCCAACAGACGGGATGACCTTGCTGCAATGAGCGGTCGATGCGGGCCATCAGCGTGTCGACAGGCACGTTCAGAAACTCGTCGCCCCATTGATTGTCGGGCACTTCCAGGGCGAAACGCTCGCCCCAAGGGTGGTGGGTGAACGAGGTCAGTGCCTCGTATTCGTCGTCCATACACACGCTATGGCCAAACTCCAGCGACGTGTATTCGGCACCAAGCATGTGGACATAGCGGGGCATGAACCCCAGTTCGTCGTCGAGCAGTTGCCCGACCTTGTCCTGATAGGCCTTCAAACCCGTGCGCTGGGCAGCCGAGGCGCGTGCCAACTGGGCCAGCCGGCGTGCCAGTACATGCGTGTTTGGATGCTCGTGTCCGTGATAGTAGTCGTAGGGATGAACGCCATGGCGACTCAGAAGGTCAAGCGTCATCGTGCTCATGCCGCGAAGTGAGCGTGGCGAGTGGTTGCGATCGAAGTAGAGTTGCGGGGCTTGTTCGTCGAGAAGGCACCGAAGCAGATAGGTTGGCGACAGGTTCACGGAGTCGCCTCGCACCAGGTGCTCGGTCTCAATGGTGGCCAACATGGCGTAGATCCAGCACAGTTCGCTCTTGCCTTGTTGCTTCACGGGCGTTGCAGGCAGGCGCACCTCGTCGACGAACGCGGTCTTTTCGTCGGTCGATGGGACGTGTTTCTGCGGCCTCGTGCATGCCTGTAGCAGCAACAGGGCTGCCAGTATGGTGGCGAAAGTGACAGGACTAAACCTTTGTTTATTCATCCTCTTATGGTCGTTTGATGTGCTTTGACGATACAAAGGTAATGAAATAAGTTCACTTTCGGAAAGTGAATGAAAAAAAAGTTGTACCTTTGCACGCAAATAACAAGAATATTCAACCCATGAACGTAAAAGACTTTGAAATCATGGCACCCGTTGGCTCGCGCGATTCATTGGCGGCAGCCATCAAGGCAGGGGCCGACAGCGTCTATTTCGGTATCGGACAGCTGAACATGCGCAGCCATTCGGCTAACCATTTTACCATCGACGACCTGCACGAAATTGCGCAGACGTGCCAGGAGGTGGGCGTGAAGACCTATCTGACCGTGAACACGATCATCTATGATGGCGACATTCCGACTATGCATCACATAGTCGATGCGGCACGCGATGCAGGCATATCGGCTGTCATTGCATGTGATGTGGCCGTCATGCAGTATTGCATTCAACAGGGCGTGGAGGTGCATCTGTCGACGCAACTGAACATTTCGAACATCGAGGCGCTAAAGTTCTATGCCCAGTTTGCCGACGTTGTGGTGCTGGCACGTGAGCTGACCATCGAACAAGTCAGCGAGATTCATCGCCAAATCGTGGAACAGCAGGTGCGTGGACCTCGTGGTGAGCTGGTGCGCATCGAGATGTTCTGCCACGGAGCGTTGTGCATGGCGGTTTCAGGAAAGTGCTATATGAGTCTGCACGATGCCAATCGTTCGGCCAATCGTGGCGAATGTATTCAGATTTGCCGCCGCAGCTACATCCTCACTGATGCTGAGACAGGCAACGAAATTGAGGTTGACAATAAGTATCTGATGAGTCCAAAGGACCTGAAGACCATCCGCTTCATCGACAGACTGATGCGAGCCGGCGTGCGGGTGTTCAAGATAGAAGGCCGTGCACGCGGTCCGGAATACGTATACACGGTCGTCAAATGCTACAAAGAGGCCATTCAGGCCGTCGTGGCCGATGCCCAAAGACCCACCCCCAACCCCTCCCGAGGGGAGGGGAGTCTGGATACCCTTTCTTCAGCAATAGCTAATCAAACTCCCCTCCCCTCGGGAGGGGTTGGGGGTGGGTGTCAGGGGCCCGAGCCTCTCTTCACCGAAGCCCGCAAAGACGAGTGGGACGAGCGCCTTGCAACGGTGTTCAACCGCGGCTTTTGGGATGGCTACTACCAAGGTCAGCGCCTTGGCGAGTGGAATAAAGTCTATGGATCGTGCGCCACTGAAAGGAAGGTCTACATCGGACGCGGCATGAAATACTTCTCGAAGATTGGCGTGGCTGAGTTCACCGTTGATGCCAACACGTTCAAAGTGGGCGACAAGTTGCTCGTCACTGGACCCACAACGGGTGCCCTTTATCTCACTGCCACAGAGATTCACGACAACGATGGGCATCCTGTAGAAGTCACGCCGCAGGGCACTCGCGTCGCCATACCTGTGCCCGAGAAGGTGCGTCCCAGCGACAAGCTCTTTAAGCTGGTGAAGGAAAATGAGTTGATTTGATAAACAAAATGAGTGAAATTGCCGAGCAATTTCACTCATTTTCCTTTTATAAAGCAGTGTTTCTGCAGGTCTATGGCAATGCCCGCCTCAGGCGGGAAATGCAGCAGCATGCTTACTTCACCACAAACTTGCGGCCGTTGTGCACGTAGATGCCCTTGGGGAGCACGGAGGTCACTGAGGAGGCAGAGGACACCGAGACTCTGCGTCCGCTCAGGTCGTAGATGCCGTCGTCGGTCAGACTGCTGCTATTTGCTGTGTTGTTGGCGATGCCGCTGATGCTGGCGTTGATGTAGTCGATGCCGCCTTTGGCGTTGATTTTGCCGTAGCCCCAGCGAATGGGGTTGCTGGATGTGAAGTTGTCGTTGTCAGACGAGTTGGCCATCACTTCCTTCACTTCGTCGAGCGAAAGGGTGGGTGCTGCCTCGAGCCACAGTGCCACGATGCCGGCCACCACGGGGCAGGCCATCGACGTGCCGCTCTCGGCGGTGTAGGCGCCACCCTGCCAGAGCATGCTCTCGTCGGCGTCATCGCTGAAGGCATACTGGCTCATGGCCGACACAATGTTGACGCCCGGCGCGCAGACCGTGGGCTGTGCGACGCCGTTGAACGACTCGCCGTAGCTGGAGAACCAGGCAATGTCGTCGAGCACGAAGGGCTCTTCGTCCTCGTTCTCAGGCTTGGAGGTGTCGGTGGTGGTTCCATCGTAGTCGCGCTGCAGCGTGTTGGTGCAGTAGGCTCCCACGCTGACGACGCGGTCGGTCGAAGTCCAGTCGCCGCTCGAGATGTCGCTGTCGCCGTCTTCGTAGCCTGACAGTCCGAGGTAGTTTCTGCCGCCAAAGCCTGCATAGTCGTCCCAGAGGTCGATTTCGGTGCCGTCCTCGCCGCTGATAGTCAGTTCGAAGAGATACATCTGGATCATTCCAGTCGGGTCGGTGCCACCTTCTGCCATGACGCTGACAGCCAGTCGGCCGTCGCCATTGTCACCTGCTGCCAGTGCCACCTCGCCGTCGAAGTATTTGCCCAGCGTGGTGTCGTCGTCGCTCGAAACAATCTGCGACTCCATGTCGCCGCCCAGCGTGGCGGTGACGGGCTCCGACTGCCACACGGTCTTCAGCGATCCCATTTTGGAAACCGATTTCAGTGTGAGCTGCACGCTCACCTGGCTACCCGTGCGGGTGATGCCCGTCACATTGATCATGTTCATCATTTCGTGAAGTCCCGAATTATCGTCAGTGATGCCCAGCATGAGCGTCTTCACCGATTTCTTGTCCGACGTGAACTTCTGGTAGAGGTGGATGGGGTAGCCGCCCTCGTTGCCTGCCGAGAACACGGGGATGAGGCTCTCCGAGGCAGCCTCGATGGCCTGTGTGACGCTGCTCGAACCGTCGTGGGCTCCGGCGTGGCTGTTCAGGCTGGCGCTCAGCACGGTGGGCTGGTCGCTCTGGTTGGCATAGGCCACGGCAAAGGCGATGGCTTCCTCAATGACGTCTTCTTCATCGTCATAGAGGTCCTCGTCGAAGTATCCTGCGGGAATGAGCACCAGGTCGGCATCGGGTGCCATACCGCCAAATCCCTGCGGCGAGAGGGTGCCTGCGGCAATGGCTGCGGTGTGGGTGCCGTGGTATTCACCGCTCATGTCGGTGGTCAGACTGGCTATGAGCTCCGGCGTGTCGAACACCGAACCGGGGAAGGTGTAGTCGCCCGCCTCGGGGTCGCTCACGGTGAACTTGCGGCCCTCGTCGCTGTTGTTCAGATAGACACACTTGATGCGGCTGCGGCCCAGGCTGTCCTTGAAGGCCGGGTGCTGGAAGTCGATGCCAGCATCGATGAGGCAGATATTCACGCCCTTGCCCGAGTAGAGGGTGGCGCCGTCGGGCAGCGTTGGGCCGTTCAGCAGGCTGACACCCGTGGCCTGGCGGGCCTTGTCGGTCTTCAGGCGACCCTTGTGGCCCGAGTCGATGCGCAGCACGCCCTTGATGCGCTCCAGTGCGGGCACGCTGTCGGCGGGAATACTCACGGTGGCCTGCTGGCCCAGCTTCGTGCGCACCACGGCACCGGCAGCCTTCATCTGGCGGAAGGTCTGGGCAGCGTTCTCGGCTGAAACCTTCACCACGAGCATCACCTTCTTTCCGCCCTCAGTGGGAGCCAGCTGACGGCCGCCGTGAGTGGTGTGGGTCTTTTGTTTCGCAATGCTGATTTGTGCCTGCGGGGTCAGCTTCCCCTGAGCCATTGCCACCAAGGCAACGGCCAGCATGAACCAAAGAGAAAGTATTTTTTTCATAGTTTTTACTTATAAGATGAAATAATGATTGCAGTTTTTCTCCAGCGTCTCGCTTACCAGTCTTCATCGTCGTTGCCCACGATGCCATTCTTCAGGGCTTCTTCTACCTTATCCAAGATGGCATTCGAGTAGGCGTGTGTCATGACGAGTGCCTTGGCGCAGGTACGTTTCTTCGAATCTTTCTCCACGAAGGGGTAGTGGTGGGCTATCTCCCATTGTTCGTCGTAGAGATAGGCGTTGGTCTTGTCGTCCTTCTTGCGCTTTGAGTCGCCATAGGTTCGCTCGTCGGCCGCCATGGCACTGAGCCATCCACCGCTGATGTCGGCCATGACATCGTAGGTCTGCACGGTGTAGGTCACTCGCACACGCCCTTCCTTGATGTCGAGTCGGATGATGGGCGTAATGCTCACCGAATACTTGTTAAGCGTTCCCGTATGCTCGGCGATACTGGGCAGAGTCGACGTGATAATGATGCATCCGGCCTCTTTATCGTTCAGCGTGATGGCCTGCTTGTCCTTGAACGTGGCCGTTGCCCAGTAGTTCAGCGCCACGTAAAGCTGTTCGCGGCTCTTGCCAGGGGCTTCAATGACTTGCTGATAGGTGAGCGACTCGTTCTTGTCGAGCGTCAGACTGCTTGCAATGTTGGCTGCTGCGTCGAGCCATTTGTCGCCATAACGCTCCTTGGCGTACTTCTCCAGGTCGGCCGTCTTCATGACTTGTGCCTGCGTACTGATTGCGCCGCAGATGGTAAAGATGGCGGCGAGCATCCAGAAACTTATTCTTTTCATAGCTGTTATGTGATGTTTTTTGCAATTCGATGGCAAAAATACAAATTTCTTTTCACATATGCACCACCGCCAACTGATGTTTTTCTGTCCTTTAACAGCTTTTTACCTATCGCCGTCGTCCTCCAAGTCCTCGATCTGGTCGATGATTTCCTGATACTGCCGCTGTGTCTTGAAGTGTATACTGAAGCCGATGATGGCTCCAATCGTACCACCAATGACGGCGCCGATGATCATTGCCAAAGCAGTGTCGCCATCTTTCTGGTAGAACTCATAGCCCAGCCAAGCTAACCAAACGATGACGGCAGGAATACCGAAGAAGAGCCAGTTGGCATCGAACTTCTTTGCGCGTGCCATCTTGCGTCGTACTTCAAGCAGGTTTCCACGCATCATGTTCGAATTGCTTAGGTTCAGACTATTATAATAGGTGGCACCCGTGCACACAAGCATAAATACTCCACTGGCAATGCTGAAGGCCAGCGACAGCCCAAAGTGCTCATAGAAAACGAAATACATATAGGGCACCATCAAAATACCAAGTGCCATGATGAAGTAGTAGCGAGTGCTGATGCTGCTGGCCGTCTTCTTCATCGACTGACGGATGATTCGGTCGTTCACAATCTCCTGCTTCTCCAGCTTCTTCTTCAGGGTTTCCATCTGCTGGCGCATGCTGTCCAGTTCGAAATCGTTCATTGTTTCCATAATTTTGTTGTTGTTTTAAGTTACGTTTTACTTCTTTACCGTTTTCCCTTTTACTTTTCACCTTGCTTAAGCTGCTCTCTGATTCTGTAAAGGCGCACGCCTACATTCTTTGCCGATATGCCAACGATCTGACCAATCTCGTCGTAAGGAAGGTTTTCAAGCCAAAGCAGCACGATTGCGCGGTCGAAAGGCTGCAGGAGCGATATGCGCTTGTGGAGCAGGGCAACCTGACGGGTGTCGGTATCGTCGTCTTCAAAGAGGTTAATGTCCATGGAGAGGCGGGCCGTCGCTTGGCGACGCTTCTTCCGGTCAAGTGAAATACAGGTGTTGAGAGCCACGCGATACACCCAAGTACGGATGTCGCTGCGGCCTTCGAAGCCCTCGAAGCCTTTCCACAGGTTCACTAGTACTTCCTGGAAAAGGTCGTTGACCTCGTCGGCATCTTTCGAGAACATATAGCACACGGTGTAGATGGTGCTACGCTGTTCTTTCACGGTCTTTGCAAATAGTTGTTCTAACTTGTTCATTGTCTTTTTTATTCAATGTTTTTACTCGTTAGACGAACTTGGGTAACGAAAAACTACACAAAAATATGATTTTTTTTGGAAATAATATTGTCAGTCGTGTCACGGCAACGTTGGCAACGTGATGGGGAAGAGGGGATTGTCGGTGTGGTCTTCGTAGATTTTCTCGACGAGAAGGCGCACGATTTCGGGACGGCTGGCGGCGAGATCGTTGTCTTCATGGGGGTCGTCGGCCAGGTTATAAAGTGCCGGTCGGCCACTCTTCACAACCAGTTTCCAATCGCCTTGGCGTACACCCAGCATGTCGGTCTCGTGAAATTCCCAGTAGAGGTGGTCGTGTTGCCGCTGCCTACCCTTGCCTATGAGGGTGGGAAGGATACTGATGCCGTCGCAACGGACTGCTTTACGGTTCGCAAACCTATGGTTTACGAGCTGTCCCTGCTTCAGTCGCAAATCGTAAAGTGGCAATCTGCGGATGCCGGCGATGTCACAAAACGTGGGCAAAAGGTCGTAGAAGGCAAAGGGTTGGTCGCTCTTGCTGCCCGCACTGATATGGCCTGGCCATCGTACTATGAACGGAATGCGGATGCCACCCTCATGGGTGCTGCGCTTCAGGCCGCGGAACTTGCCGTCGTGGTTGAAGTATGCGGGGTCGGCACCACCTTCTTCGTGGGGTCCGTTGTCGCTGGTAAAGATGAGAACGGTGTTCTCGGCCAGCCCGCGTTCCTCAAGAAGCTGCATGATCTCACCCACTTGGGCATCCAATCGCGTAATCATGGCAGCAAACTGTGCATGGGCTTCGGGTGTCGGATTGTAGCGTGAAGGGTTGTCGCCGCGGTATTCGCGCTCCGGAAGCAGTCGTCCACGGAAGGCTTGCAGCAGGGAGTCGTCGGGCTGACGGAGTTCTGCATGTGGCAACGTGTAGGTAAAGATGCCAAGGAAGGGCTCGTCAGTTTTCTGCTCGCGCAGCCATGCCAGTGCATGTTGGTGGATGAGGTCGGCACTGTACTGCTGGCGGTTGCCATAGTCATCGCCGTACATGGCATGTCGGATGTTTTGTTCCAGCACTTCACGCACTACGCAGGTGTCACCATGCGAACGACTGTAGCGATTGAGGAAGTTAGGAAAGTAGAGGTGGGCTTGAAATTGGCAGATGTAGCCATAGAATTCGTCTATACCACGGCGATCGGGCGTGGAAACACTGCCTTCGTAGCCGCCAGCCCACTTGCCGAACATTCCTGTGTGGTAGCCTGCGGCCTTGAACACTTCAGGCAGGATGGCTACGGCAGTGTCGTAAGGCTCTTGTCCCACAACGGCATAGTCCACATTCTGCCCATAGGTCACGCGTCCACTCCAATATTCGCGATTGCCACGCACATGGGTATGGCCCGAATGTTGGCCCGTCATCAGGCAGGCACGCGACGGTGCCGACACGGGACTGCCTGCATAGGCCGATGTCATGAGCATGCCTTGTGAGGCCAATCGGTCGATGTTGGGCGTCTGGAAGTGCTGTTGCCCGTAGCACGACAGGTCGCCATAGCCCATGTCATCGCACATGATATAGAGGATGTTGGGCCGCTCTGCAGCCTGGACAGGTATGGCAAACAGCGGAAGTAGCGGCAACAATGCCGAGGAGTGGCGGTGGGAGAATCGTTTCATTCGTTCGTTGGCAGAGATTAAATAACGGATTGAGGTGCCGCTTTCGATTGCAAAAATACATTTTTTTCCCTTATTTCGCCTCATAATCAGTGTTAATTCTTCGTTTCGTGTGCTTTCTTCATGAATAAAATCACTATCTTTGCAGCCGAAAACGGAAAATGATAGGAACAATGAAGACGATCAACGAATTGCAAGACGAGATTATTGAGGAGTTTGAAGGCTTCGACGACTGGATGGACAAGTATCAGATGCTCATCGACTTGGGCGGTGATCTGGAACCGTTGCCAGATGAATATAAGACCGAACAGAACCTGATAGACGGCTGTCAGAGCCGTGTGTGGGTGCAATGCGACATGGTGCCAGCCCCAGAGACCACGGGCGAAGGCGCTGAGTCGGGTGTTCTGCACCTGCAGGCCGATAGCGATGCTCTCATTGTGAAGGGCATTGTGGCGCTGTTGTTGCGGGTGCTCTCTGACCACACCCCAAGGGAAATCCTTGATGCCGACCTCTACTTCATCGAGCGCATTGGCTTGCGCGAGCATCTTTCGCCCACTCGCTCGAATGGATTGCTGGCTATGATACGCCAGATACGTGCCTATGCACTTGCCTATTCACGCTCTTGAATGTCATTGTCATGCGAAAACTAAGCGTATTGGAAATGAATCGCCTCTCCGTGGAGGAGTTCCACGAGGCAGAGAAGATGCCACTCGTGGTCGTTCTCGACGATGTGCGGTCGCTTTATAATGTAGGTTCGGTGTTCCGAACCTGTGATGCCTTCCGTGTGGAAGCCATCTATCTTTGCGGCATCACAGCCACTCCGCCTCACAACGAGATTCATAAGACTGCGCTCGGTGCCGAGGAATCAGTTGATTGGCATTATTTCCAAACGGCCGATGAGGCTGTTGAGGAGCTGAAACGGCAGGGTTACTACACTTATGCCGTTGAACAGGCTGAAGGAAGCACTAAGTTGCAAACCCTCCCTGCAGGATGGGGTGGGGAAAAGGACATTCCTCGCTTCGCCGTCGTTCTGGGTAATGAGGTGAAAGGCGTTCATCAAAGCGTGGTAGATGCATGCGACGACTGTCTGGAAATACCTCAGTTTGGAACGAAGCACTCCATGAATGTCGCCGTCACGGCAGGGATTGTTATTTGGGAATTTGCACGTCGGTTGCTACTCAACGATTGATGAGCTGCAAAAGACGGTCTGCTATCTGACTTGGATGGATGGTGGTCAGGCAGGCATAGTCGCCGCGATGGCATGCCTTCTTGCCATAGATGGAGCATGGGCGGCATGGAAGGTCCACTTGAATGGCATTGTCCATCGACTGGTTCCAACCCATGAAGCCGGCATAGGGATGTGTGGCACCCCATACGCTTACCACGGGAATGCCTACTAACGATGCCAGATGCATGTTGGCAGAGTCCATGGTGAGCATGGCATCGAGCTGACTCATCAGCGCCAGTTCCTGTTGCAGTCCGCCCAACTGGCCGGAAGCGTTCACGCAGAACGGCCATCTGGCGGCCCAATCATTGAACTGTTGCTGCTCTGTCTTGCCTGCACCAAAGAAGAAAATACGAAGGTTGTCTTGTTCTCCCAGTCGTTCCACCACTTTCTCCATGAGTTCCACGGGGTAGATCTTTCCGTGATGGGCTGCAAAAGGTGCGATTCCCACCCAGCGTTCGCCTGGTTTTTTGCCAGTCATGCAGGCTGGTAGTTGTGAAAGGTCTGGTGGAGTGGTATCGTAGATGCTGCTGAAACGAATGTCAATGGGATAGCCCAGCCGACGGAACACATCGGCATAGTTCTCAAACGACGTGGGTTGCTGCATCAGACGCTTGTCCGATTGTGAGGTGAGTTGCCGCTTTCCGTGCTTATGCTTGTTGATATGCTCCACGCGGTTGCGCCCAAGGTTGAAGCGCATGCGCAGATATTTTGACCGCAACGTGTCGTGAAGGTCGGCCACAGACGTAAAGTTTTTGGCCGAAAGACGGCGGTAGAGGGCATTCAAACCCTTCACACCCCGATATTCGCCTTTCAGGTCGGCCTCCATAAATCCCACGTTGGGAGCCAGACTCTCAAAAAAGGTACGCGCATAAGGACGACTGAGCACGGTAATCCTAACGTGCGGATATTGCTCAGCGAGCGACTTAACCACGGGTACCATCATGGCTACGTCGCCAAGGGCCGAGAAGCGGATGATGAGGATATGCTCTGTTTTCACGCTATTACCTCGTTACCTGTTACTTTGCAGCCTTATGACCTTGGTAAAGCACTGGATTGGTGGACGGGTCGTTGTACATCTTCATCTGGCGGTAGACCTTCATGTACTTGCGTCCAGCCTCAATGTCAGCCAAAAGCTGGTCGATAGCAGTCGAAAGGTCTACTTGCTGCTCCAAAAGCACATCCAGTTTCTGCTGACACTTCTGACGATGCTCTTCCGAAGCATCGGTACGCTCCACCTGTTCGCGCATATGGTAGATCTTCAGAGCCAGGATGCTCAAGCGGTCGATGGCCCATGCCGGACTTTCAGTATTGATGGTTGCATCGGGCAGGGGGCGTACTTCACTGTAAAGCTGACGGAAATAGGAGTCAATCTGCTCTACCAGGTCGGTACGGTCCTGATTGGAACGGTCGATGCGGCGCTTCAGCTGTAAGGCTTCCACGGGATTGATGTGCGGATCGCGTATGATGTCCTCGTAATGCCACTGCACAGTGTCTATCCAACACTTCAGATAGAGTCGGTTTTCAATAGAGTCTTTAGCATATGGATTACTGATAGGGGTGTCAACGTTGTCCTTTACGTGATAGTCGCGAATGGCATGCGAGAATATCTCGTTGGAAAGCTGTGTGAATGTCGTCATAGCGGTAGTTTTTTGTTATTACGTTCTTATGGTAATTATTTCGTTTGCAAATATAACTATTTATTTTTAATATTACAAAGGAAAACTTCCATTTTTATAAGAGGCACCTTGAAAAAGGGCTTATTTTTTGCACAATGCACCCCTCTTTGTGCAGCAGAAAGTGCTTTTTTTAGGAAAATATTTGCGCAATTGAATAAAAATTTGTTCCTTTGCACCCGATTTTAAGTACGAAAGTAATTTATAAACATTTTAAAATTAGAAGATTATGTCAGAAATTGAAAGCAAAGTACAGGCTATTATCGTAGACAAACTCGGTGTTGACGAAGCAGAAGTTAAGCCCGAAGCAAGTTTCACAAACGACCTTGGTGCCGATTCTCTGGATACTGTTGAGCTCATCATGGAGTTCGAGAAGGAATTCGGAATTTCTATCCCCGACGACAAGGCTGAGAAAATTGCCACCGTTGGCGACGCTATCGCTTACATTGAGGAGAACGCTAAATAATATTGTTTAGTTAGAAGTTAGGAGTTAGGAGTTAGGAGTTGATTGACAACTCACTGTTGCAACAGTAAAAACTTCTAACTCCTAATTCTAATTATCTAACCTTATCATATGGAACTGAAAAGAGTAGTGGTAACAGGCATCGGAGCCGTCACCCCTGTAGGTAATTCTGCCGAGGAAACATGGCAGAACCTCTTGGCTGGCGTCAGCGGTGCTGCACCTATTACACAATTTGACAGCTCTAAGTGCAAGACCCACTTCGCCTGCGAAATAAAAGACCTGAACATCAATGACTGGCTCGATCGTAAAGAATCGCGAAAGATTGATCGCTATACGCAGATTGCCATGATTTCGGCTATTCAGGCCGTGCGTGACAGTGGAATGGACTTGGATACTATCGATAAGAACCGCATTGGCGTCGTCTATGGTGTAGGTATTGGCGGCATCCGTACGTTCGAAAATGAAGTTGTCTACTACGGACAGCATATTGACGACGGCCCCAAATTCTCGCCTTTCTTCATTCCGAAGATGATCAGCGACATCGCTGCCGGTCACATCTCCATTTACTTCGGATTCCACGGACCCAACTTTGCCACAACAAGTGCATGCGCTTCGTCGAGCAACGCTCTTGCCGACGCATTCAACCTCATCCGCCTGGGTAAGGCAAACGCCATCCTCGCTGGTGGTGCTGAGAGCGCTATTTGCATGTGCGGCGTAGGTGGGTTCAACGCCATGCACGCCCTCTCCACACGCAATGACGATCCCGCCGGCGCATCCCGCCCCTTCAGCGCTTCGCGCGATGGTTTCATCATGGCCGAAGGTGCCGGATGCCTCATCCTCGAAGAGCTTGAGCATGCCAAGGCACGCGGTGCAAAGATCTATGCAGAGATGGTGGGCGAAGGACTCAGTGGCGATGCCTATCACATCACCGCCAGCCACCCCGAAGGACTCGGTGCAAAACTGGTCATGGAGGCAGCTCTCGACGATGCCGGACTGAAGCCGGAAGACATCGACTACATCAACGTTCATGGCACTAGCACCCATGTTGGCGACATCTCCGAGGTAAAAGCCATCAAGGATGTTTTTGGCGATGCAGCTTATAAGCTCAACATCTCGTCCACCAAGTCCATGACAGGCCATCTGCTCGGTGCTGCCGGTGCAGTGGAGGCCATGGTGGCAGTGCTCGCCGTTCAAAACGACATTGTGCCGCCAACCATCAACCATGCCGACGACGATCGCGATCCAGAAATCGATTACAACCTTAACTTCACCTTCAACAAGGCTCAGAAGCGCGAGGTGCGTGCTGCCATCAGCAACACGTTTGGTTTCGGCGGTCACAACGCATGCGTAGTATTTAAGAAGTATGCTGAGTAATTTTCTCAACCGCATAAAGCTCCCTTTCCGCAAGGAAAAGGAGCTTTACGTTTCTTTACGCCAAATCATCGGGTTCTATCCCCGCGACATCGAGCTTTATAAGACAGCTCTGCTACACAAGAGCATTGCTAGACGCAACGACAAGGGAAAACCTGTCAACAACGAACGATTAGAATTCCTAGGCGACGCCATCCTTGATGCCGTCGTTGGTGATATCGTGTTCCAGCATTTCCCAGGCAAACGCGAAGGATTCCTTACAAACACCCGCTCGAAACTCGTACAACGCGAGACGCTTGGCCGTTTGGCCAAGGAGATGGGCATCAATGACCTTATCGTTTCGGCAAGTCGCAACCAAAGTCATAACAGCTACATGGGAGGCAACGCCTTTGAGGCACTTGTTGGTGCCATTTATCTTGACCGTGGTTACGATGCTTGCATGCGTTTTATGCAGAAGCGCATCCTAAGTCAGCTCATCAACATCGATAAGGTGGCTTATAAAGAGGTTAATTTCAAGTCGAAACTCTTGGAATGGACACAGAAGAACCGTGTGCGCATGGAGTTCCAACTGCTTCAGCAGAAGAAGGACGAAAATGGCAGCCCCGTGTTCGCTTATCAAGTAGTCATCGAAGGCATCAAGGGTGCCAGCGCTACTGGTTACAGTAAGAAGGAAAGCCAGCAGACAGCATCGAAGCTGACGTTGGAGATGCTTCGTAAGCAGCCACAGTTCATCGATGCAGTCTTTGCAGCAAAGACCGATCGTACCAAGATGGAGGAAGAGCCTACCATGGCAGTGCCCTCTACCGAAGAGTCACAGGATTTCTTCGTCAATCCAGAGCCTGTGGAGCCCGCTCGTGAAGCAATACAGCCTCTGCGCGAATCTGTGCAGCCGGTGCATGAAGCCAAACCACTTGTGCGTGAAGCCGCTCAGCCAGTGCGTGAAGCAAAACAACCTGTTCGTGAGCCAGCCCAACCTGCATGTGAGCCAGAGTCCAAGCAGCCATTGCCTTCCAACCAGAAGCCGCGTCGTGCTGAAGCGAAGGAGCAGAAGTCGGAATCCGACAATCGTCCTGTGAAGCAGCAACAGCCTTCATCACCCAAGCAACAGTCTTCAGCACCTAATCAGCAACCTTCTACACCCCAGAAGCAGGAAGAGAAAGCTGCTGAAAAGGAAGCAACGAAAGTCGCTAAGCCTGCCAAGAAGGCCCGTGCGGCCAAGCAGCAGAATGCAAAGGAGGCGAAAAAGGTAGAGGAGAAGCCTGCAAAGGAATCGAAACCATCGAAGAAAGGCAAGGCAGCAACCACGAAACCTTCTGCCGATGAACCGCAAAAGGGCAAGGATCCTGCTCAGCAACCGCAGGAAGCAACTGCTCAAGGCAAACCGTCGAAGGCAAAGAAAGAGCCGAAGCCAAAGCGCCAACCCAAGACAAAGGCTGCAAAGGAAGAGCGCCCGCAAGCACAGGCAGATGCTCCATCGCCTAAGGTGCCTGTCCAAAACCATGAGCAGGACGACGAGTTCGACCTCAGCGATATTTCTGCCCGCCAGCAGTCGCGTGAGGAGATCATCGCAGCTGCCGAAGCCGCTGCTTTCGCTGCCATGGAGGCTGAACAGCAGTAGGGAAATCCTCCCTCCTCATGGAAGAATGATGAAACACTTGAAAGAGAAAAATCAGTGTTTCATCATTTTTTTTTGTTTTTTTTGTCACAAACCAGCACTTCGTGTGTATTACATATAGAAACCAAACCGAAATACCAATATGACAACAATGAACAAAAAACTTCATGTCAGCTTCCTGCTGATGCTCGCGTTAATTCTTTGTGTTGCTACCTGCCGTGCTGCCGACACACGAAAGACCACCAACTATTCGTTCAGCGGCTTTACTAGCATCAGTGCCAGTGGTAGCGTGCACGTCGTCGTGATGCAGGGGCCTGTTACCAGTGTGCGCGTAGAGGAGAGTCCTAACCCAGATGTCGTGACAGTTGTCGACCAACAGGGCAGCCGACTGAAGATTTATACTAAGATTTTGAAGAAGAAAATCAGGATGAAAAGTGGCGAAGAGCCCACTGCTTACATTACTCTTCCACAACTCACTGCCATTGAGGCAAGCGGTGCCGTACACATGAAATTGGACAACATGAAGACGCATGATCTGTCCATTACTCTCTCTGGAGCCTCCAACATGCAGGGTGAAGACCTGAAGAGCGACAACCTCCGCATCAACTGCAGCGGTGCCTCAGCCATGACGATGGGGCGCATTGAGTGCCAGAAACTTCATGCAACCTGTACGGGTGCATCTAAGATGAATGGTCAACTGCATGGCAATGAAGCCAAAATCGAAAATAGCGGAGCCTCAAAGGTGGAAATGTCTGTGAACACTCGTCAGTTGGAACTGATCAACTCTGGAGCCTCGAATAGCGACATCACCTTTAAGGGTCGTCGCCTTTCTGCACGCAATACTGGAGCGGGAAAGGTTGACCTCGATGTTGACTGCGAGGAACTCACGGCTCAGAACAGTGGAGCAGCCAAATTCACCATTCGTGGAACTGCCGACCAGACAAATATCGATGCCAGTGGTGCTTCGAAAATCAATACTTCACGGTTAAACAAGTTCTAAGTTCTGTCCCCCCTCACGTTTCCAATATGAAGCAAGAAGAGTTGCAAAGTATCCTCCCACAACTGCGACCTCGACTGGTTGCACTGGCCACTCGCTATCTGAAAGACAGCGACGAGGCAGAGGACATCGTGCAGGACGCGATGCTGAAGCTCTGGATGCTGCGAAAGCAACTCATAGGAAACGTCGAGGGATTTGCTGTGGTGTTGGTAAGGAACCTTGCCCTGAACCGGCTGCGTCGGCTCCGTCGCACTCATACGCTGACAGAGATGGAACTCATGGAACTGGAAAGTATGACCGACAACGATGCCGACCGCTCGACAACCGATGAGCAGGTAGCTCAGTTGTTGAGCCTCATCGACACCCTGCCAGATCGCCAACGTACCATCCTTCGCCTGCACGACCTTGAAGGAATGGACTATACAGACCTCGCGCAACTCACCGGCATGCCCACTGCGGCACTCCGACAAACCATTAGTCGTACGCGCCGACACCTCAGATTGCGTTTCATGGCCATCGCAACGGCTGTGGTAGCTGTACTGCTGACAGTAGTTGTCGGTTACCGACAGTTGCAATATTATCAGCTTGCGCGTCGCTACGAAGGTTCCTATGTCGTTGTTGCCGGACAGCGCAATGACGACCTTCGGGAAATCCGTCCGCAGTTGGAACAGACCCTTGCTGCGGCCAGCCATGTGGAAACAGCCGTAGTCGAGCAGCAAGCCCTCATCCATCAGACCGAGGACGAAGTGCTCAGTGCCATTGACGACCCTGCAGAGCGTCGTCGCTTAGAGGAACTCCTGCAACAATGATGTAGCAATATAGTAGGAATCGCAATAACAATATCAAATATCCACGCATAGATAATGAAAAAGATAGTAGCTCTGTTTCTGTTTTGCCTCGTGTCGCTGACGGGCTTTGCCCAAAACAGCATCGATGAGTTGGTTGAGGATTTCTCAACCTTAGGCTCGGCAAAGTTCACTTCTGTCGTCGACCGCGACCCAAAGACGCGCCGCGTGCTGAAGGTGGTGAAGAAACTCGAACTGCAAGGAGTGCAGGCCGGTAAGTTTCGCGATGCTTTTCGCAAGGAGAGTAGCAACGGTAGCTTCACCCAGCAGCAGGATGGCAATATTGAAACGCTTACCCTGACCTGCGAATCACCCCGTCAGATGCGTATCTACATGTTACAACAGGTTGGACGGCCCGTAGCCCATTCGGCTAAGGTCATCATCATAGTTAAAAAGCGGGAATAGGGCAGAACCATTAAGAGAGGTCGACGTGCTCGGCAACAATTGGGCCGGGCAAGAAGTATTGTGCGGTCTCTTGGAAACGGTCGGGATGCTCAGTGGTCAGGTAGCGAACGCTGCCATGTTTCGAGCATTCGCGCTCAATGTCAGTGTGGCGCAGGAAATAGTTTTGCAGACTGGAAGCCACATAGTCGCCTTGAGGCACCAGGCGAACGCCCTGTGGAACATACTTCACGATCTTAGGCATCAGCAGCGGATAGTGTGTGCATCCCAGAATGATGGCATCTATCTGCGGATCAAGGCGCATCAGTTGGTCGATGCGCTTTTTTACGAAGTAGTCAGCACCTGGTGAGTCGGCCTCGCCTGCCTCGATGATGGGCACCCACAGCGGACAGGCTACGCCCGTTACGCTGATGCCGGGAAACAGTTTGTTGATTTCCAACTTATAGCTCTCGCTGCGAACAGTGCCTTCTGTGGCCAGCAGGCCTACGTGCCGGCTCTCTGTGAGTGTGCCGATGACTTCGGCAGTCGGGCGGATGACACCCAGCACGCGGCGAGGGGCTTCTGTCGGGGCAAACAATGGCGAGTCGGGGCTGTTCCATTCGGGGAGGTCATTCTGCTGAATGGAGCGCAGCGCCTTTGCCGAAGCGGTATTGCAACCCAGGATAACGAGTTGGCAACCCATTGAAAAAAGCTTCATGACAGCTTGGCGCGTGAACTGATAGACCACGTCGAACGAACGCGATCCATAGGGTGCACGTGCATTGTCGCCCAAGTATAGGTAGTCGTACTCGGGCAGCAGTTGGCGGATGCCATGCAGAATGGTCAGCCCGCCGTAGCCAGAATCAAATATTCCAATGGGACCCATCTACGTAGTTGTGAGTTATGAGTGACAGAGGGTAGGTTTTCACCCCCACTCTTATTCAACAGCCTTGAGAATCTCCTGTGTAATGTCGTCGCCCAGCGTTGGGTCAGCATAGGTCAGCGTGTTGTTGTCGCTGTTCAGGATAAACGCATAGCCATGCTGCTTGCCGATGTTACGCACTGCTGTCACCACCTTCTGCTTCAGTGGAGCCATGGCATCCTTACGGGCTTGTTCGAGCAGGCGGTTGGCCTCTGCCTTGAAGGCGATGTTCTTCTGCATCATGTCGGTAAGCTCAGCCTGACGCTTCTTGTAGATGGAGGGAGCCAGCGAGCGCTGGTTCTCAAGAAATTCCTCGTACTTTGTGTTGAACTCTTCTTCGGCCCGCTTCATCTCTGCATCATACTGTGCGCGCAGCGAGGCGATGTTCTTTTCCACTTCGTCCATGCCCTTCATCTGTTGGAGTACAGTGTTATAGCTGAAGTAGGCAAAGAGAGCGGTGCGTTCCGGTGCGTCGTTGTTTTGTGCTGAGGCTGCGAAGGGCAGCAATGTGAGCAGGCAGAGCACCAGTCTGCAGGCCATGTGGCGTGATGTGTGGAGTTGCATAGTCGTCTAAAAATAAAACGGGGTATGCGATAGAGTGTCTCATATCGCATACCCTAGGTTGATGGTTTTTGCTTATTTCAGTTTCAGCACCTCAGTCTTGCATTCGCTGGTGACGTCGGTGACGAGTGTCGAGCTGATGAAAGGCATCGAACCCTTCATGACGATGATGGAGTATTTGCCGTTGTTACCCACATTCTCGATGGCCTTTGCCACCTTGGTCTGTATCGGGGAGAGCTTCTCCTGCTGCTGCTGCGACAGTTCCTGCTGAGCGTCCTGCTGGGCCTGCTGAATCTTCTGCTGCAGTTCCATGAGGCTCTGTTCGGTCTCCTGCTGTTTTGTGGCGTTCATGGTCGACTTAGTCTTGTCGTATTCCTCAGCCTTGCGCTGGAACTCGGTGTACATCTCCTGCAGTTCGTTGTCCTTCTGCTTGGCGAGTGCCTGCAGTTCGCCCTGTGCCTTTGCGTATTCAGGCAGGTTCTGAGCCACTGCATCGTAGTCAACACATCCGATTTTCTGTGCCTGCATAGCCATCGGGGCCAGCAGCATCAGTGCTAAAAAGATCTTTTTCATTTTTGTTTGCTTGTTTGTTTTGTTATTGTTACTTTGTTATCTTGTCACTTTGGAACATTATTGTCCATATCCGAGCTTCTGGAGCACCTCGTTGGAGATGTCGACCGAAGGCGAACCGAAGATGATACCTGCAGCTTCGCTGGCGCGGTCGAGCACCAGACTGTAGCCACGAGTCTCGGAAATCTCCTTCACGGTGTTGTAGATTTCCTCCTGAATAGGCGACATCAGGCTTTCGCGCTTCTTGAAGAGTTCGCCCTCGGGTCCGAAGTACTTGCGCTTCAGGTCGCTGGCTTCCTTCTCCTTCTGCATGATGGCATCCTGCTTGTCCTTCTTCTGCTCTTGCGAGAGGAACACCACCTCGTTCTGGTAGTTCTTGTACATGGTCTGTGCCTCTGTGTTCAGGGCCTCAACCTCGGCCTGCCACTTCTTCGACACTTGGTTCAGCTGTTCGTTGGCACGCTCGTAGGCGGGGATATTTTTCAGGATGTACTCCATGTCGAGCAATGCGAACTTCTGTGCGCTGGCTGTCAGCGAAGCCACTGCAAAGAGGGCTATCATCATTAGTTTCTTCATATTCGTTACCTCCATTATTGGTTGTTACTCATTTCGTATGACTATTTACGCAGCAAAAAGTTGCGTTTCGTTTAGTTTTTTTAACCACTCGAACCATTCGAACCATTCGAACAACGCGTAGCGCTTAGAACTCCTGTCCGAGGATGAAGTGGAATTGCGATCCACCCTTCTGCATGGTGCCGTTCGTATAGACCTTGTCGAAGCCATAGGCCCAGTCGATACCCATCAGACCCACCATAGGCAGGAAGATGCGCACACCCACACCGGCAGAGCGTTTCACGTCGAAGGGGTTGAACTTCTTCGTGTCCACCCAAGCGTTACCTGCTTCGAGGAAGCCCAGTCCGTAGATGGTGGTATTACCGAGCATGAACGGATAGCGCAGCTCCAGCGTGAAGCGGTCGTAGGCATAGGCATTGTAGTAGCTGCTGGTACCAGCCTCATAGGCAGCGGTATTCGAGAGCGAACCGTTCTCGTAACCACGCAGGGCGATAGTTTCCTCAGCATAGCCGTAGCTGTAGCCGCTCATACCGTCACCACCGACGTAGAAGGTTTCGAAGGGCGACTTCTTGTACTTGTTGTAGGCACCCAGGATACCCAGTTCTACGCGTGTCATCAGCACAAAGCATTTGTTTCCACGAGTCAGGGCGGTGTAGGTGCGGCTCTTGAACTTCCATTTATGGTACTCAATCCAGCGGTACTTCTCCTGCTGTTCGCGTGAGAAGTTGGCCGATCCACGGTTTTCTTCGCGTGCCAGGTTCTGGTAGTCCTTGCCATCCCATAGCGACCATGGCGGCGTGAGCTGTACCGAAGCCATGAACTCCGAACCACTACGCGGGAAGAGCTGGTTGTCGGTCGACGTACGGCTGAGCGACAGGCTCATGTTCAAGTTGTTCGAGTTACCATTGCTCATGATGGCGAAGTACTGCCAGTTTTTGAGCGAGTAGCGCGTGTAGGCCAGCTGTGCCGACAGCACGAAGTAGTCGTCAGGCCAGCGCAGGCGCTTACCCCAACCCAGTGATACACCATAGAGTTTGATGTACTTGTCGGGGTCGTAGTAGTTCTCGTAGTTGTTATAATAGTAGTTGTTGCCATAGATGTAGTTCATGTAGTTGTTCATGTAACCACTATTATAATAGGTGCTCGAGACGTCGCTCTGCTTCGAGAAGAAGGCACCCACCGAGAATTGTATGGGGCGCTTGCCGCCAAACCAGTTGGTGCTATAGGAAGCGTTGTACGACTGGTAGTAGCGACCGTTGGTCTGGGCTCCGATGGACAGCACCTCGCCATCGCCGATAGGCATGATGCCGCGATGTTCGCGGTTCTTATGGAAGAGGTTGGCCATGGAGAAGTTATTCAGTTTCAATCCGACACGGCCGATGATACCCGTCTGACCCCAACCAAGCGAGAACTCCACCTGGTCGTTCGACTTCTGCTCCAGTTCCCAGTTGATGTCCACCGTTCCGTCTTCGCCGTGAGGCTTCACTTCGGGGTTCACCTTCTCCGGGTCGAAGTGTCCCATCGATGCCAGTTCACGTGCCGAACGCATCAGGGCATCCTTCGAGAACAGGTCGCCGGGCTTTGTGCGCAGCTCACGGCGGATGACATTCTCGTAGAGTCGGTCGTTACCATTGATGCGCACACGGCTGATGTGTGCCTGCGGACCCTCAGAGATACGCATCTCGAGGTCAATGCTATCGCCCACGATGTTCATATCGATAGGATCGAGCGAATAGAACAGGTAGCCGTTGTTCCAATAGTTGTTGCCCACGGCATCGTCGTCCTCCGTGAGGCGCTTGTTCATGAGTTTCTGGTTATAGACGTCGCCCTTCTTCATGTCGAGCACGCGCGAGAGGTAGTCGGTCGAATAGACCGTGTTGCCCACCCAGTTGATGTTGCGGATGTAGTATTTCTTACCCTCGTCCACCTTCACGTAGACGTTGACGTGCTTCGGGTCGACGTTCCAAACGGAGTCCTCCAGAATGACGGCATCGCGATAGCCGTACTCGTTGTACTTCTCGATGAGTTTCTTCTTGTCTTCCTTCCAACGCTCGGGCGTGAACTTCTTGGCTTTCAGGAAGGTGGACAGTTTACCAGCCTCGTGTGTCTTGGCGAAGGCACCCTTCGAGAACAGTCCGCCCTTGATTTTCTTGTCGGTCAGTTCGCTGTTACCATCGATGATAATCTGGCGTACTTTCATCTTCTCCTTCTTGTCGATGACCACGTCGAGGATGACGCTGTTACGCTGAGCCACGTCCTCACGCTGCAGAATTTCGATGTCGGCATTTTTGAAGCCTTTGTCGTCGAAGTATTTCTTGGTCAGGATCTTCGCGCGGTCAATCACGTTGGGGTGAATGCTCATACCGGTTGTCATGCCGAGCTTCTTCTCCAGGTCTTCGCGCTCTGACTTCTTCACGCCGATGTAGTTGATGGCCGACACACGTGGACGCGAAGCCAGATGGATGTGCAGATAGATGCGGTTGCCCACGATAGAATCGGCGCTGATGGAGACGTTCGAGAACAGTCCGTGTCGCCAGTAGCGCTTCACGGCATCTGTTATCTGCACGCCGGGAACCTCAATTTCTTGTCCTACAGAGAGTCCGCTGATGCCGGCAAGGGCATAGTCCTCGTAGCCATCCATACCCGATATGTTGATGCCTCCCAGCACGAGCGTGCGTGGCGAGCCTGCATACGAGATGTCGGGGTAGGTGATGACGTCCTGTGCCGACACGTTCAAAGTAACAAAAAGCGATAAAAACAGAGAGACCCACCCCCAGCCCCTCCCTATCTGGAGGGGAGTGAATAGTCTTGCAGGTATGTATTTACTACATGTTTTCATATCTTCTTTATTCGTCTTTTCTTAAAAAGGTGATTACTCCCCGCCCTTCAGGGAGGAAACGGGTGAAGGGCCTTCTGCCTCTTCCACCTGTTCTTCGGTCTTGCCGTAGCGGCGCTGGCGCTGCTGGAAGCTTTCTATGGCGCGATGCAGGTCCTCCTCGCGGAAGTCGGGCCAGTAGGTGTCGCAGAAGTACAGCTCCGAGTAGGCAATCTGCCACAGCAGGTAGTTGGAGATGCGCAGCTCACCACCCGTACGAATCAGCAGGTCGGGATCGGGCATGAAGTTGGTGGCCAGATGTTGGCTGATGGTTTCTTCGGTGATGTCCTCAGCGCGGATGCCGCCCGTCTTCCAGTTCTTCAGGATGTTCTCGGGCAGTTCCTCCATATCGTGTACTTCGGTGACGATTTGCCTGACGGCCTCTGTGATTTCCCAACGGCTCGAGTAGCTCAGGGCCACTACCATAGTCATCTTGTCGTTCTTGGCCGTGTGCTCCTCGGTCTCGCGCAACTTCTGCTGCACGTCGTCGGGCAGGCGTTTCATATCGCCAATGACGCGGAATCGCACGTTGTGCTTCATGAAGATTTCGTCCTCGAGCGATGCCAGCACCAATCCCATCAAGGCCGATATCTCGTCGGCGGGACGGTTCCAGTTCTCGGTGGAGAATGTGTACAGCGTGAGGTATTTCACGCCCAGCCTGACACACTCGGCGGTGATGCGCCTGACGGTCTCCACGCCAGCCTGATGTCCGTAGCTACGGGGCTTGCCTTGCTGGGCTGCCCAGCGTCCGTTGCCATCCATGATGATGGCTATATGTTGCGGTATGTTCATATCAATTTTCATCTGCATTATGACAGGTGCGGCAGCGCGCCATGAAACTGTAGGTCAGCGTCACCTGCAAGGCCTGGTAGCAGTCGGTGTTCTTGAAGGCGCCTGTCGATTTGATGTTGTATGGATCTTTCACGCCGTCGAGTTCGTCGCTCAGCGAGAAGTGGATGGCCCACTCCACACCAAGGTTCAGTCGGTCGGCGATCTTGTATTTCACGCCCAATCCTATGGGCACGTTGCATGTGAAAGTGCTCTTGCCGCCTCCGTTGACGAAGGTTCCGCCCAGTCCTCCGAAGATGAAGGGCACCAGGCGCTTCGCACCGCGGTAGTCGCGGCCTGTGCCATAGGGCAGGAAGTTGTATTCGAACACGGCGCTCACGTCCACCAGCGTGTTGCTGAACGTGTAGGGCAGGCCTTCGCGGGTGGGCGACAACTGGTCGTCGCGGAACTCTGGCAGGTAGGACTCGGCATCGGCCGACGAACCTTTCAGTTTGCCCCACGAGGCATTGAACTTGAATCCAGCCCAAGGGTTCAGCAACCGGCGTGCCACAACCGATGCCATCGGCTGCAAGTCGCGTGTCAGTTTGCCGTTGAAGTCACCCAGATAGCCCGTCAGACCAGCACCTCCGCCAATCTCCATGAGGTATTCGGGGTCGCTTTGTGCTCGCAAAGAAGTGGTGAAACAACACAAAGTAAAACAGGCAATGAGGCGTACCACCACATTGCTGACAGTTCTGCTATGTATTGTCGTCGTCACCTTGTTACTTTGTTACCTTGTTTACTTTGTCACCAACACTTGCTTGCCTTCGTCTACGATGAGGTAGAGGTTGGCATCGTCGGTCACCATTGTGCATTTGTCGGTGCAGCTGAAGCCTGTAGGCAGGGTATAGCGCTTGCTCTGCTGCCAGGTCAGTCCATTGTCAAGGCTCTCGTAGAAGCAGGAATAGGGTTCGGCCGTGGCTTTGCCTAAGGCTTTGCCGCCGATGGCCAGCAGACGCTCGTCGAAACTCACCACCTGCAGACCGCTCATGCGGGGCAGCAGGTTGGCCGACGTGATGCCTTCCTGTGTGTGGAACATCCATTTGTAGGTCTCGCTGTCCTCGCCACTTTCCACGATGCGGCTCCATACCATTGCGGTGGCATCGTCGGGGTAGGTTTCCACGCTGCGGTTGCCCACCAGCACGAGTCGCCGAGCGGTGGCATCGGTGCGCAGGGCCACGCTTGCCACGTTCAGGTCCTCGGTAGGCAGCAGGTCGGCTGATGCGTCAAGGCCGTCGGCTTCAGGCGTCACGTCGACAACGGGCTTCAGTGACATGAGTCTTGCCAGTTCCTCGGCTGTGGGCGAGGTTTGCTCCCAGCGGACAGAGTCGTCGCCAGATGCCTTCACGTTCAGCGTGACGGTGTATTTCCTGTAGGCCGTTCCACTCATGTTGTAGACGCGGAACTCCAAAGGCTTCGTGAAGTCCAGCGAGTCGGTGTTAGAGTGCACCACCAGACTGTCCTTCAACCCGTCGTGCGTGCGCAGGTTCACCACCACTGTGCCGCCATTCTTGGTCGTCACGCTGGTGATCACCTTGCTGATGTCGGTGCCTGTGGGCAGCAGTTTCTCATTGCTGATGGTTCCCTGTGCCTGGTCGATGAGCATACTGTAGCCCGAACCTGCCACTGTGCCCTTGTATGTGCTGTCGTTGCCCGCTGCATTGGTTGTGTGCAGGGTGCGGTTGAGAGTTCCTAGGGTGAACACGGTGATGGCCGTGTCGTCGTAGTACACAGTCTCGTCGTTGTTATCTTTCAGGCAGGAGGTGAGCAAGCTCAGCGCAGCCACCAGCACTGCCATCGTCTTCAGTCTCTTCATACTATATGTTGCGGTTCTATTCTTCTTTTCCTTGCCCGTCAGCACCCATTGCTGGGGCGTTCAGGTGCCAGTCTTGGCCGGCTTTTCTTATTTCAAGTCGGATTCAGCCTGCAAATTTAATCAGAAAAACCCGAAAAACATTGATTTTGCCTGTTTAATTGTGTGAATTATTGAATATTAAAGGCTTTTTTAAGTTTTATTGATAAAAAAAAGAGGATGATATCTGTCGCAGACACCGTCCTCTGAAAAGTTCTTAGATTCGTGAGAATCTAATTGCATAATCTTTACCTTAAAATCTATCAAACTACTAACCTAATGAAAACCTAAAATGAATGGTGTTCTCTCGAACACGATGCAAAGGTACGGCAATTCTCCCGTTCCACCAACCTTTTGAGCCTTTTCTTTCTCCACTTCCCCGTTTTTTTTGACATAGGTCAAATGCACAAACGTCACATTGTCACATTATCACATTAAGGGGGACGCAATGTGCACACAAGAAGGGATAGAGTAGTACATACTCTTTGTAATATCTATATTATAAGTATAATAATATAATAATATAATAATACTAATAAATATAATCCCTGTTCTTGGCTTTGACCCTGCTAATACGCTAATGTGACATTGTGATATTGTGACAATGTGACATCGCGGCATTGCTTTGCAGCCGATAACGCTTTGCCTGAAGATTTGCATAGCACTGACTTTTGGATTGTAACTCATTGATACAGAGTTAGTAAATCATTGCTTCGTCGCTCACGGAGCATTGACTTAACACGTCCAAAGCATAGCTCTATACCCTTGCAAAGCATAGCTTCTTATCGTGTAAAGCATTGATACGTAGGGTAAAAACCTATGCTTTGCCTGCTCAAAGGTACTTGTCCCAACCAGATATGCACATGAAAAGCATTGGAGGTGGCATAGTTATGTTATGAAAAGAAAAGGTGGTGAGCAAAACTCACCACCTTCATAATATATTCGCGCGAGGCGCAAAAAAGCTATGAAAAACCGCTAAAGGATTAAACGGCGGGCTCTTCCTTAATCTTGCGGCCCATGACGCGGTAAGCGATAGGCGAAGCAATGAAGATGGAGGAGATTGTACCGAAGATGACACCAAGCGTCATGGCGAAGGCGAAGCCCTTGATGCTGCTACCACCAATGAAGAGGATACAGAGCAGCACGATAAGAGTTGACAGCGAGGTGTTGATGGTACGTGCCAACGTCTGGTTGATGGAGTCGTTGAACACCTTCTGGATGTCCTGTTTCGGGTGCAGCTTCAGGTTCTCACGGATACGGTCGAATACCACCACCTTATCGTTGATGGAGTAACCGATTACGGTCAGCACGGCACCGATGAATGTCTGGTCGACCTCGAGCGAGAACGGCATCACGTGCTGCAGCAGCGAGAACAGGCCGATCACGGTCAGGGCGTCGAACACCAGGGCAATGGTTGAACCTACTGAGAAGGCCACGTTGCGGAAGCGGAGCAGGATGTAGAGGAAGATGGCAATCAGGGCGATGAACACGCTGATGAATGCTCCGTGGGTGATGTTCTTAGCGATGGAAGGACCCACCTTGGTAGAACTGATGATGGAGCCACCCTCACGGATGTCGGGGTTCTTGAACGATGCCACGTCGGCCTGGCTGACGAGACCAGCCTTCTTCAGACCTTCGTAGAGCATTGCCTCAGCCTCGTCGTCAACAGTAGGACTGTTGGACTCGATCTTGTAGTTGGTCGACATACGGATGGTCTTGTTGTCGGTACCAAGGGCAAGGGCGCTGGTGTTGCAACCGGGGAAGGTCTCAGCAAGGATGCCACGTACTTCCTCAGGCTCAACGGCTTTCTCGAACTGGATGACGTAGTTGCGGCCACCGGTGAAGTCGATACTGCGGCTCAGACCCATGGTAGCAAGGCTGATGGCGAACACGGCGATGGCGCCGAGCACTACCCAGCGAGTGGTGTTCCAAGCCGACATGAAGCGGAACTTGGTGCCCTGCATAAGGTTCTTCGAGAACTTGGTGCAGAAGGTGAGGCCGAGCCAACGGTCTTTCTTCATCTGGTGCTCGTAGACAAGACGTGTGAGGAACACAGCGGTGAAGAACGAGCAGATGATACCAATGATCCAAGTCGTAGCGAAGCCACGGATGGGACCTGTACCGAAGAGGTAGAGGATGATACCGGTGATGATAGAAGTCAGGTTGGAGTCGAAGATAGCCGAGAAGGCATTGTCGTAACCAGCGGCCACGGCCTGCTTGATCTGCTTACCCGACCGGAGTTCTTCCTTAATGCGCTCGTAAATGAGCACGTTGGCGTCGACGGCGGTACCGAGTGACAGCACCATACCTGCGATACCCGACATGGTCAGAGCAGCCTGGAACGATGTGAGGATACCCAGCGTGAAGAAGATGTTCACGAGCAGGGCGAGGTTAGCCATCATACCGGGGATGAGGTTGTACATGAGCAACATGTAGAGCATCAGCAGCACGAAGGCGATGATGAACGAGATGATACCCTGCTGGATGGACTGTGCACCGAGCGTAGGTCCTACCACTTCTTCCTGTACGATACGTGCGGGAGCGGGCATACGACCAGACTTCAGGGTGTTGGCAAGGTCCTTGGTATCTTCGATGGTGAAGTTACCGGAGATGGACGACTGTCCACCGTCGATCTCACCGTTTACACGGGGTGCGGAGTAGACAACGCCGTCGAGCACAATGGCGATAGCCTTGCCGACGTTAGCCTTGGTGAGAGCAGCCCAACGACGGGCACCGTCGGTGTTCATCGACATCGATACCTCAGGAGCACCGGTCAGGTGGTTGAACTGGTCGCTGGCATCGGTCACAACGTCACCCTCCAGAGGAGCACGGCCAGAGGTGCTGGTCACCTTGATGGCATAGAGACCGTAGATGTTCTTGGCTGTCAGGCCATCCTCGGGCTTGGCACTCCAGAGGAGCTTGCAGTCGGAGGGGATGATCTGCTTGGCCAGGTCGGAGTAGATGATCTTATCGATCTCGGCGGTATCGCGAACGTTGGCATAACCAACGAGCGACAGCGAACCGTTACCGGTGGTCTGCAACATGGCGAGCAGCGGGTGCTGCTTCTTAGCCTCGGCCATCTGAGCCTCGGTGTTGGCAGTTACGCCAGCCTTGTTCTTATCGCTGGTGACCTGGAACTTGGGCTGAGCCTTGGTGGTGTCAGCCTTTGCTTCCTCAGCCTTAGCCTCGGCAACGGGTTCCTCAGCCTTCACGGTGGTGTCGGCCTTAGCCTCGGTGCCTTCGTTGGCAAGACGGGTGTCGAGCTGTGAGAGGTAGGGGATGATTTCCTCAGCGTTGTAGGTCTCCCAGAACTCCAGGTTGGCCGAACCCTGCAGCAGCTTACGCATACGCTCAGGCTCACGGATACCAGGCATTTCGACCATGATGCGGCCGTCCTGACCTTCGAGCTTCTGGATGTTGGGCTGCACGACGCCGAACTTGTCGATACGTGTGCGGACCACGTTGAACGAGTTGTCGATGGCGGTCTGCACTTCAGCGCGCAGAGCCTTCTCTACCTCCTTGTCGGTGCTCTGTGGCGACACCTTGCCCTGCAGCTGCTGCGTGGCAAAGATCTCGGCGAGGCGACGGTTGGGGGCGTTCTTGTGGAAAGCCTTGATAAACAACGAGATGAAGTCATCCTGACTCGTCTCTTCTTCAGCTTTGGCTTCGCTCATTGATTTGACGAAGTCAGCATCCTTCTTGTGATCGGCGAGCATGTCGACTACGTCGGGCACGGAAATCTCAAGAATGACGTTCATACCGCCCTTCAGGTCCAATCCGAGACCAATCTGCGTCTCCAAGCAGTTCTGGTAGGTGTAGATGCCCAGATACTTCACAGAATCTTTGTAGTCCTGCTGCTTAATGGGATCTTCGATCTTGGCTGCCTGCTTATCGAAGTAGCTGGTGGCTGCCGAGAACGACAAGTAGAAGATGCTTGCAAGCGTCAGTAAGACGGCGGTTACAATTACAATTCCTTTGTTTTGCATTTTACGTTTTTATTGTTTGATTTGTACTTGTTCTCGTTTTAAGCGCACAAAGTTACGCATTTTTTATCATTTTGGAAAATTTTACGCTTTATTTATTCATTTTTTAAGGTTTAAGAGGCCTTTTTAGGGTACAAATGAGGGGATAATGGTCGGAAAAGGCCATATTTTTGTCAATTTTGGTGTAAACGGGTTGCCACTGGCTGGAGCAGAAAATGTGGTCGATGCGCACGTAAAATGCGTTAGCATGATAGCTGATGCCAGGTCCGTTGCCACTCTTCACATAGCAGTCGGTCAGCCTTTCGGCAACAGCGTGATGGGCATAGGAGATGGGACCATCGTTGAAGTCGCCGCAGAGCAGCAGTCCTGCCTGCCCATTCGTGGCTTTCTGATGGGGGGTGGATTTGTCGTCCTGCGGGGAACGTTGAACGGAGTCGATGTATTGGCAAAGAGCTGTGACCTGAGGAGCCCGCAGGCGGGTAGACTCAGCGAGGCGTTCGAGCAGCTTCTTCGACTCGCGTCCTGCATCGTTGCGCTCCATGTCGCCCTTTACGATGCGCTTGAAGTTGGCTCGTTCCTGTTCGGTGAGGCGGGTGGACTCCAGATGGCTGTTGACAACGACGAGGGTGTCGGTGTCCAGTTGCAACAGGAAGGCTGCAGAATGGGCCTCGGCACGTTGGTTATCAGGCGAATAGGAGTAGATGTGCTGTTTACCGAGAATAGGGAAGCGACTCATCACGGTGAGGGCATCGCCTCCCCTCACCACGCGTGTGGTGTCGATGTAGGGATAGTGGTTGGACAACGTCTCACGTGTGGCAACGGTCATCTGGAACTCCTGCATACAAACGATATCGGCATCCTGCTCAAGGAGGTAATCAACGACATGCCGCTGGAAGTCGGAAACCGACAGTTGCTCCAGGTTGTAGGCGTTGAAGGAGAGCAGGGTGATGACAGAGTCTTTACCGGCTTCGGCATGGCTGGGCGACAGCAGGTTCAGCGGGCAGTAGTTGCGCACGGGTTGGAAACCCAGCAGCAGTCCGCCGATGGGGATGAGGGCATAGAGGGGTTTGAAGATGAGCCAGAACAACAGAAAAGCCAAGTTCACCACCAAGATGGCAGGGAAGGCCAGTCCGGCGGTGGACAATGTGGGAAAGGTTTCTGGCGACACGCGGTCGCTGTATCCCACGAAGAGCATGACCAGTATGGTTGCAATGTTCGCTCCAGCAATGACTTGCAGCGTGAAGCGCTTTAGTTGTTTCAGCATTACGTTCGTTTCAGTTTTTGAGTTGCCGCCCCCTACTTATTGTAGGGTTTGCCCCCTACGACTTGTTACTTTGGTCGAAGAGTCGGCGCTTCTCTTCCGAGGTCAGGCTGTCGTAGCCGCTCTTACGGATCTTGTCAAGGATGCGGTCTATCTCGGCCTGTTCCTGCTGTTGGCGGGCGTTATAATCCCAGTCGACGTTACCTGTGGAAGTCGTTGTGGTGCGCGAGCGGCCTGAGTCGGCCTGCTTGTTGGTACGCTTCTCCCACGACGAGCGTAGTCGGTCGAAGAATTGTTCGCCTTGCGACTTGCCATAGCCCATGGTTGGATGCTTCCGCCAATAGCGTATCATGAAGAAACCAAACACCATACCACCAAGGTGGGCCAGATGGGCCACGCCGTCGCCTGTGGTTGAGAGGGCCGAGAAGAGTTCGACACCGGCATAGAAGATGACGAACCACTTGGCTTTGATGGGGATAGGCAGGGGGAAGATGAAGATGCGCTCCTCAGGGAAGATCATGCCGAAGGCCAATAGGATGGCGTAGATGGCACCCGAAGCTCCTACGGTGGCTCCGATGTTGATGGTAGGTTGTCCGAACAGACCTAGATAGTCGCAGAACTGTGCTCCCTCCTGAAAGAGTCCGGCGCCGATGCCGCATGCTATGTAATAGAACAGGAACTTTTTCGGTCCCCAAACGTTTTCAACAACGCATCCAAACATCCACAAGGCGAACATGTTGAAGAACAAATGCTCCCATCCACCGTGCATGAACATGTAGGTCACCAGCTGATAGAGGTGGAAGCGTTCGGTCATGAAGAAATGCAGACCGAAAATGTTGTTCAGCTTGTACATGGTTTCACCATGGAAGCTTTCACCGCCCACGAAGACGGTTATGACAAACACCAGCACATTGATGATGAGCAGGTTTCTCGTGATTGTCGGTATGTTTCGCATTGTAATTGTTGATTTTACGTAATTTGGGCACAAAAGTACTAAAAAATCCCGTTATTTAATAGAAAAACAGGCTATTAAGCACTTTTTTTCATTAAATTCATCACTTTTTTCACTTTTTTGTTTGTTTTATGAAAGGAAAATCCTAAATTTGTCAGCAAATTTGGTAAATCTACATTAGAATTATTCACTTTTAAACAAACAGAAGTATGAACAAAACAGAATTGATCGAGAAGATTGCAGCCGCCGCCGGTTTGACGAAGGTTGACTCGAAGAAGGCTCTTGAGGCCACAGTTGCAGCTATTAAGGACGCTCTCGTAGCAGGTGACAAGGTTCAGCTCGTTGGTTTCGGCACATTCGCCGTGAAGGAGCAGCCCGCCCGTGAGGGTATCAACCCCCTTACCAAGGAGAAGATCACGATCGCCGCTAAGAAGGTTGCAAAGTTCAAGGCTGGTGCTGAGCTTGCTGAGGCTGTGAAGTAATCGTTTTTTCTTACACGAAAGCAACAAACAATAGCGACTTCCCCGATTGGGAAGCCGCTATTGTTTTTTTGTTTATTGCTCAGCATTCAGAGTTTAGCATGGTGAAGTAAGGGTGGCTTTGCTCACTTGATGACAATCTTTCTATTGTCAACGATGTTTACGCCATGCTTCGTGGCTGTCATGTGGCGGCCTTGCAGGTCGTAGATGTGTCGGAACGGCTGTTGGTCGGTGTTCACAGAGAGTTCTATCCCCATCACGTCGGCATCCATTTCGACGATTTCCTTGAACCGTTTCCAGCACTCGTGTCCTTCGTAGGCTTCGCGGCAACCTGTCGGAACGTACAGCGTACAATTGCTCAGTATTTGGCTCGCATCGCGTGAAAGGCCAAACATGTTAGTCGTGCAAGCAGGCGGAACGGTGGCACGGCAGTATAATGTACGGAGAGACGCGCATCCCGCGAATGCCTTTGACTCAATCTCCTCAACTCCTGTGGGCAACAATGTCGTTTCCAAGCTTTTGCAATTGAAGAATGCATGGTTGCCGATGACTTTCACTTCTTCTGGAACCACTGTACTGCCGCACCCCTGTACGAGGCGCCCTGTTGAGGTCTCAATAATGGCTGTCTGCTCTGTGTTTGAGTGGTAGTTGGGATTATTCTTTGCAACCTGTAGCGATTTCACGTAGAAAGAAGGTTCACCAGCCGATGAGGCATATTTACCACTCATGAAACCACCATCAATCTTCGTCACCGTCGAAGGCACTACGACATCGCTTAAACAGCTGTAATGGAACACTCCAGCTCCAAGGTGCTCCAAGCCTTCAGGCAACAAAATCTCCTCAAGTGCTTCGGTGGCATAAAAGGCCTCTTGTCCAATGGTACGGATTGACGATGGAAGGTTCACCTCCGTCAGTGCCGTGCATGAGGCAAACGCTCCTTCGCCGATGCTTCCGATGCCGTCTTGCAGGGTGACGGATAAGAGTTGCCCGCACATCTCAAAGGCTCTCTCGCTGACCGATGTGACTGCATAGCTCGTTCCCTCGTGACTGACAGTGGCAGGCAGAACGATGCTGCCAGCGTACTTCTTGTCGCCTTTTGTCACGCTGACAGTCTTATCACCCGTAATGTCATAGTAGATGCCGCCTTCTTCAAAGTCGAAAGCAAGGATGGACAAAGGGAGAACTAACAAAACGAAAACAAAGATGATTTTTTTATTCATTATCCTTTCCTTATTAAGTGAAAAATAAAATTTTTTCATATACACATGACCGTTTTCTATGTAGGTTATTCCATATATACCAGAATGGGGAAACTGAACTAATAAAACATGTTTGCCTTCACAATTAAATGCAGCATAGAAGTCATAAGGAACAACGTTTTGATGTCCTCCTTTAATACCGTTTATTTCTATATCGAAGTCAGCGACTTGGGAAATGTTAATAATTTTTTGTTGGTGGTAACGCAGGGAGATATACTCCTTGAGCATTTATAGAAGCTAAATAAATGAGGAGAAATAACAGGGAAAAATATTTGGTTGATTTCATAAAAACTATACCCATAGGCCAGGCGATGGGACCTGACCTATGGGGGAAATGTTTATGGTGTAAGAATAACTTACTGCGGCTGCTTGCCGATATAGGCGAGGATACCGCCGTCGACATAGAGCACGTGGCCGTTGACGGCGTCACTGGCATGCGAAGCCAGGAACACGGCAGGACCACCCAGTTCCTCAGGCTCGAGCCAGCGTCCGGCAGGCGTCTTGGCGCAGATGAACGAGTCGAAGGGATGGCGTGAGCCGTCAGCCTGACGCTCGCGCAGCGGTGCTGTCTGCGGTGTGGCGATGTAGCCCGGGCCAATGCCGTTGCACTGGATGTTGTACTCGCCATACTCCGAGCAGATGTTGCGGGTCAGCATCTTCAGTCCACCCTTGGCGGCAGCGTATGCCGACACGGTCTCGCGACCCAGCTCCGACATCATCGAGCAGATGTTGATGATCTTGCCTTCGCGGCGCTCCATCATCTCAGGCAGCACAGCCGAGCTGACGATGAACGGACCTACGAGGTCGATGTCGATGACCTGCTGGAACTCGGCACGCTTCATCTCGTGCATGGGGATGCGCTTGATGATGCCAGCGTTGTTGACGAGAATGTCGATTTGGCCCACTTCCTCGTGGATCTTCTCCACGAGAGCCTTCACGTCGTCTTCCTTGGTCACGTCGCAGACGTAGCCCTTCACGTTCTCGATGCCTGCCTCGCGGTAGTTGTTCAGTCCGCGCTCGAGGGCAGCCTCGTTGATGTCGTTGAAGATGATGTTCTTCACTCCGGCTGCCACGAATGCCTTCGCAATGTTGAAGCCGATACCGTAAGATGCGCCAGTGATCCACGCATTCTTACCTTCCAATGAAAAATCTTTTAAACTGGTCATGATAATCTTGTTTTTAGGAGTGTAGGAGTGTAGAAGTGAAGGAGTGTAGACGATAGTCTTATCCATCAGCAGTTACCCATCCTAATTACTCCAAGTTTTATTTAATTCCGTTATTGTTAATGATTCCGTTGCTGTACGCCGTCAGCAGTCGTCCTACCTCCTCTGCAGAGTTGTGTAAGAGCAAGTAGTCTTCTTCGCCAACAAAACCTAAATCCCTTGACAAGACTATGTAGTTTTCGCATTCAGCCAAGCTCCCCTCTGAGATATTCAAAAAGCGCAGCTTGTCTGCCTTACCCAACTTCTTATAGCCTTCTGCAATATTAGCACCTATTGAAACCGCTGCTCTCCGAAACTGCGAAACGAGCCCATAGTGCTCATTATCAGGAAAGCTCTGAGTTACCTTATAAACCAACAGCGTGAACTGATGCGCTTTCTGCCAGGCTACAATTCTTTCAAAAGAAAATAGGTCCATACCAGCTGTTCTATACAGAGTCTTGAAGGATAAAGAGAAGAGTCAAGGATAAAGAGTATTGTCTACACTCCTACACTCCTACACTCCTTACTTTAAGTCCGTAATCTCGAAGAAATCTTGGTCGCCGTAGTCGAGGTTCTCGCCTCCCATGCCCCAGATGAATGTATAGTTGTGGGTAGCTGCGGCTGAGTGGATGCTCCATTCGGGTGAAAGCACTGCTTGATCGCCCTTCATCCAGATGTGACGTGTTTCCTGTGGCTCGCCCATGAAATGGCAGACAGCTTGTCCTTCGGGCACTTCGAAGTAGAAGTAGGCCTCCATACGGCGTGAGTGGATGTGGGCAGGCATGGTGTTCCAAATGGAACCCGTGGCTAACTCCGTCATACCCATCTGCAGCTGGCATGTGGGTAGCACCTGATTCACAATCATCTTGTTGATATTACGCTCATTTGACATCTCCAATGATCCCATATGGGCAACGACGGCATCCTGCTTCGTAATCTTTTTGTTGGGATAAGAGGTGTGGGCAACACATGAGTTGAAGTAGAACTTGGCGGGTTTCTTAGCGTCCTTCGAACAGAAGAATACATCGCGGTCGCCACTGCCCACGTATAGAGCCTCCTTGAAACCGAGTTCAAACTCTTCGTCGCCAACCTTCACGATGCCAGCACCTTCGCCGACATTGTAGATGCCGAGTTCGCGACGTGTGGTGAAGAACGGAGCCTTCAAGGGGTCGATGGCCTCCAGTTTCAGACATTCGTCAACAGGCATGGCACCACCAACGACCATGCGGTCGTACATCGAATAGACCATGTTCACCTCGTCCTTGGCAAACACTTTCTCAATCAGGAAATCGCGGCGCAGACGCGTTGTGTCATAATGCTTTGCATCCTCGGGATGCGAGGCATAGCGCAATTCATAGTTTGTCTTCATTTCTTTTTCTGATATTATGGTAATGATATGGTTTCCAATCTGCAAAGATAGTCAAAACTAAGCAGAAAACAAAGAGAAACTTTGTTTTTTACATTTTTTAGTGAGGACCTTCACCCCTCTTGATGTATTCGATGAGCGATGCGTAGAGAGGGTTCTGCCTTAAAGTTGGCTCATGCCCAACGATAAACATACGGCAACGGGCACGCGTCAGAGCTACGTTCAACTTTCGGTCGACAGCCATTTCCTGATCGAAGAAGGTGTTGGCTGTGAGGAAGTCCAGTTGATAGCGATGGCTGACGGTGGTACTATAGATGATGATGTCGCGTTGCGAACCTTGATAACGCTCTACTGTGTCGATGCTGATGTCCATCAGTAATGGTTGGTTCAGGGCTTCAATGGCACGCCGTATCATCGTAATCTGGTTGCGGTAAGGTACGATAACTCCTACTGTGGAAATGATGTTGAAGCGGTCACCGTATTCTTCGTAGACCTGTTGCAATAACCGAGCCACTACTTCTGCCTCAGCGCGGTTAGCCTTGTCGCTCGGCATTGTCGTTCCATCAGCAGTTTCTCGGACAGCATCGACAGGAATAAACACCATGCGGGGTTCTGTAGTTGGCTCCTTTTGGTGGGGCAGAGGTACTGGTTGCAACTGTTCGTGATGGTAGAACATGGCCGATGGCCAAGCTGCAATGTCGGGATGCATACGCCCTTGCCGTTGGAGGATGCCCACGGGTTGTGGATCTTTGCCGACATGAGTTGCCAACAGACGTTCGAAGAGTGAGCGTCGGCAGTCGCTAATGCCAATAGAGTTGAGAAGAGGATCGTCGACAGCAGATTCTTCTGGACTTTGTTGCACGACCGCAGGCAGTTGCTTGTGGTCGCCAATGAGGATGAATCGTTGGATGGCGTTGCCTTGGCTGATGGCAGAAGGACGGGCCAGCAGTCCAATGATGCTGGGTTCCAGTATTTGACTAGCCTCGTCGACGATAGCCAGCGAGAAGTCACGAATGGCAAATACGAACGGACGAGCCATGAGTGATGCAGTAGTGCCCACAACGATGGATACGTGTTGAAGCAGACTCCTTACGGCGTTGAGGTTTGGCGATGCTGCCACCAGGCGATTCAACAGGTTTGGTCGGAAGACAGGGTCACAACTATATTCGCTGCCAAGGCGTACAAACGGCAGTCCGGCATTACAGAGCATGCCACAGATTTCGTCAAGGGCTCGGTTCGTGTAGGCCATGAGCAGGATGGAGGCTTGGGCCTTTGGTACTTGGGAGGTCGGCGTTTCTTTTGAGGTTTCGTCGGCAAGTGAGGCAGAGGGATCAGCCAATTCTTCCTCGACGAGGAAGCGAAGCGCCATAGATGTCTTTCCTGTGCCTGGCGGTCCTTGCAGCAAATAATAGTCGCATGCTTGCTTGGCTGCGAGTACAATGGAATCGTAGGCGGAGTGATAGCTCCGTGTCAGTTGTCGTGTGGTGTTGATTTGTGGTGCTCGCTGACCAAGCAACAACTCGCGACGATCAGCATGGGCAATGACCAATTGGAAGAGACCAGCTAACGATGAAGAAGTGCTGATATCGCTGCCGGCGTGTTCAACAGCATATGTCTTTTCCGGGCTCATCATCAACTTGTTGTGCTGTGCATTGGTAAGTTGCACCACTAATCTCGTTGAGGTCAAGCTGACAAGGGTGGCATGTTGTAGGATGCTTTGTCTGACGTCGGGATCGGAATCGGGATTGTAGTCATAAAGATAGAGCATGTCGTTACGACGGAAGTTGGGCAAATAGTCGTCTCCCAAATCGGGAATACTGAACGTAAAGAGTCTGTCTTCATCCTTCATCCCTAATCCTTCATCCTTCATTCCATCCCCAGTGATGAGTCTCAAACCTGTTATGATGTTGCCCGTCTCCAGTTTTTCAGCAAGAGGCATGTTCCAAAGATCAGCCACAGAATTACCCGTGTGCTCGGTATTGCCTACTTTCGAATAGAGTTGTTCCTTCAGTACGAACGTGGCCATGCGGCAGAAGTAGGCGCGCGTCAGCTCATCCATTGAGTGGAGGGGCGTGCAGGCTGCTTGTAGCTCGGGCAACAGGTAGTGTTCGTAGAAAAATCCACCCAGATGGAGTGTGTTGAGGGTTTCAGGCGTTAGTTGGTCAATGGCATCAGCAAAATGGCCGTTAGCCATGTCATATTCATTGGCCACGATTCGATTACGTAGGGCTATGGCTTCGCGCAACAGTTTCTGCAGTGGTTCCACTTCAAGCAATCCTTGTGGCAGTGGATAGCGTGAGTAGAGCAGCATGATTTGCATTTGCTGGCGTGGAATTAGGAAGTTACGAGAAAGCACGCCATAATAGAGTAGCATCTGCACATAGTGTTTCTCAATCTGCTTGCCGTAGGATGGACCTCCACTTCTGGCTGCGCCTTCGCTCTCCAACTTGCGGTTACGTCCCGATTTTTGCTCAATGAGCAATTTCATGTCGGTAGTCATCATATCGACTCGTCCCTGTAACCCCAACTGCTCACAGACAAAAGTGGGCTCAAGGACAATAGTTTGCCGGTCGTAGTGGTACAGCAATTCACCAACAATGCCTTGTAGGTTGCTTGTTTGAAGGGCGGCTGCCTGCTTGAACTCTGCTGCATCAAAGTCGGCACAGGTGCTGAACTCCAAGGCTTTCTCACTGAAATTCTGACGCATCACATCAGCGAAGACGCGCTGGTGGTTGGTTGACGAACAACCTTCAGGAGCGGCCACGAGGTTATCGAGCACACTGCCAGCGAAGGTTCCAAGAAGTGTATGGCGGTTGTTAGGCCGAGGCAGCAAGCGTTTCAACGTGTAGAGCAGGGGGTGGTGGCCATAGTCTTCGAAACAACTGGCTAACACGCTGATGTCGATCAGAAAATCAGGTTCGACGACGATGACCAGTGGCGTCAGCATGTCGTCGTTTGCTTCGCAGTCGAGCAGGTTCAATTGCATCCCTTCACGCAGAATGTCGCGAAGGTAGCTATGGTCGATATATTCAGGTGTATCAATATAGTTGATGCGCAATAAGTCGTCAGCGTCGTCACGGTCGGCTGTGGCATAGATATAGTGTTCGTCCCAATGACTTACCGTACACCGCACATACTTCATGTTGACCAGATGCGACTGCGTGCGTGGTCTGTCGATGGGAGGAATGTGTCCAATAATGCTACCTGGGATGTCGACATCGAACACCACACTGATCAACTTGCTCAGGGCACGGCATCCATAGGCGACATCTTCGGGCTGCATGCACTTCTTAGGCGAACTGCATTGGCGGCGTAGACGCTGAAGGTCAGATGTATCGGCAGTTTGCAGGTGATGTTTGCGACAGAGTGTGCTTACCTGCGACGACAAGTTGCCATAGGCATGATGCGAATGGCGCAAACCATAGTAGCACACCAACTGCAGTGTCTCATGGAGGAGTCGTGGCGTGGAGGGCTGTGAGGGCTGGCCGATAATGGCAGCAATGCGCGAGAAGAGCTCTTCAGCTCTCTCGCGCTTATCATTGGGATGGTCGTTTTGTCTGTCTTGCGACACGGTCTTTTCCTTATTTCACAATATTGGTGCGCTTTGTGAAGTCAATGATCTCAGGAATGTAGCCAAATGCCAGGCCCGTGACTGTGTCGGCACATCCGTAATAGACGGCTACACGACCAGTTGCAGCATCGTGGAGGGCAGCACAGGGGAAACACACGTTGGGTACATCGCCTGTGCACTCATAGAGTTCACGTGGGGAGATGAGGTAAGGACCCGAACGGGCTATGAGTCGCCACGGCTCATCGAGATCGAGCAAGGCCGAACCGAAGGCGTAAACATAGCCATTGCACGAGCGCAGTACGCCATGGTGGAAGGTGAGCCAACCCTCACTGGTCTCGATGGGCGTAGGACCAGCACCTACCTTCATGCATTGCCAGGCGCTTTCCTCGAAGGCAGCAGGCGACATAACGTGGCGATGGTGCCCCCAGAACTCCATGTCTGGTGATTCGCTGTAGAAGATGTCGCCAAAAGCAGTGTGTCCCGTGTCGCTAGGGCGGCTTAGCATGGCATAGCGACCGTTGATCTTACGTGGGAAGAGCACACCATTGCGGTTGTAAGGCAAGAAGGCATTCTCCACCTGATGGAACGTTTTGAAATCCTTGGTCCAAGCCATGCCGATGGTTGGTCCGTGGTAGCCGTTGCACCACGTTACCCACCAGCGGTCATCAATGCGGCAGACACGTGGATCGTAGCCGTAAACCCACTCGCCGATTTCCTTGTCATCACACTCAAACTTCAATGTATCTTCATTGATGTTCCAGTTCAGTCCGTCGTTGCTGAAACCGACATGGAGTGTCATTCGGCGGTTGGTATCGTCGCAGCGGAATACGCCTGCAAAGCCATCGCCAAATGGTACGACGGCACTATTGAAAATACTATTCGACGTCGACAAAAGGTCGCGACGGATAACGGGATTCTTACTGTAGCGCCACATGGGAGCCTGACAGCCTGTTGGTCGTTCCTCCCAAGGCATGTTGGGCAGTGGCTGCCCCTGTATTGTTATGTTCATATTAGTTGAGATTCTGCTTCGTAGCGGTTCAAATGGTTCAATGCGTTCTGCACGGTAAAATGTGGTTTCGCGCTCCCTCCCCAGTCGGGGAGGGTTGGGGTGGGGCTCCTTAATCAAGGCAATGCACCAACAGGTCGGCCTTGCCGTCGTTGATAAGTTTCAGCACCAGTTCGCCAAAGAGAGTGTTCTGCCAGGCAAACCACGCGCGCGTGTACTTATTTGAATCTTGTACGTTGAACGACTCATGGATAAAACCTGTCTGGGCATCGGTGGTTAATAGCTGACGCATGCAGGCACGAATCTCATTGTCGTTCTGTGCTGTGAAGGCCTTCATCATGATCGACATGGGCCAGGCATAGCCATAGCCGATATGTGGACCGCCAATGCCTTCGCCTGCAGGACCGCGGAAGAAGTATGGGTTGTCCTCACTCCACACGAATCGGCGCGTGTTTTGGTAGATGGGGTCGTTCATAGGCACATCGCCAAGATAGCCCATCGCCAGCAACGAGGGTACGTTGGCATCGTCCATCAGCAGTTGGTTGCCGAAACCATCGACTTCGAAGGCGTAAATGGGACCAAAAGTCGGATGCATGTGAACGGCATACTTGTGCAGTGCCGTCTCCACCTCTTCGGCAAGAGTGGTGCATTCGTTGGCTAGGTCGGCACGGTTGTTTACCTTCGTCAGGATTTCAGCAGCTTTGCGCAGGCTCGTCACAGCCATGAAGTTCGAGGGGATGAGGAAAAGGAATGTCGTTGCATCGTCGCTGGGGCGGAACACCGATGCAATGAGACCTACGGGCTTCACGGGATTGCCCCAACCATCGTTCTGTGTGGTGTCGCTGGCGCGTTCGGTACGGCGTTGGAACCGATACGGACCGAGGTTACCATCCTTGCGCTGCTGCTCGCGGAAGGTTTTCAGGATGTTTTGAATGGTCTCCAGCCATAGGTCGCCAAAGATAGAGGCATCGCCTGTAGTGAGCCAGTACTGATAAGCCAGTCGCAGCGGATAGCAGAGCGAGTCGATCTCGTATTTGCGCTCGTGCAGGAATGGCTTCATGTCGGTGAAGTCCGTCATCCACTCGCCATCGGGGTTGGGCTCTAGGTTGAAGGCATTGGCGTAGGGGTCGAGGCAGATGCAACGGAATTGGCGCAGGATAGTGCCGCGAACCATCTTCTTTAGCTTCGGGTCCTGATTGGCAAACTGTACATACGGCCACACCTGAGCACCCGAGTCACGCAACCACATAGCGTGGATGTCGCCCGTGTAGACGAATGTATCATCATCGCCCGAGGCGTCGGAGTAGTGAACGGTGGTTTCCAGCGTGTTGGGGAAGCAGTTGCCAAACATCCAAGCAAGTTTCTCATTGTCTTTCAGCAGTTTCTGTACCTCCTTGATTTTCTTGTCGATCACGTCGGAACGGAACAGACGCTCTTTCTCAGCAGGACGGCGCGACACGTAGGTCGAACTCTTCTCGCCAATGCGCTTGATGTATTCCTTGCCGTACTCAGCCTGAGCCATAGCTCCGAGGCTTATCATTGCCAAACAGCAAATAATAGTTAGTTTTCTCATATTGTCACGTGATTATGTTATCTTGTAGCTGTGGTCTTTTGTTTCCTTATTAAGGACGGTCCTTCGTCTTTGTGCCGAAGTCGCTGGGCTGCGGGCCCATGACGAGTTCCAGAATGCCGCCACGCTTCATGTCGTTGAACATGATGTACGACTTCGTGTAGGGTTTACCATTGAGCAAGACACGCTGCACATAGATGTTCTCGTCGCTGTTGTTCGTGGCACGAACGGTGAAAATCTTTCCGTCGCCCATGTTAATAGCAGCCTCGCTGACCACTGGCGAGCCGATGCAGTACTTGCCACCAGCGGGTTCCACCTGATAGAGACCCATGGCCGAGAGGATGTACCATGCCGACATCTGACCTACGTCCTCGTTTCCAGATAGACCATCGAAGTCGTTGAAGTACATTTCTTTCATGGTTTGGCGCAGCAAACGGGCACCTTTCCAAGGTTGACCCACATAGTTATACATGTAAAGGATATGATGAGACGGCTCATTTCCGTGAGCATACTGACCGATGAGGCCGCTGATGTCGGGCGAAGCCTCCTCGCCGAGGTCGCCTTCAACAATGAAAAGCGAGTCGAGCTTTTCGGTAAAGCGTGCTTCTGAGCCGAACGTCTTCACGAGACCGTGCACATCGTGAGGCACAAGCCATGTGTACTGCCACGAGTTTCCTTCGGTAAAGTCATCAGTACGATGAGCCGAGCGGAACGGATTGAACGGTGTGCGGCGCTCGCCCGTTGAGGAAAGACCTTTGATGAAGCCGTCCTTCGGGTCGAAATGCTTCTGATAGAGTTTGCTGCGTTGCATGAAGTACTTGTAGTCGGCCTTCTTTCCAAAGAGTTTCGCCACTTGTGCCACGCACCAGTCAGCCAGTGCATACTCCAGACCTTTCGCTACCGTCTCGTTGGTTTCGTCTTTGTCGAAGGGAATGTAGCCATACTCCTTCAATTCCTTCATGCCGCGCTCGTCGAGCATGGCCGAAGTCTTCATGGCCTCATAGGCAGCCTCGCGGTCTTGTCCAGTGATGTAGCCTTTCAGCACCAAGTCGGCCAGCACAGGGATACCTGGGTTGCCCACCATACAATCGGTTTCGTTGCCCATCAGGTGCCAAACAGGCAGTTTTCCTTGCTCCTTGAAGATGTGCAGGAAGGTCTGTGCCATGTCACCCTGCTTCTCGGGATGAATCATCGTCTGCAGCGGATGGGCTGAGCGATAGGTATCCCAAAGCGACAGCGTGGTATAGTTCGTGAAATTGCCTTTGTGCACCTGGCCATCGGCACCGCGATACTCTCCATTGACATCGCTGAACACCGACGGAGCCGTCATCGAGTGATAGAGTGCAGTATAGAAGATAGTCCTGATATCGTCGCCATTCGGACCATCGGTCTTTATTTGAATCTTACCCAGTTCGTCATTCCATGCCTTGCGGGCAGCTGCCACTGTGGCTGCAAAGTTCCAGCCTGGCAATTCCTGCTGCATGTTCAGCTTAGCATTGTCAACGCTGACAGCCGACAAGGCTACTTTCACCAGCAATGGCTCCTGTGGGCGGCTCAGTTGAAGCACCCCAGTCGTGTCGCCATCGACCTTAGTCAGTTCAACAGGCTGCGAAAACTCCATCACGAAGAAGTCCTTCTGCCTACGTGCCCAACCTACAGAGTGGCGGTAGCCGCTGACCACCGTCGAACTTTCCTGTTGCATCTGGCATTGGGCAGCATGGTCCCATCCGATGCCCTGACGCAGGTCGAGCATCATGCGAGCTTCTGTCTGGTCGGCACCGAAGGTATAGCGATGCATGCCCACTCGCTTCGTGGCAGTCAGTTCAACGAACACGTTGGGGGTGCCCAGTTTCACGGCATAGTAGCCTGGGCTCACCGTTTCCGACTGATGTGAGAACACTATCTGTGGGCTTTCAAATTTCGAATCTTTCGCCTCGCACTTCGCAGGCAGTGGTAGCAATGCAACATCGCCCAAGTCGCCGATACCCGTTCCACTCAAGTGCTGATGCCCGAAGCCTATGAGCACCGAGTCCGAGTGGTGATAGCCGGAACACCAGTCCCAACCACGGGTGGGTTCTGTAGGGCCGAGCTGCACGTAGCCAAACGGCACGTTGGCACCGAGGAACACGTGGCCGTGGCCACCGGTTCCGATACGCGGATTCACAAAGCGGGTGTAGTCGGTCTCAGCCGCCGTTGCCGTCATGGCACAGGCCGACAGCACGACGATACTTACGGAAAAAAGAACTTTACGTAGGTTCATAGCTTGTGATGTTTAGTTATTTTCGACTACAAATTTACGCATATTTCCCGAAAGTCGCAACTTTGATGGCATAAAAAAACGGAAAAAGAGGGAAGTATCGTGTTTTTTGCTTATTTTTGCAGCGGCAAACAACACAATTACTCATGAAAACAAACCATCCATTCAGCCATCTGGGAGCAAGCCGCAGCGTGCTCATCCTCCTCATGTCGATAGTCTTCACCGGTGTCGTCGCCCAACCCGACGAGACCTCACGCCAAGGCATGCAGCGTATGTCGTGTACCAGTATCATGGTTGGCTGCAAGGCTTCTGCCGATGGCTCGGTAATGACGTCGCACACGTGCGATTCCTGGTATCGTACATGGATGCAGATGGTGCCAGCCCGTGATTATGAACGCGATACCGTTACTGCCATCTACGAAGGGCGTATGCACACACAGTCGGCAGCCGACAGTACAAAGCTCTACCGACGTGGTGTCATTCCTCAAGCACGCCATACCTTTCGCTATCTCGACACCGCGTATCCCTGTCTGAACGAGAAGCAACTGGCAATGGGCGAGACCACGATTTCTGGACGTGATACTTTGCAGAACAAAAAGGGTATGTTCATGATTGAAGAACTGGCCCGCATTGCGCTCGAACGTTGCTCTACAGCCCGCGAAGCTATCCGTCTCATGGGCGATTTGGTTCGTCAGTATGGCTATGGCGACAGTGGCGAATGCCTGACCATTGCCGATAAGCGTGAGGTATGGATATTCGAAGTCTTTGGCGAAGGACCTAAGAAGATTGGTGGCGTGTGGGCAGCTGTGCGTATTCCCGACGATGAGATTGCCGTGTCGGCCAATATATCGCGCATAGGTCGTCTTGACCTCAGTAATGCTGACCGTTACATGGCTTCCGATAATGTGTTCGAAGTGGCACGTCGGCTGAAGTTGTGGGACGGCAAGTCGGAATTCTCATTCTGGAAGGCCTATAGCGGTGGTAACTATTTCGACGAGCCGAAAAACTATAGCGTTCGCGAGCACTTCATCATGAGTCAGCTGGCACCATCGCTCTGCCTGAGCGACACCATCGAGGAACTGCCCCTCTCCGTACGTCCCGATTCGCTGGTCAGCGTCGAGCGTGTCATGCAGTTGCTTGGCAGTTACTACGAGGGTACGGCAAAAAACCTAAGCGGAAGGCATCTCATTCCGAATCCAAAGCGGAAGGATAGGCAGGGCAATCTGGTTGAAAACGAACCCGATAGCATCGTTTCGCCATTCTCTAACCCCTGGATGCGCCCCGATGAAATCAACATGTACTACGCCATGGGCGATTCCGTGATGAAGAATATCCGCACCGTCAGTGTGCCTTGGTGTGCCTATAGTACCGTCATCCAGTTGCGTTCGTGGCTTCCCGATGAGGTGGGAGGTGTGGCATGGGTGGCACTCGATAACCCAGGTGAGAGTCCTCGCTTCCCCATTTTCTGTGGAACCACTGCGCTACCGCCACTGTTGCAGACCTGCGGTCAGCATGCCGAACGCGACGATGCAGCCCTTTGGCACTACCGAAAGACCAACCGGCTGGCCACCATCCGCTGGGGGACCTATCGCAAAGTGTTGGAACCCATGCGCGACTACTTCATCCAGAAAGGCCAACGCGAACTGCCTTTCGTCGCTCAGTCGTGGCAACAGCTCAACAGCACTTCCCCTGACGAGGCTCAGCGCATGCTCAATGGCTACACGGCCGACTTCTTCGGTGCCACCATCCAGCGGTGGGACGACATGGCCCGACAATTCTGGCGCCAGCTTTGGGCGGGTTTCTGATGGCAGAAGTGGCGGGTAGAGATGTAATCCCTATGGTTTGCGCAGTCTATCCCTATGGTTTGCGCAGTCTATCTCTATGGTTTGCGCAGTCTATCTCTATGGTTTGCGCAGTCTATCTCAGTGGGTTATGCTGTTTGTATGTAGCTTATATTGTGTTCAAGCGGGTTCTTTAGCAGGTAAAGACCTTAGAGTTTGGAATCGATGAGTGTGCGAAATTGCTGGATGCCCTGGTGATTGTTGTCCAAAGCCTCCACTTCCTTCAGGTATCGCTCAGCGTGTTGCATGTCGCCCAAGCCGTAGTAACCGAGGGCAAGCATGTACTTGCAGTGAATAAGGTTCTTCATGTCCAACGAATCCTCCCAGATGAGCAAGTCGGGCAATGAAACGGCGAAGTAGTCCATGACCTGCTTCCTCCCTGAACCTGGCTCGCCTTCCTGCAACCCTTCGAAGATATGTTGCTTGCCGTAGTTGATGAGACGGTAGAAACGTCCATGAGCCTCGCCCTCGCGACCAAGTTTATAGAGTGCCAGACCTTGATAGAATATCTTATCGGGTTTGGCATCGTTGTAGTACATGGCGGCGGCAGGTTCCTGCGGTCCCTTCGTGGCCTCCTCCCAGCATTCGCGGGCCTTGTCCTTCTGTCCAAGGGCATCGTAAGCAATGCCTAGTAGGTAGTAGAAGTCATTCTCCTGAGCACCGTAAAGCTTTCCCTCGCCGAGGTAGTGGGGATATTCCAGGCACTCGCTGAGTAGCTTGACAGCCTTTTCGTATTCCTTGGCAACAATCGCTGTCTTGGCTAGTTCCACGCGGCAAATCTGATATTGTGTGGAAACCTTTCCTTCGCCCCCTTCCCACGGGTGGAAGGTGTGGCCGTCGAGTTTCTCCATGGCCTCTTTGTAGTGCCCCACTTGATTGAGCAGGGTGATTACCTCCAACACGAGGTCATCGCGACGCTGTATCAATTGCGGATACTTCTCGAGGAAGGCCAGACGCTCAGCGTGTGAATGGTGCAGACGCTTGCAGAGTTGGTCGAGTTCCATCAAAACGCGCTCGTCGTTCTCGTCAAGATGGAAGGCACGCTCCATGTATTCCAAAGCTTCCTGCTGACGATCCTGCTTGTTGAAGCGGCCAAGGGCAAGGTTTCGCCAGACGGTCGGGAACTGTGGGTCGAGTCGGGCCGACAATTCCCAGTTCTCAATGGCCAAGTCGTACTGGCGGGCGGCATAATACAGGCATCCCAAGTAGTAAGGAGCCTTGCTGTATTTACAATTTGCCGATTGACGGTTTACGATTTGAGCAGCGCGGCTCTTTGCCGTTTCGAGGGCAATGACATCCTCCAGACGATTGGGGAAGCAATAGGCAGAGTCCGTTTGCTCGGCTTTCTCCAAGGCTTCGTCATCGCCGCAGAATGCGAAGAGGTAGTAGTAGGTCATCAGCGTGGTGGCACCCTCTTCAATAGCTATCTGCCAGACAGCCTTGGCCTCTTCAATCAGGCCTGCGCCAACATAGTCGAGCGCCAGTTCATCATAGTTTTGTGCCGAGCAACGCATCATCTCCTTCATCTCGTTGAGTGCCTTTTCTGCGGCATTCCCATCCGATAATTTCAGCAAGAGGTACTGTTCGTAGCGGCAACCATAGTTAAACAGGTCGCATTTCAATGATTCGTCGATCAAAGCCAAGGCATTGCCGGCCTTTCCCAGTTTGCGCAGGATGGCAGTCTTTAAGGCGCGAGCCTTGTGGTTGTGCCAGTTGTTGTTCAGACAGCGGTTCACCTCGTCGAGTGCATCCTCATAGCGGCCCTGTATGGTGCTTATCTTCGCAGCTTCGAAGTAGCCTGCATCTGCCCACGCCTTGTTCCAGGTGGCTTTCCAGAAGAGTTCATAGGCCTCAGATACCTTTCCTTGGTATTTCAACGCAAGTGCCAGGTTATAGATGGGCTCACCATCGTAAGGATTGGGATTGCGTTTCTGTGAAAGACGGACAGCCTTGCGCAGATAAGCCTCAGCCTTGGCAAAACGTCCCTTGCGGATGTACCACAGACCGAGGGCATTCAGACAGCGGATGTCGTCGGGGTCGCGGCGCAGGGCCTCCTCATAGTAGTCGGTGGCCGACCATGTGGCGTGGCGATACTGTTCCAAGTGCTGACCCGTCAGGAAGAGTTGCTCGTTGGTCTTTATCTGCTCGGGCAGCAAGGCTGCTTCGGCAGAATCGGGGATGGGACGAATTTCGTCGGCCTCAGCATGCCACTGCAAGACGGTGCGTTGTCCATAGACAAACGTCTTCACAATTTCGAAGGCCAGTTCATTGAACTTCGCGCCTTTCACGTCGACAGTTTCCACCAGAACCGTCTCTGGCGAGAGTGTCATTTCTTTCCGATAGTAAACCTCGCCATTGTCATTGCGAAGGACAACGCAGACTTCCTGCTTCGAAGTGGCAAACACCTTGAAGGTGACCATATTCTCTTCTCCTTTTGAAGGGCTGGGTATGATGTTGAAAACCAGGTCTTTCGAAGCCTCTTTCACCACGCCCAGCTCACGATAGGGCATGAAGTATTGTGTGAATTCCTTCTCTTCATAAGGCATTAGCCATGAGAAGTCGGGTTGGTTTTCGGTGTAGACGCCTGCCATCAGTTCTATATAGGGGCGGAAACCCTCACGGTCGATGCCCCACTTCTCCATCTCTTCAGGTGTTGCCTCATCGGTCAGGTTGCGGTCCCACGCCCGTCCGAAGTCACCGTTGCCCCACGTCCATTGCTTCTTGCCAGGCGAATAGTGGTGAGAAGCCACATGCAGCATACCCGCCTTCGTGTCGTTCTCATAGCCTCCTTCGAAGTTGAAGCGCGAGTTCACGCCCATATAGCTCGTTGGAACGTATATGTTCTTGTAGTTCGAGATGTCTACGCCTGCCGAGTAGTCCATCTTATAATAGGTACCTGTAGCGATGGGGAAACTGCTGACGGCGCGTTTTCCATGGTCGAACACGGCGTTGATGTCGGGTGGGAACACGCTTTGGTACTCATCGTTCACCTCGACGGCAGGGTTATCCCACCACAAAAAGGTCTGCGGAACGTCCGTACGGTTATAGAGTCGGCCCTTGATTTCCAGATAGGCACAGCCAGGACGCAAAGTAAAACCTGCCATTCCCTTCTGGTGGAACATCTTTTCCATCTCGCTAACCCATACCGTTACCGAACCGTCGGACTCCTCTTCGATACAGGTGTCAACGGGCATGAAGGTCGAAGGGCGATGATGTTGAGGCCAGTTGAACTCGATGCCGCCACTGATCCACGGGCCCGCAAGTCCTACAAGGGCAGGTTTGACAACGTGGTTGTAGTACACGAAGTGGCGCTTTGCTATCTTGTCGTATGCCATCTGCACACGTCCGCCCAGCTCGGGCAGCACCATCACCTTGATATACTCGTTTTCCAGCCAAATGGCCAGATAGTCTTTGTCCACCTTTTCGTCGCTGATGGTCTCGATGACGGGGTAGGGATAGACCACGCCACTTGATCCCTGATAGACACGTTTCTCCAGAAACATCGGGTTTTTCTCCGGCTTTCCCACCTCGTAGGTAGGTATTGTCACCAATTCTCTCCAGGCTTTTACCATTTTTTCCAGTATTATTGTAGTTTATTCAACGACCAATTCTTTCTCTAATTCTTCCAGTGACTTGCCCTTTGTCTCGGGACAATTGCGCCAAAGGAACACAAAGGCACACATGCAGATGGCTGAGTAGATCCAGAACGTACCGCTGGAGCCCAGCGCCGCGTTCATTGAGGGGAACGAGAACGTCAGTGTACAGCATCCAACCCAGAGGGCAAATGTGCAGGTTGCCATGGCAATGCCTCGTACGCGATGGGGAAAAATCTCGGCCAACAATGTCCACGTCACAGGACCGAGCGTCATGGCATAGACAGAGATGGCCGTTACCACGAGTGCCACCATCAGAACGCCAGTCAGCCCCATGAAGTAGCAGGTGCCAAGTGTCAGGTAAATCAGGCCGAGACCTCCTGCACCCAGCAGCATCAGCGTGCGACGTCCCCACTTTTCAATGGTGTAGAGGGCAACGAACGTGAAGACGACGTTGGCAATGCCTGTGATGACGATATTGATGAACATGCCATCGACGTCGAAACCCGCACTCACGAATATCTCCTGAGCATAGTTGAAGATGACGTTCGTGCCGCACCACTGCTGGAAAACAGCAATTACGAGGCCCAAAAGCAGTACCTTACCATATTTATGTTGCAGCAATTCGCGCAGCCCAGCCTCCTTTCCTTCAGCCTTCAGCGTGGTCTTCTCGCCGTCTGCCTTTGCCCCAGCCTCCTTTACCCGATGTTGCGGCATTGTCGCAGCCTTCAACCTCAGGAATACCGGACTCTCTGGAATGAAGAAACTCATCACAAGAAACGAGGCGGCAGGCAGCGTCTCAGCCCAAAACATCCAGCGCCAGCCCCACTCGATGTCCCACACCAGATTTTCGCTCACCGTGGTGTCGCGAGCCAATAGCATGTTCACAATCTGTGCCGACAGGATGCCCAACACAATGGTCATCTGGTTTAAGCTCACCATTCGGCCACGAATATCGGCAGGACTCACCTCTGCAATGTACATGGGAGAGAGTGCCGAGGCCACACCGATGCCTACACCCCCAACGAAACGGGCTATGTTGAACAACATGAAGTCGTTGAACAGTCCTGTGGCAACCGCTGACACCGTGAACAGCACCGCCGCCACCATCAGCAGGGGCTTACGGCCATACTTATCGGCAGCAGCACCAGCTACCATGGCACCGAACAAACATCCTATCAGGGCTGTTGTCATGGCAACGCCTTGTAGAATAGGCGAGTCGGTGATGTTGAAGTAGAGCTCATAGAATGGTTTTGCACCGCCAATGACTACCCAGTCGTAGCCAAAAAGCAAGCCGCCCATGGCTGATACGGCACAGATGAAGTACAGAAACTGCTTGCTGAATCCTTGCATATTTAATAGTTGTTTTTTAGTTTTTAGCCTTTTTACTATTTTTCCTTTTTACGTTGTTTGATTTTCTGCTGCAAAGATAGTACAAAAATTACAGAAACGTTCTATTAATCCTTGATATATTTGGCAAAGTGTAAATGATAACGTAAAAGTATACCAAATAATAATTGAAAAGTATACCACTTCGACTGAGTGCTGCAAAGGTATAAAAAGTTTGTTATACATTACTTGTTATTGATATTTTTTTTGTTTCTTTAATACGATACGACGTGCCCGTCATGTTGACGAGGTATGATTTATGACACGGTCTGTCGAACAGTGCAGAGCATAGAACATTATCTTTAAGTAGGGAGTATCGCTAAATATACCATTACAGCGCTCTTCTGAGCTAACATATATAACGTAAAACTCTGGTCTACGTGGTACCCTTTTCGATTATTATGGTGGTATACTTTTCAATTACTATTTACATAATAGATAAAAAATTTTGTTGCTGTTTGTAGTAAGCCCCCAAGAGTTCAGAACTTTGGGGGCTTATCTTTCATAGGTTCATGCCGACACGCAAAATGCTGTCAGAACGAAGGTGCTTTTTACCAACCTTCATGTTGCTTTAGCTGAGGATTGCTGTCGATTTCGTCGGTCGGAATAGGCCACTTGTAGTCGCGCTCGCCATTGTAGACACGTGGCTCGTAGTTAAGCCCATAGGTAATGCGTTCGTTGTTCACGATGTCGATAGCTTCCTTCAACTGATGCCAGCGGTATTCGTCGTAGAGGCGTAGACCCTCGAAGGCGAGTTCCACGCGGCGTTCGTGGCGAACCACCTGCAGCAGTTTGTCCTTGCTCAGACCAGTGCCTTCGACGTCCTCAACCTTCGGCATGCCCACGCGTTGGCGTACCTGGTTGACCAGTGAGAGTACGTTTGCTTCGTTGTAGCTGCCCTTTTCTACCAAAGCCTCGGCCAGCGACAATAGCACTTCGGCATAGCGCACTACATAGAAGTCTTGGGCGTTATCCCACGAGTTGCCTGTGTCTGTGGGGTCGAAGTACTTCATGACGTAGATGGTAGAGAGTGAAGATGCCGCACCGCCGTAAGGCGATTCCTCGCCACCAAGACCGTTCCAATACATGCCTGGTACGAAGAGCGTGGCATAGAGGCGTGGATCGCGACCTTTCCAGTAGTCAAAGTTAGGTTTGCTCACATCAAGTGAACCGTCAGCCTTCTTGGCTGCATAGTTGCGTTCGGTGGCCTTTGTTCCATCGAGCTTATAGTAGTCGTCGGCCAAGTCGAGCGTTCCGTTCATTGACTCAATGGGCGTGTTCCAATGGGCATTGAATACGGCACCTTCGTCAAGACCTGGACCCTCGAAACGTACGGCAAAGATGATTTCCGGTTGAGTTTCACCGGCAGGGGTGAAAAGTGCCGTATAGTCGGAAGCCAGCGAGTAGCCCAGCTTCATCACTTCCTGATAGGCACCGATTGCCTCGTCCCACATCTTATTGTAGAGAGCCAGACGCCCCAAGATGGCATAGCCGGCGCCACGAGTGAGGCGTCCGCGCTCGGCCGTAACGGGCAGGTTAGGTACAGCAGCCTTTAAGTTTTGAATCTCTGCTGTGACGATTTCTGCACGCGGTGTGGCTGGTTTCTCAGCATTGTCAATGGTTAGCGGCTCCGTCAGATAGGGTACGTCGTTGTAGGTCATCGTCAGATGAATGTACATCAGGGCACGTAGCGTCATGGCTTCTGCCTTGTATTGTTCAATCTTTGTCTCAGACATTGGAACGCGATCAATGTTTGCTATGAGGCTGTTGCAACGTTTCACGACCTCGTAGAGGGCATCCCAGAACGAGCCTACAGCCCATGAGCTGGCACTATGGGTGCCGTTGGCGATGTCATAGCCTTCCACCCAACCGCTCCAGTTGAAGTGGCCGCCGTTGTCAGTCATACAGTCCATGTTGAGTTGTCCAAGGTCCCACGGACCACCGCCATAGATTTGGTTGCTCTGCAGACCGTCATAACATGCAACCATGGCCATCGTGGCATCGTCCTCGGTCTGCCAGAATGTTTCCGTCGAAGACTCGGTGAGAGAGTTCTTGTCAAGGAAACTGTCGCTGCAGGAGGTTGTCAGGATAAGCCCTGCTGCCAGCATTGATGCGATATATAAATGATGTAGTTTCATAATTCAACGCGTTTTTAGAATTTAACAATGACACCGAATGAGTAGGCACGCACATTGGGATGTGCATCGCTTCGCATGTCAGAACTGAATTTTTCAGGATCGTAGTTGTAGACGGAGCAGAAGGTAAGCAGGTTGGTACCAGCTAAATAAAGACGTACACTCTGCACTCCCCACTGTTGCAGGAGATGATTCTTCTTGAACGTATAGCCCAACTCCAAGCTCTTCAGGCGCAAATAGTCACCCTTGTTGAGCCAGAACGATGAATATGCGTTGTTGAATTCGTTGCCTAGACGTGGCATCTCGCCATTCACGTTCTCTGCCGAATAGCGGTTGAGCCAGCGTGTGGTCTTGTTTCCACCGTTGGAGAGAGTCGTCGTTTCCCAATTGAAGCGGTTGAGTCCTGCAATGCCCTGCCAGAACATCGACAGGTCAAAATTTTTCCAGCTGGCACCCAGCGAGATGGAATACTGCAGTTTCGGGAACGGGTTGCCCAACACTTGGCGATCATCGTCATTGATGTTTCCGTCGTCGTTTAGGTCCTCATACATGATGTCACCCAGTGATGGGGCCTGACCGTTCTGCATGATTTGCTTGCCTTCGGAATTGGTGCGCTGCAAATCTGCCTCGGTGCGATAAAGTCCTAAAGCCTTCAGGCCGTAGTACGAGCCGATAGCTTCGCCTTCGCGATTGATGGTGTTGCCAGAGATGCTCTCCTGACCGTTCAGGTCGACAATCTCGTTGTGTACGCTTGCCAGCATGAAGCCTGCATTCCAGTTCCAGTCGCCTGCATGGTCGTAGTAGTTCACTGACCATTCCCAACCAGTGTTCTTCACCTTACCTGCATTCTGATAGGGTGCGCCTAGCGAGCCGAGGAAAATGCCTGGCATGGGCAGCTGTAGAAGGATGTCGTTTGTTACCTTGTTATACCAGTCGAATGTGGTACTCAGGCGGCCTTTGAAGAAGCTGGCGTCGAAGCCGAAGTCGGTTATGGTTGTCGTTTCCCATTTGATGTTTTCGTTGGCAATGCCTGTGGCACGCATGCCGATGTACTTCTTGTCGCCGAAGTAGTAGCTGCCTTGTGCGGCCAGAGTTTCCGAGAATGTGTAGTTACCAATTTCCTGATTACCCAACTTACCCCAGCTGCCACGCAGTTTCAACGAACTAAGCCAATCGATGTTTTGCATAAAGGATTCGTTGGAAATAATCCATGCTGCCGAGAACGAGGGGAATGTAGCATAACGATTGGTCTTGGGCAGGCGCGACGAACCATCGTGACGGATGTTGAACTCAGCCAGATACCGGTCGGCATAGTTATAGTTAATGCGTCCGAAGAACGATTGCAGAGCATCCTCCTCAGCATAGCCACTGGCTGATGGATTCTGTGTGCCACCGTTCAATTCGAAGATGTTATCGGTGGGGAATCCTTGTTTCGAGCTGTTGTTCACGTCGTAACGGTTTTCCTGAATGGAGTGACCCAGCAGCACGCCCAGATTGTGTTTGCCCCACGTTTCATTGTAGGTCAGGATGTTTTCATTGATCCAACCCGTTTGGAACCAGTCATAGTCTGTCAGCGAGTTCTGTGTCTCAGCAGGAGCAATGATGTCGCCCTCGGCATTGTAGCGGGGTTCTTCGCGTCGGTCGAATGTACTGATGCGATTCGCGTAGAGTTTATAAGCGAGACTTGTGCGGAACTGCAGCCCCTTCACTAAGTCGACCTCGGCGAATACCTTGCCGTCGAAGCGATAGTGATCGTTATCACGCAGGTCGTTGTAGATTTCCTGCACTGGATTCTTGAAGATTGATTGCGAAATAGCATCGTTCCCATCGGTGTAAGCCCAATGTCCATTGGAGAACTTCACGGGAACTGTTGGGCGAGTGAACCACGACAAATAGCGCACCAAACCTCCGTCGCCCACCGGTAACGGCTCATAGACGCTCTGCTTCGAACCAGCGAGGTTCATACCCAACTTCACACGCCCCAGTTTAGCGTCAATGTTCGAGCGGAAGTTGTAGCGTTTGTTGCGGGTGTTCTTCATCAAGCCATCCTGGTCCTGATACTGCACCGAGAACATATAGTGCATAGCTTTCGAACCTCCCTGCACGCTCAAGTGATGTTGCTGCATGAAAGCAGTACGGAACATCTCTTTGGCCCAGTCGGTGTTGGCAAAATGGTCGGGATCACTGCCGTTTTTCAACTTTTCGAGCATCTCCTGCGTGTAGGCACCGCGTGAGGCCTGTGCCTCGTTGAAGATAAGTGCCCAGTTATAGCCATCCACATATTTAGGCAGCACGGTCGGCTCCTGCAGGGCAACAGAACCTGAATATGTCACCTGTGGACGCATCTCCGCTCCACGTTTTGTCGTGACAAGGATAACGCCATTGGCGGCACGTACACCATAAATGGCGGCCGAGGCAGCATCTTTCAGTACGGAAACGCTCTGGATATCTTCTGCAGGCAGACCTGAGAGTTGATTGATATTGCTCTCTATGCCATCGATGAGCACCATCGGGTTGTTTTTAGAAGAACCTCCCAGTGTGCCGATACCACGTACGCGTACCTCAGGGTCGTCGTGACCAGCTTGAGCACCATTCATCTGCAACACGACACCTGGCAGGCGGCCCTGCAGCAGGTTCGAGGTGTTGGCAACAGGCAGATTGCTGACTTCGCGGAAGTCTACCGATGCAACCGAACCAGTCAGGTTAGCCTTCTTCGTTGTTCCATAGCCAATGACCACGACCTCGTCGAGTGACTCCATGTCCTCATCGAGCGTGATGCTAAGGGTTTCGCCAGCGCGGAAACTCACTTCCTTCGTGCCAAATCCCACATACGAGATGTTTAGTTTGCCAGTGTTGACACCTTCTAGGGTGAACTCACCATCGAGATCGGTCACGGTACCACGGTCGGTGCCCATTACCTTGACGGCTGCGCCGATAATAGGTTCGCCATTGTGGTCGACCACTTTTCCCTTGACAATTCCATTCTGCTGAACAGCCTGCGTGCTCAGGATATCCGCATTTGTAGATAGCGGACTTCCAATGAGAAAGGCTGACAACAAAAGCGCGGACAATACTACATGCTTGCACGCATGTGTCGTCACAAAGCTTCTTACGGAGTCTTTTTTCATAAAAAATACACTTTTGTTAGTTAATAAAATGAGGTTATTGGTTTCGATTGATAAACAACCAGCCTATTTGACCACTTTCTTGCCGCCTACAATGTAGATGCCATGGGACAGACCCTCGAGTGAGGTCGTACTTCGACGTACCATGCGGCCGTTAAGATCATAGATATGAATTTCTCCCTTGTCCTTTTCTTCAATTGCCATATCATCGATGCCTGTTGGCAGGTCGTTGTTGTTAGCCTCGCCATAGACATTGGTCTTGTAGAACTTCACACGGTACGGCCACTGCTCCTCGACATTGTCTATCCAGCCTGTGAAATTGTGGGTCCAGTAGGTGGTGGGTGCTCCACTGACGACGAACCAGACGTGGCTGCAATTGGCAGGGCAATCGAAAGCAATGGTGTGGTTGGCGTCGTTGTAGGTGGCGCGTGTGAGGTCGCCGTAGACGCGTGAACCATCGTTCTTGAAGGCTACGAAGCCGATGCGCCATCCAGCACGCGTAGTGTTCTTGGCTGTGTAGCCGTCAGCCCCAGCCTTGCCCTCAAACTCGACATAGAGGGTTGTAGCTTTGGAGGGAGCGTTGATGCGGATGGCATTATTGCCATAGTTTTCGATGCAATCCTTTTTCTCGGGCCACCAGTAGTCATCTGCATCCTTGGTGAGCGCTGTCTGGCTGCGCCAACTGGCTTTGCCTGCTGCGACAGAGCGAATTGGATCTAGGTCGAAAGTGGTCATTCGTGCTCCCCATTCCCACAACTCGTCGCCGAGTTGGCTGACCTTTTGGCTGGCAGTTCCAGTCATGCGTGTTCGCATATAAGTCTCGAAGGGATCTTCGGGATCTCGGCAATCGTTCCAAAGTCGGCCTACGGCGTCCCATCCATGCTTATGTACGAACCAGTCTTGAATGAAGAAGTTTTCGTAGCGTAGATAGCCTGCCAGAGGATGGCGATGCATGCCGTTGAGAGAGTTCCAAAGCCATTCGTTGTCGTTGAGTAACTTATTGGGGTAATAGCAATAGGCCATCCATTGTGCACACATTTCCCAAAAGGGGTTTACCGTAGATTCATGCCAATTGTACATCCAACCGTTCCAATCGTTATTGTCACAGTGTACTTGGTATTGGAAGCAGTGTCCGATTTCGTGGGCCACGGTCTGTCCACCACGCGAGGTGTAGGCCCATCGGGAGAGGGAGAGCATGCCAATTTGGTTGTCGATGCCACTGCCTTCGGCTTTCCATTCAGTTGTGGCGAACAGACGGATGATCATTTTGTAGGTGTCGCTCTTGGACTTGCCTTGGTTGATGGTAATGAAACCGAGTTTGTCGGCATACATCTCGAAGATCTTGTCGGCCGTTTCGAGAATGCCAGCCACGGGTTCGGGTGCCTTAGCACCGTATCCTTTCTCCCAAAATAGTACCCAGTGTTTCGACTGCATGGAGCGTTGGTATGACCACTGGTTGTCGTCGTCCTGCAACTTGGCATCGCTGCCACAAGCACTACCGCTGCAGTAGATTTTCTTGTCTACTGCTTTGATGCGGTTGTTCAAGGTGGTGGTGGCAGCTTTGAGTTCATCGTTGCTTAAGGTGTAGTCCTTGACCTGTGTCTTGGCGGTAGCTACGGCCTCATTGAGTTGGTTCCAAGCGGTTGCTTTATGTGGCATGTCCTTCCACCATGTCAGCACTTTGGTGGCGTAGGTGATTCGCTCTTGGAGTGCCGTGTAGCGTGCCATCGATTCTTCTGCAACAGCCATAGCGACTACCAGTGCGCTGTAAGCTTCGTTCAGCGCATTCTCGTTGTAGATAGTGTTGCCGTCGTCGTCCTTGCCTATTCCCTGCAGTGCATTCTTAGCAGTCTCGATGGCTTGATTTAGACCATCGGCAGCAACTTGTTGCATTCCTTTTGAAGCATAAGCCTCAGCCTGAATCACAAGGGCCTGCAGTTCCTTGGCTATGTCTGACGAACCAATTTCTCCAATGTATTGTAGCTTGAAGTTGTCCACACAGAGATAATTGCCAGTGGGGCTCTGTGCCATCACGCCGATTTCCACCTCATCATTCTCGTCTACGACGGAGAAAGTGACATCATAAGTATCAATGTTGGTGATGAGCATCCTCGAATGACTGGCATAGAGGTAGGCTCCCTTTTGCGAAGAACCTGTGTTGACGACACTACCTTGACCGGATTGTTGGATATGCAGGGCGTTTGCCAATAGGCGATAGTTGCCTTTCGGCAGACCTTTCAGTACTTGTGAAATGGAAACGTCTGGGATTTTGCTTCCGCGACTGACCCATGCTTCCATATAGTAGGTTCCGTCTTTCTTTGTGAAATAGCTGTTGCTTTGCAGACTCATGCCTTGGAAAGTCCATCCCGCCGTTCCATCAACTTCGAACGATGGGTTGTTGATGTAGCGGTCGGTGCAGTCGAAGGGTGCACTCGCTGAGGCATTCAACCATCTGTATACTTCAATGGCCTCTTTTAGATCCTTGTCGGCAGCCAGCACTTCGGACAGCGGTGTAGCACTATCGCTATAGGCTGTCTGAGCACGATCGATGGCTGCTTTAAGATCGGCAGCACCCCGTCCGCTGCCATCGGCATAGAGAGCATTGGCTGTTTCGAGCGTCTTGCCGAGTTCTGCCTTGCTCTCGTCCATGCTCTTGACCAGTATCTGAACGTAGTCAATCAGAAGGTTGGCAGAGCTGCCTGACCCTGTGTTCTCGGCCGATTTGTAGCCAATCTGGATCTTGCCTTTCGTTTCTTCGGTCAGCGTGAAGGAAATTTGGTCTGGCGTCCACGTCTTTGATGGATAGCTGCTGAGCGTAGAGACGATGGTCTCGCCGCTTTGTGGGATCCATGCCAACAGCGAGTGTCCTTTGGTGGCACTCTTGCCGTTGTAGGTGGGTGCCGTAATGGTGTAGGCACCGGCGGGCAGGGTGACGGTCTGACAGTAGGTCATTTCCACACCCCATCCCGTAGAGAGTGCCAACGCACCTCCTTTGCTGCCCTGATAGCCTTGGGCGGGTACTTCACCACCGTTGAAGGTGCCGGCAAAGCCATATTCGTAGATACCAGCGATGGTGTAATCGACAGTAAAGCCTGCCGTCCATCCCGTGATGGTCTTGATTTCCTGTTTCACTTCGGTGGTTTCACCGGCAGCATGATGAAAACCGCTGTCGAAACCATAGTTCTTCAGGTAATGGGCTGTGACGTCGGTCTGTGCCGAAACTGTCAATGCAGCTCCGAAGAGCAAGAACAAGAATGTTTTTTTCATTTACTATAGTTGTTTAATCAATAATGAGCGTTATTATCATTTATTTTCACAGTCTGTCGTTTCGACAGACAAAGATTGACATTGAGTTTTTATCGCTCTTTATTTGGGTGTAGCCGTGAGGGTGAAACCGAAGTGATGGGGCACGTTGCCATCAATGGTATATTGCGGCAGTGTACGCTTGCCCCATGTGTCAGTCCCTCCCACGCCATGGATGTTCAGATTGATGTTCACGCAGACAAGATTGCCACGAGGCACTTCATAGGGGTGAAGCGGTCCAAGATCCTCGTCGCCATAGTCCCAGACGCTTATACAGAGAGGCTGTTTGCCGTCAATGCGGATGGTTGTCGAGGTCGACGACAGGCTGAGCCAACGTATGTCGCAACGATTGGCGTTGTCCTGTGGATGGATGTATTCTGTCTCGAAGTTGCTGAGCGACATCTGATAGCGCCCGAGCATGGCACCATGCTTGCGGTCGGGGTAATTCTCCCAAGGACCGCGACCGTAGAAGTCAATCTGCGTGAACTCTGATGGCAGGCGCATTTGCATTCCGAAGCAAGGCATCAGTGGCAGACTGTCGACAGGTTGCGTAGGCTGGTAGTCGGCGTAGACTTGAATGTGTCCTTCGGGTGTGAAATGGTACGTTAAGGTGTAGTCAACACCGATAGGGAACTTCATAGGACAGGTTACTACCACGCCTGAATCTGACGGTTCTACGCAGATGTCACCTACTTGTCGCTTTGCAGTCGCTTCTTTCCAAACTGCTGTACGCTGTGCAAAATCGGCTGCGGCTTGGTTGTCATTTTCCGGTTTCCAGAAAGAAGGCACAAGGGGTGCTTTGAGCAACTCGTTTCCTTCCTTCATCCAACTGACGAGTGCACCAGTGTGGTCGATGACAGCAGCCCCATGGGCACCATTGACGACAATGCCGTTAGTGGTGCGACGGACTGAGGCCTTCGTGCTCTCGGCAGAACCAGAATAATCTGTGGTGCGTGATACTTTGTCATAATCATAGTCGTGCAGAATGAACTGTTCATGAGCGACGGAGTAGCCTGCTTCTGCCCAGAGTGTGGCTTGGCGCAGACGTGCGTAGACGTTAACAGCTACCTCGCCTTCATATACTGGGCACGATGGCAATAGCAGGCTGTCGTCCTTGAGTTGTAGCGAACCTTCTTTGGCAACTTCTCCATTGATGAGTAGTGTGTAAGTGTAATCGTATTCGCCCAGTGAGGTGAAGAGGTCGCGATTGATGACGTGTATAGCATCAAGGGAACGGGGCGCATGTGGCGCCTCAGTCGCAACAAACTGCAGAGGCTGATAGACATGCTGCACTTCATAGTATTGTGGATGAGGCGTGCGGTCGGGAGCCACGATTCCATTGATGAGAAAATGCCCATCGTTGGGTGCGTCACCGAAGTCACCGCCATAAGCCCAGAATTCGTCGGACTGTAGCGATAGCGACCTCGAGTATCGCAGCTGCGAACCGTCAATGGGTTTGGCTATGCCTTGATCCACCCAGTCCCAGATGGCAGCGCCACAGATGCTTGAGTCGGCATAAATGATGTCCCAATATTCCTGCAAATTGCCAGTAGAGTTGCCCATGCTGTGGGCGTATTCGCGCATCATGAACGGGCGGTCGCTGACATTCCGTGCCACGCTTCGCATCTCTTCGGGGTAAAGATAGCTGTCGTCGTAGATGGCTGAATAGCGGCGGTCGCTGTCGTAAAAGGGTGGTCGTGTGGTATCAAGTGAACGAATGGTGTCGTACATAGCTTTGGCATTGTGCCCGCTGCAAGCCTCGTTGCCCAGGCTCCAGAGGATGATGCTTGGATGGTTGCGGTCGCGCAGCACCAGCGAGGCAGCCCTGTCCACGTGAGCCTTTTGCCATGCCAGGTCGTCACCCAACAGAGTGTTTCCGATGCCGTAGCCATGGCTTTCGTTGAAAGCTTCGTCCATGACATAGAGACCATAGCGGTCGCAGAGCTCGTAGAGTAGCGGTGTGTTGGGATAAACTGATGTACGCAGGAAGTTGATGTTGCACTGTTTCATCAGCCGGATGTCGAGTTCGTGAGTTGCATCATCGACATAGCGTCCTGTGCGCGGATGGTGTTCGTGGCGATTGACACCCCTGAGTTTCACGTTCTTACCGTTTATTTTGAACACCTCGCCCACAATTTCTACCTTCTTCACACCGAGATGGTTGTCGAAGTGCTCTACGACGTTGCCTTTACGGTCGCGCAACTCAATGGCAATGGGGTAGAGGTTAGGTTTCTCGGACGACCAGAGACGTGGCGACTGCAATTGACAGTTGAGCTGCACATGGGTGGTATCGCCGGAAGCCAATTGTTTCAGCTTGCCCACGGCCTCCTTTCCGTCGAGCAGGAATGCCACGGTAATATCTTTGGCAGCCTTATGGGCGGTGTTACAAATTTCTATGTCGGCTGTCACCACGGCCTGGCTGTAGTCGGGACTCAGTTCTGTGGTTAGGCAATAGTCGCTGATGTGGTTTTTCGGCCGTACCCATAACTGCACACTGCGGAAGATGCCGCTCAGTCGCCACATATCGATGTCCTCAAGATAAGAGCCGTCGCACCAGCGGTAGACCTCCACGGCCAGGCGGTTTTCGCCTTCGTGCATGAAACGTGTCACGTTGAACTCTGCAGGCGAAGTGGGATTCTGGCTATAGCCCACCCGCTGCCCATTAACCCAGACGTACATGGCCGACTTCACACCGCCGAAGTGCAGGATGAGATTCTTATCAAGCATCTCGCGAGAAACAGTGACGAAGGTGACGTACGATCCCACAGGGTTGCGATGGCCATAAGCATACCACTCGAACGGAGGCTCGCTCGTCACACTAGGTGCGTTCTTCTGAAAGGGGTACGTAGAATTAGTGTAGATAGGCAGACCATAATTTTGCATCTGCCAATTGCCTGGAACGGTAATGAAGTCCCATTGGCTGACGTCGTAGTCGGTACGCCAAAACTCCTTAGGCCGCCGCTCTGGGCATGGCGACCAGTGGAAGCGCCACTGACCGTCGAGCGACACAATTTCCTGGCATTGCTTCTCGAGCGAAGGCAGCTGCAACGTGGCATGGTAAGGCAGTTTGTTGATGCCTACCACTTGCGGATTTTCCCAATCGTGTGGTTGGGCCGGCAAATCCAGTGCAAAGGCTGTGACAACGGCAACTATTAAGAGTCTCATACTTTTGTGTATTATTGTCAATTTGCTTTAAGAATCATTTTGGACAAAGCCCTTGGGGCTATAGGAATAGCCCCTTGGGCGCCCAGCTAACCTAACTACTACTAACAAAACTCGTTTGGAAAAGCGGAATGTTTACTATAGTTTTTTGAATATTGTTCATTATTGGTTGGAAGTTGTTTTTTTGAAAAACTCCGTGATGGCATCCTTTCTCACGGCCTTCATTACAGCTGCTCCATCACCCACTGTCACGTCTTCAAAAAGGAAAGACAGAGATTCAGAAGAACCATTTTGAGAGTTCATAATCGATTCATAGTATGCAGAATAACCATGTGAGTGGCTGTCAACAGGCATATTTTGGAATGTTCCCAGATAGTAATTCTTCTCAAACAGGTTGTTCGTTGACTCGGTAAGATTGAAAGCCGATGGTTCGGGTGCAAAGAACAGGTTTTCCCTGATAGTAGTACTGTCAGCATAGCCTTCCCATGAGAGGGAAGCAATGGTGGTACGATCGACTTGCGAACCGGGTTTTCTTCCAATGTGCAAAATATTGTGCTCGATAAGCGTATTCTTGCAGGGACCGCCAATGTGAATGGTCGGAGAAAAATATTCATCTGTGTGTGTTTTCTGCTGTCGGACGGCATCATCTATACTCACATTATAGCGTACAATGCTTCTCAAGTTGCCGATGTTGTCGGCGGGATTGCTGTTTCCTGGGTTGCAAATCAGGATAAATCCTCCTTCGTTGTCGTGACTATAATTGTATTGTATGAGAGTGTTGGTGCAATTAAAATCGGAGTCGAACCCCTGGCCATCCCAAGGCGCTTTGTGGTCGGAGACTTCATTGAACTGAATGGTTGTGTTGTCACAACTCCAAGGCCAGATGCCAGCGGCAGCCTCGCCTAGTGGAAGAAGACGGCTGCAACGGCGCATGAGGTTGTATTCGACAAGGGCACTGTCACAGCCGATAGGCACAATTCCATCGCCAGGCACTTCCTCGATGAGATTACGGCGCACGATGGTATGAGTACTCAGGTGCCAGTCGCTGCGACTCCATGGCGCATTCCAGATGATGGCATTACGCTCACATCGGCGAATGGTACAATCTTCAATGGTAAGGCTGTCAAACAAGGAAACAAGGCTGTCCGTCTTCCAGAGGCTCTCTATCAATATGCCTGAGCCGCCGCCCGCTTTTTTCAAGAGACTGCCATTCACGTCGTGAATATCGAGTGCATGGAGTGTAATGCCTCGCGACCATCCATAGTCTTCGCTGACAACCTTCACGCCAGTGCGGTTGGGCATGCGACTGGATCCCGTATTTACCACATCCAAGTCCTGAAGGGTTAGGAAACTAGAATTGGCAATGCAGATGGTGTAGAGCGAATTGTCGGGTGCCGAGAAACATGGCTTGGATCCAGAGCCGTATGCTCCTACTACGATGCGATTGGCAGATGTTCCTTGGGCGCTGACGTTGAGTTGTCCAGTAAAATGGCTACCTCGACGGAAAAGCAGATTGTCGCCTGCTTGAAGACGGAGGCTATTGGCTTTTTCCAGGCTTTTCCATGCCGACTGAGGCGATGTGCCGTCATTTGAGTCATTGCCATGCTCCGAATCAATGTAGTAATAGATTCCTGTTTCAGCCAATTGAGATTGGCAACTGGTCAAACTTATACTAATGAACAGGGTAAAGAATAATATTGCCTTGACGTGTTTCATGCTTATATGTTTTTTATATGATACTTGCCGAAGTTTAATAGAACACTGCAAATGTATATATATAATGAATGTAACGCCCGTTGCAAACGTTCAAAGATGTAGAAAAATCAGCCATGAGCGATTTTTCTACGTATTTTGACTAATTATTCTACATTAAGGGTGGATAGAAAACTGCGAATACCAATTTCCTCTTTGTGTTTTGAAGGTGATATGGTTGCTCCCCAGCTATCGCATAGGTAGTGAAAAGCAGTGCTATCAAGGATGAAAAGCAATGCTATAGAGGGTAAAAAGCAATGCTATAGAGGGTAAAAAGCAGTGCTCTGGAAGGGCAAAAGCAGTGCTCTGGAAGGGCAAAAGCAATGCGATGGAAGGGCAAAAGCAATGCGATGGAAGGACTGAAACTATGAAAGAAAAGAAATAAACAAATTCTATTTTACGGAGAACTTTTCCATGTATTCCATGGGCGACATACCAATCTCTTTCTTGAAAGTTGCTGTAAAGTAGCGGGGGTCGTTGTAGCCCACAGCATAAGCCACTTCCGAAATCTTCACACCGCGCTTTTCGTCCATGATTTGACAGGCAGCCTTCATACGGATATTGCTCACGAAAGCGGGAAAACTGAGTCCCGTCAGGGCTTTCAGCTTGCGGAAGGAGGTGGAACGGGTGGTATTCAGTTCACTGATGAACTGCTGTTGGTTGAAGTCGGGGTCGTCCAGATGGCGGTGCACGCAGTCGATGGCTCGCTTCAAGAAGTCTTCGTCGAGGCTGGTGTAGTTCATTTCCTGTCCCTCAAAGACGAGTTGCTTCTTAAAGTTCTTCACCATTCGCTCGCGTGTGCCCAACAGGTTTCCAATGCGGGCATGCAGCACACTCAGGCTGAAGGGTTTGCCAATGAAACCGTCTGCACCAGCCTCGTAAGCCTCTACACGGTCTTCTTCCTGCTTCTTGGCCGTAAGCAGCACGACGGGAATATGGCTGGTCTCGAAGTCGCCCTTAATGCTTCGGCATAGGTCGATACCATCCATCACGGGCATCATGACATCGGTAACTACCAAATGGATTTCGTTCTGGCGTAAGCAAGCCAAGCCTTCCTGTCCGTTGTGGGCCAGGTAGACATTGTACTCCGACGATAGAATCTTCTCCATCAGTAAAAGTAGTTCCTCGTTGTCCTCCACCAATAGCACGTTGTATTTCTGTTTAGGGGACTGCGGTTGCTCAGTTGGTTCCTCTACATCCTCGACCAATGGCTCAGCATTCGTCAGACTTTGGGGTATTGTGGGCGAAGAACAGGTGTCGATTTCATCTGCCTTATAGAAGCGTTCCTCTATCGGCAGGCTGATGATGAATGTGGCACCATGGCCCAGTTCACTCTCTACGGTGATGGTTCCGTGGTGCAACTGCACCAGGTCATGAACCAACGAGAGGCCAATGCCCGTGCCAATGGTATTGAACTGGCGGTGGCTTCCTTCATAGAAACGCTTGAACAAGTCTTTTTGAATTTTGTGTGAGATGCCAGGGCCATTGTCTTTTACCGTGAGCAGAACGAATCCTTCGCGTTCGGGATGGGATGCCAAAGTGACGTTTACGTTCTCGTCAGGCACACTATACTTGGCAGCATTCGACAGTAGGTTGTAGATGATCTTATCTAATTTGTCGGGATCGAAATAGGCCATCATGGGTTGTTGGGCGCTGTCGAAGCTGAAAGTCATGCCTTTTTGCTTCGTGAGTGGAAGGAAATTGTCGACGCAACGCTGGAGGAACAACGCAAGGTCACCGCGCGAAACCTTCAACTGCAGGTTGCCCGTCTCAGCCTTGCGGAATTCCAATATCTGCTGCAACAGACGTATCAGGCGGTTGATGTTGTTGGTCATTACCTTGTAGGTGTCCTTGTGGGTGGGGGCCTGCTGCTTGAGATTCTCTACAGAAGCCGAGATGATGGTAAGTGGAGTGAGTAGTTCGTGAGTGATGTCGGTGAAGAACTGCAACTTGGCGTGGTTCAATTCTTCACTTTTGGCCTGTTCCAGTTGGCGCATATCTAGTTCGTGGCGCAGGCGAATGCGGTTATGTACCATCTGATAGAGATAGTAGGCGGCACCCAATAGCAATAATAAGTATAAGGTATATGCCCACCAGGTTTCGTAGGGAGCGGGCTGTCGGCGAATGGTTAGCGTGGCTACCTGATCGCTCCACAGGCCGTTTTCGTCAGTGGTCTTCACTTCGAAGCGATAGGTGCCTTTCTCCAATTTATTGTAGAAGGCTGTATTGACACCTGCCGGGAGGTATACCCAGTCTTGGTCGACACCGGAAAGACGGTATGCATAGCGTATCTGAGAGGTGTTCTCGTAGTTCAGCGACGAGAAATGAATCTCGAGGTTTTGCTCGTCAGGCCGAATGGTCACCTTCTGTAGAGACTCACCCTTGCGGTCGGAATTGAAGAAAAGACTGGTGCCCATCACCTTCACGTCGGTAATCAAGGGGACGACGTGATGCAACAGATTCTCCATGTCTTGTGTAGGTTTTAGCGACACGAATCCTGGGATGCCTCCTATAAATAGCGTACCTTCGGCATCCTGATAGTAAGAATGGGGCAGGAATAAGGCAAAATGGATGTTCTCGGTGCTAGCGTTGAACGTGCGGAAGGCTCCGCTGCGGGGATTGAATTCCTTTAGTTCCTGACTGGTCAGAATCCAGATGTGGTCGTAGTGGCCTGCTACTACGTCGTTGATCTTGTTGCCTTTCAAACCGCATGTTTCGCTAAAGTCACGGAAACGGTCGGCCTTCGCGTCATACGACAGAATTTCGCCCTTGTCGGTGGCCATCCAGAGAATGCCGTCGGAAGTGGCTGTGAGGGAGACAAAATCGGTGCGCTGCCCGTGGCGGGTTATGTTGCCGTCAGCACCTATTTGCAACAGCCCGCCATTATCTTGTATACCCCAGATACTGCCGTCGGCCAGTTGCAGCATATGAGTGACATTGCCGCAGCTGGCATTGGCAATCGTCAACTTCTTGCTGGTTGTGTCATAGCGATAGAGTCCTATGTTTGTTGCAATCCATAGGTGCCTGCCCCGGTCTTCAAACAGGTAGAAGACGTATCCAGGGTTGCCAGAAACCGAGGAGAGTTCTATCTCTTCGCAAATCGACATCTCCATGTTGTGCTGTGTAAGCCCTACCACCTTTGTAGTGTATTCGCCTGCCACCCACACTTCGTCCTTGTTGGGTGACTTTAATAAAGTGGAAATAACGAGGAAATATTCTTCCTTCACCTTCTCGAAATCCGTGAAGATTCGTATCTGCTCTTTTACGGCATCATACAGGCAAAGACCTATGCGCCTTTGGAACATCCAGAACACGTTTTTGTCGTCCTTGCATAGGCGCTCAATGGTGGGTTTCCACTTGATGCGTTCCTCTAAAGTTCCGATGGTGTAAGATCGCACATTTTCCTCACCGAAAGTGATGAAGAAGTTATTGTCGTCTCTCGCTGTTACCCACAGATTGCCCTTCCGGTCCTTGATGATGTCGCATAGGGCTTTATTACGTTGGGGTAAAAAGGCCGAAGTGTCTATTTGCTCCAACGTGCCGTCTGCAGAAATGCGGAATACGAACAGGTCGCTCCATGAAGTGATCCAAAGGTAGTTGAAGGTGTCGTCCTGCACGATGCTCATGGCTGTTTTCGCAGTCAGGCCGCTAACAGTAGTGGGAAGTTTCTGTCCTACGTAGCGTTGGCTTTTATCTTTGTTTGTCGGATCCAAACGTATGATGGAATGCTCCCATGAAGCCAACCAGTAGTATCCGTGTTTCTTATCTTGAACGATACCGTTGATACGGTCGGCGTAGGGATAGAATAGGCTGAACTTGCCCGTCTTCTCGCTCCATCGGTAGAGGCCTTTGCCAGATAATGAGAGTAGGATTCTACCTTGCAGGTCTTCGTAGACTACGAAATCTTTGCCTGCACCCGGAATACACTCTAACGGGTAGCGAGTCAGTTTTCCATTTCTCTCGACCCTGAAGAGTATGCGCGTACTGCTAACCCAGGTCGTTCCGTCAGAAGCCATGAGTATGTTGTCCACATACCTTTCCTTCATGTCTTCGTTATCGAAGGCCGTGATGCGATTGGTCTGTTTGTCAAGAATGTATAAGCCTCTATTTGTGCCTATCCATAAGCGGTTAGCTACGCTGTCCTCTGCCAGGCTGGTGATGTTATTGCTCTTCATCGCAATCCCCACGTTCAGGAAGTCGTTCCTAAAGGTTTGCACACTGTAACCGTCGTCACGGCACAGTCCGTCCTGTGTGCCATACCAAATGTATCCTTGGCTGTCTTGGAAAACGGTATTAATAATGTGTGTCGGGAGCTGGTTGATGTGTGGTAGTCCGTGCACTTGAATCTTCTTAGCAGAAAGACACACCATTTGAATGAGGAATACTAGCAGTAATCCAAATCGAATAAATCCAAATGAGATACTTTTCTTAGACATCATGATTCTTTTTGAACAATAGCAATGATCGCTCTATGAATTTTCATGGAAGGGATAACCATTTAAACGGAACATACAAAATTACTAATTATTTTTTGTATTCCACTTTTCATAACTGAGATTTAACATATTTAATCATTTGAGGAACAAACATTCAGGTTGCTGTTACCATGTATAGAGACCAATCTTGTTTTTCGTAATGAAGGAATGTTCAAATAAATAACTGTGAGCTTACGTATAACTGTCAGGAAGACAGCGAGGAAAAATGTAAGGATAGACTTGTGGAGCAAATGTGGAGCAAGTGAGGAGGTATGGTAAAATGAAAAATCTCGCAAGTGCCTTAATATCAGCTGCTTGCGAGATTTTGAATTGTTTTGAAAGGTACCCAGAGCCGGGGTCGAACCGGCACGCCTTGCGGCATTGGTGTTTGAGACCAACGCGTCTACCGATTCCGCCATCTGGGCATTGGATGGGGCTGCTTGATGCAAAGAATATGTGCATGCTAGTGCAACAATCCAGAAGTTTCTTTGGCAGCCTTGTTGGTAGGTGTTGATTCTAAATCGGGTGCAAAGGTACATGTTTTTTCTCAAACTCCCAAACTTTTGGCGAAAAAACTTAATTGCAGCAACTTTTCGAAGTGGAAATGTAATATTTTTTTAGGGGATGCGTTATATAGTTGAAACAATCATGAAAATAGATAAAGTAGCACTTTATATACTTTCCTTAAAGACAATAGCATGAGCATAGCGTGCAAAGATTTTTGTGTGATATTGGCAGGTGGCAAGGGCCGCAGGCTTTGGCCATGTAGCCGTGAGGAATATCCAAAGCAGTTCATTGACTTCTTCGGTACAGGCAGAACGCAGTTGCAGCAGACGTACGACCGTTTTGCGCGCGTGTTGCCCCGTGAGAATATCTTCGTGAATACGAACGAGGTGTATGCCCACTTGGTGCGTGAGCAGCTTCCGGAGCTTGACGAAGTGCACCTGATGGCAGAGCCTATCCATCGCAATACGGCACCGAGCGTGGCATGGGCGTGCCACCGTGTGCTGATGATATGTCCTGACGCCAACCTGATCGTGTCGCCATCTGACCAAGATGTGCACGATGAAGATGCGTTTCGTGAGAACCTTCGCGAAGGTCTTGAGTTCGTAACGCATAACGATGGCCTGCTGACGCTTGGCGTTAAGCCTACCCGTCCAGAACCTGGCTATGGCTATGTTCAGTTGGGAGAGGCCGTCAACGACCATTTGTTCCACGTTCAGTCGTTTACGGAAAAGCCTTCGCGTGAGTTTGCACGGCTGTTCATCGACAGTGGGGAGTTCTATTGGAACACGGGTCTTTTCATGTCGCACGCCCGTTTCTTGCAGAAGAGTTTCATGGAGTTGCTTCCCTCGGTGTTCCGCCGTCTGGACTCGATGAATCCGAATGCGACGATAGAGGAAGAAACTGAGTTTGTCCGTCAGAATTTCCCCATCTATCCCAACATGAGCATCGACCACAGCATATTGGAACGTTCGCAGAATGTGTACGTGATGAAATGCGACTTCGGTTGGGCCGACTTGGGTACGTGGCATAGCATCTACGAGGCCATGCAGAATACGGAGGACGACAATGTGGTGATTGATAGCGACGTGATACTTGAAGACTGCCGCAACAACGTGATCAAGTTGCCGAAGGGGCGCTTGGCGGTACTGAACGGTCTCGACGGCTACATCGTTGCCGAGAAGGACAACGTGCTGTTGATTTGCAAGAAAGAGGATTCTTCGGCCTTGGTTCGCAAATATGTGAACGAAGTGAAGATGAAGAAAGGGGATGATTTTGTTTAGTTTGGCATTTAGCGTTTAACGTCTATAATACTATTAGAGGGGGCCTTTCAAGCCCCCTCTAATTTATAGTTTCTGAAACTCAGCGAAGATCTTGGCAGCAATTTCTGCCTGCTCTTCGGGAGTAACTTCCAGTTTAGGTTTGCGGAAGTCGACGTCGGCCTCGCTCTGCATGGGGATGAGGTGGATGTGGGCATGAGGAACCTCAAGTCCAAGTACCACTTGTGCAACCTTGCGGCAAGGACATGCAACTTTCAAGGCTGTGGCAACGCGCTTGGCAAAGACCTGGAACTCGGCCAAAAGATCATCGTCCATGTCGAAGATGTAGTCTACTTCCTGACGCGGAATCACGAGGGTGTGACCTTTAGCCATAGGATTGATGTCGAGGAAAGCATAGAACTTGTCGCTTTCTGCACACTTGTAGCTGGGGATTTCGCCTGCGGCGATTTTGCTGAAGATGGTCATGTTGTTTATGATTTTAACCACAAATGACACGGATTAGACGGATGTCACAGATGGTTTGGGGTTATTGAGTGGCGAATTAAATAGCGATGCTGTCGATGCGGAGCTTGATAGTACCGCGTGGAACCTTGATCTCGGCCGTGTCGCCAACCTTTTTGTTGAGCAGTCCCTGTGCGATAGGAGTGGTAATGGAAATCTTTCCCTCGCGCAGGTTGGCTTCCTGCTCGCTCACGATGGTGTACTGCATCTTCTGATTGGTGACGAGGTTGGTGAGTTCCACCTTCGAGAGAATCTGCACAGCGTCGGAGCTCAGTCGCGACGTGTCCACAATCTTAGCCTCGGCTATGGTACGCTTCATCTGGTTGATCTTGTCTTCCAGATGAGCCTGTGCCTCTTTGGCAGCTTCATACTCGCTGTTTTCGCTCAAGTCACCCTTGTCGCGGGCCTCGGCAATGGCTGCCGATGCCTTGGGACGTTCGATGGCTTCCAGCCTGTGAAGTTCGGCTACGAGGTTGTCGTAGCCCTCTTTTGACATATATGCCATAATGATTTTTCCTTTCTTTTTATTTTGTTTTTATGTTATTCTATTTCAGGTGAAAACTACCAAACACAACAAAAAATAAGAATCCCGACAGCTTGCGATGTCGGAACCTCTCAAATTCAGTTTGTATCCAGTTGATACTGTGTCAGTAGCGTTTTCTTGGGGCAAAGGTAGGTATTATTTTTGAAACGGACAAATTTTTTTGCAAAAAAAATAAAATCTTCCCCGTTTGAATTGTAAACTCTAAACTTTTTTGTAACTTTGCAGCTGAAATCTTTAGTATCGTTTTATAATAAGTATTTTTATGAAAATCGAAAAAATTCATGCAAGAGAAATCCTCGACTCAAGAGGTAATCCTACCGTAGAGGTAGAAGTGACGTTGGAAAATGGCGTGATGGGTCGCGCAGCTGTGCCCTCTGGCGCATCGACAGGCGAGAACGAAGCCCTCGAGCTCCGCGATGGCGACAAGGGTCGCTATCTGGGCAAGGGTGTCCTGAAGGCTGTTGAGAACGTGAACACCGTGATTGCTCCCGCTCTGAAGGGTGACTGCGTGTTCGGTCAGCGTGCTCTCGACCACAAGATGTTGGCTCTCGACGGCACTCCCACCAAGTCGAAGCTCGGTGCCAACGCCATCCTCGGCGTATCGCTGGCTTGCGCTCAGGCTGCTGCCAAGGCTCTGAACGTGCCCCTCTATCGTTACATCGGCGGTGCTAACGCTTACACGCTGCCCGTTCCTATGATGAACATCGTCAATGGTGGTGCCCACTCGGCAGCTCCCATTGCCTTCCAGGAGTTCATGATTCGCCCGGTAGGTGCTTGCTGCGAGAAGGAAGCCATCCGCATGGGTGCTGAGGTGTTCCACAACCTTGCCAAGTTGCTGAAGGCCCGTGGCCTTTCGACTGCTGTAGGCGATGAGGGTGGCTACGCTCCCAACTTCGATGGCATCGAGGACGCTCTCGACACCATCGTTGAGGCTATCAAGAAGGCTGGCTACGAGCCGGGCAAGGACGTGAAGATTGCCATGGACTGCGCCGCTTCTGAGTTTGCAGTGCAGGAGAACGGCGAGTGGTTCTACGACTATCGTCAGCTGAAGAACGGTGCAAAGAAGGATCCTAACGGCAAGAAGCTCTCTGCTGAGGAGCAGATCGCTTACCTTGAGGAGCTCATCACGAAGTATCCTATCGACTCTATCGAGGACGGCCTCGACGAGAACGACTGGGAGAACTGGGTGAAGCTGACCGCTCGCATCGGCGACCGCTGCCAGCTCGTCGGCGACGACCTCTTCGTCACGAACACCAAGTTCCTTGAGAAGGGCATCAAGATGGGTGCTGCTAACTCGATCCTGATCAAGGTGAACCAGATTGGTTCGCTCACCGAGACCCTCGAGGCCATCGAGATGGCTCACCGTCACGGTTACACCACCGTTACTTCTCACCGCTCTGGCGAGACCGAGGACACCACGATTGCCGACATCGCCGTGGCTACCAACTCTGGTCAGATTAAGACCGGTTCGCTCAGCCGCACCGACCGTATGGCTAAGTACAACCAGCTCATCCGCATCGAGGAAGAGCTCGGCGAGGATGCTGCCTATGGCTACACCAAGCTGAAGTAAGCAAGGTTTCTCCCTTATTAAAAATAGGTACGTGTACGTTTTTCGTGGCGTACCTATTTTTTTTGTGCCGTTTCTTGGCCTTTATACATCGGAAAACACAAAAACGGCGAAAACTAATCGTTGCCAATTCATCTCCTATGGATGGACTCTACCACCAAACAAAGCATGCTTTGTACAAGATGAAGCCATGCTTTAGAGGGTATAGAAAGATGCTTTGTAGGGGTATAGAGCTATGCTTTAGAGGGGTATAAAGCTATGCTTTAGAGGCATAAAAGCATTGGATTATATGCGACAATTCAATGGGTTATGACTTCAAAAGCAATGCTTTTTAGACGAGAAAGCATTGGTACGAGAACAATAAACCAACGGTACATGAACAAAAAAGCATTGCCCTGTAAGCTACAGAGCAATGCTTAATATGGTTGGCCAGCGGCCTCAACGTTTTAAGAAAGTAGTTCGGAAATGAATAATAGACTTCCGAAACTTAAGTCAACAGACGCTTTTGGGCACAGATTACCGGCTGATGCGCTTGTTGGCGGTGACAGAGCCATCGGCATGGATGGCCTTTTCGATGATGAGGCCTGCGGCAGAGGCGGTTCTGGCGGGTTGCTGGCCATGGCCGATGAGGCGTCCGTCGATGGTGTAGAAGCTACGGCTGACGATTTCTGTCGAGTTGGCGTTGTCAACCATAGGATTCTCGATGCCATTGGCCTCCACTGAGCGCGGGTCGAGCACTACGTCGAGTTCAGCCACGGTAGCATAGTCGCCCTCAGTGCTGACGAGGCGGAGGTAGCGGCACTCTGTTGGCGTGAAACTGACCACGGTGCAGTAGGGTAGCCATGTGCCTTGCGAGACGGTGGTCCACTCCTCGCCGTCGAAACTTGTCAGGAACTGGTACTTGCGGATGAGTCCGTTGGACGAACTGGTGTCGAGGCGTGGCGTGGCGAGGAAGCCTTGCAGCCACAAAGTGTTGCCCATGTCGACCGTAATGTGGTGAGGAGCCTCAGCAGCCGGTGAGCTATACTGCGTGTGCCATATAGTTGCGGTATTGCCATCGATGGCATGCGTGGCAGGATGCTTGCTGCTGACGGTCTCTTCGCTGCTGAAGTCGACGATGCTCCAGTCCTTCTTGCTGGCGAAGATGGTGTCGACAGGCGTCTCGCGCCATTCGCCCGTCACGAAGTTGATGTCGAAGCGCTCGTGATAGCGGAAGTCGCAGCGCGTACCATTGAACATGATGGGGAAGATGATGGTCTTTGTGTTGGGCAGGTCAGGATCTTGCCAGCGGTCACCCACATAGAGGTAGGTGGTCGTCTTCGTTCCCTTGATCTCAAGGATAGCTGCCGCCTGCGTATCGAAGGCAATTGGGTTGCCCACGTTGGAGAGACTTGTCCAGTTTTTTGTCAGGTCGTTGGTGTAGGCCATCTTGCACTGGTTGGGATCCCATCCCGAGCAAGCCGAGTTAAACATGAAGTAGCGTTCGGCAATCTTAATGATAGCGGGAGCCTCGCGTTGCATTCCGCCGAAGAGCTTGGTGTGTTCGACGGCCTCGTGATAGTCGGGCGACAGGCGGAACAGGCCGAGGTGCTGGTTTTCCTCAGTGGTTGAGACGAAGTAAGCCGTTCCGTCAGGATCCTGATAGACATTGCAGTCGCGCGACTTCACGCCCAATGGACGTCCGCTCCAGATGTAATGGTAGTCGCCATTCACCGAGTCGCACTCGAAGCACGCTGCCTCAGAGGCGCTGTAGTCGCTGGCCTCGTAGTGGCACCATACGAGGTACTTGCCAGTCTGTTCGTTGTAGAGCAGTTTGGGTCGTTCAATCATGCGAGTGCGTCCCAATTCGGGCGTGGTGACACGGTTTGTGATAATCTTCCGTTCGTATTTCCAATTAACCAGGTCGGTTGAGGAGTACAAGTTGACGTCGGGATTCCACGAACGCGAACGATCCTCGCCGCACATGTACCAGATGTCGCCCACACGGACGAAGCCCGGAGCGTGAGCCTGAACGGTAGAGCCGGTGTTGGTCTTCCAGAGCAGTCCGTTCTGGATGGTTATCCACTCGCTGGGGCGGTTGGCCAGATAAGTAGCTTGAGCCTGCTGCAGGGCTTCGAGCATGCCGTGCAGGACAACGGGATCCATCGACGTTGATTTGGCGTCGTTGGCATTGCTGATGGCCGTCCTCAGGGCATCCTTCCCCTCGTAGTCGGTGGCGAGAAGCTGGTTGCGAGCCACCGAGATGGCCTGCACCAGTTTGCCAAACCAGCCATAGGCCTCGCGCGTCTGTGCCACCCAGTCGAGTGCGCTGACCACCCACTCATAGTGGTCTTCGTCGAGCGTGTAGTAGAGGTTGGTCATGGCGAGCACAGAGGCCACCGAATCGCATCCTGCGAAGGGGCTGCCGCTGACCAGCTCGTTGAGTTTGGCGACCTCAACCATCAGTTTGTTATAGGCATTGGTGATAGCCAGGAAGTTTGTGTGAGCCTGTTGCAGCAGTGGGATGGCCGCTTCAATCTTTGAAGCATCGGCCACGGCGGCATCGTAAGCATTGAACGCAGTCGCCATCTCGTCGTGATTGTACCAACGCTGGCGGTCGTTGCGAGTCGTGTCGGCCACACACAGGTCGTGGAGCGACTCCAGAATGGTGTTGTAGTCGTCGGGTGTGAGTTCCGACTGATAGAGATGGAAGTCGTCGAAGTCGATGGTCGAAGTGCCGTAGGTCTTCAATTCGAGTCCCAGGTCAAGGTTGCCATCGGGAACGAGAGCTTCTACCTCGTAAACCAGTCCCTTCCTTGTGGTAACGGCTGCCGTGGCATCGTTGAGGAACAGGTCCACGGTTCCGTTGAAAATTCCATAGACAGCAGCGGTGACGCGATAGCGTCCCGGCGTGACGTTGGTCACTACCTGATGGGCGCGTCCGGTGATGGAACCACTCGATTGCGACAGTTGCCAGTGGTATTGCCCGCCTGGGATGAGCCCGCTACCTTTGCTAACGGCACTCATTTTCGACTGGACACCGGCACTGGTCAGGTCAAGAGCCCAGCCGAAGGGTGCATCATCGACCATCGTTGAGTTGCTGAAGTCAGCATTCTGGAGGTAAGTTTCGGTCACCTCCGTTTGTGCGTTTGCCGTCGCTACCGACATGAGCAGTGCGATGGACGTTAGTAAGTACTTGAGTTTCATGTTAGTTAGGTTTTAGGAGTTTTTAGTTGGGGGTGATATGTAGTTATTCATCCCCGCCACCGAAGTTGCGGGAAGGTTCGTTTTGCGAGTCTTGATTGTTGCGTTGGTCTTCGGAATCTTCCTTCAGACTGGGCTTCATGTTGCCGAAGTTATAGGTCAGCGTGAAGTTCACGGTGCGCGAACGGCGCCGGTTCAGCTGGTGGCGCATGAAGGTTTCGCTCTCGGTGATGTTCTCCCAGCGGCGCGAATCGAGCACGTCGCGGCACGTAATGGCCAGCATCAGCTTCTTGTCGAAGAAGTGTTTACGCAGTCCGAAGTCAAGTCCATAGGCTGGTTTGCGGTATCCTTGAGTGATGACCTGGCGCGAACGATAGTTGCCAGTGAGCTGAATGGAGAGGTCGTAGGGCAGGATGAACGCTGCAATCATGCGTGCATTCCACGTGAAACGCGACTGCTTCTCGCCGTTGACGGTCTGTCCGTCGATATCATAACTGAAGCCATTGAGTTTGTAGTAGTAGGCATTGGCGGATGTAGTGAGGTCGAGGAAGCGGAAGAGCTTGTTCTTCACCGTGAGCTCGAGGCCTGATGAGAGGCTCTTGGTCACGTTCTTCGTGGTGGAGTAGAACAGTCCGTCGGCGGGATTTTGCCAGTTGATGCGCTGCATGACGTCGCTGGTGGGGCGGTAGTAGGCCGAAAGCATCATGGAATGTTCGGTCCACGTCTTCAGGTAGTTCAGCGAGAAGGAGTTACTGAACTCGGGCGTCAGCTCAGGGTTGCCGAACGAAACCGTCGTGGCATCGCGTGTGTCGCGGAAGGAGTTGAGTTGTCCGCCCCAAGGACGGCGTAGGCGACGCGTATAGTTCAGCTGCAGCTGGTCGTTGTCGGTGATCTGATAGGAGAGGAACACCGAGGGGAAGAGTTGGAAGTAGTCCTTCTTGAAGGGCGTAGGGGCACTATCCTGACCACCCTCGGCAGGGAGGGAAGACGATCTGGTTTTGTGCTCTTGCTCCCACGTGTAGCTCTCGGTATCGACGCGCCAATATTCGCCACGCAGGCCTCCCATCACGCCGAAGCGTCCGAATTTCATGGTGGCGGTGGCGTAGAGAGCGTGTACGTCCATATCGTAAATGAAGCGATTAAAGTAGAGTTTGTCTTCCTTGGCGGCCCGTCCGTCCCAATATTGGTCGTCGACGAACGACTCCTGCGGCGTGTTCTCGTGCGAGAAGCGAGCCTGATAGCCTGCCTGCAGCTGGAAGTTCTCGGAGATGGGGTTCTCGTAGTCGAGCTTCACTTCCCACGTCCGGTTGTTCATGTGCATGGGACGGCTCTGATAGTTGTACTGTGTGGGCTGCGATGGAGTTGCGGCGTAGTAGACAGTGGAGTCCTGATAGAAGTTGTCGTTGTCGGATTTCCATCGGTGGAAGTCAACGACGAAGTCCAGATAGTGGCGATCGGTGAAGGAGTGGCGGTAGTTGAATTCGCCGTAGAGCATGTTCATGTCGCCACGCGAACGCGTTTGGCGAGTCATCATGGAGTTGGGCTGCAGAGACATGAAGCCGAAGCCGTCGAAGGTCTCGGGCGAGAGTCCCTCGGTGCCGTCGAGCGAGCCGTAGTGGTAGGGTGTGAGTCCGTAGTTCTTGTTTCGGCCTTTCATGAGCATGCCCGAGAGCGAGAAGTCGTCCTTCTTGGTGGCGTGAAGGGTTACGCCAGCACGGCTGAAGAGGTTGTTGCCGCGGTTGGAGTTCACGCCTCGGTACCACTGATATTGATTTGTCTTCGTGAACAGCTGTTCGCTCTCACTGCGTCCCTTGCCTTCGCGGTGTCGAAAGCCAATGTTGACATAGGCATCGACGAGCGGCGAATTGTAGTTGATGTTGAAACTGGTGTTCGCACCGCCGCGCGTGTTCGTGCCCACCTGCACAGAGCCATAATAACCGGGCTTCAGGTCTTTCTTAAGCACAATGTTGATGATGCCGGCCGAGCCTTCAGCCGAGAATTTGGCCGAAGGATTGTCGATGACCTCGATGCGTTCGATGCTCTCAGCGGGCAGTTGCTGCAGAATCTGGGCACGGTTGTCGGCAGTGAGTCCGCTCGCCTTGCCGTTGATCCACACCTCGACGCTCGTGTTGCCGCGCAGCGACACGTTGCCGTCGTTGTCAACCTCCACCGAGGGGATGTTTTCCAGCGCCTCAGAGGCCGATTGTCCGGCATTGGTGACCAGCTGCGACACGTCGAACGACTTTCGGTCGACCTCAAGCTTCATCGACGAGCGCTGGCCCGTGACCGTCACCTCGCGCAGCGTACGCGCCTCCTCCGTCATGTGCAGGGCTGGCAGGTTGTGGTGGCGCTTCTGGTCGGTAATCTGGACGTTGCGCTCATGCGGCCTGTAGCCCACGAACGAGAGTTGCACGGTGAAGTTGCCGTTAGGAAGTCCTTCGATATGGAAACGACCGTCTTCGTCGGTGACGGTGCCTTGAATAAGGTTATCAGTACCCTGGCGGAGCACCTTCACAGCCACGTACCCCAGTGGTTCGTTGGTTTGTTTGTCTAGTACTCTGCCTTTGATAGTTCCTTGTGCTGAAGCTGCTATTGCTTGAAACAATAGCAACACGAAAAGTATAAACCGGTTCATAACTTACTATTATGACGCGTGCGCGTGCGCAGGGTTTAATGCGCGCACAAAAAAAGCACTGCCTTCTGCTGTGGAAAGGATAGGTTCCGGTGGCAGAAAGCAGTGCTACAGGGCTCAAAAGCGATGCTACAGATAATCTAACAACAATGCTTCAGGCTCAAAATGCGATGCTGTAGATAATCTAACAATAATGCTTCAAGCTCAAAAAGCGATGCTGCAGAAGCTCTAAAAGCGTGGCTTTGGGGTTCTTATGCATCAACCGAGGCGGCGGAGCTGCACGGTGAAGTGGCGCATGAGGGGTGCTTCCCACTCGATGGCCACGCCGCGCGTGATTTCGTTGCGTCGGTCGTAGACGTTCTTCAGTGCTGCAGCAATGACGTTCATGTGGTTGTCGGTATAGACGCGGCGTGCGATGCAAAGGCGCAGCAGGTCGAGTCCGCCGAAGCGGTTCTCGCGCGTCACGGGGTCGCGGTCTGCCAGGATGTAACCAATCTCACAGCCGCGGATGCCAGCTTCAAGGTAGAGCTCGCAGGTCAGCGTCTGTGCCGGGAACTCCTCCTTCGGCACGTTGCAAAGCACCTTGTCGGCATCGATGAACAGGGCGTGGCCACCCACGGGACGCTGATAGGGGATGCCGTACTCGTCGAGTTTCTTGGCAAGATACTGCACCTGATGGATGCGCGTCTCCAGCATCGGGAACTCGGTGTTCTCGTCCAGTCCTACGGCCAGTGCGTTCAGGTCGCGGCCGTTCAGTCCGCCGTAGGTCAGGAAGCCCTCGAAGGGGATGCAGAACTGCTTGGCACCCTCATACCAATCCTCGCGGTTGGTGGCGATGAAGCCGCCCATGTTGACCAGTCCGTCTTTCTTGGCCGACATGGTCATCGCGTCGACGTACGAGTACATTTCGCGGGCAATCTCCTTGATGGTCTTTTCGGCATAGCCCTCCTCGCGCGTCTTGATGAAGTAGGCGTTCTCGGCAAAGCGGGCCGAGTCCATCACCACAGGCACGCCGTATCGGTGGCACAGTTCACAGGTTTCGCGGATGTTCTTCATCGACACGGGCTGGCCGCCCACGGTGTTGTTCGTCACGGTAAGCACCATGAAGGGCACGTTGCCCTCGTTCTCGCTGAGCACCTTCTCCAGTTTCTCCAGCGAGACGTTGCCCTTGAACGGCAGTTCCAACTGTGTGTCCTTGGCCTCGTCGATGGTTACGTCGATGGCGCGGGCCTTGCGATATTCAATGTGGCCTTTCGTGGTGTCGAAGTGTGCATTGCCAGGCACCACGTTGCCCTCCTTCACCAGATAGGAGAACAGCACGTTCTCGGCAGCACGTCCCTGGTGGGTGGGGATGACGTATTTGAAGCCGAAGATGCGCTGCACCACCTCTTCAAACATGTAGAACGACGTAGCACCGGCATAGCTCTCGTCGCCCAGCATCATGGCCGACCACTGGCGGTCGCTCATCGCACCGGTGCCTGAGTCGGTCAGGCAGTCTATGTACACCTGCTCGGCCTTCAGCATGAACACGTTGTAGTGGGCTTCGCGCAGCCATTGTTCTCTCTCTGCGCGGGTACTTTTGCGAAGCGGTTCGACCATTTTTATCTTCCACGCTTCTGCGAATGGTAATTCCATAGTAGTTGGTTTTTTGTTGTTTATGTATTTGTTATTAGGATGCATGTGTTGCGCCGACACGTCGCGATGCCCTGCTTCGGGGGCAGCGGCATTGGCTTGTTTTTTTTGACGAATGTCGGGGGAGCATGAAAGGCCTATGCGGTCGGCCTGCACCAGGTCGGCTTGGCGAATACTACGGGCGATAATGATCGATCTCCTTAATATTCAAAAACTTGTGCGATTCGTAGGCAGCACTGCTTTTCTTGTGCATGGCGGTTGTTCGGTTTGCGCTGCAAAGGTAGGGAAAAAACGACAAAGCACCAAATCTTTTCTTCTGAACTTTCATTTTTTTATTTCCACGACGTGGACCAAACAGCTCAGGATGCCTGGAAAGGGCTTATGCCCGCAGCCCAGCATCATTAAGATGCGAGATGCCAGCACAACGCTCGCACCTCGCATCTCGGTTGCTATTCCCCTATGGGGCAAAAAAACGTGGGGATGCCTACTTCAGCAGTTCTTCCAGCTTCTTGCCGAGAGCCTCGCCGCGGCACTCCATGTTCGCAGCCACGATCTTACCCTCGTTGTCAAGCAGATAGACCGTGGGGACCGACTTCACCTTGAACAGGTCGGCTCAGTGCTTTCTGCAAAGGTTCGTTCTGACAACTGATTGTCACGCTGCCCCCTTGTGCCAGTGCCGGTAGCACCGTCAGGCAGAGCAGGAGCAACAATGTTGTCCATCGTCTTTTGTCCATAAGCATTCGGTTTTTGGGTTAATAATATTCCTTAATACTATATACGTAAAACGTTTTTGTAAACTTTTCGGGTATGTTTTTTCTCTGTTTTCCCCATTTTTTTTTAATTTTGCCCCAAATATGTAACCAGCAGATGAAACCACAGAGCGACTTCGAGCAACTGTTCCGGCGGCACTATGGCGAGCTCTTCGCCTTTGCACGGCGTTTCCTGCCGCGTGAAGCCGACTGCGAGGACGCGCTCAGTGCCGCTTTCGAAGACGCGTGGGCCAACTTCCACGACATAGCACCCGAGTCGCAACGTGCCTTCCTCTACAAGACCGTGCGCAACAAGTGCATCGACCACCTGAGGCGCGATGCCACCCGCAGGCGCCATGCCGAACTCTATGCCCTGCTGACCGAGGGCTACGAGCAGGCATCGCAGCTGGCGGAGCTGATGGAGCGCGAGCAGATCGTGCGCAGCGTGATCGATGCGCTGCCCGACTACACGCGCCAGATTTTCACCGCCTGCTACGTGGACAGGAAACAATACCGGCAGGTGGCCGACGAAATGGGCATCTCGCCCAACACGGTGAAGAAGTATGTCTCGCAGGCTCTGCACGTCATTGCCGAGCAAAGGAAGAAACGAAACAACAGCAAACGTACATGAACGACGCCGACAGCAGCATACTACGACGGCTGCCACCACGGCAGCACGAGGGACTGACCATGAACGATCCCTTCGACTACTCGCCACATCCGCTCTGCCAGGAGGCGGCAGGGCTGGCCATGCACGACATCGGCCGACTGATGGAGGGGCAGTCGGAAGGGAAGATGTTCGGTGTGCTCGTGGTGGAACCTCGGCAAAAGGAGGGCGCGTCGGCGGAACTGGGCTTCCTGGTGGGCTACTCGGGACAGATCGACGGGCGCAGCGACTGGCCAGGGTTCGTGCCTGCCGTGTTCGACTATCTGCAGGCCGACGGCTATTTCAAGCAGGAGGAGGCTCGCATCACGGCCATCAACGGCGAGGTGGACAGGCTGGAGCAGCAGCCGCAGCGACTGCAGGCACTGCAACGGTTGGCCGAGGCCAGGGAGGCGGCGCAGCGCGAAGTGGACGAGATGCAGCGCAGCGTGGTTGAGGCGCGCGAACGGCGGCGGACGGTGCGCGCCCAGCGGCAGCTCGATGCCGACGAGGAGTCGGCACTGGTGCGCGAAAGCCAGTTTCAGAAGGCCGAGTTGCGACGATTGAAGATGCGGCATGCTGCCGCCATAGAGGTGCTGGCTGTGGCCTCGGAGCAGTTTGAGGAACCCATCCGGCGGCTGAAGGACGAGCGTCGGCGACGCTCGGATGCGCTGCAGCGGTGGCTGTTCGAGCACTTCGTGATGCTCAATGCAGAGGGCCGACGGCGCCATCTGATGGACATCTTCAGCGAGACCACGCTCGGTGTGCCACCGGCAGGAGCGGGTGAGTGTTGCGAACCGAAACTGCTGCAGTGGGCATACGCCCACGGACTGCGGCCTCTGCAGATGGCCATGTTCTGGGTGGGGCCCTCGCCAAAGGTGGAGATTCGCCACGAGGGGCGCTACTACCCTGCCTGCAGGGGAAAGTGCCTGCCCATTCTGCGGTGGATGTTGGGCTCGACACCTGCCGGCGACCACCCCTCGGAGCGGTCGGTGGAGGTGCCCATCCTCTATGAGGACGACGACATGGTGGCCGTCGACAAGCCTGCCGGACTGCTCAGCTTGCCAGGCATCGCCGAGAAACAGTCTGTGTGGAGCATCATGGCGCAGCGCTATGCCGACACGGCCGCGCCACTGATGGTGCACCGACTGGATCAGCCCACCAGCGGCGTGCTGCTCATGGCCAAGACGAAGGCAGCACAGCGGCAACTGCAACGGCAGTTCATGGCGCACGAGGTGAGAAAGCGGTATGTGGCACTGCTCGAACGCGAGTCGGTGGGCATCGAACAGCTGGAGCGCCTTTCCCATGGTGCTGCCGCTCCTGACGGGCCGCTGCTGACCATCGACCTGCCGCTGTGGGGCGATCCCCTGAACCGTCCCTATCGCTGTGTCGATGCCGAGCGCGGCAAGGCTGCCGTTACGAAGGTACAGCTGTTGGAACCCTGTGGCGGTCGTCTGCGGGTGGCACTCTATCCGCTGACGGGGCGCACGCACCAGTTGCGTGTGCACTGTGCCCACTCACTGGGCTTGGGCAATCCCATCTTAGGTGACAACCTCTACGGCAGCGTGGCAGCGAGCCGACTGTATTTGCATGCCGAGAGCATCAGTTTCGATCACCCTCGTACGGGCAAGCGAATGACCATCAGTGCGCCGGTGCCGTTCTGACGCTCCGTGCCACGACTGAAAAGGCAATAAAAAAAGGAATAATATAGCAGTTCTTGCTCCATTACTCTACGCAAGCGTCCCTACGGGCCGAGCGGGCACAAAGACGCCCCGCAGGGGCAGCATCTCCTAGCCCAGGGCCGCTCGGCTTTCTCCACGCTGTTACGAAAGCGAACAAGTTCTTTCTCGACGAAAGCGGCAAAGCCGAGCGCGAGCGCGTAGCAAAGCGGAGAAAGAACGCCCTGGGTGGGACGACACGAGAGATTCTGCGCCCTGCTTCCTATGATTCTATCCAAACATTTTTAGTTAATAATCATTAATTCAATTGAATCTCCGTCATAGCTCTTCCCATCGTTCTGATGTACTCATGATCCTGTTCATAATCCATGTCGTTATGAATGAGTGAGAAGACGAGGTGTATGAGCTTGTTCCTTGCATTGTTGATGATGATGCCGTATGGCTTTCCCTTGTCTTTCAATCTGAGGTAGTAGGGGTGGTATATACCATTTTCCCTGATCGTCCATTCAGCCGCCTGTGTGAGGTAAGCCTTGAGCACTGAGTTGGAATAGCATTTGACGTATGCCTTTTTGTCCACGCTGGTTCCTGATGTGTCCCTGAAGGCTGCGATGCCGTAGTAGGATGCCATCCTGTTTGCCGTAGTAATCCCCTTGAAGTTGTTACTGTAGGCGATGAGCGCCGTGGCGTTGACGATTCCCATTCCGCTGACAGATGTGATATGCCTGTAGTTCCAGGCCAGTTCCTCGTCCCCCTTGATCAGTTCGAGAATCTGCCGTTCACACTCCTTGATGCTCTTTTCGAGCGCCCTGATGCTCTTGCGGGCATCTCGCAGGATGAAGCTCACGGACTTGCTTTTGGCCGCCGTGTCACCCAGATGCGACATGCGGACCTTCTTCTCCGTCTTCTCCTGTACCAGCTTGTGGCGGTACTGCAGCATCGCCTTCAACTCGCGCACGGTGTCGCAGGTTGTCTCGTAGATGACGGCCTTGTCCATGTGCCGCATGGCATACTCGGCAATCATCAGCGAGTCGGACTTGTCATCCTTACCCTTTCGCACGCCCATGCTGCGCTTGATCTGCAGTGCACTCTCGCGCCAGATGTCAAGATCCTTGGCATAGATGTAGTCGCACAGGCAGCGGTCGTATCCGCCCGTGGTCTCGCAGCAGAACAGGACATCATCCAGCGTCACCCCTTTTATCAGGTGACGCGCCCACACAAGCATACGGCGGAAGCCCATCGGGCGGTTCTCGAATGTTTCGTAGCCCAGTTTCTGGACGCCCTGCATCGCATTCTGCACGTCAATTGCGCTTGCATCGATCTTTTCTTTGGAAATATCGATGCCGATGATGATTTTTTTCATACCTTTGCACCGTTCTTAATTACAGGAAGCGATTGACTGAAGGAAAGCTGTCTGTGACTATTACTTTAATTAGGCTCCGAGCCTACCTTCCTATTTGGCATTTGCAGCTGGAAATCCGGAGGGCCTGCCACAGGGCTTGAGCTCATGGCTTTCAAGGGCAATTAGGGTGACCTCCGGCAGTCAATCCTTCCTTTCTACAACAAAGGTAAGGAATAACTCGCATATCTCGTCTTTTCTTCGTGTATTGAACGTTTTTTATTTTAAGAGTTTTGAGAACTCTTATTTCTGGCTGCAAAGTTAAAGTCAGGGCAAAACCTTTCAGTACACTTTTATGATTCTGCCCCTGTAGGGCGCAATTTCCTTTTGTGTCGCTCCATCTCCCAGGGCTAGCCCTGGGCTGTGTGGTGTTGGCCTTGCAGGCCGATTCTGTGCCATTTGCTATATCATTCCCATAAAAAAGATGACCCACCGACTTCTCTGAAGTCGCTGAGTCACTCATCAAAAATATTCCTTAATATTTCTTCCAATTAGTCCTGATTTGTTTCCGATAAATGACGCTTTCTTTCCGGAAACATAAATGTTTTCTGTAAATTTCTTTACGAAAGTCTAAGCAAAGAACACGATGAGCATCTGGGCAATGATGACGCGCACAAACATGCCCAGTGGATAGACGGAGGCATAGGCAATGCTCGACGCGTCGCCCTTGGTCGTGTCGTTGGCGTAGCCCAGTGCCATGGGGTTGGCCATGGAACCGCAGAGAATGCCGCAAATGGTGCCGAAGTCGTAGCGACGTGTGTGCAGGGCGATGAGTCCGACGACGACGACGGGAACCACCGTGAGCAAGAAGCCGAGGCCCACCCACAGAAATCCCTCTGGGCGCATGACGGTCATGAAGAAGTCGCGACCGGCATCGAGTCCTAGGCAGGCCAGATAGAGCGACAGGCCGAGTTTGCGCAGCATGAGTGATGCCGAACGGGTGGTGTAGCTGATGAAATGCAGGCGCGGTCCCAATGATCCCACTACGATGCCCATGATGATAGGACCTCCGGCGATACCCAGACGGATGGGACTCTCCATGCCTGGCAGCGACAGGGGGATGGTGCCCAAGGCCAAACCCATGATGAGGCCGAGGAAGATGGCTGCCAGATTGGGCTCACTGAGCGTCTGCACGGCATTGCCCAGGAACTGCTCGACGTTGTCGAGCGACTTGGGCTCGCCCACCACGGTCAGGCGGTCGCCATACTGCAGGCGCAGGTCGTCGGTGGCCAGCAGTTTGATGTCACCACGGGTGATTCGGCTGACGTTGACGCCATAGACGTGGCGCAACTGCAACTGGCCCAGGCGTTTGCCGTTGAGCACCTTGCGCGAGAGCACCAGCGTGCGACTCTCAACCTTGGCGTCGATGTGGTTCCAATCAATGCGTTCGCCATTCCAATCGGTCTCGGTCTTCTCGCCAAAGAGTATCTCCATGGCTCCGATGTCGTCGCGACGCGTCACGACAAGGACGTTGTCGTAGAGTCGGAGCAGCGTGTCGGCCTGTGGCACAAGCACCTGTTGGCCGCGCCAGATGCGTGAGATGATGAACTTCAGGTGGCTCATCTGCGAGATTTCGGCCACGGTTTTATCGGCAAGGGCGGGATTGACCACGACAAACTGCCCCACATAGGTCTGGTCTTCGCTGTCCAACGAGCGCAGTTCCAGGTCCTGAGGCTTCACGAACAGGCGGCGGATGAACATCATGGCCAGGATGACGCCCAACACACCGAGTGGATAGGTCACGGCCGTGGCCAATGCTGCCGACCCTGAGGGTAGGTTCAGATGGGCCAGTGCCTGCTGTGCAGCACCCAGAGCAGGCGTGTTGGTGGTGGCACCGCAGAGTACGCCCACCATATCGGGCAGACTTACTGAGGTGACGCCCGTCAAGGCAATGGCCAGAATGGTGCCCAGTGCGATGACACCGAAGCTCCAGAGGTTGAGTTCCAGCCCCTCGTGGCGCAATGAGCTGAAGAAGTGGGGGCCCACGTGGAGGCCAAGCATATAGACAAACACCACCAAGCCGAAGGTTTCGGCATAGTCGAGCATCTGTGCATCGACCGACAGGCCGAGATGACCTGCCAGGATGCCAATGAAGAACACGAAGGCTACGCCCAACGACACTCCTCCAACGCGAATCTTGCCAAGTGCAAGACCCACGCTGCAGATGAGCGACAGCACGACAACCGTCTGTAGTGCCGACTGCTCCATGAAGAGTGCGTTAAGCCATTCCATTATCCTTTAATGCCCTTAACTTCCTTAACGTCTTTAACTTCCTAAATGATTCCAAACGCCACGTCCATCATCTTCGTGAAGTTGTTCTGGCGTTCCTCGGCAGTGGTTTCCTCGCCCGTCACGAGCGAATCGCTAATAGTGCATATACACAGGGCGCGGGCACCGCAGCGTGCCGCATTCATGTAGAGCGACGGAGCCTCCATCTCGACGGCCAGCACGCCCATCTTCTGCCAATGCTCGATGCCCGGCGTCTCGTTGTAGAAGATGTCCGAAGAGAACACGTTGCCCACGCGATAGCGGTAGCCCAGCTCCTCAGCTTTCTCAGCGGCAGCACGCAGCAGTTGGAAGTCGGCAATGGGGGCATAGGTACCAGGCAACTGGTATTGGTCGGCATAGTTGGAGTTGGTGCAGGCACCCATAGCCAGCACCAGGTCGCCGATGTGCAAGTCTGCGTGCAGCGATCCTGCCGAGCCTACGCGGATGATGGTCTTCACGTCGTAGAAGTTGAACAGCTCGTAGCTGTAGATGCCAATGGACGGGATGCCCATGCCATGGCCCTGCACCGACACGCGCTTGCCGTGATAGATGCCGGTGTAGCCCAACATGCCGCGCACATTGTTGTACAAAACAGGGTTTTCCAGATAGCGCTCGGCCATCATTTTAGCACGTAGCGGGTCGCCCGCCATGATCACTGTATCGGCAATGTCGCCGTATTTGGCCCCGATGTGGGGCGTAGGGGTCTTGTCGTTCATCATCGTTTCATCGTTTTATTCGCCTGCAAAGGTAGTGAAAACTCACTGCAATACAAAGCAAAATGTTGTCTTTTTTTTATATTTCAACGTGGAAAGTTGGCCATGAAGCTTATTGCAGACCAACCGTCTGCCTCAGACGGATGTCGCTGCTGCTGGCTCCGACCATGAAAAGGAAGTCGCCAGGCTCGAAAACCGTCTGCAGTCGGGCGTTGACAATGCTCAGGTCGCGACGCGACAGGGTGAACTCCACATGGCGCGTCTCACCACGAGGGATGGCGACGCGGCGGAAACCCTTGAGCTGCAGCAGTGGTTGAGCCACTGAGGCCAGTTCGTCGTGGACGTAGAGCTGCACGACCTCGTCGCCATCGTAACGGCCCGTATTGGTCACGTCGCAGGCTACCTTCACGATGGGTGCCTGATCGGATGCCGATGCTGCCGACTGCGTGAGCGGAACGATGCTGAGGTTCTCGTAACGGAACGTCGTGTAGCTGAGGCCATGGCCAAACGGGTAGAGCGGCTGTGCCGACATCTCGATGTAATCGTGTGGTTTTGGAGCACGCTTGTTGTAGTACACGGGCAATTGCCCTACGCTGGCAGGCACCGATACGGGCAACCTGCCGGCTGGATTGTAGTCGCCCACGAGCACATCGGCGATGGCTGTGCCTCCCGCCTGACCAGGATAGTAGGCCGTGAGCAGTGCATCGGCATTGTCGGCAGCCCACGTCTTGTCGAGCGGTCGGCCTTCGATGTAGACCACCACGAGGGGTTTGCCCGTTGACTTCAGTTCCTTCAACAGTCGCTCCTGATGCCCTAGCAGTGAGAGTGTGGCGCGATCGAAGCCCTCGCCGCAGTCCATGTCTGAGAGTGTCTTTGCATCTGTCACGGCAGCACCGGTCTCCTTGTAGCTTGTCTTGAAGTCGCGGGCACTGGAACCACCCACCACGGCAACGACGACGTCGGCGTTGCGGGCTGCACTGACGGCTTCTTGGATGCTGTTCTCAGTCGTATCGCGCACGGCGCAGCCTTTGACGTAGTTGGTCGATAGGTGATAATTGACAGGTGATGATTCTTTTGCGCGAAGAGCTTCGAGTACCGTTTGAATGTTGTCGTCGGGCTGTGGGGCCGTGTAGTCGCCCAACTGATTGTACTGGCTGTCGGCATTTGGACCCACGACGAGGATGCGGAGGGTTTCGTCTTGGCCCTTGCCAACAAAAGAGGCCTGGAGTGGCAGCACGCCGTTGTTCTTTAGCAACGTGATACTGGCGCGTGCGGCATCGAGAGCCACCTGACAATGTTCCTCGGTGCGCACCATTGCGGTGGCCTTCGGCTCGACATAAGGATTGTCGAACAGGCCCATCTCGAACTTCAGGCGCAGGATTCGCTCGCAGGCACGGTTCACATAGGCTTCGTCAACCATACCTTTGCGAACGGCATCGGCCAGCTTTCCATAGGCGTTGGCACCCAGATCGGCATCGACACCCGCCAGCAGAGCCATCACGCCTGCCTCCTGCGGGTCGCGTGCCACGTGCATCTGGGCAATGCCATCGATACTGAAGAGGTCGCTGACCACAAATCCTTGGAATCCCCACTGGCGGTGGAGCACGTCGGTGAGCAGGTATTCGTTGCTGGTGCACGGGATTCCATCGCAGGTGTTATAGCTTGTCATCACCGAAAGGGCACCTGCGTCGATGGCTTGTCGGAACGGTGGAAGAAAATGCTGGTGCATCTCCACGGGTCCGAGCACGGTTTGGTTGCCGTTCTGACCGCCTTCCGTGGTGCCGTAGGCGATGAAATGCTTCAACGTGGCCAGTGTAGCGTATGGCTGCGATAGCTTGCCGCCGCCCAACCCCCGAACCATGGCAGCTCCCATGGCACCTGTCAGGTAAGGATCTTCGCCATAGGACTCCTCAACACGCGACCACCGCGGATCGCGCGATACGTCGAGCACGGGTCCATAACTGATGTGGCCGCCCTGCAGGCGTATTTCCTTGCCGATAACGTAACCGACGCGCTCAATAAGGTCGGTCGACCATGTAGCAGCCATGCCTAATCCAGTGGGGAAAACCGTCGTTCCAATGGCCATGTGCCCATGGGGAGCCTCCTCGGCCAGGAACAATGGGATGCCCAGACGCGTGTTTTCCTTCACGTACTTCTGCAGGGCATTGCCCGCCAAGGCAGCCATTTCGGGTGTGAGGCCATTGCTGAGCGACTTCTGTGTCCACGGATCGGCACGATAAGTGCCCCAAAGCATGCCGATATTGCCTTCGGCTATGTCCTTCTTGAACGACTCCGAGGGCACCACAACGGGTGTCTTACCCTTCCTGGCTCTGCCCTTTGAACCTTGAACGTTGGACGTTGAGTTGCTGCCTCGGTCAACGATGTCGTAGTAATTCCACGCCATGGTGCAGCGCAACTGACCGACTTTCTCTTCCAGCGTCATGCGTTGCATCAGGTCATGCAGTCGTTCATCGATCGACAAGGACGGGTTTTGATAAGGCAACACATCGGTTTTCTTCTTGTCAACAGCATAGGCCGAGGCCATCAAGCAACTCAAGACTATCAGTAATACGTTTCGTTTCATATCGTAATGGATGGTTTTCTGATGGTTTTCTGACAGGTTTTATCTGACAATCAGTTGGTCGTACTTCATCGGTTCGCCCTCTTTCACCATGCGAGTGGCACGCAGGACCACGTAACGGGCTCTGACGGGTGCGAAATACACATCCTGCATGATGGGGTTATTGCGAATGTTCGAGAACTCGCCCTGTGCAATCGCCTTCGCCTCCTCAACAGTTGGACCTGCCAGAATCTCGTAGTTGGACACCATACCTGTTGATGTGGGTTTGTAATGCAGCGAGTGCAACGTCTGGACAGTGCCGAGATCGAGCACAACCTTATCGTTCTCAGTCTTAACCACCTGATAGTCAAAACCTTTCAGTTGCTCAACTCCCTCGTTTTCGGATGCGGTCGCGGGGGTAAGGCTGTGGTATGCACCGAGCCCATTGATGCAGAGAGGTCCGCGACTGTCCTCAAAGCGGATGCGGATGCGCTTCGTCGTGATGGTGGGGAAACGCAACAGGCGCTTGTAACCGATGGTTGTGGTTGCCTCGCCGGCCTTTACGGGCAGCCACATAGCACCCTTTCCCTTGCCTTTTGCGCCTTGCGGCTTCTCTTCAAGATATTCGACGGCGAACTTTTTCACGCGCTGTCCCAGCGGAATGTACTCGCTGAGCATCAGGCGGTTCACCTTTTGAGCACGGCCAAAGCTGATGTCTAGCGTGGCTGTCGTCACGCCATCGGGCGTTGCCCAGTATGTGTCGAACTGCCCATCGGTGAGGTTTTTCGTCGTGAAAGCCTTGCCTCGCGTGTCGCTGGCGGTCACTTTTGCCTTCAAAAGCAGGTTGTTCTGCAGTTCGTTCATCACCTGTTTGTGGAAATCAACGGCATGTGCCGAGTCAATGGGATGTATCAGGCCTTCCTTGTCCACCGGGAAGTTCAGCAGGAATGTGCCGTTATGGCCTACGGAGCGATAGTAAAGGTCGACCAAATGGGCGACACTCTTCACCTTTTCGTCCTCGCGCTCGTGGTAGAACCACCCCGGACGAATCGACGTGTTGCACTCTGAGGCCACCCAAGTGTCGCCATTCTCATGCCCACTCTGCAGTTCGCGATAGCGTTCGTAGCCCGGGTAAACCTCCTTGATGCGCAGGAACGACCAATTGGTGGCATCTGCATAGCCATTCTCATTGCCCACCCAACGGCAACCGGGACCTCCGTCGCTGAAAATGATGGCCTGCGGCTGCAGTTCGTGGACGGTTTTCCACGCCCGAGGGAAGTTATAATAAGTGCTACGGTCAATTTTCCGAGTCTCCTTCGCACCGCCGTACCAGCCGTCGCCGCCATTGGCACCGTCGAACCACACCTCGAAAATCTCGCCATACTGCGTCAGCAGTTCATTCAGCTGTGCATAGAAATACTCCACATAGAGTGGCGTGCCGTAGAAGGCCTGGTGGCGATCCCAAGGCGACAAGTACAGGCCCAGTTTCAGACCATATTTGCGGCAGGCAGCAGCCAGTTCGCCCACCACGTCGCCTTTACCGTCTTTGTAAGGCGTGTTGCGCACCGAATAATCCGTGTACTTTGTGGGCCAAAGACAGAATCCATCGTGATGCTTTGCGGTAAGGATGATGCCGCGCATGCCCGCCTCTTTGCACACGCGAGCCCATTGTTCACAGTCGAGACGCGTTGGGTTGAACGACTCCAACGGTGCATCGCCGAAGCCCCACTCGCGGTCGCCGAACGTATTCGGGCCGAAATGGATGAACGCATAGGTCTCCAGTTGCTGCCAAGCCACCTGATGGCTGGTGGGAAGAGGCGCTATTGGAGCAGGTGCTTGTTGTGCTTGCATCGACATTGCGGCAAGAAAAAAGCTGATAAGACAGAAGGTCAGATTCCGTTTGTTAGTCATATTGATTTGGTAATTTTTTGTGATAACGTGTTCAATGATAGTGCAAAGTTACAAAAATAATTATGATAATTCATTGTTTTAATTGATTTTAGTACAATAAATATGCTCGATTTGGTAAGTTTTTTGTAATTTTGCAGCCTGTAACAAAAAAATAGTCATGCAGAAACTGAACACTTTTTTTCCTATATTGGTATTGGGATGCTTGCTTTTAACGTCGTGTTTCAAGGACGAAGCACCCAACACCGAATGTGATATCTTGGAGGCTTGGGTGCCCGACGATTACCGTAGCTACTTCAGCCAGCCTACCGACATGCGCGTCGAGGACGTTCCTTCGGGCGAACACCAGATTGTGTTCACCGTAAGGGTGCTTTCCGTCGTGTCCGAGCTGCCCGTTGAGTTCCGCCTGACGCCAGGTGCGACCATCGAACCCGCCAACGGCTCGTTGCAGGACTTTTCGAAAGGTCCCGTCACCTATACCGTTACCTCCGAGGATGGACAGTGGAAGCGCCAGTATCAGGTTGAGTTGCGCGAGATGGTTCACCCCTCTAACACTTACGACTTTGAGCATTTCGAAGTGAACGAAAAGCCTAAGTTCCACGTCTGGTACGAATTGTTGGCTGATAGTACCCATAGCTACATTTGGGCGACAGGTAATTTGGGCTTTAGCATAGCCAAAGGCGATACAATCCCAGATAAATATCCCAGTGTAGCAGACTCTCTTGGTTACGATGGCTGGTGTGTCAAGCTGATAACCCGTAATACAGGCTCTTGGGGCAAGACCTTCCGCAAGCCCATCGCCGCCGGCAATCTTTTCTTCGGCAAGTTTAACAGTCAATATGCACTGACTAACACACTGAAATGCACCGAGATGGGCATCCCATTTACCAAGGAACCCGTTAAAGTAACAGGCTATTACAAGTTCAAACCTGGTGATGTGTTCACCGACAAGGACTTCAAAGAGATTCCAGGTCGCCAGGACGAACCCGACATCTACTCCGTTCTCTACGTGAACCACGATGCCGAGGGTAACAGCGTGGTCCTCCACGGCGACGACGTGCTCAGTAGTCCGCTCATTGTGCGCAAGGCACGAGTGAAGTCGCTGCCGCCCACCGACCAGTGGACGCCCTTTGAGATGGTTTACGAAGGCACCACGCCTATCGATGCCGACCTGCTCAGCCGTCGAGGCTATAGCTTGGCACTGGTATTCTCGTCCAGTAAGACCGGCGACACGTTCGAAGGTGCTGTTGGAAGCACGCTCTACATTGACAAAGTGAAAATAGATTTCCAATCGGAAGAGGAGGTTAAACAATGAATACAATCATTAGAACAGCAATACTCGTCGTCCTGATGGCGCTGACCACACCCGTTGCAGCCGAGGGGTTCTACGATGACGTGCAGTTGAAGGCCCGTGTGGGCTATAGCATTGGCAGTACGGCACCTCTGGGCATGCCTGCCAGCATTCGAAGCATTGAGGCATTCCACCTGACGCCCAACTTCCTCTTGGGAATCGACGGCTCCAAGTTGCTTTATGACCGCTGGGGCTTCCAGGCAGGACTGCGTGTGGAGAACAAAGGCATGGATGGCGAGGTGCTGACCAAGGCCTATCGCATGAAAGTGCGCATGGACGAAAGCGAAATGGAAGGCTACTACACGGGCCGTGTGCGCCAGAAGGTCACGCTGTGGATGTTTACGGTGCCTGTGCAGGCCATCTATCGGCTCAGCAACAAGGTCACTTTGAAGGCAGGACCCTACGTGTCGGTGATGGCGAACAAAGACTTCAGCGGCTATGCCTCTGAGGGCTATCTCCGAAAGGACGACCCGACGGGCGTAAAGGTGGTCATGGGCGACAAGGAAGGCGAATGGGCCACTTACGACTTTACCGACGACCTTCGCAACTTTCAGGCTGGCATCGCCATCGGTGCCGATTGGCAGACGTTCCGTCGCATCGGCTTCTCGCTTGACCTCTCTTGGGGCCTCACAGGCATTCATAAGAGCAGTTTCAAGACCATTGAGCAAACGCTCTATCCTATCTATGGAACCATAGGTATGACCTATAAGATTACAAAGTAAAAGAGTAAAGAGGTAAAAGGGTAAATAGTTAAGAGGTAAAGTAACAAGGTAAAAAGTAAAAAGGAAACATAAAAAATAGCGTATGAAGAAAATTTTTACACTTATCACGATGACTTTGATTTCGTTGACCGCCATGGCCAACGACTATACCGACAAGTTGACGGTGACAGTCAATGGCGTTAGCAGCGAGCAAATGGCTACTATCACCGTTGAAAAGGAAGAGAATGGCCTCTACACCTTCTCGCTGAAGAACTTCTGTCTGGAGTCTAAAGACGACGATGGCAATGCCACTCGCATCGGCGTGGGCAACATTGTGCTGTCCGACCGTGAAGGTACGACTGCCGATGGCGTAACTACCATTACGTTCGACGGCAACATCACGATTGCCGAGGGCGACGACCCCGAGATAGGATTCTGGATGGGCCCGATGATTGGCGAGGTTCCTATTGCCATGGAGGCCCGTTTCAACGACGAACAGCTCTATTGCGAGATTCATATCGACCTGATGGCAACGCTCGAGCAGATGGTTGAAGTGACCTTCGGCACCGAACCAGAGAAGGCAGGCGTCGTCAAGACCTACACCGATCAGCTCGTCGTGACTGTCAACGGCGTTTCGTCGGAGCAGGAGGCCACGATCAACCTCAAGCAGGCCAGCGATGGGCTCTACACCTTCTCGCTGAAGAACTTCTGTCTGGAGTCTAAGGACGACGATGGCAATGTTTCTCGTATCGGCGTGGGCAACATTGTGCTGCCTAACCTGCAGGGTACGGCTGCCGATGGCGTAAATACCATCAAGTTCGACGGCAACATTACGATAGCCGAGGGCGACGATCCCAACGTAGCGTTCTGGATGGGTCCGATGATTGGCGAGGTTCCTATTGTCATGGAGGCCCGTTTCAACGACGAGAAACTCTATTGCGAAATCCATATCGACCTGATGGCAACGCTCGAGCAGATGGTTGAAGTGACCTTCGGTACTGATTTCAACCTTGGGGTTGAACTGAAAAAGGCCGAAACGATTGCCCCCGCAGCCTTCTACACCCTCGGTGGACAGCGCATCAGCACCCCACAGCGCGGGCAAGTGGTCATTGAGCGCAAGTCAAACGGCCAGACCGTGAAGCGCGTGGCCAACAAATAGGAAGCAACTCAGCTCAACGCCGTTTGGCGATGATGCTTTTACGCACTAGAAAGCATAGCTTTCGCATACGAAAAGCAGTGCCTTAGAACGTCTAAGGCACTGCTTTTTTCATCCCAATGCTGTCCTTTGGACAGGCGAAATGCATGCTTTTTCCCCCTTGTCACTTTCTGATGACCTTCATCACCCTGCCATCTGTTGTGCGCACGATGTTGATGCCGCGCTGCATGTGGTTCAACCGGTTGCCGCGTATGTCGAAGATGGCGGCTGGCTGGGCAGCCTTTGGCATGTCGTCGCTGATGTTGTGTACGGCCGTCTCATCGTTCTGCAGTGCAGAAAGGGCCATGATAGAGGCGTAGGCACCGCTGGCGGAAGTGAACGTGATGGACTGCAGCGGTCGGTTCTCAACGGGAATGGAGAACGAGAACAGGCAGTAGTGATTGTCGCTGCTATAGCTGTTGTTGCTGCGGTAGATGTTTCCGAGTGCCGTCACAGCCTCGTCGCCCCGCAAAGCGTCGTTGCGCACCGACCAGTCGCGTATGCAGTAGGAGCCAACGTACACCGATGAGCCGTCGGAATAGTTCAGTGTGGCACCGACATGGGAATCGCCGTTGCCGCTGGTGCCCAGTACGAACAGCTCGTCAGTGCTGACGGGACTCTGGAACTCAAGTGTTCCCTGCTGTCCGTTTTCGCGTAGCGACAGCACATTGTCGGCATTATAGGGAGCCAACTCGAAGCGTGCGCCGTCGTAAGCCGATGTGATGGTACGCTGTCGTGGCAGTCCGCCGCTGCCGCGCAATGTTTCAGCATAGAAAGTGCGGTCGGCCCCGTCGACGGGAGCATTGGTATGGGATGCGGCAGGCAGCGATTCGGCCACGATGTCGGCATTCCATCCCGATGCGATGTCGATGGGTTCGGTGGCCAGAGTACGTGGTGGCAGCAGATGACGGTCAAGGAACAGCAGCCTGCGTGCTATCCACGTCTTCAGGTAGTTGATGGCATCGTCGTAGCTGACGGCATAGTAGTACAGCGGCCAGATGTCGTATCGGCCGTAGATACCCCATGCCTGCTCGTTGCGATCGGCAGCTCCGCCCGCCTTGATGAGCGTGGCTAGCGAGTCCACTGTCTGCATGATGTGCTGGTTGGAGTGGTTCGTCTGGCGGTATTGCTGCCAGCGATTTTTCAAAGCATCGACATACTGCTCGTCCTGCAGCATCCGATACCAGTAGAACGGCACTGGGCAGTCGTCGCCCGTGAAGTTCAAGTTCAGTTCGTACTGCCATCGGTCGGTTTTCTCGCCGTCGTAGTAGTTGGCATTGCCCCATGCGATGTTGAAATCCCACAGCGTGGTCTTCCAACGCGGGTCTATGCCCTCCGTCTCGAAGCGCTTTTGGCTGTGCTTGTAGAGGTGAGTGCTCAACCGATAGCCGTCGATGTTCATCGAAAGTTCCGTTGCCAGCATGTAGTCGATGAACGACTGCACGTCGATAGCATCGCGATAGCCCCCGGCAGGCTGGTCCCAGTCGTCGGCAAGGAACGAGGCTTCCATCTTGTTGACCTCGTCGTGCAGTGCCACGCGTGTGCCTGCGGGCAGCGAAGCGAAGTCTTCGTCCTCGGGATCCTTGTATTCGTACTTGATTTGGTAGTTGCGCGCCACCTTACTGCCGTCGAGCGACTGCCACGGACGATAGCGCGACGTAAAGTAAGGGTTATAGCCGTGGTCCACAGACACGTGGTAGTCGCCGCTCAAGTCGCCGTCAGCCTCGCCGGGATCATCCAGGTTCAGCCGGTGCTTGCCCTTCGACGGACGCTCGCAAAGCACGAAAACGCCATAGTAAGTGCCATCGAGGATGACCTCGCACATGCGTGCCTGCGGCACCCAGTCGAACCATGGGCGCCCCAACTCGAACGACAGCACGTCGCGCATCATGGTTTCGTCGCACCAAGGGGCAATGAACGCCCACTTGTTGTCCTTCGGCATGCCCAGTATCTTTACCTTCTGCTTGGCGCCACCGTGGTCGGGCAGCACGTTAGTCTCCAGCGTTCGGAAGGCCATAGGCTTCTTGTCCGATGCGTCGAACGACGAGTTGCCGCGATATTTCAGCGCTATCCACCCCTCGTAGTCCACATGCTGCCCCGGAAAGGCCGTCGTGTCGGCATGGTTCATGTTGCCTTCGCCGTTGTCGATGATCTTCATGGAACCCAGGATATAGCTGTCGCGCAGTATCATCTTGCCCCCCACGTTGATGAACACGATGGGTAGGTTGGTCTCGCCCACCTTCACATGGGCATCGCGCAGACGGCTGCGATAGTTATCGGCCGACTGTGCATGGAGCAGCCCACTGCTTCCGACGGGGAAAAGCGGGCCTACGAGCAGGCTCAAGATGAGCATTTTCAGACATGTCTTGTTCATGACGTGCATCTATCAGTATTCTTTTTTCGACGGCAAAGGTACGAAAAACTTTTCAAAGTGGCAAGGCCACGACGCGTCTGTGTACTCTCGCGTCCTCGCATCCTTGCCCCTTCGCGCCCCCGCACCCTTTTATTTTCTTTATACAACGGCAGCAAACGAGTTTCCATAACACGCTGACAGACATGGCATTGCATGGCTGAGGCAGGCCGATGGAATGATACATTTCTTGGTTTCTTTCCGTTGTCGGCAGGTTTTCCTTAACTTTGCAGCTGTATCAATCAATGTATTTAGAAAAAAGATGAACATGAAGTCAATCGTTCGATGCCTGTTGGTACTCCTGTTGTGCCAGAAAGTGGCTGCCGAAGTGGCTACTGGCAAGACATACCGTATTGTTCCAGCTGCCAATGCAGAGAAATCGCTGATGGTAGCCGATGCCTCGTTGGCCGAAAAAGCCCCCGTTGTGGTGTGGACCGAGACCGATGTGCCTGCCCAACAGTGGACCGTGGAGGATGCAGGCGACGGCACTGTGTACCTGAAGAATGTCTATACGGGCAAATACCTCGATGCCAGCAACCTGGCAGTGGTGCAACGCGCCGAGCCAAGCGCCTGGACGCTGGAGGTTGTCGATGCCGATAGCAACGAATATCTGGTGAAACAAAACAAATATCTGCGTGTCATCAGCACCACCGACGGGCGTCAACCCGTCGTGGGAAGCGGTCAACAGACGTGGCATTTCGTCGAGGTTCAGCCGCAAAGCCACTTCGACGCGTCAGCACGTCAGCGCATGGTGGATGGATTCCTGAGCCATTACATGCAGGACCGGGGCAACGGCTATCGTACCTTCCTGAATGGCGGTTGGGGTGAAGCTGAGACGATGGAGGCATTGCTCGACATTTACGAGGCTACCGGCGACCGTTCGGTGTTGGATGTCTTTGAGTCGTGCTACGACTACCTGTGCTACCACGTGGGAACCACCTGGGATGGCGGCACTGTCGTTGGCGGTTACAGCTGGTTTGGCTACGACTTCAACGATGATGTGATGTGGCTTGTCATCACAGCAGCGCGAGCCTACCACCTGACGGGCCGACAGGTTTACCTGAACGATGCCAAACGCAACTTCGACCGTATCTGGGACCGTGCCTATCTGGGCTATGTAGGCCTGCTAAGGTGGGCCGAGAACACCGGCGACCGTAACGGCGCAAACTCGTGTATCAATGGCCCGGCCGAGGTAGCTGCCTGCTACATCGCTGCAGGGACGGGCGACGAGAGCTATTTCGAGAAAGCTCGCGAGCTTTACTCGAACCAGCGTCGCCATCTCTTCGTACCTTCGACGGGGCAAGTCTATGACAGCGTGGTGTTCGACCCCGCTACGGGCACCGTGACCAGCCGCAATACGTGGGCTTCTACCTACAATCAAGGCACCATGCTTGGTGCTGCCGTGCTGCTATACCGCCACTTTGGCGACGACCAATATCGTCAAGACGCCGATAAAATCGTTGATTATGCACAGAAAAACCTATGCAATAGCGAAGGCATCGTGAGTGTTTGCCAGAACGCCGACGGTGATTTCCAGGGCTTCAAGGGCATCTTGATGCGCTATGCAGGACTCTATGCCCGTGAGTTTCTCAATGCCAGCTGCCAGTCATGGCTCACCCGCAATGCCTTCCACGCCTACAACAACATGAACTCACAGGGCTTCGGCCACTCGGCTTGGCTGACGAAAGCACGCGAGGACCTGAGCTTTGGCGACGTTGACTATGGAGCTTCGTCATCGGCTTTCGGTGCTTCGACGGCGCTGACGGCGGCTTGTGCCGTACCGTTGGAGACGGCTTTGGGCGACGGACAGACCTGGAAGCAGACGCTGCCTTCGTCATCGGCAGAGCAGACGGGCAACACGGAGATGGTATTTCACTACGAGGCAGCGCAGGCTGGCCACTACAGAGTGGTCGTTTGCTACCGTGCGGACGAGAAACGCGCTGTCTATTTGGCCGTAAACCAGGGCGATGCCCTTCTGGCGAACTTCCCCGCGTCGTCGGTCGTGAACCAGGTTCCGCAGTACGTCACACTTGTCAAGGGCGAAAACCTGATTCGGCTGAGCTGTTCGGCAGGTCTGCCTGCGATTGAGAAGTTGGAAGTGATGTACTTGGCAGCGGTTTCCGGCGTGTTGGAAGCTGAGTTCGGAAAGACGCGCGGACAAGCTGCCATCGCAGCTGACGGCGATGCCTCGGGCGGACGCTACGTTTGCGATATCGGTAACGGTGCCAACAACCTGCTGACACTCAAGGTGGATGTGGCTGAGGCTGGCGACTACGACTTGGACGTGGTCTATTTCACAGGTCAAAACCGCCAGATGTATGTCCGCGTGAACGGAGGCTCGCGCGTGAACACGGCCTATGCCTCGACAGGTGGCTGGCAGGCTTCGACGGCTGAGGTAAAGACGCTTAACGTCAGCCTGAAGGCTGGCACAAATACCATCGTCTTTGGCAATGACAACGCCTTGGCACCTTATGTCGACAAGGTGTTGCTGAAGCCCCATGGCGAGTCGTCGGCGGTTGAAAGCATCAGTTCTGGCAACCATACGGAAAGCGATGCTTGGTTCACTCTGGGCGGTGTGCGTACGCCTCGCCCCGCTACGCATGGCATCTACGTGAACGGGGGCAGGAAGTATGTGGTTCGATGAGCTTTTGAAGTTTTGTCTAGAGTTTTAATTTGTAGCGTTGAAGATAATGAAAAACAGAATTAGTTTGATGATAGTGCTGCTGGGCATGGCTCTGGGTGCCTCGGCACAGAGGCAAAGCAGTGGTAATCCTATTGCAGAGGGGTGGTATGCCGACCCTGAAGCAGTGGTTTGGGATGGCCGTTGCTGGGTGTTTCCTACCTATTCGGCAGAGTACGACAAGCAGCTTCATTTCGATGTGTTCTCGTCGAAGGACCTTGTGACGTGGAAAAAGCACCCCCGCGTGCTCACCAGCGAGAATGTCAGCTGGGCGCGACGTGCCATGTGGGCTCCAGCTGTGGTGAAGAAGGGGCGCCGCTACTACTTCTTCTTTGCAGCCAACGACGTTCATGAGGGCGAAGTGGGAGGTATCGGCGTGGCCGTGAGCCGCAAGCCTTATGGCCCGTATAAGGATGCACTGGGAAAACCGCTCATCCAGCACATCGTGAATGGTGCACAGCCCATCGATCAGTATGTTTTCCTCGACGACGACGGTCAATATTATATGTATTATGGCGGCTGGGGCCACTGCAATGTCGTGCGTTTGGCCGACGATTTGCTGAGCGTTGTCCCCTTCGCCGATGGCGAAACCTATAAGGAGGTGACGCCCGATCAATATGTAGAGGGACCGTTCATGCTGAAGCGCGACGGCAAATACTACTTCATGTGGAGTGAAGGAGGCTGGGGAGGAGCCAACTATTGCGTGAGCTATGCTATCAGCGACTCGCCGCTGGGACCGTTCCGCCGTATCGGAAAGATACTGGAGCAGGACCCGAAGGTGGCAACGGGCGCCGGCCATCACTCCGTTTTCAAGGGCCGTGGCAACAATTGGTACATCGTCTATCATCGTCGGCCGCTGACAGAGAAGGCTGCCAACTCGCGTGTGGTGTGTATCGACAAGCTGGAGTTCGACGAGGCTGGGCTCATCCGCCCCGTGAAAATAACGAACGAAGGCGTTGAAAAGACAAAACTGAAGTAGTTGGCGGTTGAAAATTTTACAGTTGACAAGAATAAACAATAGGATAAGCACATGAAAACCATTCAGAAAACCATCGTATGTGTGTGCCTTTTTGCGGCTATATCTGGCCAGGCGAAGGCTATCGACGTGAACTACAAACTCAGTTTGAAGCAACCTGGCAATGCGGCCGTCAGCTATGACCTGAAGCAGTCAGGTGCACAGCTGAAGGCCGACAGCCCTTTGCCCGTCGTCATCACCCAATCGGTGGCGAAGGAGGGTGCGTTGAACAAACTGACTGTAACGCTGCAGGCCCGGCAACGCATCTGGTTCAACCTCGGTATGACCATGCCCACGGGCTTTGCCACTGACGATTGCGAGTTCTACCTGCCTGGTTTCTGGTATCACAAGAACCTGCGTTCGCCTGAGTCGGCACCGTCTTTCCACACCTCGAAGAGTTGGAACTTCCGTGAAGACCGCCTGTCGGCACCCTTGACAGGTGTCTTCGATGCTCAGTCAAAGCAGGCATTCGTGGTGATGCGCCAGCTTGATTCAGCTGCCGAAGCACTCACTACCCATCAAGAAGGGGAAGTGCTGCTCGGCGGTCGCACGTCGTTGGGCTATCTCGGATTTGACCAAAACGACAAGCTAACAGGGTCGAAAAGTGTCGCAGAACTGACCTTTGGCTATCCTTACGTTGAAACACCGCGTCGCTATATCCGCAAGCTCACGCTGGCAAACCCCATCACTACTTTTGCCCGTCTGGAGACTGGCGAGAGCATCACGCTGACTTGGCTGATCAGTGAGAGCCAGCCTGCCGACTACGGGCAGTTCGTCATGGAGACGTGGCAGCTGGCTTTCGACCAGTTAAGTCCTCGTCCGCTGACGCCGCTCTATACACCCGATCAGGTAAAGGCTCAGTTGGCCAACTATTTCCGCCAGTCCTACGTGGACAAATACGACCTGAAATACCACTCGGGCGTCAGTTTGCGCTGCGACGACTGCCTGCCTACCGACCACGTGCAGCTGGGTTTCTGCGGCCGTGTATTGCTCAACGCCTTCAACTCGCTGGAATATGGCGAGCAGACGGGCGAACAGCGATTGGTGGCAATGGGCCGCGAGATTTTTGACAGTTGGTTGCAGCATGGATTCACGGCAAAGGGCTATTTCAAGGACGAGATGCACATCGCTCAGGGCATTCCCGCAGATGCCGATGTCGTTCACAGCATTCGCCAGCAGTCTGAGGCCGTCTATGCGGTGCTGCACTATCTGAACTACGAAAAGCAGCACGGCCGCAAGCACCAGCTGTGGGAGCAGAAGGTTCGCACCTTATTAAATAATATGTTGGAACTCCAGAAGGCCGACGGACACTTCCCCCGCAAGTATCGCGACGATCATAGCGATGTGGATGCCTCTGGAGGATCGACGCCAAGTGCCACCTCTACGCTTGTCATGGGATACCGTTACTTTGGCGATAAGCGCTATTTGAAGGCCGCAAAGCTATCGGTTGACTATCTGGAGAAGAACATTATTTCGAAGAGCGACTATTTCTCGTCGACGCTCGATGCCAACTGCGAGGACAAAGAGGCTGCCATCAGTGCAGTGACTGCCACTTACTATCTGGCTATGGTCAGCAAGAAGGCGCAGGAGCGCAGCCACTACATAGCCTTGTGCCGCCAGGCTTCCTATTTTGCACTGTCGTGGTATTATCTGTGGGACGTTCCGTTTGCCCAAGGGCAGATGTTGGGCGACCTGGGCTTTAAGAGCCGCGGCTGGAGCAATGTTTCGGTTGAGAACAACCACGTCGATGTCTTCGTGTTTGAATTGGCTCACATTGTGAAATGGTTAGCCGGCGAGACCGGCGAGCATCGCTTTGCACAGATGCACGACCTCATTGCCTCGTCGCTTTGCCAACTGTTGCCCACCGAAGAGCGTCTCTGCGGCATCGCCATTCCAGGCTTCAACCCCGAGGTTGTGCAGCACACGTACTGGGACTACGGCAAGAATGGCAAGGGCTACTACAACGACATCTTTGCTCCGGGCTGGACTATTGCCTCGCTGTGGGAACTCTATTCGCCCCGCAGAACGGCCGATTTCCTGCGCTAAACATGCCGTTGGCGGGGTGCAGAGGCAATATTTCCTTTATACCAGCGTCTTTGTTGCCGTTTTTCAAGTGGCTGATTATCAATGCTTAACAAAAAGTATCATCCACTTATCGGTTATACAAACCCAATTTAATGTTGGTGCGTGCGAAGAAACGCCTACCTTTGCAGCAGTAATTTCACGAACAAAAACCTAAAAAAAGATGAAACATCGATTGTTAAAGTTTTGCCCATCGCGGTGGTTAGCAGTACTGATAGGGCTGTGCATGCTGTCGCTACTGGGTTCTGCTCCGCTCCATGCGAAGTCCGTTGAGGCTGCGCAGCAGCAAGTGAAGACTTCGCAAGTGACGGGAATGGTCACCGATGCGACCAACCAACCGCTGATTGGTGTCACCGTGTCGCTCGTCGACGGCAGCGAACGTAGTGTGACCGATGTCGATGGCATGTTCCGCATCAACGTTCCCAGCGACAAGAAGAGTTCGCTCGAGTTCAATTACATCGGCTTCAAGAAGAAGATAGTCGAGGTGAGCGGTGCCAAGTTGCTGAACGTGGTGCTCGAAGAAGATGCCGGCGAGATGGAAGAGGTGGTGGTGACCGGTTACAGCAGCCAGAAGAAGGCCTCCATCATTGGATCTATCGAGACCATCAAGCCCACGGAACTGGCATTCGGTACGACGCGAACGCTGTCAAACAACCTTGCCGGTAAGCTGAGCGGTGTCATTGGAATCCAGCGTTCTGGTGAGCCAGGCTACGACGACTCCAACTTCTGGATTCGTGGTATCTCGACCTTCTCGGGCAGCAACAACCCGCTGATCCTGATCGATGGCGTGGCTCGCGACCTGAACAACGTCGACGTCAGCGAAATCGAGTCGTTCTCGGTGCTGAAGGATGCCTCGGCCTCGGCCATGTATGGTGTGCGCGGTGCCAACGGCGTGATCGTAATCACCACGAAGCGCGGTAAGATAGGTGCGCCTCAGGTGCGCTTCCATGTGGAGCACAGCATCAACGAACCCACGAAACTGCCGGAGTTCCTGAACGCTCCCGACTACATGACATTGCTCAACGAGCTGGCCGCTCAGGACGGCACGGCGCTGCCCTTCACGCAGCAGCAGATTGACCGCACGCGCTCAGGCTACGACCCCGACCTCTACCCCAACGTGAACTGGGTGGACGAGATTACGAAAGACTACGCCTACACCACCCGCGGCAATGTGGACATCAGCGGCGGTAGCGACTTCCTGCGCTATTCGATCGTTGCCAGCTACTTCAAGGAGGGCGGCATCCTGGAGCAGGACAAGAGTCTGCTCGTCGATAATGCCACGAACAACCAGCAGTTCAACCTGCGCACGAACATCGACATGGACGTGACCAAGACCACGCTGCTGCGCGTGAACATCGGTGGCTACCTGAACCGCTTCAAGAAGCAGCGCTGCAACACCGACGACGCCTTCGGTCAGGCTTTCCGCACGCTGCCCTTTGTGCATCCCGCCCGCTACAGCGACGGTGCCATTCCCAAGATTTCGAACCGTGCCAACCCGTGGCAGACCGTGACGCAGCAGGGCTACGACTTCACGACCTCATCGAAAATACAAACCTTGTTCAGCGTTGAGCAAGACCTGAAGATGCTGCTCAAGGGACTCAAGGCCAAGGCCCTGTTCAGCTTCGACCGCTGGAACCGCTCGCGCCGCTCGCGCACGGCCAACCCGGGCACCGTGTTCCCCGCCACCGGTCGCGACGAAGAGGGCAACCTCATCTACTCGCAGTTTGAGACCGGCGACGAGTCGATGGGCTCCGAGCAGGGCACTGAATATGGCAACACCAACGTCTATTTCGAAACCGACCTGATGTACAACCATCGCTTCGGCAAGACCGACATCGATGCCCTGTTGCTCTACAACCAGCAGGCCTACGACGACGGCAGCATTCAGGACTATCGCAAGCAGGGCATCGCAGGTCGCCTGTCGGCAACCTACGACAACCGCTATGTGGCCGAGTTCAACTTCGGCTACAACGGTTCCGAGAACTTTGCCAAGGGCAAGCGCTTCGGTTTCTTCCCCTCGTTCGCCATCGGTTGGCTCATGAGCGAGGAGCCCTGGATGGAGAGCATGAAGAAGACCTTCCACAAAATCAAGTTCCGCGCCTCCATCGGTCAGGCTGGTGACGACAACATCGGTGGTCGCCGTTTCGCCTACCTGGGTACCCTCTACACAGGTCAGGAAGGCTACACCTGGGGCACCACCGGCCAACGTTCGTACAGCGGCATCACCGAGGGTGACATCGGCGTGAGCAACCTGACTTGGGAAACCGTGACGAAGAAGAACCTTGGCTTCGAGCTTGGCCTGTGGGACATGATTGACTTTAACTTCGACCTGTTCCGCGAGAACCGCAAGAACATCTTCATGCAGCGCTCCATCGTGCCTACGCAGAGCGGTTTCGTGCAGGCTCCCTGGGCCAACTTCGGCCGCGTGACCAACCATGGTGTTGAGATGACGCTCAATGTGCACAAGCAGTGGAACAAGAACTGGTTCACATCGGCTTATGCCAACTTCACCTATGCCAAGAACCGCGTCGACGAGAAGGACGAGCCCGAGGTGCTGAAGGGCACCCACCGCTCGGCTACAGGCCGTTCGATGAACGAGCTTTGAGGACTCACCGCCGAGCGTCTGTTCATGCCCGACGACTTCAATGCCGACGGCACGCTGAAAGAAGGCATCCCCGAACAGGGGGGTGTCGGTGCCGTGACGCTGCGTCCTGGCGACATCAAGTATGTTGACGTGAACCACGACGGCGTCATCACCGAGGAAGACGAGGGCTACATCGGCGGCACCGAGGACCCGCGCATCGTCTATGGCTTCGGCGGCGTCGTGAGCTACAAGAATGTCGACCTGAACTTCTTCTTCCAAGGCTCTGGCGACATGTACCGCGTCATTGGCCGTCAGCCCTACTTCCTGCCTGGCGGCGGCACCACCACCGAGGGCAATGCCTATGCCGCCAACATCGACGACCGCTGGACCGAGAGCCATCAGGATGCCTACGCCTTCTGGCCGCGCCTCTCCTACGGTCCCAACGTCAACAACTACCGTGCCTCCACATGGTGGAAGAAGGACATGAGTTTCCTGCGCTGCAAGACCATCGAGGTGGGCTACACGCTGCCCCGTAAATGGCTCTCCAGCCTCTACGTGAAGAGCTGCCGCGTCTTTGTGAGCGGCAACAACCTCTTCTGCATCTCGTCGTTCAAGCTATGGGATCCCGAGCTGGGCACCAACGACGGACTGAAGTACCCCATGAACCGGTCCGTCATGTTTGGACTCGACGTCAACTTTTGATAATTGATAATTGACAATTGATAATTGATAATTATGAAGACAAAATATATCAAGCATTTCATCGCAGCAGGTTCCGTTTGCTGCTGTATTACAGCAGCCACCGGGCTCTTCACCTCCTGCTCCGACTATCTGGACAAGGAGCCCGACACCGAGCTCACCACCGAAATGGTGTTCGAGAACCGCGATAAGGTCTATTCGTGGCTGAGCTACGTCTACAACATCATACACAACCCCGACAAGTGGGCACTGACGGCCGATGGCTACGAGGTTTTTGCCGACGATATCACTCCTTCTGCCCGCTGGCAGCAGTGGGACTGGGGCGGCGTCATCCCGAAGATTCTCGGCCAGTGGACCATCAACTCCACCTGGGGGGGTAACCTCTGGCACATGATGCCGCGCTACATCCGTCACGGCTACATCTTCAACAACATGGTGAAGGCCATGCCCGACCACGACCTGCCTCAGTCGGAAATCGACAACATGAAGAACGAGGTGAAGTTCCTCTGTGCCTATGCCTGGTGGCAGATGGCCGAGAACTACGGAGGCATCCCCTTCAAGCCCGACTACATCGCTCCCACCGACTTCACGCTCTCTGAGCTGATGGTCGGCCAGTCGAAGTTCGACGATGTCGTCGACTATTGCGACAAGCAGATGCTTGAGGCTGCCATGGCCCTGCCCCCCGTCTACGACGACCCGTCGAAGTATGGCCGCGTCAACCGCATCATGGCGCTCACCGTGCGCTCGCGCATGCTACTCTTTGCTGCCAGTCCGTTGGTCAATGGCAACCCTTGGTACACCAACTACGTCAACGACCAGGGCGAGCAGATATTCAATCCCACCTACGATCCTAAGAAGTGGCAGAAGGCTGTCGAGGCCTGCAAGCTATGCATCGACGAGGCTGAGCGAGCCGGCTACGCCCTCTATGTCGAGATGGGGCCCAACGGCAAGCCCGACCCCTTCCTCTCTACTTACAACGTCCACATCAAGCGTTGGAGCGAGGGCAATCACGAAATCACGTTCCCCGTCACCAAGGGCAACAGCTATCGCGACACCTTCCTCCGCACTGCTTCCGTGCGCGAGTATGGCGGCGGCAACGGACTGGGCGTCTATCAGGGACTCGTCGATGCCTTCTTCACGCGCAATGGCCTGCCCATCACCGACCCCAACTCGGGCTATGTCGAGGAGGGCTTCTCGACAACGGTCGACGACCGCTCCTCCGAGACCTCTTGGGAGTATGGCACGGGCAATCCTGGCGAGGTCACCGCGCGTGGCACCTACAATATGTACTGCAATCGCGAGCCGCGCTTCTACAATGCTGTCTCCTTCCATGGCTCATGGCTGGCCGTTGGCAAGCGCAAGTACAACTTCTTCATGAACGGACGCGACAACGTCCAGACTTCTTCTCCGCACGATGCACCGCAGAACGGCTACCTCGTTCGCAAAGGCCTCAACGTGCTCGACAACTATCTCACTGGTGCCATCACCGACCGTCAGGGCTTCACCTATCGGCTGGCCTTCACCTATCTCGACTATGCCGAGGCGCTCAACGAGGCCAGCAACGATGCCGGTGCACGCCAGACGGCCCTCGACTACCTGAACCGCATCCGCTATCGCGCCGGTGTGCGCCAGTACACGTTCAGCTCAGTAGCTCCCGACGACGAGGAGTTCATACAGATCCAAAACACGCAGGACGACCTGCGACGCGTCATCCGTGCCGAGCGCCGCGTCGAACTGTGCTGCGAGAACAACCGCTGGTACGACATCCGCCGTTGGAAGGATGCCGAGAACCTGCCTGAGATGTGCGGCGACGACTGGGGCATGAACTTCCAGGGGCGCAACCAGAGCGAGTTCTTCGTGCGCACTGTCTATCAGACGCGTGTGTGGAAGCGCCAGTACTATTGGATGCCTATCTACATCGACGAGTACGAGAAGAACCCCAACCTCCGCGAAGCTCCCTTCTGGGTGGTCGAGAATTGAATATTGAGAATTGACAATTGATAATTGATAATTATGAATACAAAATACAGCATGAAGAAAACAGCTAAGGCTTCACTTGTGAGGCTCTGTGCTATCTTGACTCTCCTCCCTTTGGGAGGAGTCGGAGGTGGGCTCTTCACTTCCTGCAACAAGGACCCGGAGTATTTCACCCTGCCCACCTATCCCGACGAGATGCACGTGCGCTCCTCGGTCGAGGAGATCGTCCTCAACAAGGGCATCGCCGACCAGACCGCCGTCACCCTGACTTGGGACAAGGCCACGAGTCCTTTGTCGCCCACCGACGAGGTCACCTATAAGGTATGCCTCTATCCTTCGTCGCAGAAGGACCTGAAGTCGGAATACATCGAGACGGGCACCACGCAGCAACTGCAGCTCACGCACGACCAACTCAACTCCATGGTGGCACGCTGGACCATCCCCGGACAGCCTGTCAAGGTCACGGCTCAGGTGCTCAGCATCGTCAACAACGAACTGAAGTATGTACGGCCCGAAATATCCACCGTCGAGTTCGTCGTGACGGGCTACGAGAAGTATCCGCCTTACCTCTATATGGTCATCACCGACCAGAACGCGTCTACCACCACGCAGCGCCTCGAACAGCGCCAGCTGGGCACAGGCATCTACGAGGTCGCGTTGAACATGGTGCCCTGCACATTCCACTTCCTGACCTCCGAGGCCCCCTATCCAGGCTATGGCGTCGATGCCGACGGCAAACTCGTCTATACCACCGAAGGCAACTACACCGAATACTCTTCCAACGTTTCGGGTAGCCGTACCGTCATCGTCGACACCAACTCCGACTTCAACGACTGTCGTCTTCTCGACATCGTGCAACTGCCCACACCGGGACTCATCTGGATCTGTGGCAATGGATGCTCCGTCGGATGGAACACCAACACCACTGCCGGACGCATGGAGATGACGGGCAGCGACCGCGAGCCTTACTACTACTCCTGGACAGGCGATTTCAACGCCGGAGGCGAATTCAAGATTGGACTTGGCAACGGCTGGGGCGATCAGTTCTTCTATGCACCCGTAGAGAATGCCGATCCGCTGACCGACCACCGCCTGTTGATGTATCGTTTCCAGGACGACGGCGGCGACCTGAAATGGGTACCCTCCGTCAGCGGACGCTACACACTCACGCTCTGCCTCCTTGCCAACGATATGTGGACGAAGTTCGAACCGGCTAATTGATAGTTAATAGATTATTATGTGGACACTCATCCTCACTGCCCTCCTCTCCTTCTCAGCTATGGCCGAGGAGGGCAGCACCTACACCAACCCCGTCACAAAGTACAGCCTGCCCGATCCTACCGTGATCCGCGCCGCCGACGGCTACTTCTATATGTATGCCACCGAGGACACGCACAACGTGCCCGTCTACCGCTCGCGCGACCTCGTGAAGTGGCGCTATGCCTCCACCGCTTTCACCGATGCCACCCGCCCCATGGACTTCGTTCCTAATGGCAGCATCTGGGCGCCCGACATCAACTACATCGACGGCAAGTACGTGCTCTACTACTCAAAGTCCGAGTGGGGCAAGACGTGGGAGTGCGGCATCGGCGTTGCCGTGAGCGACAGACCTAACGGTGGCTTCCACGATGCCCATAAGCTGTTCATCTCGTCGGAGATAGGTATCGAAAACTGTATCGACCCGTTCTTTATCTCCGTTGATGGCCACAACTACCTGTTCTTCGGCTCGTTCCATGACATCTATGGCGTTGAACTCACTGCCGACGGACTCAGCCTGATGCCCGACACCGAGCCCAAGAAGATTGCTGGAGGACTCATCGAGGCCACCATGATAGTGCCCCACGACGGCTACTACTACCTCATCGGCTCGGCAGGAACTTGCTGCGAGGGTGCCAACAGTACCTATCGCCTCGTCATGGCACGTTCACGCGACCTATTCGGACCATACGTAGACCGCAATGGCCGCAGCGCCGCGGCCAACCATTTCTCGCCACTGCTAAACAAGAGTCCCGAGGTCTATGGACCCGGCCACTGCTCGGAGTTCGTGACCGACGATGCTGGACAGACATGGGTGCTATACCATGGTTTCCAGGCCTCCAACGTCGATGCCGGGCGCGTGGTCTATCTCGACCGTGTGCAGTGGGGTGCCGATGGCTGGCCACAGATACAGGGCATGCGACCTTCCGTAGAGGCCGAGGCACCCGTGTTCAACACCGATGCCATCGAGGGCCACGAGCTGAATGCCGACAAGTGTACCGTCACCCTGGACGGCGATGGCACAGGGGCACCGAATGCCTATCTGCGCATCGACAGCCCCGATGACCAACTATTCTCGTGGAAACTGTTCAATGCAAGTGGCCTGATGCTAGACCATGGACAGGCACGCCACACCGCTATCGTCGATACATCGACGATCCGTAAAGGCGTCTACATGATCAGCCTCAGCGGGCACTTTGGACATCAAACGGAAAAGGTGCATTTCAACTGACTCCTGCGCCACGCTACGATGTCATCGGAACTCAGCCCATTCCATTGAAGGGCATGCTGGCTAATACTCACTGACACCCCTATCAAAAAAATGATAATATGGTAAATTGGTTAGTTATGTGATGGCTCAGTGGAGCCTATTGCCGCTTTCTGAAGTTAGGTCGGAAAGCGGCTTTCTTTTTGTTAAATTTCTATAAATATCAGACAAAAAGGACGTTCTTTTTGTTTATTATTTCTACTTTTGAAGTTCAAAGCGATAACCTAAAATAATTATGCGAAATCAGTTTATGGTTTTACTGTTTGTTTTGCTGGCCGTTCCTACGTGCCTGATGGCAAGCAGTCAAACAAACGACCGTCTGCGCCAGCTGGACAAAAGTCTGGCTCAACGCGACACCTACGAGCAAAACCGTGTAAAACGCATCAATGAATTAAGGAACGGATTGCAGCAGGCAAAGGCTGAAGGTAGGTATTTTGAGCAGTTGCAGAAACTCTATGAAGAGAACAAGAGCTACTGCTACGACTCAGCACGCTATTATGCCTCGGAGTGTCTATCTGTGGCGATGGAAGAGAAGAATGAGAAGCGCATAGAGGAGTCGAAGAACGCCATTGTGTTCTCGCTCATTTCGGCTGGTATCCTGAGTGAAGCTCGCGATGTGTTGCAGTCGATGAATCGTAGCGCGCTGAGTGGCAAGCTGCTGAGCGACTACTACGATAACTACGGGCGTCTGTGGCGATCGATGGCCGACTACATACGTGAGGAGCCTTACTATACGAAGTACATCAAGCAGAGCATGGCCTACCTGGACTCGCTGAAACGGATGACGCCCGAGAACACTGCGCAGTGGTGGTCGCTGACGGGTTCGAACCAGATGCGCGAGCTGCGCTACAGGGATGCGCTGAATTCGTTTGAGAAGGTACTGGAGCTCTGTGGCGACGACAAGCGTCAGCGTGCCATGACGACAGCCGAGATGGCGTGGGCATACATATTCCTGAACGACGAGGATAAGGCGATAGACTACTTTGCGCAGTCGGCGATTGCCGACAACGAGACAGCGACACGCGAGATCACTGCGCTGTACCACCTGTCGCGATTTGTCTATAAGCATGGCGACTACGAACGTGCCAGCATGTACGTGCATCAGGCTCTGGAGGACGTGAACTTCTACAACTCGCGTCTGCGTAAGATGGAGATCAACGACATCCTTCCAATCATTGAGCAAGACCGCTACAAGGCCATCCGCAGTCAGCGCAACTGGCTTTTTGTGACCACTGGTCTGGTGGTGGCTATTTTGCTGGCCATCCTGTGGAGCTACTTCGTTATCAGGCGTAAGAATCAGAAGCTGACGGAGGCTCGTGAGACCATAGCCGGTCAGCTGGAGTTACTGCAGCAGGCCAATCACAGGCTGAAGGAGGACGACAAGATTAAGAACGCCTATATTGGCCGTTCGTTCTATACGAATGCCGAGTACATAGCGAAGTTGGAGAAGCTGTATCTGACCATAAGCCGCAAGATACAGGCCCGCCAGTTCGAGGACCTGATGCTGATGACGCGGCAGTCGACGCTGAATGCCGAGCGCGAGAACATGTACGAGGCTTTCGACGGCACGTTCCTGAAGATATTCCCGACGTTTGTGGAGCGCTTCAACGAGTTGTTTGAGGAGAAGGACCGGAAGTTGCCAGCGAACGACCATTCGCTGACGAGCGAGATGCGCATCTTTGCCCTGATACGACTTGGCATCAACGACAGCGACCGCATCGCCAAGTTCCTGGACTACTCGGTGCACACAGTGAACACGTACAAGACGAGGGTGAAGAACCGTTCGACGGTGGAGAACGATGAGTTTGAAAGGCGTGTGATGGAAATCTAATCAAGGTCACAAAGTAACGAAAACGATAACGAAGACGTTGACGAAAACCTTAACGAAACGTTGACGAAAACGTTGATAAAGACATAGATTCTGATAATACAATTTGTGAAAAACGATAACGGAAGTTACTGACTGTCAGTAGCTTCCGTTTTGTATTATGGCGTAATCGTTATACTTTTGATTGTTTTCTTCGGCCTTTGTGCGAAATGCGGTAACTTTGCCGTGGAAAAGATTCGCCGACGAGCTATCAATCACCAGATTAAAGCAATCAAGAGATATGAACAAACAAAACATGTTGAAAGGGGTGGTGCTCGCCATCGTGCTGCTATGTGGCGGCATGGTTGGCACATGCAGAGCTGCCGAATGGAATCCGCAGGCAAATGCCGAGGCCGTGGTAAGGTCGGGCCATGCCCGCTTCACGGTGCTTACACCCGAGATGATTCGCATCCAATACAGCGAGCGCGACCTGTTCGAGGACCGTGCTACCTTTGCGGTGGTCAATCGCAATCTGCCAGTACCGACATTCACCAAAGAGGAGAGCAACGGCTGGCTGGTCATCAAGACGGATGCATTGACCTTGCGTTATAGAATAGGTGGAAGAATCGGCCGCGACAAGAGTGCCGCCGGTGCCGACGTGCTGCGTGTGGAGTTCGTGCTGAACGGTCGCACGGTGACATGGTATCCGGGCAAGGACGACGCGATGAACCTGAAAGGCACAACGCGCACGCTGGACGGGCAGATAGGCGACAACAAGCGCGCCGAACTGGAGAACGGCTTGCTGTCGCGTGCCGGTTGGAGCATCATCGACGAGTCGCCTCGCGCGAAGCGTGGCGATGGCTCGACGACCTTCGCCTTCGATGGCGATGTCGATGGCATGCCTTGGGTGGCCGAGCCCATCGATAAGGATGCCGTTGACTGGTATTTCCTGGGCTACGGTCACCAATACAAGAAGGCACTTGGCGACTTTGTAAAAGTGGCAGGCCGTCAGCCCATGCCTCCACTGTATGTGCTAGGCTATTGGTACAGCAAGTATCAGCGCTACACCAGCGACGAATTCATGGAGATTGTGAACGACGTGAAGCGCAATCAAATACCTATGGACGTGATGATCTTCGACATGGACTGGCACACTGAAGGCTGGACAGGCTGGACATGGGATCGCACGGCCATCGCTGATCCCGAAGGACTCATTGACTGGATGCACCAGCAGGGACTGAAGGTCAGCCTGAACCTGCACCCGGCAGATGGCGTCGATGCCGATGAGGACTACTTTGCCGAGTTGCGCAGCGACATGGGCTTGGGCGAGGATGCCAAGGTGGTGCCTTGGAACCTGAGCGACGGCAAGTTCTACCATAACATGTTCAATCGCATCATCCGCGCCCGCGAACGTCAAGGTGTGGACTTCTGGTGGCTGGACTGGCAGCAGAACTTGACTAGTAAATACGTGGACGGACTTGGCGAGACCTTCTGGTGCAATCACGTGTTCTACAACGACATGCGACTGCAGCGCAAGGACCACCGTCCGCTGATTTTCCACCGTTGGGGTGGTTTGGGAAGCCATCGCTATCCAATAGGCTTCTCAGGTGACTCCTTTACGACCTACGGAACACTGGCTTGGCAGCCATATTTCACGGCCACAGCCTCGAATGTGGGCTTCGGCTACTGGGGACACGACCTTGGCGGTCACCAGCAGACTGGCGATAACGATCCTGAAATCTACCTGCGCTGGATGCAGTTTGGCGTCTTCACTCCCATCTTCCGCACCCATGCCACCAACTGGCCGGGCATTGAGCGTCGCATCTGGAAGTACGAGAACTTCCCCCTGCTGCTCGAAACGGTAAAGCTGCGCTATGCTTTGATGCCCTATATCTACACTGCTTGCCGCCAAGCCTACGATACGGGCGTTTCCATCTGTCGGCCGCTCTACTACGAGTGGCCCGAGGCCAACAATGCCTATCTCTTTGAAGATGAGTATATGTTTGGCGACGACATCCTAGTTGCTCCCGTCGTGACTCCTACTGGTGCCGACGGTAAGTCAGTGCGCCGCAACTGGCTGCCCGAAGGGCGTTGGTTCGACGTGTGCCGCAACGAGGTCGTCGAGGGCAACCGCATCTTTATCGACAGCTACACGCAGGAAGAGATTCCCTACTTCTTCCGTGCCGGCTCAGTCATCGTAAACAATCCGCCGATGCTGAACCTCAACACGCGCCCAGACCGACTCATCTTGAAGGTGGTGCCAGGTGGTGATGGCTCGGCCACGCTTTACGAGGACGAAGGCGACACACAGGGCTATCAGCAGGGTGTGTTCACAACCACACGCCTCAGCCACGAAGGTCGATCGCTCGTCATAGAGCCTCGCCAGGGACAGTTCCCCGGCATGCTGCAGAAACGCGCCTACACCGTCGAGTTCCTGTCGGTAGACCGCCCGAAGGGTGTCAGCATCAACGGCAAGAAACTTGAAAACGGCACTTGGGGCTACAATGAGCAGTCGCGCATCGTGACCGTCTATGTTCCTGCCACACCTTGTGAGCAGCGCATTAAGATTGAAATGTTGAACAATTGAACTTTGGCTTTTGGCCATTAGGTTTTGGCTTTTAGCCTTTGGCCATTGGCTTTTGAACTTTAAACATTGAACATTGAACGTGCGAAGCACATTGAACTATTGATATGATGACAAGGATTATTCTACTGACAATGATGTTGCTGGGTAGTATGACACTCTCAGCGCAAGAATATAAAGAACTGTGGCTCGTTGGCTCGGCTGTTCCCGGAGGTGCCCAGCGGCTGCAGAAGGTAAGCGACGGCGACTATAAGTATGCCGGCACGCTGATGGCAGGCGAATTGCGTGTGTCGACAACCCGCAAGGCAGGCAAGCAGACATTGTTCCTCGCTCCTGTGCAGCCCGATGCCAACGTGGTGAACCATGGATTGTTGTGGCAGTCTACGGCAGATGCATCAAGTCCTGCGTGGCAGGTGGTCGTCACGGAAGACCGCTATCGCCTGCACGTCTATCCCGACAGCCATCAGTTGCGCGGCGAGATCGTCCAACCTTGGGGCGAGTTGTTCATCGGTGGCGGTGCCACTGCATCGGGTTGGAAAGAAGGCAAGATGCAGCTAATGACGCGCGACGTCGAGAATCCCTTCTTGTGGACCTGGGAGGGCGAGCTGAAGCGCCACGACGGCATCGAAGAACCAACCAGTTTCAAGTTCCAAGGCCAGGACCGTTGGTATCCAAAGGCCTTGCATCCTTATGTGCAGGGTACTGACATTCTAAAGGACACGCGTCTGCGCACAGGTGGTTCCGACACGAAGTGGACCTTGAGTGCCGACGGCATCTATCGCATTTCCATCGACCTGTTCAACGAGACCGTGAAGGCCGTGAAGGTGAAGTGATGGATGAAAGATGAAGGATGAATGAGTTAATAACCAAAATATGAACTAAAACCTTTTGCATTATGAAGAAGATTACGCTTATCACGCTTTTTGCCGTTCTGTGTGGATGGTTGGGCGTTACCGAGGCTTATGCCTTGGATCAGAAAGACGGAATCTACCAGATTGGCAATGCCCAGGATCTGGAGGATTTCTCGAACATTGTTGCCAGTGGCAATGGTGCCGTGAGCGCCGTGCTTACCGACGACATCGACATGAGTGGTGTGAGCCACCAACCCATCGGTACGACGGTCAGCGCTTTCCGTGGAACCTTCGACGGACAGCAGCACTTCGTGCGCAACATGATCATCGACCTGCCCGAGCAGGAGTATGTCGGTCTGTTTGGTGTGCTGAACGATGGCGCAACGATTAAGAATGTAGTTGTCGACAACAGTTGTTCGGTGTCGGGCAAGTGCTTCGTGGCTGCCATTGCCGGCGGTACCAACGGTGGCGGCTCGGTGACATTTGAAAACTGTGGCAACGAGGGCAGCGTGGGTGCTCAGGAGCAGAATGCTGCGGGCATCTGTGGCGTCAGCATGAGCAGTGCCTGTGGCATCCGTATGCTGAACTGCTACAACGCCGGTGGCATTACGGGCGGTCGCGAAGCTGCAGCCCTGTGTGGCTGGGTGGGCGATAACGGCAGTGTGATCACCAATTGCTACAACGCCGGTTATGTCATTGGCATGGACGGCCAGAACTCCATGTGGCGCAATGGCAACGGAAAGGGCACGAACAACTTCGACAGCTATGGCTATCAGGGCACCTTCATCAGCCAGGACGAATACGATCTGGCGATGGGTAGCGTGGCCTATCAGCTGAACGGACGTCAGAGCGTCGACGTGGTGTGGTTCCAGACACTCGGTGTTGATGCATTCCCCGTTCCTTTCTCATCGCATGGAATCGTCTATGCCGTGGGCGACCTGAACTGCGACGGCACACCGAAGGGTGGCGACGAGGTGTATTCGAACAGTAACGAGTCGAACCGCGACCCGCATAACTTCATCGATGGCATCTGCTCGCGCTGTGGCGATGTCGACATGAATCATCTGCCGCTGACCGATGGCTTCTACACGCTGACCACTTCGGCCGACCTGAACTGGTTTGCCACTGTTGTGAACAAAGGTCACAAGAAGGTGAACGCCCGTCTGGGTGCCGACATCGACTTCAGCGACTACACGAAGAAAGACGTGATGATTGGTGGCGATGCCTTCTCGGCCAACGAGGGCGACGAAAGCCGTTCGTTCGAGGGTATCTTCGACGGACAGGGTCATAAGATTACTGTCAACTACAACGTTTCCTACGATGGCGTTGCACTGTTCAAGGTGGTCAGCAATTCGACCATCCGCAATCTGGTCGTCGACGGTGCCATTGAGAGCACCCAGCGCTTCATCGGCGGTCTGGGCTTTGTCAGCCGCGGCACTTGTACCTACGAGAACATCATTGTGGCCGTGAACATCACGGGCAGCTTCCCGGGCGACGCCACCGACGGTGGATTCTTCGCCGTCTGTCACGAGAGTCCTACGTTCAACAACTGCGCCTTTGTGGGTTCGATGAATGCCCCCGACAGCGAGGGTAGTGCCGCCATCATCGGCTATGCCCACGGTCGTGTGGAGACACTTATTCAGAACTGCTATGTGGCACCTTCGCTGCTGAGCCTGCGTGGCAACTCCACCGTGATTGCCCGTAACGTGAACAGCATGGTGAACTGCTTCTATACCGACAACATCACTGAACTTTGGGAGAATGCCGCCGAGGTGGTGCCCGTGGCAACGGTGAAGTCGGGTGAGCTGTGCTATCGTCTTGACAAGGGTGGCGATACCGATGCTTGGCGCCAGACGCTGGGTAGCGATGACTATCCTGTACCCTTCGCTGATCACCTCATGGTCTATGCCGTCGGTTCGATGAACTGCGACGGTACGGCTGGTAGCGACATTACCTATTCGAACACCGAGAGCGAACCTCAGCGTGCCGATCACCAGTATGTCGACGACATCTGCCAGGTGTGCGGTGCTCGCATGATTCGCAACGGCGGTCAGCTGAAGGCTCTTGCCGACGGCATCAATGCCGGTGAGATTGCTTCTAACGTCATCGTCGACCTTGCTGGCGACATCGACCTGCAGGGCATCAGCTTCGAAGGCATCGGCACACGCTTCAGCCAGGAAGATGGCGAGGGCAACTGGCAGGACGTGAAGCGTCCTTACACAGGTACTTTCGATGGCCATGGCTATCGCATTAAGAACATGATTATCGAAGCCGACGGCGGCAACAAGGGTCTCTTCGGCGTCGTCAGCGGTGCAACCATCAAGAACGTGGTGGTCGACAAGTCGTGCGAAATCTACTCCACAGGCTACTCGGCAGGTATCGCCGGTACAGCCATCGGCAAGGCCGTGCTGACCATCGAGAACTGCGGCAACGAGGCTTCGGTCAACGTGGGCGCTTCTGGTGCCAACGGTGCTGGTATCCTTGGTGTGAACGACCTCAGCGAGGCTTATGTGCGCATCATCAACTGCTACAACGCTGGCGACATCGTGGGTCAGCGCGAGTGTGGTGCCATCAGCGGCTGGCTCGGCGACCGTGCCGAAGTAGTGAATAGCTTCAACTGCGGCATCGTAGCTCCCGAGGCTGTCGACGGCAATCGTACCTTTGCCCGCTACAACGGTTCGCAGGTAAGCTTCACAAATTGCTATGAGGTTGAGGGCAACCAGGTGACGACGGTGAGTGCCGACGACGTGGTGAGTGGTAAGCTCTGCTACGACCTGAACGAAGGCGCTGGCAAGACTGTTTACTATCAGACGCTCGGCAGCGACGAGCATCCTGTCTTCGATCCGACGCACGGCGTTGTCATCAAGGATGGCGAAAACTACGTGAACGAAGGCACTGAAGGCATCGAAACCGTAGCCAAAGTTTCTACAAACGCCGAGGCTGCCGTCTTCTCCGTGAGCGGTGTTCGCCAACAGCAGCTCAGCCGTGGAATCAACATCGTTCGCCAGACCGACGGTAAGGTCGTGAAGGTGTTGAAGCGGTAAACTTTGAACTTTTGCCTTTGGCCGTTGGCTTTTAGCCATTAGCTTTTAGCCGTTGGCTTTTGAACTTTGAACTATAAACCGTCGCTTAGCGACTATGAACTTTTGAACTTGCCTATGCGCAAAGTTATAATAACTCTATGCTGTCTGTGCCTCGCCGTTGTGGCGATGGCACAGACGGCTTTTGTCTCGACCGATAGCGTCGCAGTTTTCTATCCAGCTGGCTACGAGGCCGCTTATCATGAGCCGTCGCCCATCTTCGTACAGCAACCTGCTCCTGCTCGTCTGCTGCCTGACAGCTGGCGACTGCGTCCGCAGTTTGCCTCCGACGGCAACCATAGCTCGGCCACCATCACGATTGCCGAGGATGTCGACTTCTACGGCACTGGCGAGGTGACTGGACCGCTGCGCCGCAACGGCCGCACCATCAGTTTGTGGAACATCGATACGCCAGCCTATGGTGTCGATGGCGGAACGCATCTTTATCAGAGCCATCCCTGGGTGATGGGGCTGCGCCGCGATGGATCCGCATTTGGAATTATTGCTGACAACACGTGGCGCCAGAGCATTTCAATAGAAGACCATCAGGTGACCTTCAACAGCGATGGCCCCGCCTTCCGCGTGGTCATCATCGAGCGCAGCAATCCGCAAGAGCTCATGCAGGCATTGGCCAACCTCACCGGTCACATGTCGTTGCCGCCCCTATGGTCGCTTGGTTATCAGCAGTGCCGCTTCAGCTATCAGCCTGATACGCGTGTCATGGAGGTAGCCGACCTGCTTCGTCAGCATCAGATACCGTCTGACGTCATTTGGATGGACATCGACTACATGGATGGTTATCGCATCTTCACGTTCAATCCCCGTGAGTTCCCCAATCCAAAACGACTCAACGACTATCTGCATAGTCGTGATTTCAAGGCGGTCTATATGATTGATCCGGGCGTAAAGGCCGAGCCAGGCTACTTTGTTGACGATCAGGGCACAGCTGGCGACTACTGGGTGAAGACGGCCGATGGAAAGCCTTTCGTGGGCAATGTGTGGCCGGGTGCCTGCCACTTCCCCGACTTCACGCGCTCTGAGGTGCGTCATTGGTGGGGCACACTGTATAAGGATTTCATGGCCACGGGTATCGACGGCGTTTGGAACGATATGAACGAACCTTCCGTCTTTGGCGGTCCCGGTGGCACCATGCCCATCGACAACGTGCATGGTCAGCCCTCTTCGTCAACGACGAATGGTCGGTTTAATCCGTCCAGCCACCTGCGTTTCCATAATATCTACGGTATGCAGATGGTGCGCGCCAGCCGCGACGGCCTCTTGCTTGCCCAGCCACAGAAGCGCCCCTTCATCCTTTCGCGCTCTAACTTTCTGGGCGGACAACGCTATGCCGCAACTTGGACAGGCGATAACCTCTCGTCGCCCGAGCAGATGAGGCTTAGCATTCCTATGAGCCTGACACTTGGACTTACCGGACAGCCTTTCAGCGGTCCCGACATTGGTGGTTTCTGCGAGAATGCCACAGGCGAACTCGTGGCACAATGGACCGCCATGGGCGTGTTTTTCCCGTTTGTGCGCAACCACAACATCAAAGGTACTGTCGATCAGGAGCCTTGGGCCTTCACACCCGAGGTGCTCGACGCCTGTCGCACAGCCATCAACCGTCGCTATCGCCTCATGCCATACGTCTACACCGCCTTCCGCGAGGCCAGCCTGAACGGTATGCCCGTGATGCGCCCCCTCTTCATGGCCGATGCACGCGACCTTTCGCTGCGTAGCGAAGATAAGGCGTTCCTCCTTGGCGGCGACCTGATGATTACGCCGACGTGGGCTTCCGACGTGGCTTCGCCACAGGACAACTCGTGGCAGCCGTTCACGCTCGAACAGCACCCCGACAGCTATCAGGCCTCCATGCGCCAGCGACCTGGTTCGGTCATTCCTGTGGCCAACCTTGCCCAAAGCACAACCACCCTGCGCACCGACTCGCTCACGTTGTTGGTGTGCACCGATGGACAGGGACAGGCCACGGGCATGCTCTATGAAGACGATGGCGACGGATTCAGTTACCAATCGGGCAACTACCGCGTGCTTTCGCTCACGGCAACGCTGCAGAAACGACTGCTCACGGTGGCCGTTCGCCAGACTGAAGGCAGCATGGAGCCGCTTCCACGCACCCTTCGTATAGGCTTTGTGCGCGGTGGTCGCGTGCAGTACTCGGCTTGGCAGCAAGGTAATGAAGCCCGAATGAAAGTGGCAATTAAACGGTAGGTGTTGTGTGTTGGCCTTTGGCTTTTAGCTGTTGGCTGTTGGCCTTTGGCTTTTGAACGCGCGAAGCGCACTTGAACCTTGAATATTGAACGCACGAAGCGCAATTGAACCTTGCACGCGCATAGCGCATTTCCCTTTGAACCGTCGCACAGCGACAATTGAACGCATGAAGAAACTATTACTGATCATCATCCTGTTGGCGACGACCACAACTCAGAGTTTGTTCGCTGCCGATGACCCTGTGGCCGATCCTGCTGCAGTGGTCACGTCGGGACGTGCCCGCTTCACGGTACTCACCAACAGGATGATCCGTATTCAATACAGCGCCACGAGCCGCTTCGAGGACCGCGCCACATTCGCCGTCGTCAATCGCAGGCTGCCCGTTCCGCAGTTTACAACCCACGAGTCAGACGGCTATCTCTACATTGAGACCGATGCGCTGACACTTCGCTATAAGATCGGGAGCACCATTTCTGCTGTCCTGAAGTCACCTAACAACCTCTGCATCACGATGCCGCTCAATGGTCGCACCGTAACGTGGTATCCTGGTAAGGAAGATGCACTCAACCTGAAAGGCACGAAGCGCACCCTCGACACAGCCAGTGGCGACAATCAACGCCCCGATCTTGAGGATGGCATCCTCTCGCGTGCTGGCTGGGCGCTCATTGACGAGTCGCCTAAGGCCAAGCGTGGCGACGGATCTCGCTCCTTCCCCTTCGATAAAGCTGTCGATGGCATTCCCTGGCTGGCACAGCCCATTGACGCAAATGCCCTCGACTACTACTTCTTTGGCTATGGCCACGACTACAAAGGTGCCCTTGCCGATTACATCAAGGTGGCTGGCCGCCAGCCTTTGCCACCGCTCTATGCACTGGGCTATTGGTACAGCAAGTATCAGCGCTACTCGCAACAGGATTTCGTCAATCTCGTGACCGAAATCAACAAGAACGACATCCCGCTCGATGTGATGATTTTCGACATGGACTGGCATCTCGACGGCTGGACCGGCTGGACGTGGAACAAGAGCCTCATCCCCAATCCCGAAGGACTTATCCGTTGGATGCACCAGCAGCAGCTGAAGGTGGCCCTCAACCTGCACCCCGCCGATGGCGTCGCCTCCTACGAGGACCATTTCCAGGAGATTCGTTCCGACATGGGCATGACGACCGACCGTGTACCTTGGATGTTGGAAGACTCTACCTTCTACCGTTCGCTCTTCAGTCACATCATCCGCGAGCGCGAGTCGCAGGGCGTTGACTTCTGGTGGCTGGACTGGCAGCAGAACCTCACCAGCAACTATGTCGACGGACTCGGTGAGACCTTCTGGTGCAACCACGTGTTTTTCAATGACATGCGCCTGAACCGCCCCGACCGCCGACCGCTCATCTTCCACCGCTGGGGCGGAATGGGCAGCCATCGCTATCCCATTGGATTCTCGGGCGACACCTATTCGACGTTCGGATCGCTCGCCTTCCAGCCATATTTCACGGCAACCGCCTCCAACGTCTGCTTCGGCTATTGGGGACACGACCTCGGCGGTCATCTGCAGATAGCCCCCACCAACGAGGAACTCATGCTCCGCTGGCTGCAGTTCGGCGTGTTCTCACCCATCTTCCGCACCCATGGTGCCAGTCAGGAGGGCAATGAGCGCCGTATTTGGAAGTACGACAACTTCGCAGCCCTGCTCGACTGCGTTCGCCTGCGCTATGAGCTGATGCCCTATATCTACACCGCCTGTCGCCAGGCCTATGATACAGGCGTGAGCCTGTGTCGCCCGCTCTACTACGAGTGGCCCGAAGAGAATGAGTCCTACCGCCAGGAGGGCGAATACATGTTTGGTGACGACATCCTCGTATCGCCTGTCGTGACGGCTGCTAATGGCCAAAGCGGCACCTTCCACAAGACGTGGCTGCCCGAAGGCCTGTGGTACGACGTTTGCCGTAGCCGCTTGCTTGATGGCGGTCAGACCATCAGCGATAACTATGCTGCCGAAGAGATTCCTTACTTCATCAAGGCCGGTAGCATCGTCGTTTGCAATCCTCCCCTGAAGCGCCTTCAGTCGACTGCCGGAAGCCTGTTGCTGAAGGTGGTTCCTGGCAGCGATGGCGCTACGACGCTTTACGAGGATGCCGGTGACACGCAGGACTACGAGCGCGATGGCTATGCCACCACGCCCATCAGTCAGCAGCGTCAGCCCGACCGCATCACGCTAACCATCGGTGCGCGTCAGGGTTCCTACGAGGGTATGCCTGCCGAGCGTGCCTATGAGGTGCAGCTGCTGCTCGAGGAGAATCCCGAACAGGTCAGCGTCAGCGGTGCCGAGCTCATCGACTGGACTTACGATGCCGAGCGCCACTTGGTCGTCATCAGCATTGCCACGACATCCTGCGACCACGACGTGGTAGTACAGGTCGACCGCAGTGCTGCGGGCATTGTCAATGTAGGTACTCCCGAAGTTGTGGCCGAGCGCTATTACGACCTCGCCGGTCGCCGTTGCGAAGTGAAGCCCCGCGGTCCGCACATCGTAAAACGCATGTGGAGCGATGGCACTGTCTCAACTGAAAAGCGGCTGTAGGATAAGTAAAAAAATAAAAAGGTAAAACGGTAGGGGCAGACTCACGTGTCTGCCCGAATAAGGGAAACGGTAAAAAAGTAAAAGCGATAAAGATGAAGAAACTTTTTCCATGCATAAAATCTCGCCACTCGTTCATTACCCTCCTCCTCTGGGGAGGGATGATGTGGAGTTCCACCGCCTTTGCCCAAACCTTCGAGCGTCTCTGGGCAACGGGTACGGCAGTCGAGGAGGGTAGCGTTGAGCTCACCCGCCGCCCCGACGGACTATTCCGCTTCGCAGGTCCGCTGAAGGATGGCGAACTGAAGATACAGACCACGGAGAACTACGAGAAGGGCGTCACGCAGTTCCTGAAGCCGCAGCTTGTCGATTCCTATCTGATCAACAACGGCCTGCATTACATCCTGACCTCCGACGAGAGTCAGCCCGGTTGGGTGGTGTCGTTCAGCGAGGAGACCTATCGCTTCCTGGTCGACCCGGTCAGCCATACCGTCAAGGGCGAGCTCTGTCTTCCGTGGAACGAAGTGCTCATCGCGGGCAGTGCCTTCGAGGGAGGCTCCAACCGTGTGGAGTGGAGTCGCGATGCCATGCTGCCCTTCGAACGCGACCACGACGATCCCTACGTGTTCCGTTGGACGGGACGTCTCGACATCTTCCCTAATGTCGTCGAACCAGGTCGTTTCAAGTTGGAAGGCCAGATGACGTGGGGTCCGCGCGAACTCCATCCGTTCACGCAGGACGAGGACATCCTCGCCGCCCGTCAGCTGCGCCAGGGGGGCGATGACACAAAGTGGCGTGTATATACGCCAGGAACTTATCGCATCACGGTGAACCTGTTCTACGAAACCATTGAAGCCGAACTGCTCAGCGATGCCCAGCAGCCCGAAACCGATGGCATTAGCACTCCTAAAGCACAGCCTTCGCTCGCTGAAGGAGCCCTTTCGCCTGCCTATTACGATGCCAATGGCGTGCGCCTGATGCGTCCGCGCCGTGGCCTGAACATCGTTCGCACCCCCGATGGCACCATCCGGAAAATCATCCTTCCATCAAATACTTCCCACTAAATACTATTCCTCATTACCCATCACCCAACATCCAGCCATGCCACGCCTCCTCCTTGCACTTCTCCTCGCACTTGCCTGCACCGACGTCTGCGCCCAACAGGGCAGCGGCGTCTACGTGGGCGGTCACATCCGCCGCGAGCGTCCGAACACCGTCACCACCCTGAAGAACTCAGGTTTTACCTATGTCATCTTGTTCAACGTGAGCGTTGAATCCGATGGCACGTTGACCACCGATGGCGAGACTATCTGCAAAGATGGAGCCTACGTGTTCGACCGCCAGCAGCCTCATTATGTTGACGATGTGAAGGCACTGAAGACGCAGCCCACGGGCATCGAGCGTGTTGAAATCTGCATCGGAGGCTGGGGTAACGAGTCGTACGACCGCATCCGCGACCTCATCCGCCAGCAGGGCACCGACGCGAACAGCATCCTCTATCGCAATTTCAAGGCCCTGAAGGACATGATTCCCGAAATCGATGCCGTGAACAACGACGACGAGCATTGCTACGACGCAGCCACGGCGGTGCGTTTCCATGCCATGATGTTCGACCTGGGCTACAAGACTACTGTCGCGCCCTACACGAACAAGACGTTCTGGCGCTCGCTCGTCGAGAACCTGAACACCTCGCGGCCAGGTGCCTGCGACCGCGTGCTCGTTCAGTGCTACGACGGGGGTGCCTACAACAATCCTTCCGACTGGAAACTCGGCGGATTGCCCATCCATGCAGGGCGCACCAATTATCAAACCGATATGGCCACCTCCATCGCACAGATGCAGCAGTGGCACGACGCAGCAGGTGTCGTGGGCGGATTTGTGTGGGTTTACAACGACGAGACGTGGAATCTCAATCAATGGGCATCGTCCATGAACCGTATCTTTGGCGATAAGCAGGCCGAAAACCCCGTCGTCACGCTCTACAGTGCCAACAATTTCGGCGGCTACAGCGTGCAACTCGACGAGGGCGAATACACCATGGCCCAACTCGCTGCACGTGGCGTGGCCGACAAGGACATCGCCTCCTTCAAGCTGAAGGCTGGCTATCGGCTCACGGGCTATGCCAACCCCGATCTCACGGGACAGAGTCGCGAGTGGACCGACGAGGAAATGCCTCGCATGAGCGTGTGGTACAAGCGCATCTCCTCGTTGAAGGTTGAACCAGTCGGCGACGACACGGGCATCAAAGCCCTTGACCATTCATCATCACCCAACGCCCATCACCCATCAACCATCTACTACGACGCCAGTGGCATTCGCCTGCAGCATCCACGTCGCGGTCTGAACCTCGTCCGCACCCCTGATGGCTCCATCCATAAAGTGATGCAACGTTAACCATTCATCCATCACCCCCCCACCACAAATCATCCACCACCCACCATGCTCAAACTCCTTACTACTTGTACCCTCTGGCTGCTCTCGCTGGCAGCAATGGCCGCCCCCCTTTCAGCTCAGCAGGCTCGACAGCGCGTTGCTGCCCAGTTTTCAGCCCGTGGCGTGTCCCTCGCCTCCCAGCCTGTGCTCACCGCTCCCCAATACTTCAAAGGCAAAAGGTCAGTCGGCCATCGGCAGTCGTCGATTGTCAATGACGCAGCCTTTTACGTTTTCCCCACCAACCAAGGTCAGGGCTACGTCATCCTTTCAGGCGATGACCGTACGGAGCCCATACTGGCCTATTCCGACCACGATGCCTTCCCCGTCGAAGGCTCGGCCGAGTCGTTGCCTGACGGCCTGCAGTGGCTTTTGCAGAGCTATGCAGCCCAGATACGGCTCCTTGACTCCCTCCAGCCGGGCTCGTCCTCTCAGGGTTCCGCGTCAGCCCAGGCTCCCCGTCGCAACCAACAGGCCCGCCGTCCGGTGCCACCCCTGCTCCAGACGCTCTGGAACCAGGGCCATCCCTACAACCTGTTGTGCCCGCGCTACTATCGCGAGGATGGCACGCAGGGCGACCTCAGCGCCACGGGTTGCGTGGCCACGGCCATTGCCCAGGTGATGGCCTACTACCGCTATCCCGAGAAGACGCTCCGCATGATTCCAGGCTATGCACTGACCTATCCGACCTCCCAAGGCGAGAAGCGTGTGCAACTGCGCAACATCCCCGCAGGTTCCGTCATCCAGTGGGAAAACATGGTCGACAACTATGTCGGTGCAGAAACCGAGACTCAGCAGCAGGCCGTTGCCGAGCTCATGTACTGGGTAGGCGTGGGTTGCAAGATGGGCTATGGTCCTTCGTCGGGTGCCGGTTTCCCCGAGGGCGTGAAAGCGCTCATCAACTACTTTGGCTACGACGATGCCACGCGCATTGAAAGTCGTGGCAACTACACCGCTGCTGCCTGGGACAACCTGCTCTATGGCGAGATTGCCAGCGGCCACCCTATTGCCTTTGCAGGCACCAACACGGGTGGCGCCCACGCCTTTGTGCTCGATGGCTACGACCTCGACGGCCTCTACCACGTCAACTGGGGATGGGGCGGCATGTGCAACGGCTACTTCCGCATCGACGTGCTTGCTCCCGACGATAATAGCGGCATCGGCGCAAGCATCACGCCCGATGCCTATAACATGGGTCAGGATGCCATCATCGGCATGCAACGTCCCGACGACGTTCCTGCGCCCGAAGTGCTGCCGCAACTGACGGTCAACGACTGGGAGATTCGGCAGGGCAACGTGTTCTTCGCCAACTACGTCAACTGGTCGGGTGTCAGCGCCGATTGGAACATGGGCCTCGCCCGCGTCGACGAGGCTGGCAATCTGGTCGTTCTGGGCAGCTACCGCACCCAGTGGCTGGGCACCGACACTTACGTTGGCTGCGAGTTCCCCGTGAAGGGCTTGCAAGAGGGTGTCCATCGCCTTGTACCCGTCAGCAAGCGCGCTTCCGACGGCCAGTGGCAGTCGAAGTGCAATCCTGAACTCACCTATATATTGGCCGTTGTCGATGCCGCTGGTAACGTAAACTTGTCGTTCAAGCCCACTGAGAGCATTCGGATGACCGCGATGAACTTCCCCGGCAACCTGCGCCGTGGCGATCGTCAGCCCGTCGTAGCCACGTTCCACAACGACGGCGACGAATACCTGCGCGAAATCCATCTGCTGGCCAGCCGTACCTCCAGCAAGGGCGAAGCCATCTGCCGTACCAACGTGGGCATCCTCGCTGACGGCGATGCCACGGCCGCCTTCAGTTTCACGCCCGATGCCTCGGGCACGTGGAACGTGTGGCTCGCCACCGACCGCGACGGCCGTAACGTCGTAGGGCAAGGCACGGTGGTCATCAGTGAACAGGGCGTTGCCCCTGCCCACAACCTGCGCTACGTGTCGAACAGCATTGGCAATCGCTCAGCGGGTGTCGTCTATGGAAACATGATGCAGGGCAAGGTGACCATCCTCAACCAAGCCGCTGAACCCTTCGACGGCAAGCTGCGCCTGTGGCTGCACAAGAAGGGCGACGGCGACTACTACTATGGTGCCACGAGCATCTACGTCCCCATGCACATCGACCCCTCGAAGACCGCACAGGCCAGCTTCTTCTTCGACCATCTGGAACTGGGTGCCACCTACGCGCTGAGCATCCTCTACGAAGAGGGTGGCGACATTGTCGATGGCGGTCTCCGGCAGATGGGGCGCACGCAGGCAGGCATTGTCTGCTGGCAACAGAACATGACGTTGAGCGGCCTTCCGCCTACGCATACGTTAAACACGCCCAGTGCTGCGGTGGCCGTCGACATGAGCAGTCTTCCCGGTTACGTCACCACGGTGGTTCCAAACGCCAATCCCAACACAATCTACATATTTGCCGCAGGCGAAACCTGCCCCGATGGACTCGACGGGCACAATACCGTCATTGGCGGACGTGCCTCGTCGATAACCCTCACCGATGGCTACGGCTTCTTCTCGCCCCTTGCGTTCACGGCCGATGAGGCCACCTACAGTCGCCCGTCGCAGCCCGACCGCTGGCAGACCATCGCCTTGCCCTTTGCGGTGAGCAGTCTGCCCGATGGCGTCGCACTGCAGGAGTTTGCCGAGGTCGACGACGATGGCCATGTCGTTTTTGCCCCCGTGCAGCAGATGGAGGGTCATGTGCCCTACCTGCTGTTGGCATCGGCTGCCGACGACCTCGTGTTCCGCGCTTCCGGTGTGCGCTTCTTGTCGGCTGCTGAAGTGCCGATGATGGTGGGAACCGACGACTACCGCTTCTGTGGCACCACCGTCAGCCGCCGCCTCGATGGTATTTTTGCGCTCAATGCCGAGGGAACGGCCTTCGAACCTGCCGACACGCCGACGCAAGTCGATGCCTTCAGAGCCTATTTCACGGCGCCGGCCGCCCTTACTGCCATTCCCACGCCCTCACAGCCTACAGGGATTGAGGTCGTCGGCCAATCGACACCGCCCGCAGACCATTCCGCCATCTACGACCTCAGTGGCCGTCGAATTGCCAGTGGCCAGCACTCCATTGCCAAAGGCATCTACATTCAGAACCACAAGAAGATGCTCATCAGGCGTTGAGCCATGCCCTTTGGGGGGTGACATGATTTCTTGCAAAAATGTTTGCATATCTCAGGTTTTTTTGCGAACTTTGCAACAAGCATCGAACTATTCTAAACCGCGCCTCAGGCGCCCATAACCACACAATAACATGATGAAAAGAATCCTCGTATTCGCTATGACAATCCTCACAGCAGTCGGCATCAGTGCCCAGCAGAAGACCATGAAGGCTTACATGGTGGCCGATGCGCATCTCGACACACAGTGGAACTGGGACGTGCAAGCCACGATCCGCGACCACATCCGCAACACGCTCCAGCAGAACCTGATGCTGCTGAAGAAGTATCCCAACTACATTTTCAATTTCGAGGGAGCAGTGAAGTATTCCTGGATGAAGGAGTACTATCCGCTCGAATACGAGGAGATGAAGAATTACATCCAAAACGGACGCTGGCACATCGCAGGCAGCAGCTGGGATGCCAACGAGGTCATCATAGGCTCGCCCGAGTCGTTCCTCCGCAACGTCCTTCTCGGTCAGACCTTCTATCGCAAGGAGTTCAACACCGAGGGCACTGACATCTTCCTTCCCGACTGCTTCGGCTTCCCTTACACGCTGCCCACGCTGGCTGCCCACTGCGGGCTCATCGGATTCTCCTCGCAGAAGCTCATGTGGCGCACGAAGCCCTTCTACGAGGGCAACCGCCGCTACCCGTTCACCATCGGACTGTGGCAGGGCATCGACGGCAGTCGCATCATGATGACGCACGGCTTCGGCTATGGTCAGCGCTGGAAGGATGAAGACCTCTCGCACAGCGAAATCATTACGAAGGAGATTGCCGAGAGCCCCCTTTCAACCGTCTACCGCTACTACGGAACGGGTGACATCGGAGGCTCGCCCACCATACCCTCGGTGCGTGCCGTCGAGAAAGGCATCGTTGGCGACGGACCCATCCAAATCGTGAGTGCCACGAGCGATCAGCTCTACCGAGACTACCTGCCCTACGAGAACCATCCCGAGTTGCCCGTCTTCGATGGCGAGCTGACGATGGACGTCCACGGCAACGGCTGTTACACCTCGCAGGCTGCCATGAAACTCTACAACCGCCAGAACGAGCATCTTGGCGATGCAGCCGAACGCTCGGCCGTCGTGGCCGACTGGCTGGGCGTTGCCGCTTATCCCGCCGAGCGACTCACGCAAACCTGGCAGCGCGTCATCTGGCACCAGTTCCACGACGACGTGACGGGCACCTCCATCCCGCGTGCCTACGAGTTCTCGTGGAACGACGAGTTGCTGGCACTGCAGACTTTTGGCAACATCATGACGCACAGCATCTCTGCCATCACCAGCGAGCTGAACACGCAGGTTGGCGGACAGCCCGTTGTTGTATTCAACAGCGAGGCGCGTCCCGTGACCTCCATCGCCGAGGTGTGGTTCGACAGCCCTGTCAGCTGTCAGGTGACAGGCCCCGATGGCCGTCGCGTGCGCTCCGAGGTGTTTGTGAAGGACGGCCGCTCACAACTGCTCTTCGAGGCACAGGTCCCCGCTGCAGGTTTCGCCGTCTATAGCGTGAAGAAGGGCAGCCCCGTCAGCGCGAAGCACCCCGCTCCCAACCCCCGGCAAATCGAGAACTCCTGCTATCGCCTCACTGTCGATGCCCATGGCGATGTCGTGTCGCTGTTCGACAAGAAGGCCAATCGCGAGCTGGTGGCTCAAGGCAAGAGCCTGCGCCTGGTGGTGTTCGACGACTGCCGTTCAGAGGCTTGGCCTGCCTGGGAAATTCAGAAGGCCACGCTCGACAAGGCTCCTCTGCCCGTCCACGACGATGTGCAGGTGAAGGTCGAGCAGGGACGCTTGCGCCAGACGCTCGTCATCAGCAAACGCTACGGCGAGTCGGTCGTCGTTCAGCGCATCCACCTCTACGAGGGCGCCCTCGCCTCGCGCATCGACTTCGAGAACGAGGTCGACTGGCGTTCGCTCAATGCCCTGCTGAAGGCAGAGTTCCCGCTCAGCGTGAGCAATGCCGAGGCCACCTACGATATCGGTCTGGGTAACGTGCGTCGGGGCAACAATCGCGACAACATGTTCGAGGTCTATGCCCACCAGTGGACCGACCTTACCGACCGCAGCGGCAGCTATGGCGTGACGTTGCTCAACGACTCGCGCTACGGTTGGGATAAGCCCGACGACAACACGCTGCGCCTGTCGCTGCTCTATTCGCCGAAGCCCGCCCATAACTTTGCCTATCAGGCTCGCCAGGACTTCGGTCACCACGTGTTCACCTACAGCCTCGTGGGCCACGAAGGACCGCTCAATGCCGCTTCGGCAGTGGCTCAGGCCGATGGTCTGAACAGTCCGCTCCGCGCCTTCGTTGCCACGCCTCACAAGGGACAGCTGGGGCGCACGTTCTCGTTCGTCAGCAGCAGTAATCCCAACGTGGTGGTGCGCGCCCTGAAACGTGCCGAGGTCAGCGACGAGTACGTCATCCGTGTCTACGAGTTGGGTGGAAAGGCCGCACAGAAGGCCGACCTCACCTTTGCTGCTGACATCGTGAAGGCTGTCGAGGCCGATGGCACCGAGCGTACCCTTGGTGCAGCACCCTTCGCAGGCCGTTCGCTGCAGGTCGACATCAAGCCCTTCAGCGTGAAGACCTTCAAAGTGCAGCTCGCCAAGCCGTCGACATCCGTCAATAGCCCATCGCCAGCCGTCAGCCTGCAACTGCCCTTCGATCGTTCCTGCGCCACTTACAACGCCTTCCGCAGCGCTGCCGACTTCGAAGGTGGCTATAGCTATGCCGCCGAACTGCTGCCCGAAGGTCCGTTCATGGTCAACTGTGTACCCTTCCAGCTGGGCGAGAGAGATGCCGCCAACGGCCTCTCATGTCGCGGCAACGTCATCGACCTGCCTGGCGAGGCCACCACGGCACGCCAGTTACACCTGCTCGTGGCATCCGACAATGACGACCGCCAGGCCACGTTCACCGTTGGCCGCACTCAGCAGACCGTCTTTGTGCCCTTCTACAGCGGTTTCGTAGGCCAGTGGGGCCACGATGGGCAGACCACGGGTCACCTGAAAGATGCCGACGTGGCATGGGTGGGCAGCCACCGCCATTCGGCCACGGGCGACGAGCCTTATGAGTTCACCTATATGTTCCGCGTGGTCATCGACATCCCGAAGGGCGTACGCCAGGTACAGCTGCCCAACGACGGCCATGTGGTCGTCTTCGCCGCCACCCTGACGCCCGCCGAGGCAGCCACCGTGCCCGCAGCACCCCTCTTCAAGACTTCCTTCCCCGCCAATGGCGAAACGGTGCTCAATGGTGCAGGCACAACATCCTCACCGACCGCACTGAAGGCCTCGCTTAACCTGTTGAAGTCAGCCACCATCGTTGCCGTGTCAGGCGAGGTGAACCACAACGAGCGGGCTGCACTGCTCGTCGATGGCGACGAACACACGAAGTGGTGCGACAGCCAGCCTGCGCCAAACTACGTGGCGTTCGACTTTGGCAAGCCCACCAGCATCAGCCGTTGGCGTATGGTGAACGCAGCCAGCGAACAGCCTTCATACGTCACGCGCACCTGCCTCCTGCAGGGGCGCAACAACCCGGGCGAGGAGTGGCGCACCATCGACATGATTGATGGCAATCGTCGTAACACCGTCGACCGCTCCTTTGATCCTGTTGAGGTGCGTTATGTCCGCCTCTTCGTCGTCAGCCCCACCCAAGGCCTGGATGCTGCCGCCCGCATCTACGAGTTGGAAGTATATTAAGAGATTCCCACAGCCAGAATGACTTTGCAGAAGGCATAATGTCAGCGCTCGGCCCAAAGGGGTAGGGGGCTGCGACCGCCACATGTAGGGGCTGACTCCCGTGTCTGCCCTTACTTTTTTGGGGGCTACTAATCTCGTATCCTCCGCACCCCGCGCCCCCGATATGGCATCCCATCCGCGCCCCTGATAAAATTGCCTTTTTCCCTCCCTCAAAATTTGGCATTTTGGCGAAGACTTTGTACTTTTGTCGGATATATCAGGAAAATGCATGCTGGGCTATGGAGTCACATTCGTGCACTCCGACCTCGATGGCGGTGAAAACGAAACTGACAGCGGCGTACAACTCGGTGCAGGTATGCAGTACGACCTCAGCGGCCAGTATTTCATCTCAGGCGAGTACAAGTATCAGCCTGGCCTCTTCGGCGACAGCCACGTCCTCCTTTTTGGCGTTGGCATGAGGTTCTGACCTGCCGTTCTTACCCACCCCTGAGTTTCGGGGTTATATTCTCGAAGGTATAGTGGCGCGGAGGTTGTTTTCTCGCAGGTGCGTAGGTACGAAGGTTAGCCTCTTCGAGGCCGAAGGTATGAGAATACCTTGTGTCGGTTCACTGTGGGCAAAGAACTTAGAGCTCGAAACTTATAGGTAGGTGATAAGAATCAATAAATAATGAAGCGGATGTGGGGAAGGGCCAAATGATGGCCACCTGCATCCGCTTTTGTTATTAATAGGAAAAATAAGCTGTAGTGGGCTCCTACTCTGTGAATAGGTTGGGCTCCATGATGTTGCCAGAGTAGGGGTTGCGGCCCAGGTGGTCGTAGGCAAGGCGAGTGGCCATACGGCCGCGAGGGGTGCGCTTGATGAAGCCTTCCATGATGAGGAACGGCTCATAGACCTCTTCGACAGTGCCTGTGTCCTCGCCGATGGCGGTGGCGATGGTACTGAGACCGACGGGGCCGCCACGGAACTTATCGATGATGGTCAGAAGAATCTTGTTGTCGATTTCGTCGAGCCCGTACTGGTCGATGTTCAATGCTTTCAGGGCTATAGCTGCGATGCGTGGATCGATGCGGCCTGAGCCCTTCACCTGTGCAAAGTCGCGCACACGTCGCAACAGGGCGTTGGCGATACGGGGCGTGCCGCGTGAACGACGAGCGATCTCCATTGCGGCCTCGTCGTCGATGGGCACCTGGAGGATGGCTGCTGAACGTTTGATGATGCGTTGCAGGGTGAGCGGGTCGTAGTACTCCAAGTGGAGGTTGATGCCGAATCGTGCGCGCAGCGGAGCGGTGAGCAGGCCTGAACGAGTGGTGGCTCCGACGAGTGTGAACGGGTTCAGGTCGATCTGGATGCTGCGTGCCGAGGGACCCTTGTCGATCATGATGTCGATACGATAGTCCTCCATGGCCGAATAGAGGTATTCCTCAACCACGGGCGAAAGGCGGTGAATCTCGTCGATGAAGAGCACGTCGCGCGGCTCGAGCGAGGTCAGTATGCCTGCGAGGTCGCCAGGTTTGTCGAGCACAGGTCCACTGGTGATCTTGAATCCTACCCCCAGCTCATTGGCTATGATGTTAGAGAGGGTAGTCTTTCCAAGTCCCGGCGGTCCGTGCAGGAGTGTGTGGTCGAGCGGTTCTCCGCGATATTTGGCAGCCTCGACAAACACTTCGAGGTTTTCGACGACGCTCTGCTGGCCGCTGAAGTCGTTGAACTTCAGTGGGCGTAGTGCGTTCTCGAAATCCTTTTCGCCTTGCGAGAGTCGCTCTTCGCGAATGTCGAAATCGTCGTTCATGCTTTTTATTTGAACTCAAAGAGGTTGTAGAAACCAGTCATCTTGAACACCTTCTGGATGCCTTCGTTGATGTTCTGGATGAAGACGTGGTTGCCCTTTGACTTGGCATTCTTCAGGAGATTGAGGAAGATGCGCAGTCCGCTGGAAGAGATGTACTCCAGAAGGCTGCAATCGAGGATGATGTCGCGTCCTTTGCCCTCGAGGATGGGGAGCACGGTCTTTTCAGTCTCGGGTGCGGCAGCTGTGTCGAGCCGTCCGTCGAAGTACACCACATAGAGTTCGTTTTCTTCTTTGATAGTTGTCTTCATAATTTTGGGTGATAGTTGTTGAGTGATGGTTATACGTATAGGGGATAGATGATGTTCACCACGGCAAGCAGTACGGCAAGCAGCACGATGTGCATGACGATGCCCAGCCGCGCGAAGTCGGAGAAGTGGAAGCTACCAGGACCATAGATGAGCATGTGAGTGTTCGATCCGATGGGCGATGAGAAACTGATGGTGACCGACAACATGAGCGACATGACGAAAGGCATGGGATTGCAGCCCAGCGCATCGGCCTGTTGCCAGATGATGGGGAAGAATACGGCACTGCTACCCACGTCGCTGACAAACTCGCTGACGAAGGATGCCAAGAGGCACATCACTGCCATGACCACATAAGGATTGGTTCCGCAGACGTCGAGCACACTTTCGGCTACGGTCTGTGCGATGCCTGTCTTGGTGATGGCTACGGAAAAGACGACGGTGGCACCAATAATGAGCAGCAGTTCCCACTCAATGTACTTCACGACACGATCCATGCGGCAGCACTTGGTCACGAGCATGGCACCTGCCGCGAGCATGGTGACGGCCATGAGGGGCATCAGATGGAAGGACGAGATGAAGAACATCAGCAGCAGAATGATGGCTGCGGTGATGGTTCGAGGTCCTATCTGCGGCACGAACTGCGAGTCGAAGAACTGCAGGTTGCGACGGTTGATGCGCTCCAGCTGGTCGTCGCTCTTGGGCGGGCACTCCAGCAGCAGTGTGTCGCCAGCCTGAAGGACTATCTCGCGTGGCTGTCCATCGACGCGTTTTCCCTGTCGGGCCACTGCAACGAGCACCATATCGTTCTGGCGTTCGAAGTCGCAATCGGTCATCTTCTGCCCGATGAGTTCGCTGCCAAAGGTCACATAGGCGGTGCGCAATTTGCGGTTGCTGTCGATTTCGCTGATATTATAGACGTGGTGGTCGGCAGCCACGAGGCCATGCGACCGTTTCAGTTCGAGTATCTCGTTGATTTGTCCGGCATAGATGAGTCGGTCGCCACCCAAAATGAACTCGTCGTCGGGTACAGGCATGATGATTTCCTTGTCGAAACGGACTATTTCGATGAGCGAGCCGCCTTTTACCTGCTGCAGCTTGGCCTCGCCCACGGTGAGTCCTACGGCAGGATTGTCGGTGGGAACGAGCAGTTCGACGGTGTAGTCGCTGGTCGTCTCGAACGACTGTTCGGGCGATTCGCGCTTCGGGATGAGGTTGCGCATAAGGATGACGATGGTCACGCCCACGAAGGTCAGGATGAGTCCTGGCAACAGTGGTTCGAACAGGCCGATGGTCTTGCCCGTCTTCTCCATGTAGAGACCTGCAACGACGAGGTTCGACGAGTTGCCCAACAACGTGCAAGTACCACCGAGTGTAGCCGCGTAGCTTAAGGGGAGCAGCAGTCGCGAAGGTGAGATGTCGATGCGCCGCGCCCATATCTTCACGGTGTCGATGAACATGGCCACCACGTTGACACTGTTGAGCAATGCAGCAAGAACGCTGACAGGCATCATGAGCTTGATGATGGCACGCCGGTAGCTGGGCTGATCGCCCAACAGGTGTTGCGTGAGCCAATAGAGCACACCCGACTGCATCAGTCCGGCAATGATCACGAAGAAGGCGGCGTGAACCACGACGGGTTCTGAACCGAAACCAGCCATTCCTTCCTCTTCGGTGACGATGCCCGTGACGAGAAGTATGGTGAGTGCTCCTAGAAAGACGACTTCGGCAGGTATATGCGTGCGCAAAAGTACCACGAACACCCCCATGATGGTGGCGATGGTGATCCATGCCTGCAGGCTCAGTCCAAGAAATATGATCGTTTCCACTTCGTTATGATATAGCTAATTAACTTCAACATTATGCGGCGGGCAGACACAGGGGTCAGCCCCTACGCTTAATACTAAACGTTCATCACCCAACACTCATCATCCATCACCCAGCTTCTTTCTCAGCGTGAGCACATTGCAACCGTTGACGCGCTCGTAGTTGATGGAGTCCATCAGCTGTCGAACGAGGAAGATGCCCAAACCACCGATGGGGCGATCTTCAACGGAAAGGGTGATGTCGGCATTCTCCTTGGCAGTTGGGTCGAAGGGGGCGCCTTGGTCGGTAATGACAAACTTCAGTCGCTCGTCGCTGGCTTCGGCATCAATGGTTACGGTGCCTACAGTTCCCTTGGGATAGGCATAGTTCATGACGTTGACCACCGCTTCCTCCAAAGCCAAGTTGAGGCTCATCGTGTCCTCCATGTTGAACTGCAGTTCTTCGGCAACGCCTTCCACGAACTCACTCAGTTGGGGAATGGTTTGCACGTCGTTGGGCAGCGTGATGGATCGCTTAAGCTTAATGTCTCTGAGTTCTTTGGTGTAGTCGATGGCGAGCATGGTCAGGTCGTCGCTCTGTTCGGCAGCCCCGGCAAACTCCTTCACCTTCAGTTTCATGATGCTGATGAGTTCCTTGGCATCTTCCGTGGAGTTTTCCTTCCGGTAGGAGTTGATGGTTTGGACGACATTTTCCTCGCCAAACTGAGCGTGGCTTTCGTTCTCAGCCTCGGTGAGTCCGTCGGTGTAAAGGAAGATGATGCTATGGGGTTTCACCAAGTCTTCCTGCCCTTCGTACTTATAGCCTTGCATAATGCCCAGTGGCAGGTTGGGAACAACGGGGAGTGGCCTGATGCCGTTGCCGTCCTGATTGGGAGCGGCGTTCTCGATGATCAGCGGTGCGTCATGTCCGGCATTGCAGTAGCGCAGTCGGCCGGTAGGCAGGTCGAGCACGCCCAGGAAGAGCGTGACGAACATCATTGACTCATTAGTATCGGCCATCGACTCGTTCATCAGGTCCATGATGCGCGAGACATTGGCCTCATGGGCAGAGATGGTACGGAAGAGCGACCGTGTGACGGCCATGACCAGTGAGGCAGGAATTCCCTTGCCCGACACGTCGCCTATACAGAAGAACAGTTTCTCATCGCGAATGTAGAAGTCGAACAGGTCGCCACCTACATATTTGGCAGGTTCAAGCAGTCCGTAGATAATGACGTCATCGCGCTCTGGATAGGGCGGGAAGTCCTTCGGAATCATGGTCTGCTGGATGTCGTGAGCAATGCGCAGCTCGCTGCCAATGCGCTCCTTTTCGTTGCGGATGTGCTGCAGTCGGCGTGCCTGTCGGGTGACTCCCCATAGGATGATGGCAAGCAGGGCTATGCCGAGCAGGGCAAGGAATGCCATCTTGAACAACGCTTTATTCAGGTTGCGATAGATGTCATGGTGATAGCTGGCAACCGCCATTGACCATCCTACATGCTCGTTGACAGGCGCATAGAAGACGTAGAGTTTGTCACCTTTTTCGTCGCGAACCTGTGTCTGTCCGGTTTCACCTGCCAGCATGCGTCTTTCCACCTCGGTTGCCATGGTGTCGGTGGTGTTTCCGGCCAATGCCTTCACAAAGCTGCGGGTGTTGTTAAGCCTCATGTCTGGACAAACCAGCAGTTCGCCAGTTTTCGACATGAGGATCTTGATGGTATTTGGGTTGATGTTGTCTTGGTCAATGACGTGGTTCAGCCATTCCAACGAAACGTCGACAAACGCAATGGCCGACATGTTGCCTTCGTCGTCGAAGACGGGCATTGAGTAGCTTGTAGAGAGCCTGTTCGTGGTTAAGCCAAGGTAGGGTTCTGTCCAGTGGGGCTGCCTGGTTCGTTCCACTTCGTAGTACCATTCGCGTTTCGTGTAGTCATACTGCATGTCCCTGATGGCAATGTTCGACGAACTGTCTGACTCCATGTCGTAAGCAAAGATACCAAGTTTGACGCCGTTGTTTTCTTCTGGCCGGTACGCAACGCCGCATCCCATGACGTGGATGTTGTCCCTTACCACATGGCAAGTCAGGTCACGCGTCTCGTTAACAGAGTCGGCATGCATCGGCACACCCCACACATTGTTCTGCATGGCAAGCTCCATAGCGTTGATGACGTTGCGTATTTCGAGGGCTGCCTCGGTCAGTTCTCGCTCCGAATAGCGCACAATGCCTTTTTGGAGCTGTTTATAGGAATAGTAGCTGAGGCCCAGTAGCGTTAGCGTGGCGAGCATTGCGACAACGGTCAGTACAAGCACGTTTCCCCATTTCTGCAAAAAGGGGTTGGCATTTTCTTGGTCGTTCTTTCTCATTTGCTGTTTGTGGAAAAGCCTGTTGATTGCTTTGCGCCACAAAATTAGCATTTTTTCCTGAAACGACGATGCCTGATTCGAAAAAAGTTGACTACGACGCGAAAAAAGGCCGCCACTTGCCGGTTTGCCAGCGTCGTGGCGGCCGGTGCTGACTACAATTCGAACGTAGTTCGATAGGCCATGATTTGCTGTGCCATGTACTGTGCCTGAGCTTCGTCAACGACCTGAACGGTCTGTGCAAGGTGGTAGAGCACGGCGCAGAGGCGCTGTATTTCGTTGCCACGAAACGCCCTTTGTTCTGCCGATAGCGATGCTATCCACTGCAGGTGCTGTTCGCAGTTGCGCCACACGGCATCCACATGGCGTTGCATCTCGCCCTTTTGTCCCAGTAAAGCATAGGCTCTTGCCAGCAAATGGGCACCGTTTTCGTGTGTAAACGGCAGGTTTTGGGCTGGCAGTTCGCGGTCGCAGCGCTTCAGCACCTGTAGTGCCTGCTGCCGCAGGGCATCGTTGTGTTCGGCAACCGACCTTTTGTGTAGTTCCATGGCCAGTTGGGCAAACGTCAACCGCATGCGACAGGCCATGCTCACGGAGGGGGCGTCCAGATAGAGGCCCGGCCGGCTGAGTCCGCCGTAGCGGAATCGGTGCATCAGGTTGTCGAAAGTGCGTTCTGTGTCGATGCATCCCTCGTCGCGGTCGTGGCGGAAGGGGGTGAAGCGTTCGGCAATACCTTCGACCACGAGGTAATCATCGAGGTTGAGATACTCAGAACTGGGCACGCTGGAGCATACGTAGACAGGGCGTCGCCAACCACTGTTGGCCAGCACTTCGAGGAAAGCCAGCTGTCCTTTGTGCAGGCCTCGGCGGCCAGCGAGCGAGATTTCCATGCGATCGGGAATTTCTTCGTCGGTGAGTTCGGTAGCCCTGCGGCCGTCGGGTGCCATCATTCCGCTTTCGCGTACAGCCTGTTTGTCCACCTTCAGATAGACGGTGTCGGTAGGAATCACCTGCAAATCCTTCTCCTCAGCGCACACCCAGTGGCGCAGGACGTTCTTCAACTCAAACGGTTCGTCGCCAAACTGCTGCCGTGCTTCCTCCGGGTGCTGGCGATAGAAGTCCTCCAGCTGTGCCTTCAGTTCCGGTCGGATGGCTATGTAGTTGCGACGGTCACCCCGATAGTCGGCCTGTTGCCAGGGGATGGGCAGCGCCTGAGCCCTTTCGTTGGGTCGTCGCTGCTGGTCGATGTACCAATCCGTGGGCAGATAGTTCAGGTTGCAGACACGGATGTCAGTGCGTACGCCCTCCACTTCCTGGCAATACCATAGGGGGAAGGTGTCGTTGTCGCCGTCGCAGAAAAGGATGGTGCCGCCTTGTCCGTTCTTGGCTGGGGAGGAAGCGGAATCCTGCTGGCACGACTCCAGGTAGTTGTGGCCGAAATCGCTGCATGTGGTGCGTTGGGAACGGTTGTGATCATCCCAGTTCTGCATGGCCATGAGCAGGGGAATATATAGCATGGAACTTGCAAAAATTGCCCATTTCATCGAGGTTGTTAACCCCTTGTTAACCCCATTTGTTAAGTTAACAGATTTTGTTAACCTCTTGTTAACTCCATTTGTTAAGTTAACAAGTTTTGTCAAGCCATGGTTGAGCAACTTGCTGGCATAGTTTTTGATGGCCATCACGCCAAATCCGCACCAGACGGCGAAGGCATAGAACGAGCCGGCATAGGAGTAGTCGCGCTCGCGCACTTGCAATGGATTTTGGTTGATGTAGACAACGATGGCTAGACCCGTCATCAAAAACAGGAAAAAGACAACCCAAAACTGCTGAATGCCTCGCTGCCCGCGACGAAGACCTTGCCACAGGAGTCCGATGAAACCGAGCAAAAACGGCAATCCGTAATACACGTTGTGCCCTTTGTTCTGCTTCAGTACGTCGGGCAACAACGATTGATCGCCCAAACGCAGGTCGTCGAGCAGTGGGATGCCCGTTATCCAGTTGCCGTGTTCAAGTTCTCCCTGTCCCTGAATGTCGTTTTGCCGGCCGCAGAAGTTCCACATGAAGTAGCGCCAATACATGAAGTTGCACTGATAGGAGAGGAAGAAACGAAGGTTTTCCCATTGGGTTGGCATTTTCACGCTTACGTGTTCGCCACCATAGTCGTAAGGTACCATGTGTCCACTGACGTTCCCCATCCATGCCTCGTAGGCATCGGCCTTCTGCGAATCCCACATGCGGGGAAATAGCATGTTCTGTGCATAGACCAATCGGTCCTGAGTCTCGGCCACGTAGTAGCGGTCGCGCTGCGCGATGTTTGTCGTGTCCTTCGGCAGACGCTTGTAGATGGGGGCTCCTTTCTTCATTTTCATCTGCATCATCTGTGTGCCTGCCACAGGTTCCCATTCGGGTTGCGAGGTGTAGGCCTGCCCATAGACAAGAGGGCGTTGTCCGTATTGGTCGCGTGCCAGGTAGTAGGCCAGCGTGAAGACATCTTCTGGCGAGTTCTGGTTCATCGGCGGATTGGCCGACGAGCGTATCAGGATGAGGGCATAGCTGCCATAGCCAATGACCAGCATGAGCAGGCAGAGCAGGGCAGTGTTGAGCAAAGGGTAGAAAGTGCGTTGGCGGGAGTTGGAGTGCGCTTTCATCCCCTTCCATTGCGTGTACCAAATTCCCGATGAAATGGATGAAAATAGAAGAATGACGTACACAAGCACACCTGTGTTGTAAGGACAATGGAGCAGGTTGACAAACAGCAGTTCCGACCATCCCGCCAGCTTCACAATGCCAGGGATGAGGCCGTAGAGCACCGCTGCCAACAGCAACAGCGAAAAGAGTAGTGCCCGAAGCGAGCCCCTAAGCGTGGCTTCAGGGTGGCGACGATAGTACCAAACGAGTACGATGGAAGGCAGGCAGAGCAGGTTGAGCAGGTGAACGCCGATGCTCAAGCCGGTGATGTAGGCTATGAGCACCAGATACCGGTCGCTATGAGGTTCGTCGGCATGCTCCTCCCACTTCAGGATGAGCCAGAACACCAGTGCCGTGAGGAACGACGAGAAGGCATAGACCTCTCCTTCGACTGCCGAGAACCAGAATGTGTCGCTGAAACAGTAGATAAGCGACCCGACGAGTCCTGCGAGGAGTCCGCTCGGGGTGAGCCCCGCCAAATGAGTGATGGTCCAGAAAAGTAACATGATGGTGGCGGCTGAAAGCAAGGCATTGAGCAGGTTCACCATGAGCGCTACCTGTGTGGGGTCGCTGGCCAGTTGCGACACGACATTGGCAACAATCATGTAGAACGGAGCGCCTGGCGGGTGACCGACTTCCAGTTTGTAGCCGCTCAAGATGAACTCTGGACAGTCCCAGAACGAGGCAGTCGGCTCTACGGTCGAGCAATATACCCACGCAGCCAGCGCAAACACCAGCCAACCCAACAGGGTGTTTGCGCGCTTACAGATTGACGATTGTTGATTTGCGATTTGTTTCATGCCGCAAAGGTAACGCCTTTAGCGTGCATGTAGCAAATTTGCTGACTGACATTTGGCTGACAATTGCTTTTGAGCCTATTGACAGTAGCCTTTCAAAGGGGTGTTTTTCTCTATAAAAAGGACTGCTTTTCCCTATAGAAAGGACTGCTTTTCCCTATAAAAAGGACTGCTTTTTCCCGATGAAAAGGGCGTTTTTTGCCTCAAAAACGGCTGGGGTTTCGCTGAAGTTTCTTAATAATTGTCGTTCGCTATCATTCCTTTTCAGTGCAAACGTTATTCTTGAAGTAGTCGAGCACGGCCGTCCAGTCTTTATAAGGTTCCTTTCCTATCTGGATGTGCGTGCCTTGAAATTGCAGGATATCGGCCCTGTCGCTGTCGTCAATGAGATAGTCACCACGAAGCAGGTCTTTATGATGCGAAAGGATGAGGCGTTTATAAGCAACGTCGCCCAAGTAAGTCTTCACCCACTCCAATTTATCGCTCCATGCCGACGGGTTGTTCCAAGGGGCCGTTGAGAGAATATAGGTGTCGAAGTGTTCGGCCAGCCAGTGAAAGGCCTCCACGGCGCCTGGCATGGGTTCCATTTTGGCAAACACACCAGGAATGTTGTCGTATTGTTGTTTACCATTCTCGTCGCATTCATACTTCGCTACCTTTTCCTTTGGACACTTGCTGACACCCGACATGAAATCAACCAACGTATTGTCCATGTCTACGTAAACCACCATCTTCTTGTTTTCGTTCTGCATTTCGTTTCTCATCTTTGTCTTCCTTTTTATTTGATTGTTCCTACATATATAATATAGTAAGAAATGTGGAAAAATTTAATGAAACAGGCAAAAAAAGTTCAAAAATAACAAACACGACACGGCAGGTGCATACTTTCAATGAAAAAAACAGCATCCAACTCGGGTGAGTGGATGCTGGTTGCTGTGGTTTTGGGGTTGGCTTTGTGCCTCATTGGTGTTTACTTTGCGTTGATTTCACGAAGCAGGCGATCGGCATGGCCCCACTTGTCCATCATATAGAGGACGTAGCGGATGTCGACACCGATGCAGCGAGCCAGTCGCTTGTCAAAGTTGATGTCGCTGGAGAGCGAGTCCCAGTTGCCATCGAAGGCGAGTCCGATGAGCTGACCCTTGCCGTCGAACATGGGCGAGCCGCTGTTGCCGCCCGTAATGTCGTTATTGGTCAGGAAGCAAAGCTGCATCTTGCCAGTGGTCTTGTCAGTATAGGGACCGAAATCATTGGCTGAGAGCAACTCGTGCATGACGGGTTCGGCAAAATATTCCACGTTTTCATCGGCTTTTCTCATCTTTTCGACGATAGACTCAGCAGTGGTATAGTAGCCCGAAGGCTCACCTGCCAGTTCGAAACCACCCACCTGACCATAGGAGAGGCGCATCGTGAAGTTGGCGTCGCTGTAGTGGGGCAGGTCTTCCTCCATGCGCAGCTTGGCAGCGCAGAGATAGCGCTCCTGCAAGTCGATGCTGTCGTAGGTCTGGATGAGATTGGCACGCAGTTCGCCGAGGCTTTCGATGAGGTCGATGCCGAACAATACGCCGGGATCCTTCTGGTAGCTCTTCTTGTTCACGTAGATTTTGCGTCCCTTCTTCATGATTTGCGACTTCTTGTAAAGGTAGTCCACGTAAGCGGTGTAGTTGTCCTGGAACTTATTGTGGATGGTCTTGTAGAAGTCGGGCAGGTAGCGTGCGTCGACATTCTCCTTGTAGTTCTTCAGCAGGGCAGCAAAGACTTCGCGGTCGAGGGCTTCGTCCCACGAGTCGCTGTTGTCGTCGAACTCAATGTATTGCTTTTTGGGCTTGTCCTCGGGACCTTTTACTTCCATGCCGCGGCTCAGGCGCATGGCACGCGTGCAGAACTCGTTGGTGTTGCCGAAGGTCTCAATCCAATACATGAAGGCACGGCGGTCCTGCAGACGGTCGGCATACATGCGGGCCATGGCCTGGAAGTCGAGTTTTCCCTGTAGGAAGCCTGTCTCCTGCTGCCAGTTGGCGATACGATCCTCGTAGTCCTTCTTCTGATTGATGATGCCTATGGAGTCAATGCACTTGTTCATGCCGATGGAGTTTTTCCAATAGTTCGACGACTGGGCATACTTCGAGTCGTACTTAATACGTACAGCCTCGTCGGCACGCATATGGCGAATCATGATGTCCTGCTTCACGCCGCGCACTTGTGCACGCGTGGCGTTATCGGCATCACGCATCTCGCGAATGCCATAGCTCGAGAGGTAACGCTCCGTTGAGCCCGGATAGCCGATAGTCATGGCGAAGTCTCCCTCCTTATAGCCCTGCATGCTGACCTGTGCCCAACGCTGAGGGTGGTAAGGTACGTTGTCCTTCGAGTAGGCTGCCGGTCCGTTGGTTTTCGGGTCGGCATAGATGCGGAAAACGGAGAAGTCGCAAGTCTGGCGCGGCCACATCCAGTTGTCGGTCTCACCGCCAAACTTACCCATCGACTTAGGTACTGCAAACACCAGGCGCACGTCGGTAAAGTCCTGATAGGTGGTAGCATAGAAGCGGTTACCCTCATAGAAAGGCTTCACCTCCAGGCGCAGCGTCGAGTCCTTGGCCTTCACTTCCTGCGAGAGGGCCTGCTCCAACGAGTCGATGAGCTGTTCTTGCATATCAACGATCATGTCTGCAAAGCCAAGCTTCATGACCTGATCGGTGATGTCCTTCTGCTCGATCATGAACGAGACGAACATATCGGGATTGGGCAGTTCTTCCTCGTAACTGTTGGAAATGAAACCATTGAGCATGTAGTCGTGTTCGACGGTGGAGTGCGAGCGAATGGCTTCAAAACCGCAATGGTGATTCGTGAATACGAGGCCGTCGGGGCTTACGACGACACCCGAACAGTAGCCTGAAAAGTTCACGCAGGCAGCCTTCAGCGACGTCGGACCGTAGTAGAGATCGTTGTAAGTCATCTGGAAACCTTCTGCTTGCATCTGGTCGTACACAGCCTGCGGTAGATTGTAAATGGTCCACATGCCCTCATCGGCATGGGCTGTGCTCATGCCCAGCAGGGCAATAAGAGCGAGGATGGTTTTCTTCATTGTCTATATTATAAATATGTGTTAAAGTTCCTGTTGTTTTACTTCCTCAACGGTATCGGTGATACGGTGGTGAGGAGGCCATCTTCTTCGAGGCCGTGGGTACGCGATAATGTAATCGCGTCTCAATCGTTTTGCAAAATTACTTCATTTTCCTGAATACTGAAACATTTCGTCAGGAAAAATGTATTGCAAAGGACTTTTTCCCCTGTTTTGCTGACACATATAAAAGAAAAATGGCACCCCAATGAATGGGATGCCACAGACATAACCGATATAACTAATTTTCATGCAAAAAAATAGTCCGCCTGTCGAGTATTATTCGCATCACTGTGAACATCTACTCTGATAAAAAAACTCTATTGGCTCTATCTTAGTTTCTATTTTTTGGTAAGCCACCGCTACAATAGTCCATCTCATTCTGCTAATGGCTTACGCGGCAGGCGGAGCTAACTGTGGTACCTTTCTCACGAGAGGATTTATAACCACATAGTGGCTTGTTTTAGATTTACGCTGCGAAGTTACTATTTTTTGCTTTTAATTGTTTGTATTATTGAAACATTTATTTGTATTTTCGAAACAAAATATACTTTTGACCTACAATTTTCCAAAAAAAGCCGATTTCATAGCCTTTTTTCTTACATTCTATTCAGAAATACTGACAAATGGAAGCCCAAGTTCAAGATAGAAGTGCAAATATTGGATGAGGGAAGAAGAATGTTCCGTGGGGGGGAAGCCTCTCGGAGCGTAGCGGAGAGGGTTTCCACCCCC
>CACYJV010000002.1 GCA_902774815.1 uncultured Prevotellaceae bacterium | reverse complement strand
TTTAGGAATTGGTCCTATCGAGTATGAAAAAAGAACCAATAATCATACTATAAAATGTTTGCGGAAGATGACAAGAGGGAAAGAAAAAGGGAGAAGCAATGCCCCTCCCGTAACAGACACATTAAAAATATGTGTTCAACAGAACAAGATGCAGGTCATTACTGCCCTACGACTTTCAACTGCGGAGTTATCTTTGGCTTCAACGTAATACGGTTGACCGATTCTCGCATGCTCTCGTCAGCCATGTTAGCATAGATCTGAGTAGTCGAAACGTTCTTGTGCCCCAACATGTGCTGAACAGTATAGACGCTTGTACCAGCATCCACCTGAAGTGAACCGAAAGTGTGGCGGCTGCAATGGAACGATATTTTCTTGGTGATGCCTGCGGCTTTCAGCCAGTTCTTCAATGGCGCCTGTGTCATCTTGTCTGCAAAACCAACGAAGACGGGGCCTGTTCCTCGCTCACCAATCAGCTCCAGAGCCTCGTCACTGATGGGATTGTTTACAAGTTCCTTGGTCTTCTGCATACGAAGGGTAACATACATACCTCCATCGCCGTATGGTTGTATGTTCTCCCATGTGAGTTGCTTGATGTCACTCTTTCTTAGTCCAGTAAGACAAGCAAAGAGAAAAGCGGTTTTTAAGACGGGATATTGGCATGGGGTGTTCGCCAGCCTGACAAGTTCATCCTTGGACAGGTGTTCTTTCTCTGTCGGGATAGTGTCAATACGCTCCAAGAACCCGTTTGGATTCTCCATAATCTTGTGTTCTCTGTAGGCGGTATGGAGGACAGCACGGAAGGTTGACCAATAGCCAGCTACACTATTGATGTGTAGTTTGTGCTCCGTGTGGATAGTCTGCGGAGCGGTCAGAAGATACTCACGGAACTTGTTGCACAGGTCAACGTTGATTTCGTCGAAGCGGCACTTGTCATTGCAGAATCTAGCAAAGTGCTTATAGACGTGCTGCCACTTGCAGTTCTTCTTGTCAGCTTTCATCTTGAAGTAGGCAAGGAAGTCGCCCTTCATCTTATCACGGTCAAAGAAGTCGTACCTCTCATTAACTATGGACTCATAGCGACGGCAACGGAGGGCTTCTGCCTTCTCACGCATACGGTCGTTGTAGTCTTTCTCCCGTTGTGACTTCGGCTTGGCATATATGTAGATGCCGAGCGATTCATGGCGCATGACCTTCATGGTGGACTCGTCCCGATAGCCAGGATAGTAGTCGAGATAGAAGGAAAGCTGTTCTCCGCCTTTGATTTTCCGTGTGCGGAGGGTCACGGTCTTGCAGATGTTACTCATACTTATATCTTTTAATTGTTAGTAATCATGGTGGAGCGTTTCTCCACGGGTGCAAAGGAACTCAATGATACGGTGCTGACTCCGATTATTTCTAATAATCACTGAATAATCTGTCAGTATGGTAGAAATTCAGGATCCTGCATTCATCATCACATAGATCTCCGTTCCTCCATCACTCTCTCCACATCAGAACGAAGCAGAAGATTAAGCCGTCCTACCTTTGTCTTTTCAATGTGCTATAATAGTTCTCGTCCTCCAACAAGTCCGTCCGGCGTAGTTCGTCAAAGTGGCTTTGAGAGTAGTAGGTATGTCCATACTCTCTTTTACTTGGAATCTTATGGCGATGGGCATAGGAACGGACTGCCGTTAGGTTAATGCCATAGCGGTCTGCCACTTCCTGGGGTGACAGCCAATCGACGATGGCATCAAGGTCTATGGTAGTGCCGAATACGGCATCAATGTGTTTTTTGCTGTAGTAGTTCCGTCCTGCGATACGGCACATGGGAATTTGGTGACGCTTGGCAGATGCATAAAGCCAAGACTGCTTAACCTTATAAATCTGCTTTACTTCTTCGCCAGAGTAGTATTCGAGGACTTCATCAGTTGCACGTTCCTCCTTTGCCTTTTCTTTTACAAGACTTTTTAGTTTCTTGGAAACAGACTTCTTTGGCTTGGAGCATGGGATAACACGGTTGTAGGGATTCGCCGCAAACATCTTCTCAATGTCACTCTTGCGGACAAGAGCCATTCGGCTACTCAACCGAGAGGCTGGCAACTTCCCTTGTTCAACAAGTTTATAGATATACTGACGGGTGCAACCTAAAAGGATGGCTGCTTTGGAAAAGGTCAAGTTCTCCTGCTGCTGGAGTTCCATCACAGGCTCAACAGCCCGAAGGAAATCCCTTTGACTCTTTTTCTTGGTTTCCTTTGCTTGCTCGGCACATTCCTCCGAGCAGTACTTCTGCATTCCGCTGTTTGTGGTGAAAACTTTGCCACAATAAGCACATTTTCTGGTCTTTGGCATACTTGCGATATTTATGGGTTCAACATTCCTTTTGTTGTACCTCTCCGCAAGTAATTACAAGTAAACTCTCGACATCCATTGTCGCCTTTTGCCACGATGTTTCGTTTCCCAAAATCGGAGCAGGAAGCAGTCAACTATTGTAACCCGTCAGTAACCCTTGTCAACTCTGTCCACGATGTGGCAAAAATAAAGCCTCGTAAATTCCCTGCGGTAGAAATACGTTGCAAATTTATAGGGAATTTCCGAAGCAACCAAAAACAGTCTCCGAAGTGTTAAAATCTAAAAGTGACTGTTATACAATGATTTACATTCGGTTAGTTTTCGTTATTCATGGTAGTTTAGAGGCCTCTAAATACAATTCTGGAAAGCCGAGATTCCGATGCTGGTCACACTGTTAGGAATGGTGACGGAAGTCAGGCCTTTGCAGCCATAGAAAACCGATCCCTCGATGCTCGTCACGCTGTTGGGGATTGTGACGGAAGTCAGGCCTGTGCAGCCAGAGAAAGCCGACGCACCGATACTCGTCACGCTATTAGGGATGGTGATGGAAGTCAGGTCAGAGCAGCCTAAGAATGCTTGCTCCCCGATAGTTGTCACACTGTTAGGAATGGTGACGGAAGTCAGGCCAGTGCAGCCAGAGAAAGCTAAATGTGCAATCCCCTTTGTACCCTCTTTGATGCTAATTTCGCCTATTGGACGACTGCCTTTGTAACCTAATAGCCAACCATCTAAATATAAAAAACCATTATTTTGCTTGTTATACCATCCTGTATTGTCAAAAGCACGCACCCCGATGCTCGTCACGCTGTTGGGGATAGTGACGGAAGTGAGGCCAGTACAGCCATAGAAAGCGTCATGTTCGATGCTCGTCACACTGTTTGGGATAGTGATGGAAGTCAGGCTTGTGCAGCAAGCGAAAGCCGAGATTCCGATGCTGGTCACACTGTTAGGAATGGTGACGGAAGTCAGGCCTGTGCAGCCATAGAAAACCGATTCCTCGATGCTCGTCACGCTGTTGGGGATGGTGATGGAAGTCAGGCCTGTGCAGCCATTGAAAGCCGAGACCCCGATGCTGGTCACACTGTTAGAAATGGTGATGGAGGTAAGGCCTTTGCAGCCAGAGAATGCCGACGCACCGATGCTCGTCACGGTAAATATAACATTATAGTAATCATTGTTGGTGACTTCACTAGGAATAACAATTGTCCCAGAATAATTACCACTACTTGTCACTTCGGCGGTGTGTGTATCATGATTGAAATTGTATGCAATTCCATCAATAATAGTTGCTGCACCTGCCACCATTGGCAGCAATAGCAATAGGAAAGAGATAAAGAGTTTTTTCATTGTCGTTGATTGCTTAAGTTGTTTATGACAGATGCTGATGATAATCTGCGAGGCAAAGATACAAATAATATTTCGAAAGTGAGAAAGAATGAAGGATGTTTTTCTACGCTCCGCTGTAAAAAACTTTCCGATTCCTTTACAATGTCGCGACGCAACAGAAACACTTTATGGGGAAGAACCCTCATTCAGTAAACCACAAGGGCAGGTCTCCACGCCGGGGACCTGCCTTCTTGATTGATTCGATTTTTCGGGCAGACACGGGAGTCTGCCCCTACACGTGGGGTGCCTACTCACCCAGGGCCGCTCGGCGACGAAGGAGACGCTTTCATAGCAAAGCGGAGAAAGAACGCCCTGGGCTAGGAGATGCTGCCCCTGCGGGGCGTCTTTGTGCTATCTGCTATATTATCCCCCCACCAAAAAAGACATTGCCTGACGGCGATGTCTTTTTCAGGGTGCTTGGTGGGATTCGGAAGCAAATGTTGGAGATCTGGCGTTACCGGATGAACAACAGCTCGCGGTACTTCGGCAGGGGCCAGAGGCTGTCGTCGACGATGAGCTCGAGCTTGTCTATCTGGTAGCGGATGGTGTCGAGACGTGGCTCCACGGTGTCGTGATAGGCAATGGCTTTCTGATGGGCATCGTCAATGGCGTTTGCCAGCTTGCGATCGCTGACCAACTCTTCCACCCCCATTTCTATGGCATTGATGCGCTCGGCTATTTCCTCAACGATTTTCTTGTTGCGGACGGAGAGCTTGTTGGCAGTGTCGATGGGGAAGACGGCGGCCATGTTGCTGATGTTTTGCAGCAGCTGTGTCTGGTAGTGGGTGGCGACAGGGATGATGTGGTTAATCGAGAGATCGCCAAGAACGCGAGCCTCAATCTGTATTTTCTTTGTGTAGGTTTCCCATTTCACTTCATTGCGGGCTTCGAGTTCCTTACGCGTCATCACCCCAAGGCTCTCGAACATTTGGATGCTGGAGTCGTCGAGGTAGCGTTCGAAAATCTTCGGGCAGGACTTCTCGACGTCGAGCCCACGCTTGGCAGCTTCCTCCACCCACTCGTCGCTATAGCCGTTGCCATCGAAGCGGATGGGCTTGCACGTCTTGATGTCCTCGCGCAGCACCTCGATGATGGCGTGGAAGACGGCATTGTGTCCTGTGCCTTCGAGTTTTTTCTCCAGTTCAGGCAGGCGGGCATCGACGCGTTTCTTGAAGTCCACCAATGCTTCGGCCACGGCACTGTTCAGGGCTATCATGGCCGAGGCGCAGTTGGCCTCGCTGCCGACGGCACGGAACTCAAAGCGGTTGCCTGTGAACGCGAAGGGCGAAGTGCGGTTGCGGTCGGTGTTGTCGATGAACAGCTCAGGTATTTCGGGAATGTCCATCTTTAGTCCCTGCTTGCCGGCCATGGCGAGAATGTCGCTGACGTCGGCTCGCTCGATGTGGTCGAGCAGTTCGCTGACCTGCTTGCCCAGGAAGCTTGAGATGATGGCCGGCGGTGCCTCGTTGGCACCCAGGCGATGGGCATTGGTGGCCGACATGATGCTTGCTTTCAGCAGACCGTTGTGGCGATGGACACCCATCAGCGTCTCGACGATGAAGGTGGCGAAGCGCAGGTTCTGCTCGGCCGTCTTGCCCGGGGCATGGAGCAGTACTCCGTTGTCGGTCGAGAGCGACCAGTTGTTGTGTTTACCGCTGCCGTTGATACCTGCGAAGGGCTTTTCGTGGAGAAGCAGGCGGAAGCCGTGTTTGCGTGCCACTCGTTTCATGACCGACATGAGCAACATGTTGTGGTCAACGGCGAGATTGGTTTCTTCGAAAATCGGGGCCAGTTCAAACTGGTTGGGTGCCACTTCGTTGTGACGGGTCTTGCAGGGAATGCCCAATTCGAGAGCCTCGATCTCCAACTCGCGCATGAATGCCGCCACGCGTCCGGGAATGGAGCCGAAGTAATGGTCCTCCATCTGCTGGTTCTTTGCCGAGTCGTGGCCCATGAGCGTACGCCCTGTCAGCAGGAGGTCGGGACGGGCCGAGTACAGGCCTTCGTCGACAAGGAAATACTCCTGCTCCCAGCCGAGGTTGGAGGTCACCTTCTTCACCGTTGGGTCGAAGTAGTGGCAGACGTTGGTTGCTGCCACGTTTACGGCATGCAAGGCGCGCAAGAGCGGTGCCTTGTAGTCGAGGGCCTCGCCTGTGTAAGAAATGAAAATCGTAGGGATGCAAAGCGTGTCGTCGATGATGAACACTGGGCTGGTGGGGTCCCATGCCGAATAGCCTCGGGCCTCGAAAGTGCTGCGGATGCCACCAGAGGGGAAGCTCGATGCATCGGGTTCCTGCTGTACGAGCAACTTGCCCGTGAACTCCTCGATCATACCGCCCTTCCCGTCGTGCTCGATGAACGAGTCGTGCTTCTCGGCGGTGCCTTCGGTGAGCGGCTGGAACCAGTGGGTGTAGTGTGTGACGCCATTTTCTGCTGCCCACTGCTTCATGCCTGCAGCGACAACGTCGGCTACGTCGCGATTGAGCTGCACGCCGTTGTCCATGACATCAATCATTTTCTCGTATGCCTCCTTGGGCAGGTACTTGAACATTTTTTCTCGCGTGAAGACCTTCTTGCCAAAAAGCTCCGACGGTCTTTCTGTCGGTGTTACTACGTCGAGCGGCTTCTTCTTGAATGCTTCGCCGACAACCTGAAATCTTAATGTCTCCATTGTCGTTTCTATTTTATAATGAATAATTTAGCTGATTGTGTATAAACGTGGCTTCCTATTGAATCGTGGCCGCGAGGAAGGCATCCACTTTCCGTGCCGTCTCTATGCCGCTGGCCATTGCCCTTACGACCAGTGAGGCTCCACTCAGGGCATCGCCGCAGACGAACACGTGCTCGGGGTAGGCAGGATGCTCGGGCTTCAGGAATCCCATGGCGAGAAGTACGAGTTCGGCCTTGATGATTTCGGGCTCGCCTTTCTCCACCATGAGGGGGCGACCACCGTCGGGATTCGGTTCCCAGTCGATTTCCTGCACCCTCACGCCCGTGAGCTTGCCGTTCTCGCCCAGGAACTCCAGGGTGTTGATATTCCAACGGCGCGTACATCCCTCCTCATGCGACGAGGTGGTCTTGAGGGTGCGAGGCCAATTGGGCCAGGGGTTCTGCGGGTCATCGGGTCCCTCCACGGGCTTGGGCATGATTTCAATCTGCGTCACGCTCCTGCACCCCTGCCGATGGGCTGTTCCGATGCAGTCGCTACCGGTGTCGCCGCCGCCAATGACCAGCACGTCTTTGCCTTTGGCACTGATGAGCTCGTCTTTGCTGAACTCGATGCCGGCAAGCACACGATTCTGCTGGCTCAGCAGTTCGAGGGCAAGGTGAACGCCGTTTAGTTCCCGGCCGGGTACTTTCAAGTCTCTTGCTGTAGGCGACCCCGTGGCGATGACTACGGCATCGAACCGACTGGCAAAGGCTTCGTCGCACGCAACTGCCTCGCCATAGTGAAAAGCGATGCCTTCCTGCTCCAACACTGCGATACGGCGGTCGATGACGGCCTTGTTGAGCTTGAAGTTGGGGATGCCGTAGCGCAACAATCCGCCAGCAGCCTCATTCTTATCGAAAACGGCAACCGCATACCCCATCTGGTTGAGTGCATTGGCAGCAGCAAGTCCGGCAGGACCGGCACCAATCACGGCCACCTTCTTTCCATTTCTCTTAGGCACGCGCGGCTGGATATACCCCTCGCGGAAGGCTGCCTCTGTGATGGCACACTCGTCCTCGCGATTAGTCGTAGGCTCGTGGTTGAAGCGGTTGAGCACACAGGCTTTCTCGCATAGTGCCGGACAGATGCGGCCCGTAAACTCGGGGAAAGGATTGGTGCTCGACAGCAGTCGGTAGGCCCGTTCCCAGTAGCCTTTATACAGCGCGTCGTTCCATTCCGGGGCTTTGTTTCCCAACGGACAAGCCCAATGACAGAAGGGTACACCACAGTCCATGCAACGACTCGCCTGCAGCTTGCGCTCCCGGGTGTTGAGCGTCTGCTCCACCTCGCCGAAGTCGTGAATCCGATCGTGAATCGGACGGTATCCTGCCTCTTGGCGGTGTATCTCTAAGAATGCTTTTGGATTTCCCATTTCTTTCTTTGTTTTTGGAAACTATGTAGATTTTGTCCTCGTAAATGTAGGGTAAGACCCCCAACCCCCTATCTTAGGGGACTCTAATAATCACGCTGCATGTCGGCAATCTTCTGGCGCAGCTTGTTCATCTGTTCCTCTTGAAGCACGCGCTTGTACTCAATGGGCACTACCTGCACGAAGTCCTCGCAGTAGCGGCTCCAGTCGTCGAGCATGCGACCGGCCAGCTCCGAACCCGTGAAGAGATAGTGCTGGCGTACGAGTTCCAGCAGTTCCTTGCGCGAGACGCTGTCCTCGACGAGGTTGATTTCAACCATATCCATGTTGCAGAAGTAGTCGAATGTGTGCTTGGGGTCGTAGACGTAGGCCACACCACCACTCATGCCTGCAGCGAAGTTGCGGCCCGTCTCGCCGAGCACCACCACACGACCTCCCGTCATGTATTCGCAACAATGGTCGCCTGCACCTTCGATGACGGCGACGGCTCCTGAGTTGCGAACACCGAAGCGCTCGCCCACCTTTCCATTGACGTACAACTCGCCGGAGGTGGCTCCGTATAAACCCGTATTGCCGGCAATGATGTTCTCCTCGGCATGGAAGTCTTCACCCGAGCGGGCGGGTGGCAGGATGGAGATTCGGCCACCGCTGAGACCCTTGCCAAAATAGTCGTTGCACTCGCCTTCGAGTCGGATGTTCAAGCCACGAACGGCAAAGGCGCCAAACGACTGTCCCGCCGCTCCCTTGAACTTGATGTTGATGGTGTCAGCGGGCAGGCCTGCCTCACCGTATTTCCTGGCGATGACACCGCTGAGCATCGTCGTCACGGCACGATCGGTATTCTTGATGGCGTAGTCGAGAGTGACTTCCTCCTGGCCCTCGATAGCCTTCTGGCAGGCCTTGATAATCTCCTCGTCCTTCACGCCGCTAACCTTCGTAAAAGCTCCACGGTCCCAATACAATGCCTTGTCAGTTTCAGGTTTGTGTAGCAGACGGGTGAAGTCAAGGGTTTTCTGCTTATCGGAAGCATGGGTGGTATCAACCTCTATGAGTTCTGTATGTCCGATAATTTCCTTCAGGCTGTGAACACCCATTTCGCTGAGATATTCGCGAACCTGCCGGGCTAAGAACGTGAAGAAGTTCACGACGTAGTCGGCGCGACCCTCGAAATGCTTGCGAAGCTCGGGGTTCTGCGTTGCCACACCCATCGGACAGGTGTTGGTGTTGCACTTGCGCATCATGACACAGCCAAGCACTATCAGCGGCAGCGTGCCAAACGAGAACTCGTCGGCTCCCAGCATCGCCATGATGATGACATCCTTGGCCGTCTTCAGCTGGCCGTCGGTCTGCAGGCGAACCTGGTTGCGCAGGCCGTTCATCACAAGCGTTTGTTGCGTCTCGGCAAGTCCAATCTCTGGCGAGATACCAGCGAAGCGCATCGAGCTGGCAGGGCTGGCACCCGTGCCACCCTCAGAACCACTGATGACGATGAGGTCGGCTTTCGCCTTCGCCACACCGGCGGCAATCGTTCCCACGCCACTCTCGGCAACGAGTTTCACGCTGACGGCAGCGGTGGGATTGACATTCTTCAGGTCGAAGATGAGTTGTGCCAAGTCCTCAATGCTGTAAATGTCGTGATGTGGTGGAGGTGAGATGAGCGAGATGCCGGGAATCGCATTGCGTGTCTTGGCGATGATGTCGTTCACCTTGAAGCCCGGCAACTGTCCGCCCTCGCCAGGCTTGGCTCCCTGTGCCACCTTGATTTGTATTTCCTCGGCATTCACCAGATATTCTGCCGTCACGCCGAAACGTCCCGAGGCAACCTGCTTGGTTTTACTCGACAGCGACACGCCGACAGATTTACCATTTGGCAATTCGCGATTCACGATTTGATGGTATCGGGCGTTGTCCTCACCACCCTCGCCCGTATTGCTGCGCGTGCCGAGTTGATTCATCGCCAGGGCCAATGCCTCGTGGGCCTCTATGCTGAGAGCTCCGAAACTCATGGCTCCCGTCACAAAGTGTTTCACGATGGAGTCGACAGGCTCTACCTCGTCGAGGGGCGTCGGCGTCGCGGCCTTCTTCCATCCCATGAAATCGCGAATGAAGATAGTGCTATCCTTTTCATCGACGAGCGATGCCCACTCCTTGAACTTCTCGTAGCTGCCCAAACGGGTGGCCAGCTGCAAACGAGCAATCGTCTCGGGGTTCCAGGCATGCCGAATGCCGTCCTTACGCCACGAGAACAGTCCATGATTGGTGAGTTGGGGACTGAGAACGGAGTGTTGAGCATCGGCAGCCTCCATACCCGCCTCACGCAGCCGAATGGCATCGCGTGCAATCTCCTGCAGTCCGATGCCGCCAATGGTGCTCACGTCCGTACCGAAATATCTTCGCAGCAAGTCCTCGCCGAGTCCGATGCTCTCGAAAATCTTCGCCCCCCGATAGCTTCTGATGGTCGAGATGCCCATCTTCGACATAATCTTCTTCAGCCCTTTGTCAACGGCTTTGATATAGTGCTTTTCAGCAGTTTCATAGTCCTCCTGAATTTTTCCCCGCTTCACAAGGTCGTCGAGGATGGCGAAGGTCATGTAAGGGCACAAGGCGCTGGCTCCATAGCCAAGCAGCAGGGCGGCATGCATGGTCTCGCGAATCTCGCCGCTCTCCACGATCAGCGCTGTCTGGACGCGCTTGCCGACGCTGATGAGGTAGTGATGTACGGCCGAGACGGCTAAGAGAGAGGGGATGAACCCACCCCCGACCCCTCCCGAGGGGAGGGGAGGTAAGATACATTTGTCAGTCAGAATAATGTAGTTGTATCCCTCATCAACAGCCTTCTCTGCATCTTTGCAGAGTTTGTCAAGAGCCATCCTCAGTGCTTCTCCGGCTTGAGCGTAATCACTACAATCTCTCTCGGGGTGGGAGTGTGTCTCGAAGGTCATAGCCAGCTTAATGGTCTTAAATCCCTTATACCTTATGTTGCACAAGATATCGAGTTGGGTGTTGGTCAGCACGGGTTGTGGCAGTCGCACCATCTTGCAGTTCGACTCGTCGGGCGTCAGAATATTGGTACCTACGGCACCGATATATTCCGTCAACGACATCACCAGTTCCTCGCGAATAGGGTCGATGGCGGGGTTTGTCACCTGGGCAAATTGCTGGCGGAAGTAGTTGAACAACAGCTGCGGGCGGTCGCTCACCACGGCCAGCGGCGTGTCGTTGCCCATGGCTGCTACGGGTTCCTGTCCCATTGTTGCCATCGGCACTATGGTCTTGTCGATGTCTTCCTGACCGAAGCCGAAGGTGGCGAGTTTCTGTTCAAAATCGCTTACCGAATTATCTACCTTCCGACCACTCTTCAGCTTTTCCAGCTGCACGCGGTTTTCGCTAAGCCACTCACGGTAGGGATGCGCACCCGCCAGCTGTCGCTTAATCTCGCCATCATAGTAGATCTTGCCTTCCTGCGTGTCGATGAGTAGAATCTTGCCGGGCTGCAGACGACCCTTGGACACCACGTCGCCAGGCTCGAAGTCCATCACACCCACCTCTGAGGCAACGACAATCAACCCCTGCTTCGTAATCGTATAGCGCGAGGGCCGCAGACCGTTTCTGTCGAGCATGCCGCCGGCATATCGTCCGTCGGAGAAAAGCAGGGCGGCAGGACCGTCCCACGGCTCCATCAGTATTGAGTGGTACTCATAGAATGCCTTCAGGTCTTCCGAAATCGGGTTTTTCTCGTTGAACGACTCCGGCACAAGTATCGCCATCGCGTGAGGCAACGACAAACCGCTCATCATCAAGAACTCGAACACGTTGTCGAGACTTGCAGAGTCGCTCATATCTTCCTGCACGATGGGCGAAATCTCCTTGATGTCGCCGAGGGCCTCGCTGTTGAGCACACTCTCGCGTGCCTTCATCCATCCGCGGTTGCCACGAATGGTGTTGATTTCGCCATTGTGAGCCAATAGGCGGAAAGGCTGGGCCAGCGACCATGTGGGGAAAGTGTTTGTGCTGAAACGTGAGTGCACCAGTGCTAATCCGCTTGTCAGATAAGGGCTCGACAAGTCAGGGAAATAGCGCCGCAGCTGACGGCTGGTCAGCATTCCTTTATAGATGATATTTGTGTTGGATAGTGAGCAAATGTAGAAGTCTGAATGCGTTATACGCCGCTCAATCCTTTTCCTTATGATATATAACTTCCGCTTCAATGATGCGTCATCATGTTGAGAGTAACTAAACTCCCCTCCCTTGGTGAAGGGCTGCGGGTAGGCTATAAACGCTTGCTTGATGGCGGGCTCCACCTGTCGGGCAGCCTCCCCCAGTACTTCCGGAGAAGTAGGCACCGTGCGAAGGTGCATCAGCTGCAAGCCCTCGCGCTCGATCTCTTCTATCATCACGCTGAGAATCTTTTGCTGCTCCTCTTCCTCTTTGGGCAGGAACAACAGTCCTGTTCCGTACTTCCCCTTTTCTGGTACGGGAATGCCTTGCAGTAGAATGAACTCATGCGGAATCTGCAACATGATGCCTGCACCATCGCCCGTCTTGTCGCGCGTCTCGGCACCTCGGTGTTCCATGTTTTCCAATACACGCAGGGCCTGATCCACCAGTTCATGACTCTTCCCTCCGTGTATGTTCACTACCATGCCCACACCGCACGCATCGTGTTCATAATGTCGCTGATATAGTCCGTTTTGCTTACTTCTTGCCATATTATCCTTACTTAATCTTTCTCTTGTGTAGATTTCGGGTGCAAAGAAAAACAAAAAGAAAGAATAAAAATCGTATTTGTAAAAATAGTTTTTCTGTAATTTACTTAAAGTGACGTTTTGTTACAAAATCACGTCTATTCGCAATAAAATGAAAGAAAACCATACGATTCTTTGCTCGCTATCTTACAATCTGTAAGTTTGTCAGATATTATTGGTGCAAAGTTGGGGTTTTATACGGCTTTTTTCCAACAATCACCGTACCTTTGTCGCCGAAATGACATTTGCGATTATAATATAATAAGGTAAAAGCCATGAAGGTAAAAAGACGCTGGATAATTCTGATGGCAGCAATGACAGTGATAGCTGCCGCAGGTGTGTTTGTAGGAGAGCCTACGTTCGAGTGTGACTGGTCGGTAATATCGGCTGCTGATGTGGCGTGGCTGATAACCGCCACGATTTTTGTGTTGATGATGACACCAGGTCTCTCATTCTTTTACGGTGGCATGGTAGGAGCTAAGAATGTCATCTCTACCATGCTACAGTCGTTCATTGCGATGGGATTGATATCCGTACTGTGGGTGGTCGTCGGTTTCTCACTGTGCTTTGGCGATGATGTTGGCGGTGTCATTGGCAATCCGCTGACGTTCTTGATGTTCCAGAACGTAGGAGCTGATGTCTATACGACACCAGCAGGCAACGTGCTTGGTGGAGCAACCATCCCTTTGGCACTCTTTGCCTTGTTCCAGATGAAGTTTGCCATCATTACGCCTTCACTCATCACAGGGTCGTTTGCCGAACGTGTACGTTTCTCGGCCTACCTGTTCTTTATGATGTTTTTCTTCTTCTTCATCTACTGTCCGCTGGCTCATATGACATGGCATCCCGAAGGATTATTCCTTCGCTGGGGAGTCGTCGACTTTGCTGGAGGCATTGTCGTGCATGCATCATCGGGTATCGCTGCTCTTGCCGGAGCTATCTATTTAGGCCGTCGAAGTACCGAAAAGAGCGAACCAGCAAACATCCCATTCGTGCTGTTGGGCGCAGCATTACTTTGGCTGGGCTGGTTCGGTTTCAATGCAGGTTCTTCTCTTCACGCTGACGGACAGGCTGTAAAGGCATTTTTGAATACCAACACAGCCTCGGCCACAGCGATGATGACATGGATATTCTTCGACTGTCTGCGTGGACGCAAACCATCGGCCATGGGTGCTGCGGTAGGTTGCGTGGTTGGTCTGGTGGCTATCACACCATCGGCAGGCTATGTTACCGTCGGCCAGAGCATTTTCATTGCTTTCGTCATTACGCTCATCTGCAATGTGGCCGTCTACTGGCGTTCACGCAGCAGCATAGACGATGCACTAGACGTATTTCCTACTCACGGTACGGGTGGTATCTTCGGCACCATCCTGACAGGAATCTTCATCCAGGAAGGTCTTATAGCTGGGACATGGGAGGGATTCATCATCTTTCTCTATCATCTGTTGGCCATTGTCATCGTCTTTGTCTATACGTTCGCAATGAGTTGGCTGGGCTACAAACTTATTGACAGTCTCATCCCCATGCGTGTCTCACCCTATAGTGAAAAGGTGGGCCTCGACTTCTCGCAGCACGACGAACACTATGGCCTGGCACATATCGGTGAGCGTGAATTGGCTGAATACGAGGAGCACATCAGGGAAAAGGAAAACAAATAGTTGCAATGCAAACAATATGTATTGACACGGATGGCTTCAAAGCTTAACACAATCCATTGTAAATCATACTTAGAGAAACGATAGAAAACAATGAAGAGAGCTGCAAGATTGATACTCGAAGATGGAACGGTTTTTCTTGGTTGGTCGTTCGGCTACGATGCTAACACCGTGGGCGAGGTAGTGTTCAACACTGCTATGACGGGCTATCCAGAGAGTCTGACGGACCCGAGCTATGCCGGCCAGATACTTGTAACCACATTTCCACTGATAGGCAACTATGGCGTGCCCGACACGGGAATGGGTGCCGACGGCCTGCCGTTGTTCATGGAGAGCGAGAAGATTCATGTCAAAGCACTGGTGGTGGCCGACTATAGCGAGGAATTCTCCCATTGGAATGCGCGCGAAAGCCTGGCTTCATGGCTGAAGCGAGAGAAGATACCCGCCATCACGGGCATCAATACCCGCCAGCTGACGAAGGTGCTCCGCGAGCATGGAGTGATGATGGGAAGGATAGAAGCCCAACCCCTTCCCTTCCCCAAGGAAGGGGAGTTTAATGACCTCCAGAAGTATGGGAGCGTGAATTGGGTGGAGAAGGTGTCGTGCAGAGAATTCATTACTTACAATAAAGGTGCTGGGAAACGGGTGGTCTTAGTGGATTGCGGCGTGAAAGCGAACATCATTCGCTGTCTCGTCAGACGAGGCTTGGAGGTGATTCGCGTTCCTTGGGACTACGACTTCAACCAGCTCTCCTTCGAAGGACTTTTTCTGGCTAATGGTCCCGGCGACCCTGAGCAATGCGAGGCGACGGTTGAACATATTCGGCAGTTCTTAAAGACTGAATCGGCAAAAGGCGACGGCCCTTCTCCTGCGGGTGGGTCTGCAATCCGTCCTTGCATGGGCATTTGTCTTGGCAATCAGTTGTTGGCCCGTGCTGTCGGGGCGAACACCTACAAGCTGAAATACGGCCATCGCTCACACAACCAGCCTGTGCAGCGAGTGGGTAGCACACAATGCTTCATCACCTCGCAGAACCACGGCTATGCAGTAGACGACAAAACGCTTCCTGCAGACTGGGAACCGCTGTTTGTGAACATGAACGACGGTTCGAACGAAGGCATCCGGCATAAGACGAATCCCTGGATGTCGGCTCAGTTTCATCCCGAGGCCTGCAGCGGTCCTACCGATACAGAATGGATGTTTGACGAATTTGTAAAGATGTTAGGATGATGGAAAAACGTATGATTAAGAAAGTGTTGCTGTTAGGCAGCGGAGCACTAAAGATTGGACAGGCGGGTGAGTTCGACTATAGTGGTGCACAGGCACTGAAAGCCTTGAAGGAAGAAGGCATCCACTCGGTGCTGATCAATCCGAATATAGCAACTGTGCAAACGAGCAAAGATGTGGCCGACACGGTTTATTTTCAACCTGTCACTCCCGAGTTTGTGGAGCGTGTGATTGAAAAGGAGCGGCCCGATGGCATCCTGTTGTCGTTTGGAGGGCAGACGGCGTTGAACTGCGGCGTGGAACTCTATAAAAGAGGCGTGCTCGACAAATACGGAGTTCAGGTATTGGGAACACCCGTTCAGGCCATCATCGACACTGAAGACCGCGATCTCTTTGTCCGACGGCTCGACGAGATTGGAGTGAAGACCATCAAGAGTGAGGCTTGCTCCACCGTGAAGGAAGTGCAGAATGCTGCTCGCGAATTAGGATTTCCCGTAATACTCAGGGCTGCCTATGCCCTTGGTGGTCTGGGTAGCGGCTTCTGCGACGACGAAGAAAAACTGCTCGCACAAGCAGAGGAAGCCTTCTCGTTTTCACCACAGGTTTTAGTGGAGAAATCGCTAAGGGGCTGGAAAGAGATAGAATATGAGGTGGTACGCGACCGCTACGACAACTGCATCACCGTCTGCAACATGGAGAATTTCGATCCGTTGGGCATCCACACGGGTGAGTCGATTGTCGTCGCTCCGTCGCAAACGCTTTCTAACAGCGAGTTCCACAAGCTCCGCGCACTGGCCATCAAAATCATCCGACACATCGGCATTGTGGGCGAATGTAACGTGCAGTATGCCCTCGACCCGCAGTCGGAGGACTATAGAGTCATCGAGGTCAACGCCCGTCTCAGTCGTTCTTCGGCTTTGGCATCCAAAGCTACTGGCTATCCGCTTGCCTTCGTAGCGGCGAAGCTGGGATTGGGTTACGGTCTCTTCGAACTGAAGAATTCCGTTACCAAAACTACTTCAGCCTTCTTCGAACCAGCACTCGACTACGTAGCCGTGAAGATTCCGCGTTGGGACTTGACGAAGTTTCGTGGTGTCAAGCGTGAGCTCGGCTCGTCGATGAAAAGCGTCGGCGAGGTGATGGCTATCGGTCGCACCTTCGAGGAGGCTCTGCAGAAAGGCTTGCGCATGATAGGGCAGGGTATGCATGGATTCGTGGAGAATCATGAAATTAAAATCCGAGATATTGCGAAGGCCCTTCATGATCCTACCGATATGCGTATCTTCGTTGTGTCGAAAGCTATGAAACTGGGTTACAGTATTGAACAGATTCACCAACTAACCATGATCGACCGCTGGTTCTTGCAAAAGCTGAAACATATCATCGACATCGACCTCCAACTGCACGAGTTCAGTCAATTGGCCGACATCGTGACATTTATGGAACCACTCGAATTGATAGAGTATCTTGAAACTCCCGAGTTTGTCAATCTGCTGCACAAAGCTAAGATCTACGGTTTCTCCGATTTCCAAATTGGCAGAGCCATAGGACTTGAGAGTTGCATGAAAGCGGAACAAACCGGCCTCACTATCCGTAAATGGCGTAAGGAACTCGGCATCGTACCTACGGTCAACCAGATTGATACCCTGGCGGCGGAATACCCGGCACAAACCAACTACCTCTATCTCTCTTATTGCTAAGGTACAAGTGGTGAATAAAATAACCATCAATCGTAAATAGAACTATGTGTGGAATTGTAGCAATATTAAATATGAAAGAGCAGCCACAGGCTCTTCGTGATAAGGCATTGAAAATGAGCCAGAAGATTCGCCATCGCGGTCCTGACTGGAGTGGCATCTATTGTGGTGGCTCTGCCATTCTCGCTCATGAACGACTGAGTATTGTCGACCCTGAATCAGGTGGACAACCACTCTACTCGCCAGACAGGAAACAAGTATTAGCTGTCAATGGAGAAATCTATAATCATCAGGAGATTCGTCGTTGTTTTGCAGGCAGATATAATTTCCAAACAGGAAGTGACTGCGAGGTCATCTTAGCTCTCTATCGCGAAAATGGTATTGATTTCCTTGAACAACTCAGCGGTATCTTCGCCTTTGTCCTCTACGACGAAGAGCGCGATGAATTCCTCATTGCTCGCGACCCCATTGGCGTCATACCGCTATACATCGGCTACGACGACGACGGAACCCTCTATGTAGCCAGCGAGCTGAAGGCCCTCGAAGGCCGGTGCCAGCGTTACGAGCCCTTCCTGCCAGGCCATTACTACTGGAGTCGTGAGGGCCGCATGTGCCGATACTACCAGCGCGACTGGATGCAGTTTGATGCCGTGAAGGACAACCCTGCCTCTGTCGAAGTCATCCGTGATGCCCTCACAGCCGCCGTGAAGCGACAGCTCATGTCCGACGTGCCCTATGGCGTGCTCCTCTCCGGAGGCCTCGACAGTAGCGTCATCTCTGCCCTCGCCGAGAAGTTCAGCGAGCATCGCATAGAGGACGACTCGAAGACGCGTGCCTACTGGCCACGCCTGCACAGTTTCGCCGTAGGCCTGAAGGGAGCTCCCGACTTGGCAAAGGCACGCCTCGTGGCCGACCATATAGGTACCGTTCATCACGAAATCAACTATACCATTCAGGAAGGAATCGATGCCATTCGCGACGTTATCTACTACATCGAGACCTACGACGTCACCACTGTTCGTGCCTCTACGCCGATGTATCTGCTCGCACGCGTCATCAAGTCTATGGGCATCAAGATGGTACTCAGTGGCGAAGGCGCCGACGAGGTCTTCGGCGGCTACCTCTACTTCCACAAAGCACCGTCGGCCCGCGACTTCCACGAAGAAACGGTGCGCAAACTTTCCAAACTCCACCTCTACGACTGCCTGCGTGCCAACAAGAGCCTGTGTGCGTGGGGCATTGAAGGACGTGTGCCCTTCCTCGACAAGGAGTTCCTCGATGTCGCTATGCGCACCAATCCCGAAGCCAAGATGTGCCCAGGCCCAACTATCGAGAAGAAGATTGTGCGCGAAGCCTTTGCTCATCTGTTGCCCAGCGAAGTAGCGTGGAGGCAGAAGGAACAGTTCTCCGACGGAGTTGGCTACTCATGGATCGACACACTGAAGCAGATTACTGCCGAGGCCGTCTCCGACGAGCAGATGGCTCATGCTGCCGAGCGCTTCCCCATCAATCCGCCCAAGAACAAGGAGGAGTATTACTATCGCAGCATCTTCGCCGAGCACTTCCCCTCTGACTCCGCAGCCCGTAGCGTGCCTTCAGAGGCCAGCGTCGCATGCTCCACCACCATCGCCCTCGAGTGGGATGCCGCCTTCCGCAACATGAACGACCCTAGTGGCCGTGCCGTCAAAGGCGTACATGAGCAGGCCTATTAATCGGAATGCTTGTTAACAAACATTATTTGACATTCTTATTATGCTTCATTGATAAATAAAGTGGCACAAGTTTGAAGAAGTTAGGAACAACAACCCCTTGTAAGTTCGACTTACAAGGGGTTGTTGTTTGGAGATAGCCTTCTCACACAAAAAAGACATTGCCTGACGGCGATGTCTACCTTGGGTTGTGGACTGCTCACAAAAAAAGACATTGCCTGACGGCGATGTCTTTTCAGGGTGCCCGGTGGGACTCGAACCCACGACATTCAGAACCACAATCTGACGCTCTAACCAACTGAACTACGGGCACCATGTTGGTTGTATTGATGAGCTTCTTTTCAAAAGCGAGTGCAAAGATACGGGATTTATTTGGAATTACCAAACAAATCCCGAACTTTTTTGCTTCGATGGCTCATCTTTTACGGTTTTTGAGCCAAAGAAGGCGTTTGCCTTAGGGTAATGTTGCCTTTGGAGGGGTGTTGCGGCATAGTGCCCGGACCCCTCTGGGCAGGTTGATTACTGAGCCTTGGCGGGTGCTGCTTCCTTGGCAGGAGCGGCCTCCTTAGCTGCTGCAGGTGCTGCTGCGGGAGCTGCGGCGTCCTTGGCTGCGGGAGCGGCCTGCTGGCCTGCACCGAATCCCTGTGTGTTCACGGGGTTGGTGGTCTGTGTTTCGGTAGCGACGTTCTCAAGAACGCTCTGCTCGGTTGATGCCGTGGGGGCTACATATGCGCAGATGACGCTGAATACGACCATGGCAGCGGCAAGGCTCCATGTTGCCTTTTCGATGACGTCTGTGGTCTTGCGGACACCCATGAACTGGTTGTTCGCGGAGAAATTGGATGCGAGACCGCCTCCCTTAGATTCTTGAATGAGCACGATGCCGATCATCAGCAGTGCTGCAATTACGATGAGAATTACGAATAATGTGTAAACCATTTTGTTTGTTTGTTGTTATTATTTATTGTTATTTGTTGTTTCAATTTGCTTGCTCGTTGAGGATCAGTTTCTCGAGAAATCTGATTTGGTCTGCAAAGTAAGCATTTTTTTTTGGATAAATCAAATTTAATCGCTTAATAATTTCCAAAGCCTTGGAATATCGGCCTTGTTTTATGTATATTTTGGCCAAAGTCTCGGTGAAATAGCCTTCGTCGGTGTCGCCATCATCGTCGTCGTTGACGTATTCGTCGTCGGGTGTGTAGCTGATTTCGTCCTGTAGCTGTATCCGGCCGCCTTCGTTGTCGATGAAGTTGTCGATGAGGCTCTGGCCTTTCATCTCGGGAGCCTTGGTCGAGCCGGGTTCGTCGTCATCGCTTTCGATTTCGAGCAGGTAGGACACGTAGTCAACGGTGGCATCGGCGGGAGTGGGTTTGCGCTTGGGCTGGTCGGTCGTTTCGGGTGCCTCGTCTTTGGGCATGGAGTCGAGGAAGTTGTCGATGAGTGCGATGGTGCGGCTGCTCTTCTCGTCCTTGGCATGGAGGCCCTGTGCGTGGTCCTTGCGCCGGGGGCGTATCTGGTAGTGGGCTGCCTCGACGAGGTTGAACAGCTTCCGGCGGTCGGTGATGTAGATAGCGGCTCGTCGGAGTTCTTCGTCGAAGGTGGGGTCGTGGAGCAGATAGAGGTTCTGCAGCATGAGCAGCCTGGCGGGCTGGTAGTAGGGGTAGAGCGCAAGCAGGCTTCGGAGATCGTAGAGGGTCTCCTTGTCCATGAGCTCGGGATGCTTGATGAGTTCGTTGAGTTCCATTTGCCTGCGTTGTTGCGTTTATATATTTATATAATGTATTACCAGTTGGCCACGGTTGCATTGAAGATCTGGTCGCAGAGTTCCTTTGTCATCTGCGTGACGAGTTCTTCCTGGACGGAGTTGAGCGACTGCGTGGACTCGTAGGACGACGTTGCCGTGAACGAGCGTTCGAAGTCCTCGGAGTGATTGGCGTTGTTGGTGAACCTGACGTTGACCGTCATGGAGAGTTCGACCTGTGCCGAATAGCCCTCGCTGGACACGGACTTGTTGCGCTGGGAGTACTGCGTGATCTCGCCCTCGATTTTCAGGTCGCCGTTGCGCTTCACCTGGATGAGCTTGGTGTGGCTGGCGAACTGGTCCTTCAGCTGGTTGTTGAACATGGGTGCCATAGGTCCCCAGACGTAGCTGGCACGGATGGGGAAGTCGGCTATCTGTATGGTCTTGGTCTTGCTGTAGTCGATGCTTGCGCCATTGAACTTATAGCCTTCAAAGGCGCACGAGGCAAGCAGCATGACCACGACGAGAGCCGTGCATGTCCTGATGGTTTTACTTATTGTCCAGTCCATATTGCCTGAGTCGTCGGTAGAGGGTTCTGTCGCTGATGCCTAATTCCTGTGCGGCCTTCTTGCGATTGCCACCGTTGCGCTCGAGGGCTTTCTCGAGCATCTGGCGGCTGAGGTCGCTCAGGTTGAGGCTTTCGGGTTCGCGTATCTCTTCGGCATCGGCTTCTTCGACCTTGTTTTCCTGCGTCGGGACGTCCTTGCCCAGCGTGCTCACGGCCGTGGTGTCGGCAGGGTAGGCTGCCATGCCGCCGAAAGCGGCAGCTCCGCCCAGCTGGCGTGCCTCGTCGAGTTGCTTGCGCAGGCTGTTCATGTCGCGTCGGAGGTCGCTGACGTTGCCCTTCAGTTCGTAGAGAATCTTGTAGAGCAGCTCGCGCTCGTTCTCGTAGGTGTGGGAGCCGGATGGCGCGATGGGGGCCAGCTCGGTGCTTTCGGGGTCCTCGGGGATGAAGCGACGCAGCGTCTGCGCGTCGATTTCCCTGTTTTCGCTGAGCACCGACATCTGTTCGGTGATGTTCTTCAGCTGACGAATGTTGCCTGGCCACTTATAGCGCAGCATGAGCGACTTGGCCTCGTCGGTGAGGGTGATCTTCGGGAAGCGGTGCTTCTCGGCAATCTCCAAGGCGAAGTGGCGGAAGAGCAAGATGATGTCCTGACCGCGGTCGCGCAGGGCGGGCATCTGGATGGATGCCTGGAGAAGTCGGTAGTACAGATCCTCGCGGAAGCGGCCTTCGCTGATGGCTTTCCGGAAGTTGATGTTGGTGGCTGCCACGATGCGGACATCGGTCCGACGGATTTGCGTGCCACCCACGCGGATGTACTCTCCCGTTTCGAGCACTCGCAAAAGTCGTGCCTGAGTGGGGAGTGGCAGTTCACCCACCTCGTCGAGGAAGATGGTTCCCTTGTTGGCCGTACCGAAATAGCCTTCGCTCTCGCCGATGGCTCCCGTGTAGGCGCCCTTCTCGTGACCGAAGAGTTCGCTGTCGATGGTGCCCTCGGGGATGGCTCCGCAGTTGATGGCGAAGTACTTCTCGTGGCGACGGGGTGAGTTGTCGTGAATGATGCGTGGCAGGATTTCCTTGCCCACACCGCTTTCGCCTACGATGAGAACACTGAGGTCGGTGGGTGCCACCTTCAAGGCGACATCCAGCGCACGGTTCAGATCATCGCAGTTTCCAACGATCTTGTAGGCTTGTTTTATCTGTTGCAAATCACGCATACTCATAATGGGGTGACAAAATTACACATTTTCTTTGAGATAACTGCAATTTTGGCAGATTTTTTAAGGTTTCTTCGGATTCTTCTTGTCTATTTTGATGAGCAGGAGGCCTATGCCCGTCCAAATGAGTTCGCGTAGGCGGACGATGAGTGCGACAAGTGTTGCGGCGCTGCTGGTCATGCCAAGGTTCTTTACCGACATGAGGAATCCGCCCTCGCGTCCGCCCAGTTGCAGGGGCATGAAAAAGAGCAGATTGGCAAAGAGCGACGTGAAGGCAAGAATCAGGATGCACTGGATGAAGTTGACCGAAGGCATGAGGATGAGCAGCACGAAGAAGACCTCGAGCGCGGCTCCCACGCGGCAAAGCAGTTCGAGCAGTACGGCTGCCACGAAGGTGCGCGGGTTCTGCTTGTGGAGCGCGGCTATCTGCTGGTCGATGGTGTTGAGTTGCTCGCGATGCTGCTCGATGAAAGGCTGTGCCCAACGCTTGATGAAGGGCAGGTGGCGCAGCAGGTTCATCGCCCTGAAGGCGAGTCCCTTGCGATAGCCGGCCATGAAGAACCACAGTCCCAGCAGGCAGAAGGCTCCTACCATGGTGAGCAGAACACCCATGAAGAAGTTGATGGGCTGCGTCAGCACGTAGAGGAAGATGGCGAGGAACCAGTACCAGAAGTGGCTGAAGATGTGCGTCATGGCATAGAGGATGACCGACGACGAGGCTCGTTCGGTGCCTATTCTGGGCGCGAGTTCCATGATGCGGTAGGGCTCGCCACCCATGAGTCCCCCAGGCGTAGCATAGTTGAGTGCGAAGCCGCTGATGGTGACCTTATAGAGCCACCAGAAGGGAACGGGCGAGGGCTTCTCGTCCTGTGCCTGGATGATGATGTACCACGCACTCGTGTTGAGCATGTACAGCGGTGCCCATAGCGCGACCACGGCAAAGAACCAGTAGCCGGCATGCTTCAATCCTGCCCAGACAGTACGGAAGTCAAGCTGTGTCACCATGATGATGAGCACGAGCAGGCCGAAAAGGAAGAACAAGTTTTGGTATTTCTTCTTCATTTCTTAGGTATGGCAAAGCGCACTTTCTCGCCGTCCTCGCGCTTCTCGTGATAGAGCTTCGGCAGGGGATTGACGAGCGGCTCATCGTAGTTGATCCTGTTGCGGAATGCGTCGATGGCGTAGTAGATGGCCTGTCGGAAGGCGTTCTCGTCGGTGATGCCTTTGCCGGCGTGTTCGTAGTCGACGTCGTCGGATGCTGCCGTACAGGGCATGGACAGTCCGGCCACGTAGATGATGTTGTCGTCGGCAGCAAGTGTCGTCAAAGGCACGGCGCCTTGGTCGTGGTACATGGCCAGGACGGCGTCAAAGGCAGCATACATGCCCTCGCCGAAGAACTTGGCAGCGGGGTAGGGACCAAAGGCCTGACGACCGCTGGCCTCCAGTTCCTGAAGGGCGGGCACGATGGCCTCGGCCTCTTCGGTTCCGTCGGCGTTAGGGTTCAAGGCCAGCACGGCAACACGTGGATTGCTGATGCGCAAGTCGCGGCGCAACATGTCAAAAAGGGCTGTGGCCTTGCTGACGACGCGTTCCTTCGTGACCTTCTGAGCCACCTCCTTCAGGTCGATGGCATTGGTGGCAAAGGCCACGCGCAGGTCTTCGTTCATCATGACGAGCAGTCCCAGTTGCTCGACGACGCTATTCTTTTCCAGCGGTGCCATGACAAGCACGTCGTAGGCACCCGTCTTCTGGTCTTCGAGGGCGCGCTTCAGCGCTTTGGCACCAGCCTGCTCGCCCTCCTGAGTCTTGTTGCCAAGTTCGACCTTCACTTCCTCTTCGAAGCAGGTCAGAAGGTTGACGCGTCCGTCGCGTGCCTCTTCGGCTGAGCTGATGATGCTGAATGCCGACTCGATGCCCAACGCCTTGCGGTGGTAGGCGGCTATCTTGGGCGAACCATAGATGATGGGTGTGCAGAGATCGAGGATCTCCGGTGAGGCAAAGGTCTTAAAAATCAGTTCATATCCAATGCCGTTGGTATCGCCATGGGTAATGGCAACGCGTACTTTTCTTTCTTCCATATTGTATTGTTTTGTTAGTGTCAGAGTGATGGTTTCATGTCCTGTGGCTGGTCCTCGGCCTCCTGTTTAGCCGTGGAGAGTAGTCCGCAGGCGGCATAGATGTCCTGGCCGCGCGATGCCCGGATGGTGGTGAAGACGCCATGTTGCGTCAAGTAGTCGCGAAGCCACTCCATCGTCTTCTCGTCGGAACCGTGAAGCGGTACGTCGGGAATCTGGTGGAAGCGGATGAGGTTGATGCGGCAGTCGAGTCCACGGAGCAGGTTCACGATAGCCTTGGCGTGCCGGGGCGTGTCGTTGAGTCCGCCGAAGACGATGTACTCGAACGAAAGACGGCGCTGGTGGGCAAAGTCGTAGTGCCGCAGCAATTCCACCACATCGCTGACGGGCATGCCTTTTTCGGCAGGCATCAGCTGCATGCGCTCCTCGTGGAGTGGGGAGTGCAGGCTGATGGCCACATGGCACTCGCTTTCCTCGATGAACCGCTGCAGCTTATTGCGCACACCCACGGAACTGACGGTGATGCGTCGTGGACTCCAGGCCCAACCCCATTCGGCCGTGAGCACCTCGGTAGCCCGTAATACGGCATCGAGGTTGTCCATCGGCTCGCCCTGTCCCATGAAGACGATGTTGGTCAGCTGTTCGCGCTCGGGAAGGGCATGCAGCTGGTTGAGAATGTCGGCTGCGGTCAGGTTGCCATGCCACCCCTGCTTGCCCGTCTGGCAGAAGAGACAGTTCATCTTGCATCCCACCTGGCACGAGACGCACAGCGTGGCACGTTCGCCATCGGGAATGAAGACCGTCTCAACGAAATGCCGGGGGCAAGGGGCATCTTGCGAGGAGTCTGGGGCGTTCTGCGTGAGGACGGGGAACAGATACTTCACCGTGCCATCCACGCTGCGCTGGCAGTCGGTCGGAAGCATCGTGCCCACCGTGTAGTGTTCGGCCAGCCGTTGGCGGTTCTGCTTCGACAGATTGGTCATCTCGTCGATGCTGGCAACGTGCTTCTGGTAGAGCCACTGCGCCATTTGTCCGCCCGTGAAGGCGGGCATACCAAGACCTCTTGCCACCTCTTTCAGTTCAGCAAGGGTCATGCCCAGCAGCGGTTTCTTAACCGTTTCCATAGCGCATGTTTTCGTTTTATGGTGCAAAGTTACTGCAAAAAAATGAGAAAACCATCCTTTCACCTTATTTATTTTCCGATGTCGGCCAGATATTTCATAATTATTAGGTATTGCGAGGTTGGTTTTTTCGTCGTACCTTTGCAGCGCAATTGGCAGCGAAAGAGGTGCTATCGCGTGCTGAACGTCTGCCTTTGCCAAGGGTTTTGTTAGACTTTCATGGGCTCATTTGGAGTCTTTGGTTCATAATGTTTTTGTATAATTTGGAAAAAAGGGTTGCCGTGACGGCAGCCTTTTTTTGTTGCTGATGGCAGGTCGTGAGTCGGTTGTGGCTAAAATAATTGGCTTTTTGTTTCCGTATTGGCAGAGTTTTTTGTATTTTTGCATCTGTTTTACACATCATGCGAAAACTATGAGAGAAAGAATAGACTGTTTCTTGCCCTGCGTCCATTCGGAAGTCATGGCCCCAATGGTGGCCGACTTGCACCAGAGCAAGACCATTCGCCATATCAACGACTTGCCGCTGGAAGGCTTGCTGTCGACCGATAACATGGAACTGGTGGCGCGTTCGGCCGAAGCCGACTACGTGTTGCTCAGCCTGAAGGCCCAACCCGTGGCACTGGGCTATCATGCCCTCGAGCGCCTGCTGCGAGCTGCCGACGAGAGTGGGGCCGCCATGGTCTACTGCGACTACTACGAGGAGCGGTGCGAGCGTGCCGATGCTGCCGACAACGGGGCTGGAAAGGAAAGAATCGTGGTCGAAAGGCATCCTACGATTGACTATCAGGAAGGGTCCCTGCGCGACGACTTCGACTTCGGTCAGCTGGTTCTGCTGCGTACTTCGTTGCTCAAGGCTTGGCTTCGCGACGGTGAAGGGCAGACCTCGACGCGCCAGCACTACGACTTTGCAGGGTGGTATGCCCTGAGGCTCTACCTTTCGCGTTGCGATGCCATCTTCCACCTGAACGAATACCTCTACACCCTCCGGCAGTTGGACCTGCGCAAGAGCGGTGAACGCCAGTTTGACTACGTGAACCCCCGCAATCGCGAAGTGCAGATAGAGATGGAACGTGCCTGCACAGCCCATCTGAACGCGCTGGATGCCCTTGTCGATACGACGGCTTATTTGGACATCGACTTTGGAGAGCAAGATTTTGCCCTCGAAGCATCGGTCGTCATACCCGTCTACAATCGTCAGAAGACCATTCGCGACGCCGTCGAGAGCGCACTTGCCCAGCAGACGCGGTTTGCCTATAACGTCATCGTGGTGGACAACCATTCGACTGACGGAACCACCGAGATACTTCAGAGCCTGAAACAGGATCACGACAACCTCGTTCACATCATTCCCGAGCGTACCGACTTGGGCATCGGCGGCTGCTGGAACGTGGCTGTGGGCGACGACCGCTGCGGACGCTTTGCCGTGCAGCTGGACTCGGACGACCTCTACTCGTCGCCACAGACCTTGCAACGTATCGTCGACGAATTCCACAAGCAGCACGCGGCCATGATGGTAGGCTCATACCGAATGTGCGACTTCGACCTTCAGACCTTGCCTCCCGGCATTATTGACCACCGTGAGTGGACCGACGACAATGGTCCAAACAACGCCCTTCGCATCAATGGACTTGGAGCACCGCGCGCATTCTTCACCCCTCTGGCCCGCCAGCTGCAGTTCCCCAACACCAGTTACGGCGAGGACTATGCCATGGGACTTGCCTTCAGTCGTCATTGGCGTATCGGCCGCATCTACGATGAGCTTTATCTGTGCCGCCGATGGGGTGGCAATAGTGATGCCGCGCTGAGCATAGAGCGTGTCAATGCCAATAACCTATACAAAGACAGGCTGCGCACCATGGAGCTGAAAGCCCGCCGTCGCCTCAACGCCTTAAGGAGTAGCGATGCCGCTTCGTTGCCGCCAAAGGGAACCGGACAGCTGGTCCGCTTCTTCGACCGACAGCTTGAGAAGTGGGCTCTGCCACGGCAGAACTATCGCGACCTATGCCTTGCGCAGACTCGCGAACTGACAGACGGCGATACGACGATGCGTCTGCAATGGAACCCAGCCCGCATCGTCTCTACGGGAGCCCGCATGGATAAGGCTGCCATTGCCGCCCGTCCATGTTTCCTCTGCAAGAAGAACCGTCCAGACGAGCAGATTGAGAAGATTGTTGCCGACCGTTATCACCTTTTGGTGAATCCCTATCCCGTCCTGCCCATGCACTTCACCATACCGCTTGTGGAGCATGAACCCCAGCGCATCAGCGGTCATTATGCAGATATGCGGCGACTGCTTGACTATTATCCGGCACTGATGGTGTTCTATAATGGTCCTCGATGTGGTGCTTCGGCCCCTGACCACATGCATCTGCAAGCCGGAACGAGTGGTGTGCTGCCCCTGCAGCGGGCTTGGCAGCGGCTCAGCCGAAATCTCGAAACCGTTTGCACGCTTGCCGAAGCTGGCGAACTGAGCCTGCTACGTGACTACGTGTGCCCGGCATTTGTAATCCGCACGACTACAGCCGAGGCCGACAACCGACTATTCGGCATGCTCTACGAGGCCCTTTCGGCGCATCAGGCAACCGATGACGAAGAACCGATGATGAACATCGTGGCATGGCGACAGGGCGACGCTCAGGTCAGTGTGGTCTTCCCGCGCCGCAAACATCGTCCCGACTGCTACTATCGCGAGGGAGAGGGCGGTCACATGGTCAGTCCGGGTGCACTCGACATGGGTGGCCTCATCATCACCCCACGCGAGGAAGACTTCAAAGCCCTCACGGCCGCTGAGGTGGCTGACATCCTCCGCGAATGTGCCATGAGCGACGACGATTTGAAGGTCGTGGCCGACGAGGTGCGCTCGCTGAAGGCGATGGCCGACAAGCAGACGGCCCTCCGTTCGACCTCCATGGGGCAACAGCCAACGGTCAGCGTCGGCATTGTCAGCGCTGAACAGATTAGCTTTACCCTCGACAAACCCTATACGGCAAAAGGTGTCGACCTCGAAGGACCGCAGGTGGTAGCGTTTGCGGAAGGTGGCATCCTATGGAATGGCAATCAATATCGTGAGCTGGTGTTCCGTCCGAAACGCAGCGATGCCACCTTCTCCATCAAGGATGTCACCATCGGTGTTGGTTTCCATTGGGAACGTCAGGAGACGCAACGCTTCCTGGGCACGCTCAGGTTGGTTGTCGAGGCCGACAAACTGTGTGCCATCAACGAACTTCCCGTAGAGCAATACCTCGAAAGCGTCATCTCAAGCGAGATGAATGCGACCTCGTCGAAGGAGTTCCTGAAGGCTCATGCCGTGATATCGCGTTCGTGGCTGCTGGCTCAGATGCACAAACGCAGGGAAAGTGGCGAACGTCGCGACAACTTCTTCTCGTTCATCAAGAAGGACGACGAACTCATTCGTTGGTACGACCGTGAAGACCATACCATCTTCGACGTCTGTGCCGATGACCATTGCCAACGCTATCAGGGCGTTACGCGTGCCACGAACCCACATGTTGCCGAGGCAGTGAAAGCCACACGTGGGCAGGTGCTCGTCAGCTTAAGCGGTGATGCCGACACGCAGGCCGACTCGTGGGCCGACATCTGCGATGCACGCTTTTCGAAGTGCTGTGGCGGAAGGACCGAGGAGTACGAGTATTGCTGGGAAAACATCAGCAAACCCTATCTGCAGTCGGTACCTTGCGAGTGGTGCGACACGCACGACGAACGCATCATCCGCCAAGTGCTCAACGACTACGATCAGGAAACCACCGACTTCTATCGCTGGCAGGAAACGGTTACGGGACGGCAAGTGGCTGCCTGGCTGCAGGACAAACTCAACGTTGACCTTGGGCGAATTACCGATTTAGTACCCTTGGAGCGGGGTAAAAGCGGACGTATCTGGAAACTGAAGGTGGTGGGCGAGAAGGGCTCGTACACCATTGGCAAGGAACTTGAGATCAGACGTGCACTCTCCGATAGCCACTTGAAGAGCAGTTGCTTCGAGGTTGTCAAAACCGAACAGGCTGGTGCCGACGGCAACGAAGTCTGTTTCGTGCTCAACGGCCGAGGCTGGGGGCACGGTGTGGGCCTCTGCCAGATAGGTGCTGCCGTGATGGGCGATGAAGGGAAAGATTACGAGGAAATATTGAAATACTACTATAAGAATGCAGACATCAGAAAAATCTACTGAACGTAGTTCATGGGGCCCCTGGAAGTGGGTGCCCACACTCTATTTCGCAGAAGGACTTCCCAACGTCATCGTCATGACGGTTGCCGTCACTATGTACATGCAACTCGGCATGAGCGACACCGAGATTGCACTCTACACGTCGTGGCTCAGCCTGCCGTGGGTGTTGAAGTTCCTGTGGAGTCCTTTCGTGGACCTCTACAAGACCAAACGCTGGTGGGTACTGTCCATGCAGCTGCTCATAGCAGCCTCGCTGGGTGGCGTAGCCTTCACGTTGAACGCCTCGTTCTGGTTCCAAGGCACCATGTTCTTCTTCTTCCTCATGGCCTTCAGCAGTGCTACGCACGACATAGCGGCCGACGGTTTCTATATGATAGAACTCGACAGTCACGACCAGGCATGGTTTGTCGGCATCCGAAACACGTTCTATCGCATAGCCGTCATTTTCGGACAAGGCGTGCTGGTGGCACTTGCAGGAATGCTACAGGTGATGTTTCGCAACCAAAAAGCATACACTTGGAGCCTCGTTTTCTATGGTTTAGCAGGTCTATTCCTGGCCCTTTGGCTCTATCATGGTGTTATGATGCCGCGGCCAAACGACCGTAAGAACGATAATATGACGGCCTCTGAAGTGATGAACGGCGTGAAGGAGATGCTCGTGACGTTCTTCACGAAGCTGCCATGGAAGAGCATGCTCTTCGTGTTGCTGTTCCTTCTGTTCTACCGTTTCCCCGAGGCGATGCTCTCGAAGATGACAACGACCTTCCTGCAACGCCCCAACTCGGCTGGCGGACTCGGCTTGTCGCCTCAGGAATACGGGCTCAGCTATGGAACCATCGGCCTCATCGGCCTGCTCCTAGGAGGCATTGTGGGCGGCATGCTGGCCAGTCGCGACGGACTGAAACGCTGGCTTTGGCCTTTTGTCATAGCGCTGACATTGCCCGACTTGGTCTACGTCTACATGAGCTATGCCATGCCCTCGAACCTGCTGCTCATCAGTTCGTGCCTCTTCATCGAGCAGTTTGGTTACGGACTGGGATTCACCGCGCTTACCCTCTACATGCTCTACTTCTCGCAAGGCGAGTTCAAGACTTCGCACTATGCCATCTGCACGGCCCTTTCCTACCTGGGGCTGATGTTGCCGGGCATGCTGTCGGGATGGCTGAAGGATGCCGTCGGATACAGGCAGTTCTTCATTATCGTCATGTTCCTTTGTGCCATCACATTTGTGGTGACGGCCTTTATCCACATTGATCCGGAGTTCGGAAAGAAGAAACAGGAAGGGTAGGGGGCATCAGAAGTTGTGGACAACTTCCTGCCATACCTCGTTTGTGGTGAGCGTCAGGGATTCTTTGGCAAACTGTTCGTCGTCGAAGAAGGCACCGCTGTAGATGGTGGCTTGATTGCGGGCGATGGGCACGTTGGTGAACTCACGGCTGGCGACATCTCGCTGCTGCGCATCCAAAGCGGTAACGGTCATGTGCAGTTCGCCTTTCTCTGCATGTGGGAAGGTATATACGGAAAAGGCACCCGTCTTTCCACGTATGTTGGCATCGACGGCACGCAGCTCTGTCTGGCGGGAATCTACACAACCATAGCCTGAAATGGCATCGAAAGTGCTGCTTCCGCCTGTATAGTAGAATTTCATTTGCGCCACATTCTCGGGCACAGGGTCGGTGGTCTGCAGGCGGAACTGTGCCACTCCACGGCGCATCTCTGCTTCGCGACTTTGGCTGTCGCTTCCTATGGTTACCTCATCGACGAAGTAGAAGGTGTCGGTCACTTTGTTATTGGGAAAAGTAATCTTGTTCGGATTGCTCATAGTGGCATTGCCCGTGCAGCTATGGGCCAGGATGACGATGGTGTAGTGACCTTCTTCGAGCGTCATAGTAAGGGTTCCGAAGTCTTCGTCGTCTGCTATTTGGTTGATGGCTTTTACCTTGTTGCCGTCGTCGTCATAGGCAGCCAGGTTGATTCGGTTGGCTACCTCGGCAATAGGTGTGCTTTCTGCACCGCCTGCTGTGGCCATCAGCGGCATGGTTTCATAGCGCGAAATGGTGTAGGTGAGGTTGCCTTTCAAGGGTTTTTCATTGGGATCGTCTTCGGTAATGGGTTTTTCACACGACGAAAGGGCCACCGCCAGCAACAGTGTCCAAGTGTATTTCAGGATATTTTTCATCATGGCATCAGTTGTAAATAGTCGTTCTATTCTTCCTCTTCATCGTTTTCCTGGGCAGTCTTCTTGCCACGGCCTAGCACCCAGTCGAGCAACAGCGCACCCAGTTTGCGTTCAACGCCCGCCTTTGTCAGTGGTATGCCAGTCTCTTTCGTGAACTTCCGCTTCAGCCCCGACAGTCCATATTCCTTTTTGATGTACCACCAGAGGTCTTTCTTCTGTCTTTTTGCCATAGTCGTTAATTGTTGTTTGTGTGATAATGTGTTGCAAATTTACGCTTTTCTTGTGTGAAAGCCAAACAAATTGGAGAAAAAAAGATGAAATAAGTTGGGCGTTTCAGAAAAATCACTTAACTTTGCGGATGATAAGTCGAACTACAAAAATAACACAACAATGAAGAATTTCAAACATTATGTGATTGCTGTGGTGGCAGCTGTGCTGTTCTCGGCATGTGGCACCACGCGCACCGTACCCCTGACGGGACGCAAGCAGAGCCTGATGATCAGCGACTCGGAAGTGTTGTCGCTCAGCGCTACGGAGTATTCGAAGTACATGCAGACGGCAAAGAAGTCGACCAACGCAACGAACACCGCCATGGTACAGCGCGTAGGTCAGAAGTTGGCCAATGCCGTGCAGACCTATCTGATGAACAATGGCTATGCCAACGAGATTCAGAACTATCAGTGGGAGTTCAATCTGGTGCAGGATCAGAACGTGAACGCATTCTGTATGCCTGGCGGAAAGATTGTTGTCTACGAGGGATTGCTGCCCGTCACGCAGGATGAGGCTTCGCTGGCCATCGTGCTTGGACACGAAATTGCACACGCAGTGGCAGCCCACTCGGCAGAACAGATGTCGAAGCAGATCAAGCAGCAGTACGGCCTGCAGATTGGAAGCGCCATCGCTGGCGCCCTGGGCATGGGACAGAACACACAGTCGATTGCTCAGGTGGTGGCACAGTACGGATTGCAGTTCCGCAACCTGAAGTACTCGCGCGACCACGAAACTGAAGCCGACCGTATGGGATTGATTTTCGCCGCTATGGCTGGCTACGATCCCAACGTGGCTGTGGCATTCTGGCAGCGTATGTCGGCCAGCACGGGTGCGGCCTCGGCTGAATTCCTGAGCGATCACCCCAGCGATGCAACACGCATCAACAACATTAAGACAAAGTTCTTGCCCGAGGCACTGAAGTACTACACACCTCCTGTGACTACGACGACTAAGAGCACGACTACCAAGAAGAAAACGACTACGAAGAAACGCTAAGCGATGATGTAGGAATAGAAGTCTCCCGTATTGGCCATCACTTATGAAGAAACAGCCAAAACGGGAGATTTTCATTAGTTTTTAGCCTGTTTGCAAACTTTTGCAAACTATGGTTGAGGCTTTCAACAGGTGTTTTTGCTATTGCGAATTATTGCAAACTCTTTTTCTTGCAGGTTTCGTTTTTTAACTGTATCTTTGCAACAGAAAATTCAAAACAAATAGTAAAAATGCTCATTTCGTTACAAATACTTACCGATCGCGAATGGTTTCTGCTGCTTATAGGCGCTGTGACCTACATCACGCTCTTCGTGTTGACGGTACAAAACAGCCGTCGAAAGGTCCTAGATCTGCAGGAGAGATTAAATAAGGTACGCGCTATGCAGGAAGAACAGCAGTCGACAAGCCGTGAGGGCATTGAGCAAAATCGCCAGCGCATTACCGAATTGGAAGCGCTCATCCGTAAGTTGGGCGACGAAAACTCGGTGCTCAGGTTGGAACTGGAGGAGAAGAAGACGCGACTGGACTATGCCAATCGCATGGCAGAGATTGAGACGGAGAAACGCGAACAGGCCGAGTCGGTTATCTTTGGCAGCGACATCTATGCGACGATGCAGCGCATGCTCGACCGTGGCGAGTGCATGGGTAACGACGAATGGCGGCGTTTGGAGCAGGTGGTGAACTCGGTCTACACAGGCTTTACGGAGCGACTCTACAATCTCTACCGTATGACGGATCAGGACTACCACGTCAGCTTGCTCATCAAGGTGCATATGCAACCCAAGGATATCGCCACGCTGACAGCCCATTCGAAGGAGAGCGTCGCAACTACTCGCAGCCGCCTATATAATAAGGTGTTCGGCGAGAAAGGTTCTTCAAAGCAATGGGATGACTTCGTGCTGGGACTGTAAACAAAGCAACAAAGTAAAAAAGAATATAAATGTAAATCGTTAATTATTATGTTTGACTACTTATCACAACACCTTTGGCAGATGTGGGCGGTGATTTCCGTTCTCTGCCTCATTTTGGAGCTCACGGCAGGTGATTTCTTTATCCTCTGCTTCTCCATCGGAGCTGCCTTTGCAGCCACAAGTGCAGCCTTCGGTGCGAGTTTCTACGTGCAGCTCCTCGTGTTCGCCATCTTCACGCTGGTGAGCCTGTTCCTGGTGCGTCCCGTAGCCCTGCGCTATCTGCATCGCAACGACGAGTACCGAGTGAGCAATGCCGATGCACTCATTGGCCGTAAGGGACGCGTCGTAGAGCCCATCGAGGCCGGTGGTTTCGGACGTGTGCAAATCGATGGCGATGTGTGGAAGGCCGTTACCAAGGACGATGAGGCCGTGCCCGTCGGCACCAACGTGCGCGTCGTTGACCGCGAGAGCATTATCATCACCGTGGAGACGATAGAGAATTGAGAATTGAAAATTCTTCACCCGCTTCACTTCTACACTCCTGAAGAAAAAGATGCAACGTCCAATAGAAATCAACCAGAAGAAAACCCGACTGATACAGATGGCGGCGGTGGGACTTGGTCTTGCTGCATTCATGGCGTGGGCGCACTACGATAAGATTGTGCCTATCTCATGGGAATCCGTCTTCCAATCGTTTGGCATCTTGATAGTCGGCATCCCTGGGCTCATGGCTCTTGTGGCACTGGTCATCAGCCTGTTCCGCCACGAGCCTTACCTGCTGATTTACGACGACTGCATCGAGATGCCACGCCTGCTGAGCAGGAACTGCCGGGTGCTGCACTTCTGTGATGTGAAGAGCATGAGGAAAGAAGGTGAGACAAAAGCCGTCTTCTGCCTTCAGCCCTATCTGAAGCGGAGCGACCTGCCCGGATGGATACGGTACGTGAAGAGGTTTCTCGGCAATGACTTCGGCATCTCGCTCTCAGCCCTCGACATGCCTTCGAAGGATGCCTACGAACTGATATACGAACGCTTCAAGCGGTATCATTATCGGTACCGAAGGGAGGACGAGGAATAACGCGGCAAGCCGCAAATGAAAAATGAATAGTTAAAAATGAAAATCCGTGGGGAAAAAGGAAACAAATTAGAACTAATTGGAATAAAATAATCCGTGAAATCCGTAGAGAAAAATCGTAAATAGTAAATTAGTAAATCGTAAATAATAACAATCCTGCCTGCCATTAAACTCCCCGCTAACCGGCAGGCCCTCCCCTCAGAAATGAGGGGTCGGGGGAGGTCCTAAGTATTATGGATATCATGACTTATGTACTGATTGCCATCGTCGTACTGGTAATCATCTTCGCCAAAATGGCACTGGTGATCATTCCGCAGAGTGAGACCAAAATCATTGAGCGACTGGGACGCTATTATGCTACGCTGAACCCAGGTATCAACATCATCATCCCCTTCATCGACCGTGCCAAGCAAATTGTTGTTCTCCAGCGCGGACGCTATGCCTACAACGACACCATCGACCTGCGCGAACAGGTGTATGACTTCGACCGCCAGAACGTGATCACTAAGGATAACATCCAGATGGAGATCAATGCCCTGCTGTATTTCCAGATTGTGGATCCTTTCAAGGCCGTCTATGAGATATCGAACCTGCCCAACGCCATTGAGAAGCTCACGCAGACCACGCTGCGTAATATCATCGGTGAACTGGAACTCGACCAGACGCTGACCTCACGCGACACCATCAACACGAAACTTCGCGCCGTGCTCGATGATGCCACCGACAAGTGGGGTGTAAAGGTGAACCGTGTGGAACTGCAGGACATCATCCCGCCATCCTCAGTGCTCAATGCCATGGAGAAGCAGATGCAGGCTGAGCGTAACAAGCGTGCCGCTATCTTGACCTCAGAGGGTAACAAACAGTCGCAGATTCTGCAGTCTGAAGGTGAGAAAGCTGCCACTATCAACCGCGCTGAGGCTGTGAAGCAGCAGGAAATCCTGCATGCCGAGGGTGAGGCTACGGCACGTATCCGCAAGGCTGAGGCTGAAGCAAAGGCCATTGAACTCGTCACAGAGGCCGTAGGCAAGACCACAAATCCTGCCAACTACTTGCTGGCTCAGAAGTATATTACGATGATGGAGGAACTGGCCCATAACCAGCAGACGAAGACAGTCTACCTTCCCTTCGAGGCTACCAACGTGATGGGTTCACTTGCTGGTATCAAGGAACTCTTTAAGGAGAGCAATTAGTATTTGATTTCGACGAAATGAGAAATAAAATCATGAAATGGGGTATGCTGGTTCTGACCGGCATACTCCTTACTGCATGTTCCGAGAACTACTCGCGTGGCGAGAAGGTGGGAACAGTCATTGAGTTTGCACAGTCAGGACTAATCTGGGACTCGTGGGACGGACGGCTGAACCTTACGCAGACGGGTATGAATACTGCCGGTGAGCCGTTTACGTTCTCGCTCGATAACGACCGCAACGATCAGCAACACCTTGTTGACCTGCTCTATCAGGCTCAGATTGAAGGCTGGAAGATCAAGGTGAAGTACCACAAAGTAATGGGATGGAACTGGTTTGGCAATCGTGGCCGTTCCGACTATTTTGTAGATGAAGTTACGGTGCTCGACAAGGACTTCGCCAATCCGTTGAAGAATATGGGAGGAGAACGTCATGGGCAAGTCGTCGACACCATCTTCGTGGTTATCGACAAGTCGCAATTGCGAAAGTAAAGCTATCCCTTAGCATGCTAAAGGGCCACTATAGGCATGCTAAGGGAATGCGTTTCATCTGTTATTGCAGTTTTTTAATAGAATCGTAAGATTCTTTCCAAAGCTTCCTCTGTGCGTTCGTGCGATCCGAAGGCGGTAAGGCGGACATAGCCCTCGCCCGATGGACCGAATCCGACGCCTGGGGTGCAGACCACATGGGCATTGTAGAGCAACTGTTCAAAGAAACGCCATGAAGTCATGTGCTCAGGTGTCTGCACCCAGAGATATGGTGCGTCGTCGCCACCATAGACCTGAAGCCCGATTCCTTTGAGTGCCTGCTTCATACGGCGGGCATTTTGCATATAGTAATCTATGGTTTGGCGTATCTGTTGCTGTCCTTCCGTCGTGTAGGTGGCTTCTGCGGCTCGCTGGCTGATATAGCTGGTACCATTGAACTTCGTGCATTGGCGTCGATTCCACAATGGGTTTAGCGGAAGTCGCTCACCCGTAAGCGTGCTTACGGTCACCTCTTTGGGTACAACGGTGTAGCCACATCGCAAGCCTGTGAAGCCTGCTGTCTTGGAATAGCTATGAAACTCTATAGCCACTTTGCGTGCACCTTTTATTTCGTAGATGCTATGAGGAATGTCGTCGTGTTGGATGTATGCCTCATAAGCCGCATCGAAGAAAATGAGCGCATCATTCTTTTGTGCATACTGCACCCATCTCTTCAGTTCATTGCGCGTAAGTGTCGTTCCTGTGGGATTGTTTGGATAGCAGAGGTAGATGACGTCAACACGTTGCTGGGGCAATGCGGGCACAAAACCATTTTCTGCTGTGCAGGGCAGATAAATGACGTTGCTCCAATGGCCATCTTCGGTCTTTATACCTGCGCGTCCAATCATTGCATTCGAGTCGATATAAACCGGATATATGGGATCGGTGACAGCAATACTGTTGTCCCAACGGATGAGTTCCTGGAAGTTTCCCGTGTCAGACTTGGCACCATCGCTGATGAAAATCTCGTCACGGTCGAGGTGGATACTTCGCGGCAGAAATTCGTTTTTCAGGATTGCATCCCGCAAGAAGTCGTATCCCTGCTCAGGACCATAGCCGCGGAAGCTTTGCATGGTGGCCATTTCGTCAGTAGCTTTATGCATGGCCTCTACAACCGCAGGACAGAGCGGTTGGGTGACATCGCCAATGCCAAGCGAAATGACATCGGTTTTGGGATGCACGGTCTTGAAGGCATTCACCTTCTTAGCTATGTCAGCGAACAAATAGTTGTTCGGCAGTTTTAGGAAGTGTTCGTTTACTAATGCCATACTGCAAATTGTTTTTTATTCGATTTCACCATCGAAGACAAAGGTGGCAGGTCCAGTCATGTAGACGTGGTTCTTTTGGAAAAAGCGCCCTTCGGCAAAGTGATCCTGTTCACACCATTCAATGGAGAGAGTGCCGCCATCCATTATGATTTTTGACTTTCTGCCAACTCGTCTTGTCAGGCAAGCGGCAACGGCAGTGGCACAAGCTCCCGTGCCGCAGGCCATTGTGATGCCACTACCTCGCTCCCAGACACGCATTCTGATACCTTCTGGACGTACTTCGGCAAACTCTATGTTGCTGCGTTGTGGAAATTGTGGGTGATGTTCGAGGCGGTTTCCCTCGGCAGCTACATCCAATGCCTCGACATCGTCAACAAAAACGACGTAGTGTGGATTGCCCATTGAGACGAAAACAGCCTCCTCAATACCCTCTCTACAAGGACTGGGTGTAGAAGGCTGATGGCTGAGGTCCGGACGGAAAAGTTCTTTATCTTCAAAAACAGGTTCGCCCATATCGACGGTGATGCTTTCCACCTTTCTGTTGTCGCTATCGTTCTCAACATTCAACATCAGCACTTTTATGCCCGATGGAGTTAGCAACCTCAGGATGGTCTTTTCAGTCAAACCACGCTCATAGACATACTTGCCAATGCATCGGCTTGCATTGCCGCACATCATGGCTTCTGAACCGTCGGCGTTGAAGATGCGCATGGTGAAATCAGCTTCCGGGATGGGAGATTTGCCAATCAGCACCAGACCATCGCTACCTATACCTTTGTGGCGGTCGCTCAAAAGGATGGCTGTTTCTGATGGTTCGGGGATGTCGTTACGAATGGCGTTGACGTAGATATAGTCATTACCACACCCATGCATCTTGGTAAAATGGATCTTTCCCATGGGAGTCTTATGTTTGATCAGTCTTTTTACTATTCAAAGCGCAAAGTTACAAACAGCAAGTCAAAAACACAAAACTTTTTCTTTTATTTTTATCAACTTTTTAGCAGGTCGCTTTCATTTTGCAACGTTTTTAACGAAATGTGTTTCGATCCGGAAGAATTGTAGTGTATATAGTTTCTATTCGTAACCCTCCTATTTATTTATTGTATTTAATAATATGGTATTCTTTTCTATTGTTTCATTTTGTAATAACTTTGCACTCGAAAGACATTAGTACTTCGTATAATGGAAACAAAATATATCTTCATTACAGGTGGCGTCACTTCATCATTGGGCAAGGGCATCATCTCAGCATCGCTGGGGAAACTGTTGCAGGCACATGGCTACAGAATAACCATCCAGAAGTTTGATCCTTACATCAATATCGATCCAGGGACGCTCAACCCGTATGAGCATGGCGAGTGCTATGTCACCGCCGACGGTATGGAAACCGATCTTGACCTTGGTCACTACGAGCGGTTTACGGGTATTGAAACCACACGCGACAACAGTGTCACTACCGGGCGTATCTACCTGAGCGTCATAGAGCGCGAACGACGAGGCGACTATTTGGGAAAGACCATACAGGTCGTGCCGCATATTACTGATGAGATTAAGCATCGCATCCTGCTGAATGCGACAAAACAGGAACTGGATTTCGTCATCACAGAGATTGGCGGCACCATCGGAGATATCGAAAGCCAACCGTTTCTTGAGGCCATTCGTCAGCTTCGGTGGGAACTGGGGCCGCAAAGGGCCTTGAATGTTCATCTGACCTACGTGCCTTATTTGGCTGCAGCAGGCGAACTGAAAACGAAACCGACACAGATGAGTGTGAAACAACTGCAGGGTTTTGGCATCCAGCCTGATGTCTTGGTCCTGCGTACGGAACATCATCTGAGCGATGAGCTGCGTGCGAAGGTGGCACACTTTTGCAATGTAGATGTCGAGGCGGTCATCCAGAGTCAGGATCTGCCAAGTATTTACGAGGTGCCAGTCAACATGCGCCGGCAAAAATTAGACACTATCGTACTCAGGAAGATGGGAGAGCCCACCCAGAACAATTCGTCGGGCGAGGCAAACGGCATGGCTTCGTGGATGACCTTTCTTGACATGAGGAAAAAGGCCACGGAGAAGATCGATGTTGCTCTTGTCGGGAAGTACGACCTGCAGGATGCCTATAAAAGTATTCTCGAAAGTCTTGACCATGCCGGTGTCTATAACAACAAAAAGGTGCATGCGCATTTCGTCAACAGTGAGTATATCACTCGCAAGAACGTAGCCCAAAAGTTGTCGGGCATGGCTGGCGTTGTCATTTGCCCAGGCTTTGGCCAGCGAGGCATAGAAGGCAAGATCGTTGCAGCCGAATACTGCCGCACCCAAGACATTCCTACCTTCGGCATTTGCCTTGGCATGCAGATGATGGTCATTGAATTTGCCCGAAACGTACTTGGTTTTCAGGATGCCAATAGCAGTGAGATGGATGCGGAGACCACACACCCTGTCATTGACTTGATGGAAGAGCAGAAGAACGTCAAGCTGATGGGCGGTACCATGCGGCTCGGTGCCTATAACTGTGAACTCGTAAGTGGCAGCAAAACTTGGCTGGCTTATGGCGAACAGACGTTGATAAGCGAAAGACATCGCCATCGATATGAACTTAATAATATATTTCAGGATGAACTGGAGGAAAATGGGATGAACTGTGTCGGCATCAACCCAGAGGCAAACCTGGTCGAAATCGTTGAGATTCCCGCATTGCGCTGGTATATCGGTACACAGTTCCATCCCGAATACTCCTCCACGGTGCTGAGTCCGCATCCATTGTTCATTTCATTTATTAAATCTTGTACAAAAACATCATAATACATTATGTGTGGAATAGTAGGTTACATAGGCACAAAGGATGCCTATCCCGTTCTGATCAAGGGACTTCAGAGACTTGAATACCGTGGTTACGACAGTGCCGGTGTGGCACTTATCAGCGAGCAAAGATGCTTGAACGTCTATAAGTCAAAAGGTAAAGTAGCTGATCTCGAGGTTTATTGCGAAGATAAAGACACATCGGGCTGTGCAGGCATCGCCCATACTCGTTGGGCAACTCATGGAGAGCCCAACAGCACCAATGCCCATCCCCATTACTCTGCATCAGGTAGGTTGGCACTCATCCATAACGGCATCATTGAGAACTATCTGTCATTGAAAGAAAAACTCATAGGTCGGGGCATACCGTTCAAAAGCGTTACCGACACGGAAGTACTAGTACAGCTCATTGAACACATCATGCTCAGCAATGAATTGTCGCTGTTGGAAGCGGTACAAGTAGCGCTGCGGCAGGTCATCGGTGCTTATGCTATTGCCATTCTTGACCGCGAACATCCCGATACGATTGTCTGCGCTCGCCAGAGTTCGCCACTTGTCGTGGGGTTGGGAGCCGATGGCGACTTCTATCTGGCTTCAGATGCCAGTCCCATTGCCGAATATACCGACAAGGTGGTCTATCTGAACGATGGCGACATCGCTGTACTGCAGCTGGGCAAGGAACTAAAGGTCGTGAACACAGAGAATGAAGCGCAACACCCAAAGATCAAGCAGATTGACGTGACGCTGGGACAACTGGAAAAGGGCGGCTTTCCTTTCTTCATGTTGAAGGAAATCTTCGAGCAACCCAGTTGTCTTCGCGACTGCATGCGTGGACGCATCAACGTAGAGGGCACACGCATCACACTTTCTTCCGTCATTGACTATGGTAAGCAGCTGAAGGCCGCACGTCGAATCATCATCGTGGCCTGTGGAACCAGCTGGCATGCAGGACTGATAGGCAAGCAGTTGCTTGAAAGTCTGTGCCGTATTCCTGTTGAAGTGGAATATGCCTCTGAATTCCGTTACCGCAATCCCGTCATCTATTCCGACGACATCGTCATTGCCATCTCTCAAAGTGGCGAGACGGCCGACACCCTTGCGGCCGTTGAACTGGCACGTAAGGCCGGCGCCTTTGTCTTCGGCATCTGCAATGCCATTGGTGCCAGTATTCCCAGACAGACACAAACGGGTGTCTATACCCACGTAGGACCGGAAATTGGAGTTGCCTCAACCAAGGCATTTACGGGACAAGTGACAGTCCTCTCGATGCTTGCCCTATGCTTGGCCAGCGAGTTGCACACGGTCAGCGACGAATTATACGGGGAAATGGTGGCAGAGTTGACACGTATTCCTGAAAAGATGGAGCAAGCACTGAAGACAAATGAACAAATAGAACGTCTGGCTCCCATCTTTACCTATGCCAAGAACTGCCTTTACCTGGGTCGTGGCTATAATTATCCCGTGGCATTGGAGGGGGCATTGAAACTGAAAGAAATCTCATACATCCATGCCGAAGGCTATCCGGCTGCCGAAATGAAGCATGGTCCCATTGCACTTATTGACTCCGAGATGCCTGTTTTTGTCATCGCTACACGTGATAAGCTATACGAAAAGGTCATCAGCAACATCCAGGAGGTGCGTGCCCGCGGCGGACGTGTCACGGCTCTCGTCACAAAAGGCGACACGCAAATCAGCCAACTGGCCGACCACGTCATTGAGCTGCCCGACACACTTGAGTGTTTCCAACCCTTAATAGCATCCATCCCCTTGCAGCTCTTGGCCTATCACATAGCCGTCTGCAAAGGGAAGGATGTCGATCGCCCACGTAATCTTGCAAAAAGCGTGACGGTGGAGTAGGGCTATAGCAGCTCTACGATGCGTTCCATCTGGTTAGGGATGCGGATTTGCTGCGGACACTTCTTCAGGCACACCTCGCAATCCATGCATTGCGAGGCCCAAGCCTTCTTGTCGATGGCTTTTTTGTAACCCTTTCTGAACTCAGCGAGGCGCTTCTCGTAGTCCTTCGACGACTTATCGGGCAGCGGAAGCAACTTCTTGTTCACTGCATCGTTGTAGTAAGCAAAGTTGCCGGGGATGTTCACCCCATAGGGACAAGGCATGCAGTAGCTGCAAGCGGTACAGGGAATGGTGGGATAGCCACTCATGCCGTCGGCGATGCGCGCCAACAGGGCATTCTCCTGTTCGGTGCAGGGATCCAGGGGCGAGAAAGTCTTGACGTTTTCCTCCAGATGCTCCATGCGCGACATGCCGCTCAGCGTCGTCAGGATGTTGGGCAGCGAGCCCACCCAGCGGAATGCCCATGTGGCAGGTGAGTCCTGCGGACGCACAGCCTTCAGTTGATCGCTGAACTCCTCAGGTATATTGGCCAGACGACCGCCCAACAGCGGTTCCATGATGACGGCCTGAACGCCCGTTTTCTCCAGTTTGTTGTAGAGGTATTCGGCATCGGCATCCTTTTTCCATCCGCCGTTGCCCAACGAAGCGTGGCGCCAGTCCACGTAGTTCAGCTCAATCTGCACGAAGTCCCAGTGGTATTGTTCCTGATGATCAAGCAGCCAGTCGAACACTTCCACGTTGCCGTGGTACGAGAAGCCCAGGTTGCGGATGCGGCCAGCCTTGCGTTCTTCGAGCAGGAAGTCAAGCAAACCATTGTCGAGAAATCGTGGACGGAAATCGTCCATGCCGCTGCCGCCCACGGAGTGTAGCAGATAGTAGTCGATGTAATCCACCTGCAGGCGCTCGAAGGAGCGGTAGTACATCTTCTTCGACTCTTCCAGACTCTGCATGTTGCGTCGTTGGTTCGACATCTTCGTGGCAATGAAGAACGATTCGCGCGGATGGCGCTTCAGGGCCTTGCCCGTTACGTCTTCAGAGGCACCATAGGCAGGAGCCGTGTCGAAGTAGTTCACGCCGTGTTCCAGGGCATAGTCGACCATTCGGTTCACTTCGTCCTGACTCTTCGCCAGGCGCATCATGCCAAAACCTAGCAACGATACCTTGTCGCCCGAGTGGCGATTGACGCGATAGGTCATCGTGTTGGGTGTCTGGTGATGTGAGTTGGGTGATGGGTGATGGGGGTTGGGTGATGATGGCTGGGGTTCGGCCAACGCTCTCAATGGTTCCAGTACCATAAGTCCCACGGCTGAGGCTGTGCCTATGCCGAGTTTCTTCAGGAATTCTCTGCGGCTGTTGTCATTAGGTTCTTTCATGTTCAGTTTGTTTTTGCATGATGGTTCTCGATTATCTATCTCTTTATCTGCTTGGTTACCACATCGTCGAAATGAAGCAAAGCCCAGTCGATGAGCCCAGTGAGGGCAGGCATAAGCGAAAGTCCAGTCGCCGTCAGCGAATATTCTACGCGTGGCGGCACCTCGGCATACACTTCGCGATGCACCAAGTTGCTCTGCTCCAGACGTTTCAGTGTTTGTGAAAGCATCTTTTGCGAGCAGTCAGTCATCAGTCGACGCAATTCGTTGAAACGCAACACGCCCGTTTCGCTTTGTGAAAGCGAGTAGAGGACCAGCATCGACCACTTGTCGCCGAAGCGGCTCATCACTTGTCGGATAGGACAACTTAAATATCCTGCTTGCAGATCTGCCATAACGCCCACAAAGGTAGCAAATAGTTACCAATAAGCCAAATGGTGAGTGTTAATCTCAGTTAAAAGCAACTTGTCAACAATCTGATTTTGAACATTTCTAACCATTTGGTAACTATGAGCACCTTGCGAAACTACTTGCAGGGATGGCAGTTTTTTCGTATCTTTGCATCGACAAAACAGTTATTTAATCCCATTATGAATGCGGCCATCGCATTCTTATAAAAAAAACAACCGACATGAAAGAAATCAAGAAAATTGCATCAGGTAAGAATTACAGTGCTGTCAGCGTAGGCGCTGTGAGTGAGATTATTGAGCACGAACTGCCCATGGGACCCGATATGGTGATTCGCGGAAAGGTGTTTGCCGGACAGGCTGTTGGCGCAACGGGTAGCGAACTGTCGTTCCAGACGTTAGTGCCCGGTCAGGATAGTGGTTTCCTGCACACCCACAAGACTCACGAGGAGCTCTACATCATCCTCCGTGGCGAAGGCCACTATCAGGTTGATGGCGAGATATTCCCCGTCAGCGAAGGCACCATCATCCGTGTGGCTCCCGATGGCAAGCGTGCCTTGAAGAACACTGGCAGCAGCGACCTCACGATGCTTTGCATCCAGTATAAGGCTAATGCCTTCACCGAGGCCGATAGTCCTATGACCGATGGAGTCATTCTGCCGGATGCACTGAAGTGGTAAGGGCATTGGCTGCTCATTCTGGGCGACTGAAGTTCGCCTGTTGACAAAAAGAAAAAGGAATCTTCTTGCCCTAAATGGGTGGAGATTCCTTATTTTTTGATTATCTTTGCAGCAGAAAGTAACAAAAGCCTTTCCAACTCTCGACCATGAACTATAAACGAATACTGTCGTTCTTACTGCTGCTCGTCGTGGCTGAGCCTGTCGTGGCACAGTCGCACGATAAAGTTGTGCGCAAGCGTATCGACAGCCTGATAACGGCCCGCTATTTCAGTGGTGACTACGACACTGCCTACATCGGACGTCCACGTGAACGGCTGACGCTGAAGTTGCGTGGCAACCTTTCGGGCTCCAACTTCGACATTGACAGGCGCCTCCGCGTCTTCCTTGGCCTCCGCCTGTGGCGTTGAGTCCAATTCCTCGTGTATTTATCTTCGTTATTTACTGAATTATTTGCAATAAATACCGAATAGAAACATAACGGCTTTCGGACTTGTTTCCATTGTCGCAAAATCATTTTTGCTATCGAGTTATTCCACAAAAGCATTGCGATGGTCTCTCTATACCATTGCTTCCGACCTGCAAAAGCAATGCTTTCTACCCTAGAACTCAATGCTTTCTACCCTAGAACTCAATGCTTTCTTTGGTGTAAGTCTATGCTTTTGTAGGATTGTTCCTATGGGTTTATGGTTTGAAAGCATCGAAATCAAAGGACTTTACTTTAGCAAGATTATCGCATCACTTTAATAAAGTTGTTGAGTTACCTAAGTAAAGCAATCTTCTATCCATCACTTCTTGTGCCAAATAGGTACAGGACAAGATGAAAGTTTTTGCTTTTTTCATGGTATATTCATTTTTTTTCATTAACTTTGCAGGCAAAGAAAAGAGTTAATAGTGAATCATTAAATCTGTGAAATCTGTGGGCAATACAGTGCGGCAAGCCGCAAGTTGAAAATTGAAAATGGAGAATTGAAAATTATAATCTGTGTCATCGGGTTTCATCCGTGACATCCGTGGTCGCAAAATTGTAAATCCTAATCATGAATATCTGTATCGTAGCGGGCGCACGCCCGAATTTCATCAAGGTGGCTCCCATTGTCAGGGCCATCGATAATGCCAAGGCACATGGTCGCGACATTGACTATACCTTGGTGTATGCAGGCAGTAAGGATGACCCAACGCTGGAGCCGTCGCTCTTCGACGACCTTCAGATTGCACCGCCACAAGTATTCCTCAATGTGGTGTGCGAGAACCTGAACGAACTCACCGGGCAGGTGATGTCGGCGTTTGAGCGCTATCTTCAGGAGCATAAGACCGACGTAGTGATAGTCGTCGACGACCTTGCCTCGACCATGGCGGCAGCCATCGTCACAAAGAAGCAAGGCATCCGTCTGGCTCACCTTGTGGCAGGCACTCGTTCCTTCGACATCAAGATGCCGAAGGAAATCAACCGCCTTGTCATCGACGGACTCTCCGACCTCCTGTTTACTGCTGGCATGGGGGCCAATTCGATTGCCACACGCGAGGGTGCCGAACTGTCGAAGATATATACCGTGGGCAATATCCTCATGGATACGCTGCGGTTTAATAGAAATAGGTTGAAAGCACCCGCCAACTTCCCCCAACTGGAGGAGGCTCCCTACCTTGTGTTTACGTTGAATCGCAAGGCGCTAATGGCCAACCGCGAGAACCTTAAGCGCATGCTTGAGGCGATGATCGAGAACGCACAGGGCATGCCAATCATAGCTCCGTTGCGTGGCGAGGCAGCCAAGGTGGTAGGCGAATTGCTGGCCGACCTTCATCCTTCATCTTTCATCCTTCATCCATCTCTCAGCTATCTGGAGTTCGGGTGGCTGACGGCTCATGCCCACGGCATCATCACCGACTCAGGCAATGTGGCCGAAGAGGCTACGTTCAATGGTGTGCCATGCATCACGCTGAACAGCTATACCGAACACATTGAGACGGTGAAGGTAGGTACCAACGAACTCGTCGGAGAGGATGCTCAACTGTTGGGAGAGATGGTTGGAAGGATGGTCCATGGCGAATGGAAACAAGGCGCATTGCCCGACCGTTGGGATGGCCGTACGGCTGAGCGTATTGTGCAAATATTGATGGAACTACAATGAAAACAGTATTGATTACCGGTGCAACAAGTGGAATAGGTGAAGCTTGTGCACGCCGTTTTGCCCGTGGCGGCTATCGACTTGTGCTGACGGGTCGTAATGAAGAGAAGTTGAAAGCATTGTGCGAAGAGTTGGAAACGACTGGTACAGAGGTTCGTTCGCTCGTCTTCGACGTGCGCGACCGTGAGGCTGCTACTGCAGCGATGGCATCGTTGGACGTGGTTCCGGATGTGCTTATCAACAATGCCGGCCTGGCCCTTGGCCTTGAAAAGGAGTACGAGGGTGACTATCAGGACTGGGATACGATGATCGACACGAACATCAAGGGCCTTCTCACTATGACACGCCTTGTCGTTCCACGCATGGTAGAGCAGGGAAGGGGGCATATTATCAACATCGGTTCGGTCGCTGGCGATGCTGCCTATGCCAATGGCAACGTCTATTGCGCCACGAAGGCTGCCGTGAAAGCCCTGAGCGATGGCTTACGCATTGACTTGGCTGAGACACCCCTACGCGTTACCAATGTGAAGCCTGGTCTGGTGGAGACAAACTTCAGCCGCACCCGTTTCCATGGTGACCAACAACGAGCCGATAATGTCTACAAAGGCATCAAACCCTTGACGGGCGACGACATCGCCGACGTGTGTTTCTATGCTGCCGAGGCTCCTGCCCACGTGCAGATAGCTGAAGTGCTGGTGCTGGCCACCCATCAGGCCAACGGAACGGTAATTCACAGGGAAACAAAGTAATAATGTAGGGACACGATATGCCGCGTTGCTGGATAGGGTTAGCATTGTCCAGTAACGCGGCATGTCGCATCCCTACATTTGTATTCAGATAGTAAAATGCTATCTATCGAAGTTGCGCGAGGCAAAGGGTAGCGCTATACGGATGGCCTGGTGCCAGTATTCCCAGTTATGCTGGCCATTGCGTATGCGTAACTCGTCCTTTACCCTCTTCTGGCGCATCAGTTTGTGTATCTCAATGCTCAAGTCGAAGAGGAAATCGTCATCTCCACAGTCAAAGAACCATTTCACCGTACGCAGTTGTTCAAGGGTAGAAGCGTCGGCATTGCGCAGGAAGTCGAGTGCAGAGTGTTCCTTCACGGCTTTCGTCACGAGGAAGACTTTGTCGTCCTTACCTTCCTCGCGCTGGCGTCCACCATCGCTCTCGAGCCAAGCACTCATGGCATAGCATGAAGAGAACTTGTCGGGATGGCGTTGGGCATAGACGGTACAGCCACCGCCACCCATGGAAAGTCCCATCACTGAACGATGTCCCTTGTCGCTAATGACGCGGTATTTCTTTTCGACTGTTGGCATGAACTCCTGGAAGAAGAAGTCTTCGTAGGCCCAGCCCGGCATGTTGAAGTAGCCGTTCCACGTCTCATAGACGTTTGGTCCGCCAGCATTGGGCATGACGATAATCATTTCGCGAGCTTCACCGCTCTCGATGAGTTCGTCGGCAACGGTCTGCATCTGGCCTTTGTCGCGCCAAGCAGTATAGTCGTCGGTAAAACCATGGAGCAAGTAGACAACGGGATACTGTTTCTGACTGTTGTCAAAGCCATTGGGAACGTAGACATTGTACTTCACTTGTGCACCAAGCACCTGACTCTGGACGCTATCAGTCAGCACTTTTCCTGCCTGAGCAGTGAGGCACCCCATAAGTGCCAAGGTAAGAATCAGCTTTTTCATTTACGGTTTGGGTTGTTTTTGCGTTTGTTTGGGTTTCTGCATGCAAATGTACTAATTTTGGTTGATACCTCCAAGCAAACACCTAAAAAAGTCCCATCCGACTCCTCGCGAGCCAGATGGGACGGGCTTCAGTATCGATCTGAAAAAAAGATTACTACTTTATTTGTCTAACATAACTAAATCTTTCAATCCAGTGCTTTGCGAGCCAGCTCCAGATAGCCGATATGGCTGCGGCCGAGGTCGCTGCTGTGGTTGGTGACGCGAATCATGTCGTCGATTTGCGACTGCAGGAGTTCGCGCAGGTCCGGGTCGTTGGTTTGCGGAAACCCCCTCATCAGGTTTCCGATGTGACTGCACAGGGCATAAATCGTCATAATCAGATTGGTGCCTGTGCGCGAATCGAAGTTCTCTTTCTTGCAGTATTCGGTCATCAAGGCGTTGAAAGCCATCAGCATCTGGCCTTTGTCGGCATTCAGCTGGTCTAAGTCGCCGCTGAGCGCCATGCCAGCCACTGCTTTTGCTATCTCCCGACTGTCGGTTTGCACATGGTCGAAGTGCTCTGCGGTGTCATCCTTCTTCTGTGGGTTCAGCACATCCTCTGGGATGACGGAATAGGTGACGACGAGCTTGCCGCGAATTTTCTTGGTGAGCTGGATTGATATTGGCTCGTCATTCACCTCGATAGCGTAGGCGTAGCGGTGGGTGCGCGTAGCATCGGCGGGGTCGAGCATGCAAAGCAACTGCCAGCTCTGCATCTCATCCATGCCGATGTAGACAGCGTTCTTCGTGTCCTTGCCCACGAGCAGTTGGCGTCCATTCGTAGGTATGCCGCGCCCACCGATGTGGTTCAGCACCTGATAGACGTTCTCGTTGTCACGGTCTTTCTCAAACGCTGCCAACACCTCTTGGATGAGCTTCTGGTCCTTAGCCTTCAGGGTGAAGGTGTAGACGTCGGCCTTCGAGATGAGCGGCCGGTTGGGCTGCTTGACGTCGCGCTCCTCGCTGAACGATTTTACCACTTCCACGTTCTTCGAGTTGATGAACTTGTCGAAGGCCCGCTTCACGTTGTCCTGCGCCGAGGCGAAAGTCACAAAGTAACAGAGAAACAAAGTGACCATGAGGCGCAGCGGATAGTTGTTGTAGGTTGATTTCATATTGATATAATTTTGCTATGGTTAAACTTCTTTCGGATTATTCTTTTCAGGAGCTATGTCCTCGATGTCCTCACGCAGTTGCTGCGTGATGCGCTCCTGCAGGTCGAGGTATTGCTGCAAGTATTCTCGGGTGGTTTGGCCAATGCGCTCCTGAGTGAAGCGCACCTGTGCCAACTCCTCTGCCAAACAGGCATTCACAAGGTCGCGGTGGGCTTCGAAGTCGGCAATCAGCTGGCGCTCGGTTTCTCCTAACTCCTCAACGGGTGGGCTGGCGGCCATGTCGGTAGTCGGTTTTTCCTCGCTTTTTGCATCACATAGCTCCAGGCTCTGTTGGGGAACTGGCTCTTTTGGAACACTTGCGTTGCGATTTTGATCCACTACCTTATTATTCTTTGTAAGCAGACTACTTTTCGGCGTTTCTTTTACAAGAGACGTGTGACTACTTGCTTCGTCTTTTGCCTTGGCATGTAGTTCTGCAGTGGTTTCTTTTCTCACTTCTGGTAGGGATGGGGTATCTCTTTTCCATAGGGCAAACGTCATGATGCCGATGAACAGCACGGCGGCAGCAGAGAGGGAAAGCCATCTCCTGTCCCTGTTTTGAACGCTCGGAATGGGAGTCAGGGGGAGGACTTCCTTCAGCACATTCTGCTTGAGTGCTTTTGGAGCCTTGGGTTTTATTCTTGGTCTTAGTTCTTCCATGTTCTTTTCAATTGTCTATGATCAGCGATTCGTGTCACCATGTGAAAGATTTTTCCTGAGTTTTGCCATTGCATAGCGGTAACGGCTTTTGACCGTGTCGCGAGAAATGTCAAGGATCTCAGCTATTTCTGCCATCGATAGGTCGTCGGTAAAATGCAGACGGACCACTTCGGCTTGTTCGTCGGGTAGGGGAGCCAGCAAATCTTCCAGCCGTAGGTACTCTTTGAAGAGTTCACTTGGCTCTGCAATTTCATTGGCGGCGCTGAGTTGTACTGCTCTGATGGTAGGCTTCCTGCGCAATTGGTCAGTTACGAGGTTCAGCGTTGTTCGATAAAGCCATGCCTTCGCATTCGTGATAGCCGTTCGTTGGCTTTCGCGATAGTAGCGGATGAAAGCCTCTTGCACTACGTCTTGTGCAGCACCTTCGTCGCCCAATCGGAAGAAAGCCAGCGAGTAGAGGCTGTCCTGCCACTCGTCGATGAGCCGTTCCAATTGCTTGATGTCGGTGCCTTTGTTCACTTTTTGGTTCGCTTTTTACTCCTATGACGCAAAAATCGTGATTTTGGGTTTATAATAAATGGAAAAAAACGGGGAGTGTAATCAACCGATTACCTGAAATAAATCATATTTGGGATTTTCCGTTCGCCTTCGTGGTCGAACTGGCGGTTATCGCAAGGATGATTGAGAATCTGACCGTTCAGATAGAGCATGGTTGAACCGCCTCCGTCGAGGTTCAAGGCCGTCTTGGCCCCTAACTCCTTCACGAGATGGGCCAGTTCTGGGATGCTCATGCCAATGGCATTACCAGGTGAACGGCCATCGACTGTGATGAGCAGCACGCGCTTGTCCCTTGTCACGGCTATGGCGCTGCGTGGATGTTTCGTAGCTATGAAGTCGCTGTCGCACATCGACCAATCGGCATAATGACTGTTTTGCAACATCAACGGACCCGACGCCAGCACCGTTCCGACATTTTTCTTGTAGCCACGCTCAATGCTGCGCGACCAAGGCACAATTCTCAGCTTGCCCTTGCGTACCGCTACGGCACCCGTGACGCGAATACGGAATTCGTTCTCTGTCGTTGAGTCGGTCACGGCATCATCGACCTTCAGGAAAGTCACCGAGTTGCCACGGCTCATGTTGTAGTACGACCCGTTGATGGCTGCTATGGCTCGATGCTCTTGGGCCAGTTTACTAAGTGGTTTCATCTGCTTCGATGTTCCGATACCAGCCCTGTACTTTTGCTTCGGATTGATTTCGACGATGCTGACGAATTGTGGACCACCGTAAAGGTTTGGAAAGGCAGCACACATGCCATGCATTCCTTTGCCTGTTTTTCGGTCAGTTGCCATTGTGCCGACACGATGGCGAGCGAGTCTTCGGTTGTCTGGGCCTTTGCATGCAACAACGTTGTTGCCATCAGGCAAAGCATACCATATTTTAAGTGGTTGAGTGTTGGCGACATTCTTATTAGTAGTTTCATGATTCTTGACTTGACGGGTTGTTCACATGTCAGGGTTGTCCTCTGCAAAATTACTGATTTTATACTGAACCAACGCCAATTCAACTCGTTTTTTTCCTTCGTATGGATAAATCTTCTATATTTTTGTCGCTGTACTTAGTCGTTTTTGTAGTTTCAGCGAAAAAAAGAACTTCATAATCTTCTTTAACTCCCAAATAAACACTACCTTTGCACCATGATTCAGAAGCGAACTATTCCCGTCGTGGGCATGGCATGCTCGTCGTGCTCGGCCCATGTAGAAAAGACTTTGAGCGAACTCCAAGGCATGAAGTCGGCAAGTGTAAATCTGGCGACACGCATGGCACTTGTTGAATATGACGATGCCTTGCTCACACCCGAACAGATGAAGACGGCCGTCAACGGCATTGGCTTTGATCTCGTCATCGAACAAGATCGCTCGGTGGAGGAGATAGAGCGTCGCGAGTATGTTCTCTTGAAACGAAAGACGCTGTTGGCTTGGTTATTTGCATTGGCTGTGATGGCCATATCGATGGGATGGCTGCCCATTGGCTCGCGTAATGTTGCCAATCAGTCGGCATTGATATTGGCATTGGCTTGCCTGCTGACGTGTGGAAGGCAATTCTATGTTTCGGCATGGCGACAGCTGCGCCATCGAATGGCTAACATGGACACGCTCGTTGCCTTCTCAACAGGAGTCTCTTTTCTTTATAGTTCGGCAGTGACGCTTTCAGTCCTGAACCCCGAGCAATCAACCTTCTTTGATGCTTCGGTCATGATCATAGCCTTTGTGCTCACAGGCAGGTTACTTGAAGAGCGCGCCAAGCGAGCCACGGCATCGAGCATCCGCACCCTTATGGGACTGCAACCCAAAACGGCACGCATTGTGAGCCTTCCCCGCCCCTTCCAAAAGGAGAGGAGCCAAGTTGGAGGCAGTAAGTGCGACATCTCTCCTTTAGGAGGGGATGGGGCAGAGGATGGGGCTGGTTCTCTTGTTCCCCTCTCTACTATTTCTATTGGCGACTTACTGGAAGTACGTGCTGGTGAGAAGATTCCTGTGGATGGACGTGTGACATGGGCTACCAGTTTCATGACGCCTGATGGCTGCTACGTCGACGAATCAATGATCACGGGCGAACCCACTCCAGTATTAAAAAGTCCTAAGCAGTGTCGTGTTCTTGCCGGTACCATCGTTCAGCAGGGCACGCTTCGCATGCAAGCAACGCAGGTGGGCGAGAAGACTGCATTGGCTCAGATCATCCAAATGGTGCAGCAAGCGCAAGGTTCGAAGGCTCCTGTGCAACGTGTTGTCGACAGAATGGCCATGATTTTCGTTCCAACAGTTGCAGTTCTCTCTCTGCTGACGTTTGTTGTCTGGTTGCTCTGTGGTGGTACTCTGCAGCAGGCGGTTATCTCGGCCGTGGCTGTTCTGGTCATCGCCTGTCCTTGTGCCATGGGACTGGCCACGCCCACCGCGCTGATGGTAGGCATTGGCAAGGCTGCCGAACGAGGTATCCTTATTAAAGACGCTACTGCTTTGGAGTTGATGCGCAAGGTGACGGCCATCGTACTCGATAAGACGGGAACGCTGACCATTCCCAACCAACAGATTGACTTCACTCGTGCCGATTCACTGCCTTTTGAGGAGCGCGAGCGACTGAAACCAAATGCCCGAGAGGCAATAAGCCGACTTTCATCCCTAATTCACTCTCATGGGGCGGGGCAGGAAAAAGAGCCTTCCATTTGGATGATGAGCGGCGACCGCGACGATGCTGCTGCCTATTGGGCTGCACAGGCTGGTGTTGAACACTACAAAAGCCAGGTGAAACCACAAGACAAGGAGAACCTTGTACGCGAGTTGCAGGCACAAGGCCACGTTGTTGCTATGGTGGGCGATGGAATCAACGACTCGCAGGCATTGGCACTGGCCGATGTTGCCATAGCTATCGGCACTGGCACCGATGTCGCTATGGACGTGGCTCAGGTAACGCTCATGGGCAATGACCTGCAGGCATTGCCCGAAGCCTTCCGATTGTCGCAGCGTACGGTGTCAATGATTCGGCAGAACCTTTTCTGGGCATTTGTCTACAATGTCGTCTGCATACCTTTGGCAGCAGGACTCCCTCATGCCTTTGGCATTGACTTCCAGATTACGCCCATGTGGGCAGCAGCACTCATGGCCTTGTCCAGCATCAGTGTCGTTCTCAACAGCCTAAGGCTACGTTTCGCGAAATAAAAGCTATGGTTTACCCACGTCAAACCTATCTATTTGTTGGTGTGTCGGGGTGAGTTTTCGGCGAGGTACATGCCTGTTAGAATGAGCAAAGTACCGAGGAGAAAAAAGATGGTGATTTGTTCGTTGAGAATCATCCACGCGAAAAGAATCGTCGTGATAGGATTCACATAGACATAGTTGGTAGTCGTAACGGCCCCCAAGACCTTCATGGCCCAGTTCCATGCCACAAAGCAAATCATTGAGGCCACACAACCTAGGAAGAGAAGGTTGGTAAGGATGGCGGGTTTGCGAAGTACTTCCAGCAGACTGCTGCCGTGGTTTGTCGACAGGAAGTCGTTGCCCGTGAGCAAATAGTAGGGAATCATTGACAGAAGCCCATAGAAAAACACCTTTCGTGTGATGAACACCACATCGTAACGCTTGTTTGCCGAAATCATGAGCAACGAATAGACCGCCCAACATAGGCAGGCTGAAAGTGCAAGCGTGTCGCCAAGAGGTGACAAATGAAGAACGAAATGGCCGTTCAGCACCACGACGACAACGCCCAATGCGGCCAACACGGTGCCCAACATCTGGCTTGGTCGAAGCCTTTCCGTCTTATAGACAGCACCAATGAGTGCTGTTGCAAAGAGCGGGCATAAACAAACAATAAGGGAAGTATTCGTTGTCGTCGTATGGTTCATGGCCTCATTCTCGGTCAGGAAATACATGGAACCGCCCGTGAGGCCAAGTCCCACCATCAGCAGCTCGTCTTTCCACGTGTCGGCCATCCACCGATGCCCATGCCTGCATAGCGAGAACGCCAGGAGCAGGGCATAGGCAACGATGAACCGCAGCGTGAAGATCTGTGCTGGCGACAACCCGCTGAGCAACAGCAGTTTCGTGAAGACGAACGTGCTGCCCCAGACGGCCACCACGAGAAACGCTACAATGTGTCCAATGAGTCTTGTGTTGGTTCGCATCTGGTTTTATGATGGTTGCAAAACCTCGTTGTTAATTCCTTTCGATGTCGCGGCGGACGTTATTTCGGATTTTGGTAAGGTAGTTTTTCATGCCTTCGGCATCGCGAGTGTCGATGATTTCAAGCAGTTCCTTGAGCTCGGTTCGTATTTGGCTGACCTGGTCATGAGTGTAGGGATTGAAGAGAATCTCCTGAAGCAGATAGTCGTCTTCATTGAGCACGCCCTTTGCAATCTGCATGTGGCGTTTGAACGTGGTTCCAGGTGCATCCTGGTGCTTCATGACGGCCGCGAAGACGAATGTCGAGACGAACGGTATGCTGAGCGAATAGGCCACGGTTCGATCGTGCTCGTCGAAGGTGTACTCGTAGATGTTAAGCCCTAATCGCTGGTAAAGGTCGCGGAAGAAGATGCGCCCCATGTAGTCGCCCTCGCTGATGATGATGGCGTTCTCCTGCGAGAGTTGGTTGAGGTTGGCAAAGGTGGGACCGAACATGGGGTGGGAACTCACGTAGGGATGCCCACATTGCTGATAGTACTCATGCAGACCTGTCTTCACGGAGGCGATGTCGCTGATGATACATTCCTTGGGCAACAGAGGTATGATCTGTTGGAAGACGGGAATGGTGTACTTCAACGTGACGGCATTGATGACGAGTTGCGGCTGAAAGCTGCCGATTTCTTCCAGCTGTGTGAATCGCTGGCAGTTGTATGTGAACCGCATGCGTTGCGGGTCGCGGTCGTAGACGGCGACTTCGTGTTCAAAACTGAGCAGGTCGATGAAGAACGATCCCATCTTGCCTGCACCAAGGATGAGGATTCGGAACCCACCCCTGGCCCCTCCCAAGGGGAGGGGAAGTTGATTACTATTGTTTTGAGAGTTATCCATTTTGTACTTTGTCCACAGATTTCACAGATTATTCTTTTCTTGGATTTCTACGGCCGAGCTTCCCAGAGCAGGGGACTTAGTCAGCAGGGCTAATCAATCTCCCCTCCCTTGGGGAGGGGTAGGGGGTGGGTTCATTGATTGACGATCTCTATTTGTTGGCGTACGCTTTCCTCGTGGATGTGTTCGAAGACGTTGGCGACAAAATCGGCCGACATGCCGCATTGAGCGCCCTGAGCACCACGCTTGGCGAGGATCTCACTATAGCGTTTGGTCTGAAGGACGGTCATGTTGTGCTCCTTCTTGTACTGGCCAATCTCGCGACAGACGCGCATGCGTTTGGCCAGCAAGTCCATGAGCTGGTTGTCGAGCTCGTCAATCTGATGGCGTAGTTGACGAATACCCTCAGTTGAGACGCGCTGGTCGCGGATGACGAGCAACGAGAGGATGTAGTCGAGCACCTCGGGCGTCACCTGTTGGCGGGCGTCGCTCCAGGCTTCGTCGGGCGAGCAATGGCTTTCGACGAGCAATCCGTCGAATCCCAGGTCCATAGCCTGCTGGGCGAGTGGTGCGATGAGTTCGCGTCGGCCGCCGATGTGGCTTGGGTCGTTGAGCAATGGCAGGTTGGGATAGCGGCGTCGCAACTCGATAGGAATCTGCCACATGGGCAGGTTGCGGTAGATCTTCCGGTCATAGCTGGAGAAACCACGATGAACGGCTCCCAGACGGCGCACACCGGCGGCATTCAGTCGCTGGATGGCACCAATCCATAGTTCCAGATCGGGATTGACGGGGTTCTTCACCAATACGGGCTTGTCGACACCACGCAACGCATCGGCCAGGGCTTGCACGGCAAAAGGATTGGCACTGGTGCGAGCACCCACCCAGAGGATATCGACGTCGTATTTCAAGGCCAGCTCAACGTGTTGGGGCGTGGCAACTTCGGTGGCAACGTTCATGCCCGTCTCGGCCTTTACGCGTTGCAACCAAGGCAGAGCCTGCTCGCCGTGGCCCTCGAAGCCACCGGGTTTAGTGCGCGGTTTCCATACACCTGCACGGAAGTTGTGGCAGCCCAGTTCCTTCAGTTGACGGGCTGTTGTCATGACTTGTTCCTCGGTTTCGGCCGAGCAAGGGCCTGCAATGACGATCGGTCGTTCGTTGTCGGCAGGCAGATTCAGTGGTTGTAGTTCTAATCCTAATTCCATGATTATATTGCTTTTTTGATTCTTTCTAATGCTTCCTTGATGTTCTCTTCCTTGGCACAGAGCGATATGCGAATGTAGCGTTCGCCTTGCGTTCCGAAGATGAAGCCTGGCGTGATGAACACGCGCGCCTCGTGGAGGAGGAACTCCGTGAGTTGTTCCACATGGTCGTAATGGTCGGGTATACGTCCCCAGAGGAACATGCCCACTTGCTTGCGGTCGAAAGTGCATCCGAGCACACGCATGATTTCCTCGGCCCATTGGCGGCGTCGGGCATAGGTTTGGATGTTGTGTTCCAAATGCCACTCGTCGGTGTTCGTGTCCAACGCTTCGGCGGCCGCCAGTTGCAATCCTCGGAAGGTACCGCTCTCGATGTTCGATTGTACTTTCAGAATCCATGAGATGAATTCGGGCTTTGCGATGCACATGCCCACACGCCAGCCTGGCATGTTGTGACTTTTCGACATGGAGTTGAGCTCGATGCAATGATCCTTGGCTGTGTCGAACGAGTTGAAGATGGACAGCGGGTGGTCATTCAGGATGCGCGAGTAGGGATTGTCGTTGACGATGACGAAATTGTTCTTCCGGGCCAGCTCCACCAGACGCTCGTAGACGTCCAAGGTGGCGGGAGCCCCGGTCGGCATGTGTGGATAGTTCGTCCACATGAGCTTCACGTGCGACAGATCCCGATGCGACAAGTCATCGAAGTCGGGTTGCCAACCCCTTTCCTCGGTCAGGTCGTAATACTCGATATTGGCGCCGAGCAACTTCGAGAGCGATGTGTAGGTGGGGTAACCAGGATTGGGCACCAGCACCGTGTCGCCCGGGTTGACGAAGGCCAGCGTGATGTGGAGTATACCCTCCTTCGAACCGATGAGGGGCAGCACCTCCGTGGCAGGGTCCACGTCGACGTTGTAGGTCTTCTTGTAGTAGCGTGCCATGGCCACGCGCAGCTCGGGCGTTCCCATCGTAGGCTGATAGCCGTGGGCATTGGGTAGTTGTGCCACCTGGCAAAGCCGTTCGATGGTCTGAGGCGAAGGAGGCATGTCGGGCGATCCGATGGCCAGCGAGATGATGTCGCGTCCCTCGGCATTGAGTTGTGCCACTTCCTTCAATTTGCGCGAGAAGTAGTACTCCTGAACGAGCGACAACCTCTCAGCAGGTTTTATGTTGTTTGCCATAATTCTCGAACCTATTACCTGTTACCTATTACCTATTACCTGTAACCTATTACCTGTAACCTATTACCTGTAACCTATTACCTATCACCTATCACCTATTACCTGTTACCTCACTTTTCGTGTACTCGCCCAGTATCTGAAGCTCTTTCGTCAGCGGTACGATGGCATCGATAGATTGCCGGTAGCGAGTCAGGTTCTGATAGGTCACGTCCACGTAGAACATATACTCCCACTCATGGCCGATGACTGGCAGCGATTGGATTTTCGTCAGGTTGATGTTGTAGAACGAAAGGATGGTGAGCACCTTCGAGAGCGATCCTTCCTCGTGCGGGAGCGAGAACACCAGGCTTGCTTTGTCGGCTTGTTCCAGCGACCGCATGAAGTCGGCCTTGCGCGGATTGCACACGACGAGAAATCGCGTGAAGTTGTGCTTGTTGTCCTCAATCTGGTTTTCGAGCACCTTCAGTCCGTACATGCGTGCGGCATCGGCATGGCAGATGGCGGCCCATCCACGGCATTTCAGGCGCTGTATCTCTTCGGCCGACCCTGCGGTGTCCTCGGCTTCGACGGCTTTCAGTGCCGGGTGGTTGGCCAGAAATCCACGGCATTGCATGAGTGCCACGGGGTGGGAGTGCACCTCGGTGATGGTGTCCCACGTGTCGTCGGGCAAGCAACAAATGCAATGCTCGATATGGAGCTTATGCTCGCCCACCACGGCCGTACCCGAGTCGCGCAACAACTCGTAGTTGTGGAGCAGGCTTCCGGCGATGGTGTTCTCGATGGCCGTCATCCCGATGACGGTGGGGTCGCGCTTGATTTGCTCATACACCTGTTCGAAGGTCGAACAACAGATGATCTGCACCTGTTCGCCTTGGAAGTATTGCTGAGCGGCAATGTCGTGGAACGACCCCAGCTGACCTTGTATCGCTATCCTCTTCATATTTGGTTCGATGCGCTGTGCGCGGTTTTGAATGGTTTGAATGGTCCGATGCGCTACGCGCGGTTTTGAATTTTCAATTTTCAATTCTCAATTTTCAATTTAAAAAGCCCCACTCACTAATTTGTGAAGCGGGGCTTTCATGATTTTTATTCTCTCTCTTGACAGGAATAGAGCAACTTCCACGGCCTTACGCTTCACAGATGTCTGCAAAGTAATAGTAATAGCCGTAAAAAAAGCCCTTCTTGTTCATGTTTGTTATCTTTTTGACTTCTAGCGTGCAAAATTATAACATTTATTTTATTCCTGCAAATATTTTGAAAGAAAAAAGCAGTGGGGCAAGTCGATTTCCTGCCCCATTGCCTCATTTCGTCTTCAGTTGCTCGTAGGTCGCCATGGGAATGACGTCGGTGCGCTCCCACAGTGGCCAACGGCCGTCGACGTGTTCATATGGTTGTCCCACCTCCTTTTGGCGTTGGAACACGAAACGGGCATTGACATAGCCGTCGTCGCCATCTTTGGCCAGCACATAGCAGTAGAGGGTCTGCACGTAGCCCGTCACCTTGTTATTCTTCTTATAGGTATCGCTGAGCCACTCCTGTTGAGGCACGACGACGCTCACGACTTTCACCGACGGGTACTTCGCCACGAAGGCCTGTCGGCAGGCATCGCGATAAAGGTCGAGGTCGCCCCCCTTGTAGAGGTTGACGGTGTAGAGCGGCATGTACCACGAGCCATCGACTTTCACCGAATCAGATGTCCGGGCATTCACGCGGTCTTCGAATCCGATGGCGTCGCCCAGTCCATTGGCAGCCTTCTCCATCTCCTTCACGGCCTTCTTGCCCAGTCTTACGAAGCGCTGGCCGAAGTTCTCCTTCTGGTCTTGCCTATTCTTTTCCGTTTGTGCGGTCGTTGGCAATGCTGCTATCAACATTCCGGCCAACATGGCTAAAAACAATCTTTTCATCTTCTTCTTTTCGTTTGTCGTTATTCGAGGCGATCTTTCCCCCAACCCCATGTGCGGGGAACAGGGTTCGCGCTGCAAATGTAGCACTATTCGTTCAATTTCCCACCATTTCATGGCACGTTTTCAGCATTATTAACGAAGTATAATCGTTTTTTAATCAAACATAAAATACGTAAAAACCTATGGAAAAACTTTGCAGTCTCAATAATTCCTGTTATTTTTGCACACAAATGAGGAAACTGGTCATACTGCTCTTCCTGTCGATCGCCGTGTCGCTCATGGCGCAAACCGACTCGTTGAGGTGTCCCGTCGCGGTGGTGCCCCAGCCCTTGGTGCGCCCCTACTACTACGGGTTGCACCAAGGGCTCAACGTCCAGCTGTCGGCCTCGGTCATGGCAGGCTTTGGCAAGTATGCGCCCCGTGGTGCCGGCTTCGCCCAGAACCTGCAAGCCACCTACCTCGCCCCCCTGAGCAACAAGCTGACGATCATGGCAGGCGGTTACGTCAACAACCTGACGTGGGGCGGCATCACGGCCCGAAACGCAGGCCTCTACGGCGAGCTGAGCTATCAGCTTGACGACCATTGGGAGGCCCACGTCTATGGGCAGAAGAACATCACCGGCACCGGCACGGGGTTCATACCCGGCCTCTACGGCTACGGCCGCTATGGCTATGCTGGCTACGGCTACGGCATGGCGGCACTCATGGGCCTGCCAGCAGGCAATCCCCTCGATGGAGGCTACATGGGAGCGGTCGACCGCATCGGTGCCGGGGTGCGCTACATGCCCAATCCGACGCTGAGCATCGAGGTGAACATCGAACAGATGTGGTTGCCCAACCAGCCCTACATGCCCTACACAGGCGGCGACTTCCACCAGCACGTGAGCAACTTCGGCCAGCAACACGGCCTGCCCACCCAACACCCCTGACCACAGTTCCCTCATTCCATCATCACCTATCACCCATCACCCATCACCCATCACCTATCACCCATCACCTATCACCCATCACCTATCACCTATCACCTATCACCTATCACCTATCACCTATTACCCATCACCCATCACCTATTACCTATTACCTATCACCCATCACCCATCACCTATCACCTATTACCTATCACCCATCACCTATCACCTATTACCTATCACCCATCACCCATCACCTATCACCTATTACCTATCACCTATTACCTATTACCTATTACCTATTACCTAATTCCCCATGTCCAAAGTATTACTCCTCAACGGTAGCCCTCGCCGCAATGGCAACACGTTCGTGGCACTCAGCGAAGTGGCAAAGGCCTTGCAACAAGAAGGCGTAGAGACAGAAATCATCAGCATCGGTCCCAAGGCCGTGCAAGGGTGCATAGCCTGCGGCATGTGTGGGCGCGAAGGGCGTTGCACCTTCCGCGACGAACTCTACGAGCAGGTCATGCGTTCCGTGCGCGACGGCATCGACGGCCTTGTGGTCGGCTCACCCGTCTATTACGGAGGCCCCAACGGTTCGCTTTGTGCCTTGCTCGACCGTGTATTCTACTCGCTGGGCCGCCTGCTCCAGTTCAAGCCTGCCGCCTCGGTGGTGGTATGTCGGCGTGGAGGTGCATCGGCCGCCTTCGATCGCCTGAACAAATACTACACCATATTGAACATGCCCGTCGTATCGTCGCAATATTGGAACATGGTCTATGGGCAAACCCCTGGCCAGGCAGCCCACGACGAGGAGGGCATGCAGACCATGCGCACGCTGGGCCGGAACATGGCCTGGATCATTCGAAAGTTGAACGTCGCCGAAGATGGCCATCCTGAGCTGGAGCAACCCCTGCGCACAAACTTCATCCGTTAGCCCCTCTCTCACCACTCCCCTTTTTACCTATTACCTATTCCTACCCCCATGTTCTCCCTCCTGTTGTCAGGCTTGTTGACGCTGGTCTCGTTGAATTGCGAAAACCTTTTCGATTGCCAACAGGATAGCATGAAAGACGATTGGGAATGGACTCCCGAGGGCTCGAACCGGTGGACACCCTTCCGCTATTGGCAAAAACTGAACAACACAGGCCGTGAGATACTGGCCTGTGGCGAGTACGATGGCGATTGGCATTTGCCCGACCTTGTCGCACTTTGCGAGGTCGAGAACGACACCGTCCTCCACGACCTGACGCGGCGCTCGTTGCTACGGAATGCCCACTACGACTACGTCATGACCGACTCGCCCGACCTGCGCGGCATCGACGTGGCGCTGCTCTATTCGCCCGCCACGTTCAGCCTCATCAGTTGGCAGGCTCTGCGCGTGGATCCGTTGGAGGGCATGCGCCCCACACGCGACATACTCTATGCCAGCGGAGTCTTTCGCGGGTGTGATACGCTCCACGTCTTCGTGGTCCATGCTCCCAGCAGGTCGGGTGGGGAGGTTGCCACGCGCCCCCATCGCATGCTCGTGGCCCGAAGGCTGACGGCGGCCGTCGACTCCGTCCGCCAATTGCATCCATCGGCCAATGTGCTTGTCTGTGGCGATTTTAACGACTATAGCCGCGATAGAAGCATCCGTCATCTTGAAGCCAACGGGCTTACAGAGTTGTCGCGGTCGGCATGTGGCCGCCATGGTGCCCGCGGAACCTATCGCTATCTGGGCGAATGGGGATCGCTCGACCACATTTTCGCATCTCCTGCCTTTGCCAGTCGTCTTAGTGAATGTTTTATCTTCGATGCCCCCTTCCTGCTCGAAAGCGACGACACCTACGGCGGTATGAAGCCCCGCCGTAACTACCTCGGTCCGCGCTATCAGCACGGTTTCAGCGACCACCTGCCTCTCGTTGCACGTTTCCGTTTGCCATGAGTTGAATCTGTTTTTTATGGAAATTGAAAAGTTTTTGTCCACAGGGGTTGGGAAAAACGGAGCGTAATTGTCTTATAGGTAAAAAAGACAAGAAAGAATGCCTAAGAGAAGTAAAACGACGGCGACGCTCTCCCCAGAGGTTGCCATGCTTGTCAGGGAAATCTACAGCAACCACTACGAAGAACTGCTGCGTAAAGCCTGCATCCTATTGCACGATACAGAGGATGCTCGCGACGCGGTAAGCGAGGTGATGGCGCGCCTAATGACGGCCGACATCCTGCCCGAGAGCGGTAAGTTGCTTGCCTACGTCAGGAGTGCTGTGCGCTTTGAGTGCTTGAACCGCCTGAAGCGCATGAAACTACAGGAGCGCATGCGTAGGGCACTGCCCATAGACGCCCCCGAGGTGCGGGCGATGGGGGAGGAGTGGGAAGCTGAGGAGGAGCATTACCGCCAGTATCAGTTGTTCATCAACAAGGAACTGACGCCACAGACACGCCGCGTGTTCCAAATGCACTATGGGCAACGGATGAAATATCGTGAGATCGCCGAGCAAGTGGGCATCAGCGAGTCGGCCGTCTACAAGCACCTCTCGCAAGCAATTATCAAACTCAAAAACAGATTCAACTCATGACAAACGATTCACCAATGAACAACCTCCCCTTGCAGACGGAGGAGAAACTTAGGCGGCTGATGGAAATGCAGGAGCATCCTGAGCGCTACACCGACGAGGAGATCAGACTGCTGATGGCCGACGAGGAGTGCCGGCAACTGTATGAGCAGATGGTAAAGGCTGCGGACGCCGTGTATGCCGGGATGGATTTGGCGGATGTGACACCCAGGCATCATGGCACGCTGAACATCTTGAGAAAGGTGGCTGCGGTGTTAGTGGGCGTGCTATTGCTCTCGGGCATCACGTATGCCGCCATCCGCTATGTGCGCAATGTCTCGACGACGAAGCCCGTGCAGACGGAGAACGCCATCGTAACCCCCCAGCATGAGCCCGCCGCCGTCCAGATGGTTGAGCAAGACAGCACGAAGACGGAACGTGTTGTGTTTGAAGACAAGGAGCTAGTGACAATGCTGGGCGAGATGGCTGTCTACTATGGCTGTGAGGTTAGCTACAAGAGCGATGCCGTGAAGCACGTGCGCTTGTATTTCACGTGGGACAAGGCGATGGAGGTGGACGACGTGATAGCGATGTTCAACAAGTTTGAACGCATACACATCACGAAAGAGGGGAAAAAACTAACCGTTGAATAAGCACCGAAACCATGAAACATTTTCTGTACATGATATGCCTATGCCTGATGACACTCAGCGCACAGGCCCAGAAGTTGACGCGTGACTATCGGAACCAGTCGCTCTCGACTGTGCTGGAAGATTTGAACAATGCCGTTGCAAGGAAGACGCTCTACTTCATATACAACGAGTTGGAGGACTTCACTGTGACCTGTCACTTCAGCAACCTGACGCTGGAGGACGCCCTGCGCGATGTCATCGGCTTCTATCCCATTAAAGTGACCTTCGACGCCGATAAGGTGTTTGTTGAATGCACCCAGAAGGAGGACATGAGGGTGATTGGGCGTGTGGTGGACGAGAAAGGCCAACCCATTGAATTTGCCAACATCACGTTATTGAGCGACACCGTCACGACTGCTGCTGATACCCACTCCACATACATTAACGGTGGCGTGAGCAACGAGAATGGCGATTTCGTAATTCCCTGCTCTTCTGCTTTTGCAGGGAATGGGCTCGGAGTGAGCAGCCAAGTGGTGGTGAAAGTTTCGTATGTGGGTTACAAGACCGTGAACCGACAGGTGAAGACAGGACATATAGGCACCATTACACTGATTCCTGAGACCTACACCGTGCAGGGTGTCACCATCAAGGGCGAGATTCCGCAATACAGAATGGTACAGGGCGGCATGACGGTGGATGTGCAGCACTCCATCCTGCGCGACGTGGGCACGGCAGAAGACCTGCTATCGATGCTGCCGCTCGTACAGGGTCGCGACGGAAAGTTCGAGGTGTTGGCCAAAGGTGAACCTGAAATCTATATTAATAACAAAAAAGTACGCGATGCGAACGAACTGAAACGGTTGAAATCAATAGATGTAAAAAACGTAGAGATTATCACCGCGCCTGGTGCCAAATACAACGCAGAGGTGAATGCCGTGATTCGCATTAAGACACTGAAGCCACAAGGCGACGGGTTCAGCCTGATGGCAACCAGTCGGACGTGGAAGAATAACAAATGGAGCAACTACGACGACCTGACCGTGAAGTATCGTACAGGCGGATTGGAGGTCTCAGCTAACGTCGCGCTTGACAACGGGCACTTCAGCAACGATAAAGATATTGATCAGGAACTACATATCAAGAAAGACTTGTTCAATGCTCATAGTACTTTACCCAATAGAAGTAGTTGGACGCAGTTTGAGTATCAAGCAGGTATGAGCTATGACTTCAATGCCGACCATTCCATCGGTCTGAGCTTCTCTTCACAGCATATACTCTATGACAAATATAAGTCTGAGATGAAACAACACTATCTGAAAAACGGGGCATTCTACGGTGATGTCCTTTTGAAAACAGATATCAAAGAACTCAACAAACCTGTTTGGGAACTGAACACATACTATGTGGGGAAGGCAGGGAAATTAGGTATCGACTTGAATGCTACTCTGTTGCGACGCGCTACAGAGAGCCATCTCAACCAGCAGGAGTTTAGCAAGGAACTTAATGACCGAACGATTACCACCCTCAACAATGATGATCGCAAGATGGTGGCAGGGAAACTTGTGCTGACTTATCCCATTTGGAAAGGCGTGTTGAGTGGCGGTTCGGAGGCTTCCTCTACACAGAGCCAGGGCAAGAATGTCAACCAAGAAGGCATCATCCCGGAAACCGACAACGAGATGAAAGAAAAGAATATTGCCGGCTTTGCCGAATACGAGTTGCCGCTTGGTCCGTGGCGTCTGAATGCTGGTCTTCGCTTTGAGCATGTAAAAGCGAATTACTACTCGTTTGACGAATGGCAGGAGGAGCCAAGCCGCACCTATAACGACTGGTTCCCTAACCTGTCAATAGCATGGCAAAAGGACAAGTGGAGTGCACAGTTGAGCTATGGTAAGCGCATCTCTCGCCCACCCTACCGCATGCTGGAATCAATGATTGTCTATGACAGTCGTATGTTCTATGAAGGCGGTAATCCACTGTTGCGACCATCTGTGCGTCAGAGCATCGACCTCAACATAACTTATTCGTGGTTGACTTTCGTTGCTGGCTATACCCGCGAGAATGACCTTTTCACTCACATCGGTAGAGTCTATGATGAGGAAAAGGAGATTGCTATCTTCCAACCCGTCAACTTCGACCATCAGGATCGCGTCTATGCCACTTTCGTCGTTTCGCCCAAATTGGGTTTCTGGCAACCATCCGCCACACTTCACTACTATCAGCAGATGTTCGACGCTGAAGCATACGGCGCGCCGAAGAAACTGAACAAACCCGAAATCAGCTTCGACCTGAAGAACTGGTTCGTCATCAATCCCACCACGAAAGCATTCCTGCAAGTCCGCTATATAGGCAGCAATCACTGGGGTTTTATGTATCGCGGTAGCGACTTTGAGGTAAATGCCAGCGTGCAAAAGTCTTTCTTCAAGGAGCGCCTCTCGTGTACACTATATGCCAACGACATCTTTCGCACATCAAAGACAAAGAACGTCACTTACTATGCCATTGGCCAAACGGCTCAGAACTACTACGCCTATGAGCAGTGTGTGGGCATTACTATCAGCTATCAACTCAACGCCACACATTCGAAATATAAGGGTTCGGGTGCAGGGAACGACGAAAAAGGGAGATTGTAAGAATTGTTTAGTCAGCTACTTGCCGTAAAAACAGGCGAGACAAGAGGAAGAAATCACTCAATAACAATAAGATGGCGGCTCGGAATCACTGAGCCGTCATCCTTGTTTACAGTCAACATAAAAGCATGCCTGACCATATTGGCGGTTTTCCGCCACACTGGTCGGGCATACGGTAAAGAAGGCCTATGGGAGTCAGGCGAAGGGTGCGGGAAGCCTTACCGCTCTATCGAATAGGTGATGGTCGTGACGACGCGCAGCTTTTTTATATAAGGTGTGTTTTCGTCGCGATTGTCGATTTCGAACTGACCTTGTCCGGCGGTCTGGATCTCGCCCAGGCGTGCGTGGCTGGCCTCGGCAAACTGTTCAGCGGTCTTCTGCGCATTCTTGATGGCCTCGGCCATCATCTCGGGCTTCATCTGCTGGAACGAGGCATATTCGTATTCGGCGTTGCTGGTCTCGATGGCCACGCCCTGCTTCAGCAGCTCGGCCTGTTTGAAGATGGCCGTCTTCACCTGTTCCACCTTGTTGGTGGCCACGGTGATAGTGGTTGCGACGATGTAGCGGAAGTTCTTGTTGTTGTCGCCCCACTCGCGTGCTTCAAGGTCGCTGATGGACGGCGGGTTGACGGTGATCTCCTTGTCGTCGATGCCGTTGGCCTTTAGGAACTTCCTGATCTTGTCGGTCTGCAGGTTGATGCTCTCGTAAAGCATAGGCAGGTCGTTGCCCGTCACCTTCGTGCCGATGCTCCACGTCACCTTATCGGCAGGCACTTCGCGCTCGGCCAGACCTTTCACGGTTACCTGACGGTCCTTGTTGGCAAAGTTGTCAATGCCAGCTTTCACGAACCATCCCAGACAAAAAATGCCCACCGCCACGATGGCGGCTGCAATCATGCGACTTTCTTTCATCATTCTTTTACTTTTTTCTGTGGTCACTTTGTTACACTTGCTTCTCGTTTTCATAATGGTAATAATATAGCAGTTGACCCACCGACCTCGAAGAGGTCGAATTTCCGAAACCCCAGGTCTACCGACCTGGGGATAGGAAATGCCGTGTGGGAATGTCGACTTCGAAGATGTCGCACGAAATTATTTCTTCATGATGTGACTGCTCTATATGATATGCTTTGTTCCATTAGGTGCGACATCTTCGAAGTCGTTTTTTTTATGTTTCGGGTTGCACCTGTCCCCAGGTCAGTAGACCTGGATTTCTTGCTCCGCTACGCTACGCAAGCGTCCCTTTGGGCCGAGCGCTGATATTCGACCTCTCCAAGGTCGGTAGGTATTCATCTATATCATTCCCTTCATAATTTGGTGCAAATATAGGAAATTATTTCTAAATGTCTTTGCGTTTCGGTCAAAAAAGTGTAACTTTGCAGTCCGAAAGTGTAGAAAAAAAGGAAAAAGACATGTTTGAGAATTTAAGTGACAGACTAGAAAGATCGTTCAAGATACTGAAGGGTGAGGGTAAGATCACCGAGATCAACGTGGCCGAAACCCTGAAAGATGTGCGTCGTGCGCTGCTCGATGCCGACGTGAACTACAAGGTGGCCAAGACCTTCACCGACACCGTGAAGGAGAAGGCGCTGGGCATGAACGTGCTGACGGCCATCAAGCCTGGACAACTCATGGTGAAGCTGGTGCACGACGAACTGGCCGAGCTCATGGGTGGCGAGGCCGCCGAGCTGAAGCTCGAGGGCCGTCCCGCCATCATCCTCATGTCGGGTCTGCAAGGTTCCGGTAAGACCACTTTCTCGGGAAAGTTGGCTAACATGCTGAAGAACAAGCGCCACAAGAAGCCGCTGCTCGTGGCCTGTGACGTCTATCGTCCCGCCGCTATCCAGCAGCTCCACGTCGTCGGCGAGCAGGTGGGCGTGCCCGTCTACTCTGAACCAGACTGCAAGGACGTCGTCGCCATTGCCGGCCGCGCCCTCCAAGAGGCTAAGGCCAAGGGCAACGACGTGGTTATCGTCGATACGGCCGGCCGACTGGCCGTCGACGAGCAGATGATGGACGAGATAGCCCGCCTGAAGGACTACCTGAACCCCGACGAGACCCTGTTCGTGGTCGACTCGATGACCGGTCAGGATGCCGTGAATACAGCCAAGGAATTCAACGACCGCCTGGACTTCGACGGCGTGGTGCTGACCAAGCTCGACGGCGACACCCGTGGCGGTGCCGCCCTGTCAATACGCACAGTAGTGACGAAGCCCATCAAGTTCATCGGTACGGGCGAGAAGATGGAGGCCATCGACGTGTTTCATCCCTCGCGCATGGCCGACCGAATATTGGGCATGGGCGACGTGGTGAGCCTCGTGGAGCGCGCGCAGGAGCAGTTCGACGAGGAGGAGGCCAAGCGCCTGGAGAAGAAGATTCGCAAGAACCAGTTCGACTTCAACGACTTCATGGGTCAGATTCAGCAAATCAAGAAGATGGGCAACATCAAGGACCTGGCCGCCATGATACCCGGCGTGGGCAAGCAGATCAAGGACCTCGACATTGACGACGATGCCTTCAAGGGCATTGAAGCCATCATCAACTCGATGACGCCCTACGAGCGCTCGCACCCCGACGTGCTGAACCAAAGCCGTCGCCAGCGCATCGCCCGTGGTTCGGGCACGAAGGTCGAGGAGGTGAACCGCCTGCTGAAGCAGTTCGAACAGACGCGCAAGATGATGAAGATGGTCACCGGCGGCGGCATGGGCAATATGATGCGCGGCATGAAGGGGATGAGGAGGTAAAAAAACAGCAACCCACCCCCTTCCCCTCCCGAGGGGAGGGGCGATTGATGTGTAATTGCAGAGGAGGTATCATCTTCTGGGATAATTGAAATATAATTAATAGGAACATAATAGAAATTATAATATGGCAGATAACGCAAGTGTAAAGACTAACCAATCGCCCCTCCCTTGGGGAGGGGAAGGGGGTGGGTTGTTGATCGACGGAAAGGCAACGGCCGCGCAGATCAAGGCCGAGATAGCCGAGCGAGTGAAGGAGATGGTGGCCAATGGCGGCAAGCGCCCCCACCTGGCAGCTGTCCTCGTGGGCCACGACGGTGGCTCGGAAACCTATGTGAAGAACAAGGTGTTGGCTTGTGAGGCTTGCGGCTTCAAGTCGACGTTGCTGCGCTTTGAGGACACCATCACCGAGGAGGAACTCCTCGATTGCGTAGCGAAGTTGAACGACGATGTTGACGTCGACGGATTCATTGTCCAGCTGCCATTGCCCAAGCACATCAATGAGCAGACGATTACCGAGGCCATCGACCCCGACAAAGACGTCGACGGCTTCCATCCAGTGAACGTCGGGCGCATGGCCATAGGCCTGCCGTGCTTCATCTCGGCTACGCCACTCGGCATCATGACGCTTCTGAAGCGTTATGGCATTGAGACCTCGGGCAAGAAGTGCGTCGTGCTGGGCCGTTCGAACATCGTGGGCAAGCCCATGGCCCAGCTCATGATGCAGAAGCAATGGGGCGATGCCACCGTCACGGTGTGCCACTCGCACTCGCCACAGCTGAAGGAGGAGTGTCGCGAGGCCGACATCATCATCGCGGCCATCGGTCGTCCGGGCTTCGTCACCGAGGACATGGTGAAGGAGGGTGCCGTGGTCATTGATGTAGGCACCACGCGTGTTCCCGATGCCTCGCGCAAGAGTGGCTTCCGACTCTCGGGCGATGTCGATTTCGAACACGTGGCCCCGAAATGCTCATACATCACGCCCGTGCCAGGCGGCGTAGGGCCCATGACCATCTGCTCGCTCATGCTCAACACACTTCAGGCAGGAGAGGGCAAGGTAAAATAAAAATGTAGGGGCAGACTCCCGTGTCTGCCCGCTAAATAAAAACGTAGGGGCAGACTCCCGTGTCTGCCCGCAGAGGTAAAAAAGGATAACACCATGTGGACGTGATGAACCGCGTCCTTGTATAATTGTAAGTCTATGACATCAGAGGAATACTATCAGCTAGGCAACCTGCACCGGCGTAATGGCGACTACCAGTCGGCCATGAATGCCTATATGGAGGCCATCGCACTCGACCCCGAATCGCCCGCGGTGGAAGCCCTGCGAATGATGCAAGACATCATGAACTACTATTGCAAGGATGTCTATAATCCATAGTTTAGAATGTAAAATCATCCGAAGCTACAATCTATATGATGCAAAAGAAATTTCGTCTTTTCCTTTGCGGTTTCGAATTTTATTACTACTTTTGCAACAACCTATAAACTAATCCTTAAAACCAAAAACATTATGGCAAAGATTAAAGGGGCTATTGTGGTGAACACGGAGAGATGCAAGGGATGCCAGTTGTGCATCATTGCCTGTCCGAAGAATGTCATCGCGTTAGCACAAAAGAAAGTGAATGCGCATGGCTATCCTTACGTGGAGGCCGCGCTGCCTGATGAGTGCATTGGTTGCGCCTCGTGCGCCATCGTGTGCCCGGATGGTTGTATTACTGTTTACAAAAAAAAGGTTGAGTAAAGATGGCAGAAAAAGAAGTTGTATTGATGAAAGGCAATGAGGCTATTGCCCATGCAGCCATTCGTTGTGGTGCTGACGGATATTTCGGCTATCCGATCACTCCGCAGAGTGAGGTGATTGAGACGCTCGCCGAGCTGAAGCCCTGGGAGACCACCGGCATGGTGGTGCTGCAGGCCGAGAGCGAGGTGGCCTCGATCAACATGATTTACGGCGGTGCCGGTGCAGGTAAGAAAGTGCTTACCTCGTCGTCGTCGCCAGGTGTAGCCCTGATGCAGGAAGGCATTGCCTACATGGCCGGTGCCGAGCTGCCGGGCGTGTTTGTAAACGTACAGCGTGGCGGCCCCGGCCTGGGCACCATACAGCCCTCGCAGAGCGACTATTTCCAGGCTACGCGCGGCGGTGGCAATGGCGACTACTACGTCATCACGCTTGCCCCGAACTCCGTGCAGGAGATGGCCGACTTTGTCGACCTGGCCTTCGAGCTCGCTTTCAAATACCGTAATCCTGCCATGATCCTCTCTGACGGTGTCATCGGTCAGATGATGGAGAAGGTGGTGCTGCCGCCGTTCAAGCCCCGCCGCACCGAGGAGGAGATCCTGAAGGAGTGCCCCTGGGCAACCACCGGCCGCACGAAGGACCGCCAGCCCAACATTATCACCTCGCTCGAACTGACTTCTGAAGTCATGGAGCAACGCAACCTGCACCTGCAAGAGAAGTACCAGCAGATTCGCGACAACGAGGTGCGCTTCGAGACCACCAATCTCGACGAGGACGACGACTATATGATTGTTGCTTTCGGTAGTGCCGCCCGCATCGCCGAGAAAGCCATGGAGCTTGCCAAGGAAGAAGGTCTGAAGGTAGGCCTGTTCCGCCCCATCACGTTGTGGCCGTTCCCCGAGAAGGAGATTGCCGCCGCCGCCAAGGGCAAGAAGGGTGTTCTCGTGGTCGAGATCAATGCCGGACAGATGGTTGAGGATGTCCGCCTCTCAGTGAATGGCGCTGTGCCAGTTGCTCATTTCGGTCGTCTCGGAGGTATCGTTCCCGAGCCCGATGAAATTGTTAAAGCCTTAAAAGAGAAGTTCTAATGGAAAATATAATCAGTCCTGAAAATCTGGTTTATCAGAAACCAACCCTGATGAACGATGTGCCCATGCACTATTGCCCGGGCTGTTCTCATGGTGTCGTCCACAAGCTCGTGGCCGAGGTGATTGAAGAAATGGGTATGGCCGACAAGACCATCGGCGTCTCGCCCGTAGGCTGCGCCGTGTTCGCCTATAAGTATATCGATATCGACTGGCAGGAGGCCGCCCATGGACGTGCTCCCGCCGTGGCTACCGCCATCAAGCGTCTGTGGCCCAACCGCCTCGTGTTCACCTATCAGGGTGATGGCGACATGGCCTGCATCGGCACCGCCGAGGCCATCCATGCGCTGAACCGCGGCGAGCATATTGCCATGATCTTCATCAACAATGCCATCTATGGCATGACCGGCGGACAGATGGCCCCCACCACGCTGCTCGGTCAGAAGACGGCCACCTGTCCTTACGGTCGTCAGGCCGACCTCCACGGCTATCCGCTCAACATCACCGACCTGGCCTCGCGCCTCGAAGGCACCTGCTACGTCACGCGTCAGTCCGTTGAATCGGTGCCCTCCATCCGCAAGGCAAAGGCCGCCATTCGCAAGGCTTTCGAAAACTCCATGTCGGGCAAAGGCTCGTCGCTCGTCGAGATTGTCTCCACCTGCAACAGCGGCTGGAAGCTCTCGCCCGCCAAGGCCAACGAGTGGATGAAGGAGCACATGTTTGAGAAATATGTAAAGGGTGACTTAAAAGACACCACGAGTCTTTAATTGAAAATCGACAATCGACAATGAAAAAGGAAATCATAATTTCAGGTTTCGGTGGTCAGGGCGTGCTCTCCATGGGAAAGATCCTGGCTTACTCCGGACTTATGGAAGATAAAGAAGTGACGTGGATGCCGGCTTACGGACCAGAGCAGCGCGGTGGTACGGCCAACGTGACGGTAATAGTCAGCGATGAGCGCATCTCGTCTCCCATTCTTAGCAAGTATGATGTGGCCATCGTGCTCAACCAGCCCTCGCTCGACAAGTTCCTGCCGAAGGTGAAACCCGGTGGCATCCTCATCTACGATGGTTTCGGCATAGCCACGGCTCCTCAGCGCGACGACATCAACATCTATCGCATCGACGCCATGGACAAGGCTGCCGAGATGAAGAATTCGAAGGTGTTCAACATGATCGTGCTGGGCGGACTGCTGAAGGTGTGCCCCGTGGTCACCACCAACGGACTGGAGAAGGCTCTCTTCAAGTCGCTGCCTGAGCGTCACCACGGCCTCATCCCCCTCAACATGCAGGCTGTCGACGAGGGCATGAAGATCATCACGAAGCTCTGACCCTCCTCTCCCTCACGGCGGTTTCCACAGGCGGAATCGCCACCGAGAGTAACACCTATAAGCGTGTAAGTGTTGCGCAGGCGAAAACCCACGCACACTTACACCTTTTTTATTATCACTCAGGGCTCACGGCCAACGTTCAACAATTCAGGGCTCACGGCCTGCGTTCAACAACTCAGGGCCCGCCGCCCGCATTCAAACTATCAACACTATGGAGATGAAGAAAGTGCTCGTCGTCGTGGCAGTCCTCATGGCTGCAGTCACCACATCGCAAGCTAAGCTTACACATCTGCTGCCGAAACCCAAGCAGGTGGTCGAGCGTGTCGACGCACCCCTCGCATTGAACGGGAAGATCAGCTTCGCCACGCCGCAGTCGGAACGCATCGCCGCCGCCTTTGCCCTGATCATGGGTCAGCAGGTCAGCGACGAGCCCTCGGCCGTGCCCGTCGCCATCGAGCTGGTAAGCACCATCGAAGGGGCTTACGACTATCCCCTCGAAGGCTATCCCGACGAGGCTTATCAGCTCGATGTCGCCCCGACAGGCATCACCATTAAGGCCGTCAGCGAGCTGGGCGTCATCCATGCCGTGCAGACACTGGCCCAGTTGGCCGAAGGCTGTGAGGGCGAGCCCGCACTGGAGTGTTGCACCATCACCGATTGGCCGGCATTCAAGCTGCGCGGTCTGATGCACGACATCGGGCGCTCCTTCATCAGTTTTGAGACCCTGAAGCGGCAGCTTCCCCTGCTGGCCCGCTTCAAGGTGAACACATTCCACTTCCACCTCACCGAGAACCAGGCGTGGCGCTTCGAGGTGAAGCAGTATCCGCAGCTCACCGAAGCCTCGTCGATGACGCGTTTCGCTGGCTGTTACTACACGCAGGAACAGTGTCGTGAGCTCGAGCAGCTGGCCTACAACTGCGGCATCACCATCATTCCCGAGATCGACATGCCCGGCCACAGCCAGGCTTTCCAGCGCGCCATGGGCCACTCCATGCAGACCAGCCAGGGCATTGAGGAGCTGAAGAACATCCTCACCGAGGTGGCCGCCGTCTTCGAGCATGCACCCTACATCCATATCGGTGCCGACGAGCAGGCTATCACCTATCCTAATTTCCTCAGCACGATGACCGGCCACATCCATTCGTTAGGCAAGAAGGTCGTCGTGTGGAATCCCATCAGCGGCGTCACCATCACGACGTCCACCGGTGCCGACATGACGCAGATGTGGAGTTCGTCAGGCAAGGTCATCGCCGGCATGCCCAACATCGACTGCCGCTATAACTACATTAACCATTTCGACCTCTTCGCCGATCTCGCCGGCATCTACCGCAGCAACGTCTATTATGCGCAGCAGGGCAGTGCCGACGTGGCAGGGTCGGTCACAGCCGTCTGGAACGACCGCTACATCGAGACCGAGGAGGGCATCATGCGGCAGAACAACGTCTGGGCCAACATGCTTGCCACTGCCGAGCGCACCTGGATGGGTGGCGGCCGGCAGTACGTCGAGCAGGGCGGGGCCGTGCTGCCGGGGTCGGGCAGCGAGTACGACGAGTTCTGCGATTGGGAGCGCCGCTTCCTGTTCCATAAGGACAACAGCCTTCGTTCAGAGTCCATCCCCTATGTCCGCCAGACCAATGTCCGTTGGCAGATCACCGATGCCTTCCCCAATGGCGGCGATGCCTCCCTCGTGCTGCCCCCCGAGACCGAGGGCCCGCGTGACAGCTACACCTACCTCGGCCAGACCTACGGCACAGGCCGTGCCACGGGAGCCGGCGTCTACCTGCGCCACGTCTGGGGAACCATCGTGCCGGGCTATTACGCCAATCCGCAGCTCAACACCACTGCCTATGCCTGGACCTATGTCTATTCGCCCCGCGAGCAGCAGGCAGGTGCCATCATCGAGTTCCAGAACTATTCGCGCTCCGAGAAAGACCTCACCCCGGCCAACGGACAGTGGGACCGCAAGGGGTCGCGCATCTGGCTGAACGATGTCGAGCTGCCCGGTCCGCAGTGGGAGAACGCCGGCAAGAGCATCACCAACGAGACTCCCCTCCGCAACGAGAATGCCTCCGCCCGTCCGCCCGTTGCCATCACCCTCAAGCAGGGCTGGAACAAGGTGTTCATGAAGCTGCCTTACGTCAGCGCCTCGAATGTGCGGCTGAACAAGTGGATGTTCACCTTCGTCATCACCGACACCGAGGGCCGTCATGCCCTCGACGGACTCGTCTATTCGCCCCGGCAGATACTCGACGAGCAGGCTGAGGCACTCTCGTCGCGCATCGCCGAGCTGCGCCATCTGGTCGCCCAGGTCGTAGGCACCGAGCCCGGCTATTACGACGAGCTGCTGGCCGAACCGCTCATGCAGGAGATGGCCGACATCGAGCATACCCTCGGCAGTCAGCTCCCGGCCGACGAGCGCGCCGCGCAGATGCAGCGCCTCAATGCCGCCTACGAACTCTTCGAGCAGGTCTGCCGCACTGAGGGCCCTATCCTGCCGACTGCCAGCACCGATGTCGAGGAGCACTGGTACAGCCTCTGCTCGTCGCTGCGTGGCAGTCGCTATATGCACAGTAATGGTGCCGGCATGGGGCTGACCGGCAACGGCAAGACCGGCTCTGACCGCATGATGTGGAAGTTCGTCAGCCGTGCCGACGGCTCCTTCGACATCGTCAACCGTGCCGACCTCTCCTACATCTCGCCGGTGGCTACCTATAACACCCAGGTGCGTACCTCCGCCCAGCAGCCCTCGGCAGGCTGGACGCTGAAGCCAGCCTCCACCATAGGCATGCTCATCGTCACAAGCGGCACCGTCGAGCTCAATCAGACCAACCTCACCAATACCCCTATCTATAACTGGAGCAATACGTCGACCCTCGGCAACGACATCACCGACACCGGGTGCCAGTTTGCCATCCGCGAGGTCTATCCTCCCTCGCCCGACGACGTCACCATCCGCATTGCCGGCACCGACGACGTCAATGCCCCCGAAAGCTATGGCTCGTGGGATGCCACGCCCTGGGCTCACCGCTGGACCAGCCATGCCGACAATGGCATCGGCGGCGTCGAGCTCAGCAGTCCTACGGCACAGTTCGGCCAGGCCTCCGGCATCTATTCGCGCTATGTGCTGGCGCTGCAGCCGTCGGCACCTGGAGCCACCGACGTCGTCACCATCACCGCACCCGAGGGTTACTACGTGAAGGCCTATAGCATGCAGACGCGCCTCTTCACGGCCAACGAGCCCTATCTGCTCTATAACGCCCAGAACTCCGTAACCCCCGTCACCACCGAGTGGCGCGAGTTCGGTGCCGACGGCCTTCACGACCAGTCCGCCACCTTCTCCATTGCCTCTCAGGGCAGTGCCAACAGCCGTTACCTCTGCGTGAGCGATTTCACCGTGACGCTGCATCCGGCTGTCGACCTCGGCATCACCACCCCGTCCGGCCCTCGCCATCCCGCAGCGCAGGATCCCGTCTACGACCTCAGCGGGCGCCGTATTCAAGGTGACAAGGTAACAAGGTCACAAGGTAACCTCCCCAAAGGCATCTACATCGTCAACCGTCAGAAGACCATCGTCCGCTGACGTCCCGACACACCGTCCAGGCTGTTTGTCCTGACACACCGTTCAGACGATTTGTTTCACTCATTAATAATAATAAAAAAAACAACCATCATTATGAAGAAGTACATTTGCGACGTTTGTGGCTATGAGTATGACCCCGAAGTAGGCGATCCTGAGAACGGCATCGCTCCCGGAACAGCTTTCGACGACCTGCCCTCCGACTGGGTGTGCCCGCTCTGTGGCGTAGGCAAGGACGAGTTCAGCGAGGCTTGATGTTCGCTTTTTGTCCTGCATGAGCATTTTGCCCTGCTTGAGCTAAAAACCTTTCAAGATAGTAAAACGAATGAAACATTTTTGTGGGAAACGAAGAGCCGGGGCAATCATAGTGGTTGCCTTGGCCTTGATGGCATGGAGCCAGGCCGCATGGGCTCAGACTCCTTTTTACACGATCGGTGTCGACACGACGTGCCAGGTGTTCATCTATTCGCCAGGTGTGAAGGACGGACTCCATCTGGCTTACCTGACGGAGAACGACACGTGGCAGGAGGTGGGGCAGCTATGCGGTTCTGACTATGCCCAATGGGGAAGCGAGAAACGCATGTACAGGCCTTCGGTGGTTCATGCCAATGATGGCTCGTGGAGACTGGTGTTCGGCGTGAACGACACGGCGCCTTGTTTTGCAGCTGCCTATAGCGACGACCTCGTCACATGGCGACCTCAGGACTACCCTCACATGTCGCAGAAGGGGTGCTTGGAGCCCATTATCTTTGCGATGGACGACGGAACGTTCGACATCTATTACAAGGATCGACAAGGTGGAAAGCACTATGTGCAGGCATCGGCTGACTTCCGACAATTCAAGGAGGAATCAACCCTGAGCACCATCGACGACGTGGCTTGGCTTCGTGGTAGTGCTAACATCGTTCCGTTGGGCGGAGGCGAGGCAAAGATGTATGAAGGCGACCTCTTTGACGTGCCAAAGATCCATCTCGACTTCATCCGTCAATGGTTTGGAGCCATGGCCAGGGAAGACGTGCTCAACCGCGAGTCCATGCGCGACGATGCCAAGCGTTTCTCTTCTCTTCCTGACAGGGTTGCGGCAACGCTGAAGGTCGATGCCACGGCCGAGAAGGCTATCAGCGACAAACTCATCGGCGTATTCTTCGAGGACATTAGCTATGCGGCCGATGGCGGACTCTATGCTGAACTGGTGCAAAACCGTGACTTTGAGTATACAAACAAGGATCATCGCGGGTGGAATTCACTGACTGCTTGGAATACATCGGCAGGCGTTAAACTGGCTACCGACCTGCCTTTGTCAACGAATAATCCTCATCATGTGGTGATAGATGCCGACACCCTGTTGAATAGTGGCTGGGATGGCATCATTGATGAAGGGGCACGCTACAATTTTTCCTGCTACATTCGTCTCATAGGATGCAAGAAGAAGCAGTTCACAGTTGCCCTTGTAGCCGAGGATGGCACCGTGATGGGCGAAGGCAAACTTAAGGCTGAAGGCGAGGGTTGGCAACGCTATACGCTCGTACTCGACACCGACAAGAAACTGAAACGACAGCAAGCCGCTGTGATTACGGAAGACGACGTGAAGCGATGTCAGCTACGCATAGTGGGCAAGAAGGGCGGTCAGGCAGCACTTGACATGATTTCGCTCTTTCCACAAGACACTTATAAGGGACATGGACTCCGTAAAGACTTGGCTGAGGCCATAGCTTCGCTAAAGCCGAAGTTCGTACGTTTCCCAGGTGGTTGCATGAGTCATGGCCAGGGAATCGACAACATTTACCATTGGAACCATACCGTTGGCCCCTGGCAGGACCGTAAACCTGACATGAACATCTGGAATTACCACCAGACACGTGGACTGGGATTCTTTGAATACTTCCAGTTTTGCGAGGACATCGGGGCTGAACCGCTGCCCGTACTTGCGGCTGGCGTACCTTGCCAGAACTCTGCTCCTAATGCCGAAGGATTCGGTGGTCAGCAGGGAGGCATTCCTATGGAGGAGATGCCTGCCTACATTGATGAGCTATGTCACCTCATTGAGTGGGCAAACGGAGATCCCGCCACGTCGAAATGGGCCAAGATGCGTGCCGATGCCGGTCATCCGGCTCCGTTCAACATGAAGTATCTTGGCATCGGCAATGAGGATATCATCTCCACGGTATTCGAAGAGCGTTGCGAGATGATTGCCAAGGCTCTTCGCGAGCGCCATCCTGAGATATTACTCTGTGGCACCGCTGGACCTTTCCACTTCCCATCGGCCGACTATATCGAAGGTTGGGAGTTTGCCAACAAGCACAAAGACCTCTTCCACATGATCGATGAACACTACTATGAGTCGCCCGCATGGTTCATACACCATCAGGACTACTATGATAATTACGACAGAAAGGGACCGAAAGTCTATGTGGGCGAATATGCATCGCGCACGCGTACCCATGAGTCGGCATTGGCTGAGGCGCTCTATCTCTGCAACATCGAGCGCAACGGCGACATCGTTGAGATGTCCAGCTATGCGCCTTTGTTGGCCAAGGAAGGCCATCACAACTGGAATCCCGACATGATTTACTTCGACAACACGTCGCTCCAGCTCACGCCTTCCTACCACACGCAGCACCTTTTTGGCAATCATAGTGGCGACAGGTACGTGAGTTCGCAATTGACAGTTGACGGTTTACCGACGACAGATGACAGTTTATTGTTGAGAATGGCATCGAGCGTCGTTCGCGACAGCAAGACGGGTGCGACCTATCTGAAACTTGTCAATGCCCTTCCGCGCGAGTTGTCGGTCAATGTTGAAGGTCTGGCCATTGAATCCAATGCCCATATTGAGGCCTTCACGGCTCAACCGGCTGACAAAACGGTGACTCACTACAACGATGATGCCCATCTGCCTGCAGAGCGTTGCGTCGACATCAGTGGAAAATGCGTAACGCTAATGCCCTACACGGTCTGTGCCATCAGGGTGAAGTGAGGAGTTTGGAAGTTAAAAAAGAAGTTAAGGAAGTTAAAGGACATTACTCTTCTTGTTGCTCTGAAAAAAGATTCCGAGTGGCAAGGCTATCGTCCTTTAACTTCCTTAACTTCTTTAACTTCCTTAATTTCTAACTTCTTTATTTCTTTGACTCTCTTTCTCCAAAAACCTTATTCCTTATTCGAAGACTAAGCTTTCCAGCGTGCAGAGGCTTTGTTCCTTGGTGGCAGACTTGAACACCAGGAAGAGTGCATGCTTGCCTGTCAGGTCGGAAAGCGCAGGAAGAGCTGAGCTCAACTCGGTCGATGTCTGCGGCATATCGGCCTTCAACTGTATGGAACCCAGTTGTTTGCCACCTTGAGAGGTCCAAGGTCTGTCAATATAGATTTCGATTGTGCCGTCGATACCAAGTGGAATGAGTTGCAAAAGCAGGCTGACGTCGCTGCGACCGTTTGTCTTCGTGAAGTTAAAGTACTTGTATCCAACAATGGAACCATCGGTATTGTTAATCACACGATTAGTGTTGACCTTCAAATCGTAAGGCGATTGCAGGTTGTTGGCAAGGGTTTCTTCGGCCGAAGCGCCCTCGTTGCCATACGAAGCCTCAATGTACGAACCGTAAAACACATTGTTCGGCCATTGGTGTTCGGATGGTTTAGGACCCGTATACCAGCATGCGATACCTGCCGAGTGGCGCTCCAGCGGGTCGAGACCATCGAGAGAGAAACCCTCAGAGTTGTATTCACCCTCGCTGATGGTGACCTTTCCGCCAGGTCCCTCTTCCACTTGAACGCTGATGGGAGCCACCATGGCTTGGCGGGCAAACTCGTTCAGACCGCTTTGGCGATGGTAGAACACGTACCACTGGCCATTGATTTCGCAGATACTGCCATGGGTGTTGCCACTGGCATTGGCCGATGCTATGGTGCGACCTTGCTCGTCGGTTTCGCGGGCACGTCCATCGATGATGGTTCCGCCATAGGTGTAGGGGCCAAGTGGCTGTTCACTATAGGCATAGGCCAGCGTATAGTTGGTGGCTGGCAAATCGAACTCGCCCTCAGCAGTCCATCGGCTATAGATGAACACGTACTTATCCTTGATCTTACGAATGGACGATGCCTCGAAAAAGCGGAATTCGCCTGGCTGATCCTTTGAAGTGATCATGTCTTCGACCACCTTTGTGCCTGGTTTGACGGTAGCCATGGTGGCCGGATCAAGCTCTGCGGCATAGGAACGGGTAAATCCCCAGTAGGCATAGACACGTCCGTCGTCGTCGACAAACACGGCGGGGTCGAACTGCAACGGGCCTTCAGTGCGGTTAGGATCGTCCTTGCTCCAGTTGATGACCTCGAAGGGACCGTCGGGACGTGAGCTTTTTGCCACAAGTCCGTTGCGTCCTCCAGCCTGATCGTTAGGATACAGGTAATAAGTCTTGGTGCCATCGGCGGCGGTAACCATCGTGACGTCGGGAGCATAGAGCACGTCGCCGCGACCTGCCGAGTCGAGTTGCTCGCCTCGTGCGTTCTTGTCGACCACGAGAATGGTGCCATCATAGCGCCAATGGCTGAGGTCTTCGACCGGAGCCGACCACACTACCTGATCGCGACCACAGTATTCGTCGCGCAAATCGTCGTGCGAACCGTAGATGTACACACGCTGATGGCCTGGCTTGTCAGGGTCTTCAAAAACGTAGGGCTCGCCATCAGGAATGTGTTCCCATAGTGGCAGATAGGGGTTTCCTACGGTTTGGAGTGTCGATGTGTCAGGCTTTTGTACACACGAGGTGGCAAGAAGGAGGCTGCACGAAGCAACCAATAGAGCTTGGATGTTCATAGTTGGGTGATGGGGGTTGAGTGATGGGTGTTAATGGTTGGCGGTAAGAAAGATGTTGCATCATTCGTTGATGGCTCCGCAGTTGGGACATGTGCCTAAGGAGCGCAGCTTTGTTCCACACTGACCACAACGATAGCGATAGGCATGGTGGCGGTAGTAATGACGAATGGCAAATATGACATAGACAACCAGCAGAACATAGCCGACATACCATAGCGTTGTGATGCTGAAAAGGATGTAATTGACGGCACAAACGGCAGCCAGACCTCCGAGATAGAGCAGGGCTTCGCCAAAGGGCAGTAGCGTACGCACGTCGTCAACGACAGCAATGCCGATGATAAGCATGGCCCACACCGACACCAGGAACACCGAAAGCAGGCCTGGAACGGAGAACGGGTTGAGGGTAGGGTGGTAGTAGAACTGTTGCCAAAGCTCAGGTGCAAACATCTGGAGCGAGGCATAGAAGGTGGCTGCCATTGCTACGACGACGGCAAGCAGCGTGGGATAGAACGAATGGATGTCGTTGAAGTGGACGATGTGAGGCGCATCGTCGTCCTTAGGTTTCTTCAGCGACAGCGATGAGCTGAATTTGCGCAGCATATAGGCAAAGGCCAGTAGCACGATGACGATGAGCGAGTAGAGCACATGCTGGTCGGAGAACGTCGAAATGAACTGCGATATGGGGTCGTCGGGCACGACCGAAGGCAGCAACTGTGACTCTCGCGTCCACCCGAACTCAGCTTCCTGCGTTGCAAGTTGCACCCACACGGAGTCAATGGTGTCGTTGGGCAACGTGCGGAAGTCGGCTACGACGAGGTGACGGCCCTTGCCAACGATGAACGAATCGGTCAGCAGGTCGCTGGCCAGCTCTTCAGGTTGCTGGCGTAGCAGTTCGATGCTGTCAGACTTTACCACAAAGTTATAGTTGACGTCGTAGTGCCGCCCTTCCGAGTATTTCTTGTTGTAGCACGAAGCACATAGCACGCTGAGAAAGCAGAGTGCCAGGAGCATCGTACGGGTTGTTCGTTTCTTCCTTTCCATGTTGTTACTATGATAGATGTAGGAATGTGGCGTTACGACGAATAGATATTCATCTGGCAATTCTTACAGTCGAACTCTAAACGGAATTCACGACCGTCGCCCAAACGGATGGTAAGCGGTTCGCGCCAGATAGGTTTCTTGCCGCCATGCTTCACGCAGTAGCCCAGCGAGTAGCGCAGGCAGTAGCGGCATTGCATGAGGAGAGGACTCTCCACCTGTCCTTTTCCAGAAACAGGAATAGCCGACGACAGTTCGAACGCATTGCCCGCATCGATTCCTTGCTGCCGGTAGAATTCACGTGCCAGGTGGTTTGCCACGTTCAAAAGATAGGGATGCCGCGTCCAAAGGCCTTCCTTGGGCAGGCTAAACGTATGGTCTGTGCCCGCTACAGGACTCGTCTTGGGCGTTTCATCGTCGTGATTGCTCGCTTTCGGGCATGCCTCTACGGCCATTCTCCTCAACTCAGCCAGTTGGCTACTGGGGATGAAATACTGCTCGGAGTTGCCTTCAAACGTCACGTTCTCACAGCTATAGGGCGTGTTTCCGAGCTTGGTGAGCTGGCGAACGATGTTCTCGCGTTGCGGTTTCTGGGCAATTTGCAATGGCAAAGCCAGCTTGGCCGTCGACAGCAACGAACCGTTGGCGGCATCGTTGACGGTCAGTTCCACCCCCTCAGCTGTCACCTTGAACATCATGGTCACAGGTATCTTGCGCTCAGCGGTGCGACTGGCCATGAGCCGTTCGAAGGCTACGTCGTTGTTGCGATAGAGTGCCATGCCTGGACGCAATCCTTCAGGCATGCGCAAGGGGTACAATCGGTTGCCTTCAGCCCTGTTCACGCGGAAGCCGACGAGCGAATGGTCTTGGAAAAAGCACAACCCGTCGCCATTGGCAAATGCTGCCGTGCCGGCAACCGTCAACGAATCGCGGCGTAACTCCTTCACTTTGCCGACATATTCGCCAAGAGCCTTCGGCGTATCGAACGAGACGATGTCGGCCTGACGGCCTTGCAGCACCCCGTTCTCGTCGTGATAGGCATGAAGAAAGTAGTCGGTGAAACCACGATTGAAGGTCTTTCGCAGGTCGGGCTTAAAATAATAAGTAACGCGTCCGCGCGAGGCACGGGTGTAATCCTTAGGGCGTTTGGTGCAGAGTTGGTCGAGACGCTGGCTGTAAGCCGCCACGACATTCTTCACATAGGGCACATCCTTCAGGCGTCCTTCAATCTTGAACGACACGGCACCGGCATCGGCCAGTTCCTCAAGTGCATCGATACGGCACATATCGCGTAGCGACAGCAGGTGGCGCTGGTGCATGAGTTCACGCCCATCGCCATCGATCAGGTCGTATTTCATGCGGCACATCTGTGCGCACTCACCCCTATTGGCCGAGCGTCGCTCACAATGCTGCGACATATAGCATTGCCCGCTGTAGCTCACGCAGAGTGCTCCGTGAACGAACACTTCCAACTCGACGTCGGGAACTTGTCGGTGAATCTCGCGAATCTCCTCCAGCGACAACTCACGGGCCAGCACTACGCGGCTGAACCCGAGCGAACGCAACCAGCGAACCTTCTCTGCCGATCGGTTATCGGTCTGGGTACTGGCATGGAGAGCCATGCCCTTGCCCTTCCAAGGGAGGTCGTCAGGATGTTCTGTTGATGCCAAGAGGGCATTGTCTTTAACTTCCTTGACTTCTCTAACTTCCTTAACTCCCTGAATCAGCGCCATGTCCTGCACCAAAATGGCATCGACGCCAACTTCCTGCAACTCGTTGATGAGTCGGAACGTGGCTTCGAGTTCGTGGTCGAAGATAATGGTATTGACCGTAACATAGACCTTTGCCCCGAACTGGTGGGCATAGTGGCAAAGCGTGGCTATGTCGTCGATGCAGTTACCTGCTGCTGCGCGTGCACCGAAGCGCGAAGCTCCGATGTAAACGGCATCAGCTCCATGGTCAATGGCAGCGATACCACATTCCAGGTTCTTGGCAGGGGCAAGTAGTTCGAGTGTTCGCATGGGCTGTAGTTATCGGATTTCGTCGATGTTGTAGGGCGTTTCCTGGTAGACGTAGTAGTTGATCCAATTCGAGAAGAGCAGATTGCCGTGGGCACGCCACGTCACCAGCGGCCCCTTCGATGGGTCGTCGTCGCGATAGTAGTTGTGTGGCAATCCTACATCGGTGCGTCCGAGCGCCATGTCGCGGCGATACTCCTTGTCGAGCGTGTCGAAGGCATATTCAAGGTGGCCTGTGACGAAGAATTCGCGTCCGCCTCGTGCCATCACCATCGACACTCCGCTCTCGCTACCCTCTGCAATGAGCGTCAGACGTTGGTCGGCCACGATGTCTGAACGCCTCAGTTCGGTGTGGCGACTATGTGGCATCATGAACTCATCGTCGAATCCGCGGAAGATAGGCAGCTGGCTGACGAGCGTACGCTGAGGGAATATGCCGAACATCTTCTTCTCGAGCGGATATTTCGGTATGCCATAGTGGTAGTAGAGACCTGCCTGTGCTGCCCAGCAGATGTAGAGTGTCGACGTGACGTGGGTGCGTGCCCAGCTGAAAATCTGTGTGATCTCGTCCCAATAGTTCACCTCTTCAAAATCCATCTGTTCCACTGGCGCTCCGGTGATGATCATTCCGTCGAACTTTTCGCGTGAGAGCGTCTCGAAATCCTTGTAGAACATCATCATGTGCTCAATGGGAGTGTTCTTCGGAGTGTGGCTCTTCAGTTTCATGAACGCGATGTCCATCTGCAGAGGCGTATTGGAAAGCAAGCGGATCAGGTCGGTTTCGGTGGTCACTTTGAGCGGCATCAGGTTCAGAATGACGATGCGCAGGGGGCGGATGTCCTGCGAGTGGGCTCGCGTGGCATCCATCACGAAAATGTTTTCCTGCTTCAGCAGGTCGATGGCAGGTAACCGGTCAGGCAGTCGGAGTGGCATAGTTTCGAGTTATTGGTGCAAAAACTGCTACAAAGTTAATAAAAAAACGCAATAAAACAGCCTTTTCGCCTGTTTTTTCATTACTTGGCGACGTATGACGGTGCTTTCTTTGGGAAATGTCGCATTGCTTTCGGCCTGCAAATGCATTGAGTTAGACCCTGGAAAGCATTGGGTTATACTCTATAAAGCATTGGGTTGTACCCTGGAAAGCATTGAGTTATGCCTTCTAAAGCATTGAGTTATGCCCTCTAAAGCATTGAGTTGTGCCCTCAAAAGCATTGAGTTAGCTATATAAGAAGCATAGCTATTGCGAGTTAAAAGCATAGCTATAAGATTTCCGCCCATGACTCTTCTGAAGTTGAAACAAAAAAAGGAGTTGCCCTAACCGGTAAGGCAACTCCTAAAACTCATTCTAACGCTGATTACCAGAGGTCGAGACGCTGCTCCTTGGGCAAGTACATCTTGTCGCCGGGCTTCACGCCGAAAGCCTCATACCACATGTCGATGTGGGGCAGAGCACCGTTCACGCGCCACTCACCCAGTGAGTGGGGGTCGTTCTTCACGCGCTGGCGGATTTCCTGTTCGGTGATGTTCTGTCCCCAAACGCCGGCATAGGCGATGAAGAAACGCTGATCGCCGGTGAAACCGTCCTTTTCCTTCAGCGGCTTCTTGGCCGTTGCGTTCTTATAAGCATACCAAGCCACCTGCAGACCACCATGGTCGGCCAGGTTTTCGCCCAGCGTCAGGCGTCCGTTGCTCTTCAGTCCGGGCAGTACCTCAATTGCTGAGAAGAAACGGTCGTACATGTCGGCACGCTCGTTGAAGCCTGCTGCATCGCTGGCCGTCCACCAATCGTGCATGTTACCCGTTGCATCGAACTGGCGACCCTGGTCGTCGAATCCGTGCGTCATCTCGTGTCCGATGACTACACCAATGGCTCCATAGTTGAAAGCCTCGTCGGCCTTCGGATCAAAGAAGGGGTATTGCAGGATGCCTGCAGGGAAACAGATCTCGTTAGTCGTTGGGTTGTAGTAGGCATTGACGGTCTGCGGAGTCATATACCATTCGTCACGATCGACGGGTTTGCCTGCCTTTTCGTCGATATGCTTCTGATGACGCCACATGCGAACGGCCATCATGTTCTCGTAATAGGACTTTTCAGGATCGATGTCGAGCTTCGAATAGTCGGTCCACTTATTGGGATAGCCAATCTTAACATAGAATGTGTCGAGCTTCTTGTGGGCATTTTGCTTCGTTGAGTCGCTCATCCACTTCTGGGCATCGATACGTTCGCCAAGTGCAATCTGCAGGTTTCGCACCAGCGTCTCCATCTGTTTCTTCGATGTGGCAGGGAAGTAGCGCTCGCAATACATCTTGCCGAGAGCCTCGCCCATGGCACCCTGAACGGCGTTTGTGGCACGACGCCACAGCGGATAGTCCTGCTGGCGGCCCGTCATGGTGCGTCCGAAGAAGTCGAAGTTGGCCTCGCGAATCTCATCGCTGAGCAATCCGGCAGCTCCAGAGATGACATCCCACTCCATATAGGCGCGCAGGTCGTCGGCATTCATGGCGGCGAGCAGCTTGTCGACGCTCTCCATGAACTTGGGCTGACCGACTATCATCTCCTGAATGTACTCGCTCTTCACGCCCTCGGCATTGGCCATGGCCTCAAACGGAATGTTCGGGCATAGGGCTTTCAGTTCGTCGAGTGTCATCTTGTTGTAGTTGGCCTGCGGATCGCGCAGCTCAGTGCGGCTCTTCGATATCAGTGCCACCGACGTTTCGAAGCGGAACACAGCGTCGCGCTTGGCCTCTGCCTGTGCCTTTGTGAAGCCAAAGAGCTGGAACATACGTGCGATGTGCTCGCGATAGGCCTCACGAATTTTCACTGTAGCCTCGTCATTGTTCAGGTAATAGTCGCGTTGTCCAAGCGTAAGTCCGCCCTGTGAGACATTCAGAATGTTCATTTCGACATTCTTTTCGTCAGCTCCGAATCCTGAACCGAAGGGCACTCCGTAGCCCATAGGTGCGTATTTCAGCTGCAGCTTCTGCAGGTCGGCCTTGGTGCGGGCGGCCTCCATCTCGTCGAGCAACGGCTTCACGGGAGCAATACCTTCCTGGTTGCGGCGTACGGAGTCCATGGCCAGCTTGTAGAAATCGGCCAGTTTGCGCTCGGTAGTGCCTGCGGCGTAGGTCTTCTTCTGCAGGTCGCCGAGGATGGAATTGATGCGTTTGTTGTTGTCTTCCTGCAACTGGTCGAAGCTGCCGAAGCGCGAATAGGCAGCAGGCAGTGGGTTTAGCTTCTGCCAACCACCCGTTGCGAACATGTAGAAGTCGTCGGCGGGGCGATAGCTCTTGTCGAAGTTCTCGGCCTTCAGACCCGATTTGTTCTGTGCGATGCCTGTGATGGGTAGCGCCATCATGGCAAGCATCGGAAGCATAGTTCTCATTTTCATGTCACTTTTGTTTTTGTTGATATAAAATTTGAATGTTATTATGATGTTTTGATAATCCGCATGTTGAGTCTATAGAGATGGGCATCGGCCTCGATAATCTCCTCATAGAGGAGCAGACGCAATGAGGTGTTCAGCTCTTCGCGGTGATTCTTTCCTAATTCCCTCAGTTCCAGTAGGGTGTGAGCATTGCCATCGGCGAGCAAATGCAGCACTTTGCTACTCATATCGTCCCATCCTTCGGCAACAATACCATCGCCTTCGACTCGGAGAGTGCCTATCCGCGGGAGTGGTTGGGGCCTCTGGCTGAGGCAGACATCGCAGATATGGCAGTCGTCGGCATTGGTTTCGCCAAAGTAATTCAGCAACTGACGCGAACGACACTGTGCGTCGTTGGTTGCATAGAATATCATGGCCCTGATGCGCTTGGCGAATTCTTTGCGTCGATCCTCATAGATGGAAGGCGGAATGACAACGCGCTCGGTCTCTTCCCTTCGCTGCGACCAGGTAATGGTGGGCATCTTGCGCTGCGGGATGAAGTGTACGATGCGCCTCGTGTCCAGTGCCTTCAGGCAGAGGTAAACCTGGTCGTTGGTAAGCCCTGTCTGCTGAGCCAGAAGAGGAATGCTGATGTACACGTAGTCGACGAACAGCCCGCCGTATTCGCGCAACAATGCCGTGATGACTACATCTTCGTGGGGCGAAACATCGTTCAGCCTGTAGAGTTCGTTGCGTGTCAGGAGGAATAGGATTCTCGAAGCCGTATCGGGATCCTCCTCGTAGTGGATCCATCCGGCACGCGATAGGATTCGCAAGGCTGCGTCAGCCTTCACGGGATAGTGATGGTAAGTGGTGCAAAAGCGCACGATGTCGAACTCGCGCGTTACGCCAAAGCCATCGCCAACGGCCATTTGGTAGTAGTAGGCCAGGTGTTCATAGACCTGAAGGATGTAGTCCTTCGGTGGGAACGTGTTGTTAATGCGTTCTTCAAGCAGGCGTTCGTCGTTCTTCTGGAACAGCAATACGGCGTATGCTTTCTTGCCATCGCGCCCTGCACGTCCTGCTTCCTGAAAGTAGGCTTCAATGGAACTGGGGCAGTCGATGTGGATAACAAGTCGCACGTCAGGCTTGTCGATGCCCATACCGAATGCATTTGTTGCCACCATGACGCGGATTTCGTTCTTCTGCCATGCCGTCTGACGCTCGTCACGCACACTAAAGTCAAGGCCGGCATGAAAGTAGGTGGCGGCCTTCTTGCCACTTTCAACGTGGAGATGCGTGTTCAGGTAGTCGGAAAACTCCTTGGTGCGCATTCGACTGCGTGTATAGACGATGGCCGAACCAGGCACTGCCTCCAAGATGTCGATGAGTTGTTGGAATTTGTCGTCGGTATGCCGGACCACATAGGCAAGGTTCTTGCGCTCAAAGCTCATCTTGAAGACGTTGGGGCGGGCAAACTCCAGACGATTCTGTATATCATCGACCACGCGAGGCGTAGCTGTGGCGGTGAGAGCCAGCACGGGAGTGGGCTTTCCGTGGTTGACCAGTTTCCTGATTTTGGCTATTTCGAGATAAGAAGGGCGGAAATCATAGCCCCACTGCGAAATGCAGTGAGCCTCGTCGATAGCAATGAAGCTGACTTTGATGCGCCTTAGCTTGGTCTGGAAGAGTTCGGAGGAAAGGCGTTCGGGCGATACGTAGAGCAATTTCATGCCTCCGAAGATACTGTTTTCAAGGGCTTTCAGTATCTCGTCGCGTGACATGTCGCTGTAGATGGCTGCCGCCTGAATGCCGCGTTGCCGGAGGTGCAACACCTGGTCCTTCATCAGCGCAATGAGTGGGGTGATGACAATGCAGACACCATCCATTGCCAATGCCGGAACCTGAAAGGTGATGGACTTGCCGCCGCCTGTTGGCATCAGCCCCAGCGTGTCATGGCCGTTGCAAATGCTCTCGATGATGTCGCGCTGAATGCCTCGAAAGTCGTCGTAGCCCCAATATTCCTTCAAGATGGCACGATAACGTTCCATGTCGGCTTGCTCCTTTTGAGGTTCATCGCCTTCTGTTGGCTTCGGCTCCGATGCCGACAACTGATTTGATGGGGCAGGTTGTTGAACCTGTCCTTCTGCAATATCTGTGTTGTCGGATTCAATCATAGCTGTAAAACCATCAAACAATCAACAATTCCCACTATTCGGTCTCGGAAGGTCTGATGTCTTCAATCTGGAGTTGCACCTGGCTACGCTTGAAAACGTTATCCTCCAGCGTATAGGCAATGTCGAAAGCACGCTTCGACTTGATGTAGCGCGCCGATGCACTCTGCCCGAAAGCGATGCCGCTGACCACAGAGCTCGACTTCGAATCGACCAGTTCGAGCTTGATATGCTCCTGTTCGCGTCCCACAACCTTTGACGTACCATAGTCGTAGACGCCCGTTGTGCAGAATAAAGGCTTCTGGTTGTCGGGGCCGAATGGCGAGAAACGCTTCAGGTCGTTGTGGAGTCGCTTGGTGATATCGCTGAAGTCGAGCATGGCATCGATATTAAGGATAGCCTCGGTCTGTTCGGGTTGGATGTGCTCTTCAACGTATTGCTGGAAGCGTTGGCGGAATTGTGGAATGTCATCCCAGCGCAATGTCAGTCCGGCAGCATAGGTATGGCCACCGAAATTGACGAGCAGGTCGCGGCAACTCTTGATGGCAGCATAGACGTCGAAGCCCGTCACCGAACGGGCCGAACCCGTGGCAAACTCACCGTCGCGCGTTAGCACGACTGTGGGGCGGAAGTAGATTTCTGTGAGTCGTGAAGCCACGATGCCAATGACGCCTTTCTTCCAGCCATCGTCGTAGAGTACGATGCTTGAACGATGCTTCTGGCTTTCCAAACGCGCAACAATCTGGTTGGCTTCCTCGGTCATCTGCTTGTCGATGTCTTTGCGTTGCTCGTTGTACTCATTGATGTGCTTGGCCATGCCAAGTGCCGTTGGGAAATCCTTTTCGACCAATAAGTCGACCGACTCTTTGCCATTCTCCATGCGTCCTGATGCGTTGATGCGCGGACCTATCTTAAACACGATGTCGCTCATGGCGAGTTCGCGGCCCTGCAGACCACAGATGTCGATGATAGCCTTCAGTCCTGTGCTTGGATTCTGGTTGAGTTGCTTCAGGCCATGGAAGGCCAGAATGCGGTTCTCGTCGGTCACAGGCACGATATCGGCAGCAATGCTGACGGCACAGAAGTCGAGTAGGGGGATAAGTCGTGAGAAGGGGATTCCATTGTTCTTGGCAAAGGCCTGCATGAACTTGAATCCTACGCCGCAACCGCACAGATGCTTGAAGGGATAGCTGTCATCGGGGCGTTTGGGATTCAGGATGGCAACAGCATCGGGCATCACCTCGTCGGGAACGTGGTGATCGCAGATGATGAAGTCAATGCCAAGCTCGCGGGCGTAGGCCACTTCGCTAACGGCTTTGATGCCGCAGTCGAGAATAATAATGAGCTTCACGCCTGTGTCGCGAGCATACTCCAATCCCTTTGTGCTGACGCCGTAGCCTTCGTCGTAGCGGTCGGGGATGTAATAGTCAATGTTTGAGTAGAACTGCCTTAAGAACTTGTAGACCAAAGCTACCGCAGTGCATCCGTCGACATCGTAGTCACCATAGACCAAAATACGTTCCTTGCGTCCCATTGCATCGTTCAGTCTGTCGACAGCCACATCCATGTCCTTCATAAGGAAAGGGTTGATGAGGTCGGCCAGCTGTGGGCGGAAGAATCGTTTGGCGGCACTCTCGGTGGTAATGCCACGTCGCAGCAGCAGCAGTGCGAGTACCGGGCTCATACCCAGCTTCTCGCCCAGCTCGTTAGCTGTCTGTTGTTCCTGTGGTGTAGGCGGTTCGTAATTCCATTTGAAGTGCATTTATTTATTGTTTTTGTTTCTTTTCTGTCGTCGGTGGCACGTATGTGCGGTGGCTGAGAATGAGCCTATTAAGGCAATTTATTAAAATCAGCCTTCAAAGTTACAAAGAAAAGTTGAAAGGCGCGCGATTTCTGTCTTGAAATGTGAGGGCGTTAGAGCTTTTTTAGTGATTTTTCACAGAAGAGATACGTAAAACGGGAAGATGTCTGTCGCTGTCGACAGCATCTTCCCGTTATGGGTTATGACCTTGAAAGATGGCTTTTCTTAGATGCCGAGCTTCTTGCGGATGTCAGCAGGAATAGCTTTCTTGTTGATAAGGAAGTCCATTGTGTTGGCGGCGATGAAAGCCTTGGTCATGTACCATACGCCTTTGTAGTCGCCACTCTCACCCCAAGAGTTCTTCACCATGTAGTACTCCTTGCCGTTCTGGTCCTTAGCCAGACCGAAGATGTGCATGCCATGGTCGTCGGTGAGTTCCCAGTTGTCGAAACGCTCCTGGCGCATCTCCTGTGTGGGCACAACCTCAGGCACTTTGCAGCCCAGCGAGTCGAGAATGCTGGTGCGCTTGGTGGGAGCGAGCTTCAGCCAACGAGCCATGTCGCTGCCTGCGAGGCTCTCGGTGGCCTTTGTGTCGACGGCATAGGCAAGTCCCTTGCGGGTGAAGCCTTCCTCGGAGACGTCACCGCCCCAAGCAACGGTGTAACCCTGTTCGATGGCGTTGTCAATGACCTCCATCATCTCTTCCATAGGCAGGTTATAGCTGAGGGGGAAGCGCCAGTTGTCCTGAACTTCCACGGCGAAAGCTGTGTAGAAGGGATGGTGAGTGTAGCTGGTGATGGACACATAGTCGTCGAGGTTCAGACCAAGAGTCTGCATGAACGACTTCGGAGTGTACTCACGGCCTTCGAAGGTGAACTTCTCGGGGCATTTGCCGAGGTAAGAGTCAAGGATGCCCTGGAAACCGTTCTTCCATGCGTTGCTGATCTTCTTGGCCGAGCTCTTGGCAACAGCTGCCACGTAGGGCTCCAGAACTGAGAAGAACTCGTTGAAGTTGTTCAGTGAGTCGCCATAGAGCGAGCCTGGGAAGGGCATTGCGTCCTCAGGGCAGATGCCATGGGCCTTCAGCGTGGCCAGCACGTCCTCAGCCGAACCGCCTTGTGCAAACTGGCAGTCGCCATGATAGCGCACCACCTGAATGGCACGGTCCATATAGGTCTTGTTGGCAATGAACGACTCGCAGAGGTCGTACTTCTTGCCTGTGGCTTTCAGGATTTCAGCCTCGAAGAACGACAGGGTTGAGTAGTCCCAGCACGTGCCCGAACGGTTCTGGTCTTTCATCGAGGTGACGGGAATCTCCTTCACAATGGTGAAGACGGGTTTGTTACTCTGTTTAGCGGGAGCCTTTTTCTTGGCTGCCGACGCGCCGCCTACTGCTACGAACAGGGCGATCGCAATGGTAAGAATCTTCTTCATTTCTTATTGGGTTTCTAATAACAAGTTTTGTTGTCGCGTTTTTGTGGGAATGCTTTTCCGATAAATCGCTGCAAAATTACTGTTTTTTTATCTATTTAACGACAGTTTTGCTAAGATTATGACGTTTTGCATTTCATTTTAACACTTTTTGCGGAGTGCAAATGTTCATCTGGCAGTAGCCATGAAGGCCTCTACATACCCAGGATGGTAAGGTATGCGCTTCTTACCGAGGAAGCGGCAGCCGTCCTTTGTGATCAGAATGTCGTCCTCGATGCGGATGCCGCCGAAGTCTTTGTACTTTTCAATCTCGTCGAAACAGAGGAACTCAGCGCAATGGCCGCTCTTACGCCAATCATCGATGAGGGCGGGAATGAAATAGATGCCCGGTTCGTCGGTGACGACGAAGCCTTCTTCCAGCCGACGGCCCATGCGCAGGGCATTAGTGCCAAACTGGTCGAGGATGGGGCGTGTCTCTTCATCGAAGCCCACGTTGATTTGGTCGAGGTTTTCCATGTCGTGAACGTCCATACCCATCATGTGTCCAAGTCCATGAGGCAGGAACATGGCATGGGCACCGGCACGAACGGCCTCCTCAGTGTCGCCTTTCATCAGGCCAAGTTCCTTCAATCGGTCGGTCATCAGGCGGCAAACGGCAAAGTGACAGTCCATGTATTTCACCCCTGGCTTAGCCACATTGAGCACCAAATCGTGGCAGTCCTCGACGATAGAGTAGATGTCGAGCTGGCGTTGGGTATAGCGACCGCTGACCGGCATGGTGCGTGTGTTGTCGGAACAGTAGTTGTTGATGGTCTCAGCACCGCAGTCGCACAAAACCAGACGTCCGTCTTCCAAAGGACGTGGCGATGGGTTGCCGTGCATAATCTCGCCATGCTGGGAGAAGATGGTAGCGAAACTGACCTGTGCACCAAACGAATGGGCGATGCCATCCACCTGTCCGGCGATGTATTTCTCAGTTACGCCCGGCTTGATCAGGCGCATGGCCGTCGTGTGCATCATGAAGCCGATCTCGGCGGCACGCTCCAGTTCCTCAATCTCCTCCTCTGTCTTGGCCGAACGCATCTTGACGACAGCCATGATGAGCTTCATTGAGGCTGCTTTCTTTTGCTCCGACGGGTGCAATCCCAGCAGGTCCATGATCTGAATCTTGATGTCATGGCGATAAGGGGGCAGGAAATGGATGGTGCGTCCCTTCTGTCGGGCCTCGTCGCAGAGTGTCTTTAGCTGGGCCATCGGTGCCGAATGGGCTACTCCCACCTGTGCTGCCAGGTCGCTGACGCTGTCGACGGAGCCATACCAGACGATGTCCTCGATGTCGATATCGTCGCCGATGAGCATTTCACTGTCGTTGTCTACGTCGATGATACCGACAAGACCGTCGCGCTGCTGACCGAAATAATAGAGGAATGATGAGTCCTGACGGAATGGATAGTAGGCATTGTTGGGGTAGTTGTTTGGCGACTCGTTGTTGCCGAACAGTACGATGATGCCTTCGCCGACTAGCTTTTTGAGCTCGTTGCGACGCTGAATGTAAGTTTCTTTGCCAAACATAATTGTGATGTGTTTTTGTCTATCTGGCTACAAAGGTAGTGTTTTTTCGGTACAAATGGTCGACAAAGAAGTTCTTTTTTTCGTTAAAAACTACAAAAAGCGAAAAAGTCGGGCGAAAGAAGATGAAGATATCCGTTTTTCTTTGTAATTTTGCGGCTCGAATGATGAAGATTGACGACAGGACAGGACTTGTGCTTGAAGGCGGTGGCATGCGAGGCGTCTTCACGAGTGGCGTGCTCGATGCTTTCATGGAGCATGGTTTGACATTCCCCTACATAGTGGCGGTGTCGGCAGGGGCCTGCAATGGCCTGAGCTACGTGAGCCATCAGCCTAAGCGAGCCAAGTTTTCGAACATCGACATGCTGGAGAAATACGACTACATAGGCCTGCGACATCTGCTGAAGAAAGGTTGCATCTTCGATCCCGACCTGCTCTACGACGAGTTGCCCTATAAGATTTTTCCATTCGATTTCGACACGTTCTTCCATAGCCCGACCACCTTCGAGATGGTGGTTACTAACTGTCAGACGGGCTTGGCGGAGTATTTGTCGGACCGGAACGACCGCCAGCGATTGCTTGACATTGTGCAGGCGAGCAGCTCTCTGCCTTATGTGAGCAAGATAGTGATGGTCGATGGCAAGCCTATGCTCGACGGAGGTATTGTCGATTCCATTCCTCTGGAACGTGCCATCAGTCAGGGCTTCAGCAAGAATGTCGTCATTCTTACGCGCAACCGAGGCTATCGGAAGACGGGACGCGACCACAAAGTGCCACACTTCATCTACCATAGCTATCCTCGTCTGCGTGTAGCGCTGAGCCGACGGTTAGAGGCATACAACCGACAGTTGGAGTTTGTCGAGCGGCTTGAGGCTGAAGGGAGCGTGCTTTGCATCCGGCCAGAGAAGCCATTGGAGGTGGATCGCATAGAAAAAGACGTGCATAAGCTGGAGCGACTCTATGATGAAGGGCTCCAACTTGGCCACGATTTTTGCCGTAAACATCTGAAAAAGGGCAAGCAATAGCGGCATTCGATTTGATGTTTCAAACGTAAAACGGGTAAGAAAGGACGTCTTTTCATGAATTTTTTATGACAAATGAAGGCTTCCGGAAGTCGTTTTTAATCGATGAGGTATTGACTTGAATTGTTGAAATATTTTACTTTTCATTTGCAAAGTAATGCTTTATATGTTCCTTCGTAAAGCTTTGTAACTTAAAAACTTATGCTTTACACCCAAAAACTCAGTGCTTTGTTCCTTACAAACCTATGCTTTATGCACTACAACTCAATGCTTTGTTCCCTCTAACTCAATGCTTTAGAGCCTGTAGAGCTATGCTTTACAGGGTACAAAAGCTATGCTCTGTAAGAACAATAGCAATGCTTTGTTTGAATAAGAAAAGTGCTATGCGTTGGTTATCTACGCATAGCACTATTGTTCGATGATTGCGTTTTCGCGTCGAAGTGAAATCTTGGTTGATGAATTCGTAGGATATTCTCAGGCTTTTGGCCTCTACGAAGGCTTACGAATTGAAAGTATTGACAGCTTCTTCGGGGCGTGTTTCCTCTTCGTCGCTCACCACTACATATTTCGGAGATTCGCCATATTTGTTCGCTTGGGGCTTGCTGTCGAGCAGACAGAATATAAACGTGGCAAGCGAAGTGAAGACTACCACCAGCGAGGCTGTTCCAAACAGAGGAATGTTCAGGTTTTCAAAAGCCCGAATCGGGTCGGCATTGACGCTTGTTATCTCCTCGATGTAGCCACTTGTGACCATATAGATGCTCAAAGCCACATTGAACAACCAGCTGACGACGACCCACCAAGCACCATGACCTGTGTCGTGAAGCCGGCGTACGGTAATGGGGAGTGCTATGAGCATGATGATTCCTACGGCAATCTGTGCTCCCAAGGGCGGAAATAGCAGGGTGGCAATGGTGCTCAATATCCAGTAAACGATGATGTAGACCAACATGAACCACCAGAATTCCGAGCGACGCGAGCGGCCACTGGTCTGCATGATTCTGCTAAAAGCGAGCTTTACGGCCTCGCCAAATGCCAGTTGAGGTTTTACTGTCAGTTTTTTCATAATTCTTATTGTTACCTTGTTAATGGTTTACTTTGTTCCTTTTTTCAGCAGGTCGGGACGTAGTCGGCGAGTACGCTCCATGGCCTGATCGAATTCCCACTGCTTGATCTTTGCCTCATTGCCAGAGAGAAGTATCTCGGGCACCTTCCATCCCTTGTAGTCGGCAGGCCGTGTGTAGATGGGAGCCGAAAGCATGTCGTCCTGGAAACAGTCGGAGAGGGCACTCTGCTCGTCGCCGATCACACCAGGCACCACGCGCACAATGGCATCGGCCATGATGGCAGCTGCCAGTTCGCCACCCGTCAGCACATAGTCACCGATGCTGATCTCACGAGTGATGAGGTGCTCGCGAATGCGGTGGTCTATGCCTTTGTAGTGGCCACACAATATAATAATGTTGTTCAGCAGCGACAGTTCGTTGGCCACATGCTGGTTGAACTGCTCGCCATCGGGGCTGGTGAAGATCACCTCGTCGTAGTCGCGTTCAGCCTTCAGCGCCGTGATACAACGGTCGATGGGCTCGCATTGCATCACCATTCCGGCAAAGCCACCATAGGGATAGTCGTCCACACGACGCCTCTTGTCCAGCGTATAGTCGCGCAGGTTATGCAGCCGGATCTCGGCCAGACCTTTCTTTTCAGCCCGAGCCAGGATGCTTTCATGCACGAATCCTTCGATCATCTCGGGCAATACGGTTATAATGTCAATTCTCATATCTGACTGCAAAGTTATAAAAAAAAACCAAATTCTTTTACCTTTCATCTTGAATCTTTCATCTTTTTTGTAACTTTGCCGTCGAATATAACTTAACACAATTCCCATTGTAATGAAAAAGATAGGCATATTGTTGGCAATTCTGGTCTTATTGCCATCAGGAATGAACGCTCAACGCCTTCAGCAGAAGTTAGGCAGAGGCGTGGTGGCAGTCAATCGCACCGGTGGTCGTAGCGTAACCTCAAGCGGAGGACAAGGAAATCTCGTATCGTGGCGTAAACTGGCAGAAGAGCCCGAGGGCACTAGCTATAACCTCTACCAACGTTCCCCGGGTGCGACATCGTTTACCAAAGTCAATACCACACCTCTCACGAAAACGAACTACCAACCCTCGACGATGGCCAGCGGCACTGAGTTCGCCGTGGCTGCTGTTGTCAACGGAGTGGAAGGCGAACTGAGCCGACCCTTCAGGTATACTACTCAGCCTTGGCCTAATGTCTGGTTCAAGTTCGATTTCGATAACAAGGTACTGACGCGAAATGACTACCGTACGAAGTTCGTATGGCCGATGGACCTTGATGGCAATGGCGAGTTCGATGCGGTTGTCGTCGACCGACTCTTTGCAGGAGCTGCCGACAACGACGATGCCGAGAACCAAAGTGACAATACCTCAACGACATCGCACAAAATACAGGCTTACAAACTTGACGGAACACTTCTGTGGACAGTCGATATGGGGCCGAATGTTAACATCTCGGGCGGTCAGAACGATATGGTTGTGGCCTACGATATCAACTGTGACGGCAAAGCAGAGGTGATGATTCGAGCCAGCGACGGTACCCGTTTTTGGGATAAACAGAATGAGACGTGGGGAAAATATGCCATGGGCAGCGACAATCCTGATGTTGATGGCGACGGAATCGTTGATTATCGCTCACAATCGGTACGTAACCGACCCTTCTATATCTCTGTGATTGATGGCGCCACAGGTGCTGAAATAGCCTGCAATGAACTGAAATACAGCGAGGTCAGCGACGGCAGCGACAGCTATACACGCACCAGCCGCCCCAACTATATGAGCGATGGCTATTCAGCCATGGACGGACATTTCGCCATCTGCTACCTTGACGGTATTCATCCGTCGTTGGTAATGGAGTGTCTTGACCGCGACAACAACAAAACTCACCACAACTACGTATTCACTTGGGACTTCGATTGGACGGGAGGAACACCGAAGAACTGGCATCACTCTGCAACCTGGAGCCGTAACGACAAGCGGCCTTGGCCCGCTGAATTCCATCAGTTACGTGTGGCTGATGTCGATGGCGACGGATGCGATGAGATGATACAGGGTGGCTATAGCGTGAATCCGTTGAAAGGATGGTTCCAAAGTCCAGGAATCGGTCATGGCGACCGTTTCATCCTGAGCGATATCGATCCCGACCGTCCTGGCATGGAGGTGTATGCCATTCAGCAGAGTGCCTTGCTTGGACAATTGCTTTATGACGCTCGAACAGGCGAACGAATCAAGGAATGGTATCTGCCGTCAGTCTATGACGTGGGACGTGGTGCCTGCATGGATGTCGACGCTTCGCGAAAAGGCTATGAGCTCTATAGCTTTACCGACGATTTTATCTACGATTGTAAAGGCGACAAGACCAACTACACACGCTCTGGCTGTGGCATATCGACCATGTTTGAGGGTGTTTGGTGGGATGAGAACCTGCAGCGTGAGGAACTTTCTTCACCTGGAGGTAGTGGTTGGGGTACTAACCTGATGGTGACACGGGTGTTGAGCAAAAACCGACTCGTGGAATTCTCGCAGGAGAGCAACTGGGCAACGCATGCTGCCACTGGTACCCGCCCTGCTTTTATGGGCGATATCGTAGGCGACTGGCGTGAAGAGGTGATTCTTGTCAACCAGAACGCTGACGGCTCTACCGGTCTGGTGGGATACACAACCAACATGCCTACCAATTACAGCATCTACTGCTTGCAACAGGATCCTCACTATCGTGGTGACTGCACAACGCGCGGATACTATCAGCATCCTAACACAGGGTTCTATCTGGGCAGTGGAATGCCTATGCCGCCATTACCGCCTGTGTTCGAAGCGGATCTGCGATGGAAGGGCGGTTCGTGGCAGAATGGCTTCACATCCTTCGACATGAAGCAAGCACAAACTTATGCTGACAATAAGTCCGTGATGTTCGACGTTTCAGGCGATAACGCCTCTCCAATCGTCCTCGATGGCATTCTGAAACCTGCCTGTTTCTACATGATGAACCCTCGTGGCCACGACTATACCTTCCAAGGCTCAGGACAACTGGCTGGCGATATGACATTCATCAAGTCAATGCTTGGCACAGCCACTTTCAACAACAACTTCAACTTCACGGGTCCCACTATCATCAGCGAGGGAACGTTGGCTGTCAACGGTACTATTGCCGGTCCTGTTGAGCTTCGGGCAAAAGGAACGCTCAGCGGAAATGCTGTGATTGCAGGTGATATCACGTTCGAAGAGGCTCTCAACTATGAAGGTTGCCGACTGAAACCGCACGAAACAAGTGGTGTCATTACCTTTAATAAGAGTCTGATGATTCCAGGTGGCGTATTCATTGAAGTAGATGCGGCAGATGGTAAAAGCGGTCGTTTGCTTGTGAAGGGCGACCTAACCTTGACAGGGCAAAACACCATCAGTGTCAACCACGACGAACTGACTGCCGGAAGCTATGTCGTTGCTGAGTGCACAGGTACGCTCACGGCAGACCCCACAGCCTTGAAGAGCCGAGGTCTTGACGGAATCAACTTCGAGTTCGTGGTCGATGGTCAGCAGCTTTTGCTAGTGGTCAAGGAGACTCGTGATGCTACAACGGGTGTCGTATGGACTGGCAACGAGAATTCAACTTGGGATTACAAGTCGGAAAACTTCGATCTTGACGGTGCCACGACATTCGTTCCCGGCGATGAGGTGGTCTTTGATGATGCGGCTTTACGTAAGAACATTACCATCAACGACCAAATTGTGACCAGCGGCGTTGTCTTCAATAGTGGCACCTACACGTTCTCTGGCGATGGAGGCATCTCGGGCGAGGGCGGTGTGACCGTTAATAAAGACGCCAATGTGACTTTCAATCTGAAGAATAGCGACTACACAGGAAAGACAATCGTTAATGGCGGAACACTCATCGTGCCCAACTTCTACGATGGCGGGCAAAAGAGCGCAATTGGTGCAGCAGCCGCCACTAATGGCAACCTGCAGCTCAATGGAGGCACACTGGTGTTGAGCCGCGACAATATGGGTACCGACCGCATCATCACTCTCACCGACACGGCTACCATCCGCATTGCCCAAGCCAACAGTTCGCTCTCCATGAAGGGAATGATCAATGGCTCAGGCTATCTCATCAAGGATGGCCCTGGACAACTGAACTTCACTTATGGCGGCAACAATAACTTCGCCGGCGTGATCGTTAAGCGTGGTGTCATTGCTCAGGGAGCTTGGAATAGTACGTTTGGCCGTTCTGGCTCGCCAATGGTATTGGCTGGTGGAGAGGTTCATCAGATTGACGTTAACAGTACTTCCACGGTTCCAAATCTGAATCATAACTTCACGATCCAAGAAGGAACAAACAATAAGATTCTGGGATCGTCACGTGGAAAGATCAACGGAACGGTAAAAGGTTCGGGTAATCTGACGATAGAAACGCGGTATGTGCGCTGCGATGTAGGAGCTAACTTCAGTGCTTTCGAAGGAACTCTGACCGCCATTGGCAGTCAGTTCCGCCTGATGGAGAATGTTACCGACATGAGCAAGACGCGACTCATCCTGGCTTCTGGTGCTTATGTGGCCCACTTCAAGAGTGGTAGCGGCTCAGAGGGAACTGCTACACTGAAGATTGGTTCACTTTCTTCGGGAACCTCTGCAACCGATGCTACCTTGGGAGGCTCTGGCAGTTCTTACGAGATTGGCTATCTGGGAGAAAACACTACTTTCTACGGACTCCTTAAAGGTGCCAACGTGAAGAAGGTTGGCGATGGCAAACTCTCCCTTCGCACAGTCGGCCATACTTCGCCAATCAGTGTCAATGGAGGCACGCTCGAACTTTATAATACCAGCAATTCGCCAATGTCTACGGGTGCTATTACCGTGAACAATGGCGGAACCCTCTCTGGCAATGGTGCAGCCAGCAACGTCACTGTAATGAAAGGAGGTACCCTGGCAGCTGGCATCAACCAGACCTCAGCCGCCAATATGCGTATAACAGGTAATTTGTCGATGCGGCAAGGTTCCACCATCCGCTGTCTGCTCACGCGCTCAAGCAACATGAGCTATTCTGTAAGCGGTACGATCTCACACTCGCAGGACACGCTGCTAGTTGTCGTTCCCAGCACCCGCACACTTGAAGTGGGGGATGAGATTACAGTTTTCAATGCAGGCTTCTCGCGTTCTTCTGGTAATGTCATCGTGAAATGCCAGTCAGAAGGTATGTCGTATGAGTTTGATGCCTCTACCATCAACGTCGATGGAAAGATTCGGGTAACAGCAGTTACCGATGGAATAAACGTATCATTTGCCGACAACGACTTAGTTGATGTCTATTCATATGAAGGCATCAAACTGCGCCATCAGGTGTGCTTTGGTGACGCACTCCAGCAACTGCCCGCAGGAGTCTACATCGTACAAGGCAAAGGTGGAACGAAAAAAGTGAAGAAATAAGAATGATCTCAGTTGAGAACTTAACTGTAGAATTTGGCGTTAAGCCCCTTTTCAGCGAGGCAAGTTTCGTCATAAACGATCGCGATAGAATTGCACTCGTAGGTAAAAACGGTGCTGGCAAGTCGACGTTGCTGAAGATTCTTTGTGGCGAACAGCACCCCACAAGCGGCACTGTCAGTATTCCGAACGACACTACGATTGGTTATCTGCCGCAGGTGATGCGGCTGGCCGACGAAACCACCGTGAAAGAAGAGGCGCGGAAGGCTTTTAGCGATACAACTCGGCTGAAAGAACGAGTAGAGCGTATGGAACGCGAACTCGGCGAACGCACCGACTACGAGAGCGATGACTATATGCGGCTGGTCGAGAGGTTCACGCAGGAGCATGAGCGCTATTTGATGCTTGGCGGCGAGGGTTATGAGGCCGAAATTGAACGTACGTTGATAGGACTTGGTTTCTTGCGTACTGATTTCGATCGCCCTACGTCTGAATTCTCTGGCGGTTGGCGTATGCGAATCGAATTGGCAAAGATCCTGCTTCGCCGACCTGACGTGCTGTTGCTCGACGAGCCTACCAACCATCTGGACATTGAATCCATCCAGTGGCTGGAACAATTCCTTGCTCAAAGCGCTTCGGCAGTGGTGTTGGTAAGCCATGACCGTGCCTTTATCAATAATGTGACCAACCGAACGCTGGAAATCAGCTGCGGACAGATCATTGACTATCGTGTGAAGTACAACGAGTACGTCGTCTTGCGGCGTGAACGTCGCGAACAGCAGTTGCGTGCCTACGAAAACCAGCAGAAAGAGATTCAAGATATGCGGGCATTCATTGAACGCTTCCGATATCAGGCAACGAAGGCCGTGCAGGTTCAGCAGAAAATCAAGCAGTTGGAGAAGATAGTACCGATAGAGATTGACGAGGTTGACAACAGTGCTTTGCGTCTGAAGTTCCCACCCTGCCTCAGGAGTGGCGATTATCCCATCATCTGCGAGGATGTCGGTAAGGCCTATGGCCATCATCAGGTGTTCTCCGACGTGAACTTCATCCTGAAACGTGGCGAGAAAGTGGCGTTTGTCGGTAAGAACGGTGAGGGTAAGTCGACGCTTGTGAAGTGCATTATGGGCGAGATTCCTTTCGACGGTACACTGAAGATTGGACATAATGTGCAGATCGGTTACTTTGCACAGAACCAGGCACAGCTGTTAGACGAGTCGCTTACCGTCTTCCAAACCATCGATTACGTGGCAAAAGGCGACATCCGCCTACGTATCAACGACATCCTCGGGGCCTTTATGTTTGGCGGCGAGGAGTCGGAGAAGAAAGTGAAGGTGCTTTCTGGTGGCGAGCGTAGCCGACTGGCCATGATTCGTCTGCTGTTGGAACCCGTCAACCTGCTCATTCTCGATGAGCCGACCAACCATCTCGACATGCAGTCGAAGGATGTGCTAAAGGAAGCTATCCGTGCCTTCGACGGCACCGCTATCATTGTATCGCACGACCGCGAGTTTCTCGATGGGCTTGTCACGAAGGTGTTTGAATTCGGTGGTGGTCGTGTACGTGAGCATCTTGGCGGCATCTATGACTGGCTGCGGAGTCATCCCAAGGGTGAGGCCGACATGACCATCGACGAGCGACTGGCCATGAGCAACCAACAGCCATCAGTAAAAGCTATGCCGCAGCAGTCACCCTCCCCAGTCGGTGAGGGCCGGGGTGGGGCATCTTATGCAGAACGCAAGGAGCAGCAGAAGAAGGTGAAGCGTGCAGAGAAAGCAGTGAAGGCTTGTGAGGATAAAATTGCCCAAATGGAAGTCCGCATCAAGGACATGGACAGGTTGCTCTCAAAACCGGAACATGCCACCGACATGAAACTCATCGAGGAATATGCTCAGACCATGCGCCAACTCGACGAGGAAAACGACCGCTGGATGCAACTCTCCGAGGAACTCGAAGCCTTGCAATAAATGAAAAAATGATGAGCCCTGCAACCTTCTTTGTTGTTTCCTCGTCAAAAGAATAGTTCAACCAATAACGGTGAACAGCAAGAAGCATCATTGATAATTAAATAGTACGCGAAATGAAATTATTAGGCAACATCATTTGGCTTGTGTTTGGCGGCATCGAAATCGCCATTGAATATCTTGTGGCAAGTCTTGCCATGATGATCACCATCATAGGTATTCCCTTTGGTCTGCAATCGCTGAAGCTCGGCCTGCTGGCCCTGTGGCCCTTCGGCTCGGAGGTGAAGAAGAAACCCACCAGCGGCTGTCTGAACACTGCCATGAACGTGCTGTGGTTCTTTGTCGGCGGACTGTGGATATGGCTCACGCATGTGCTCTTCGGTTGCCTGTTCTTCATCACCATCATCGGCATCCCCTTCGGCAAGCAGCACTTCAAGCTCGCCCACATCGCCCTCACCCCGTTCGGCAGGGAAATCGTGTAGGGGGCATTTCGTGTGGGGACGCGACCTGTCGCGTTGTTTGGTTCGTCTTTTCTATTTACGAACGCGACACGTCGCGTCCCTACATTTTTTCTCTCAGACCGTGCAAGTTTATTGTTTCATCGTCGTTTAATGTTTAGTTATTGTAATCATAAAGCAAAACGAAATGAAGAAACAACATCTGCCTTTGTTAGCCTTGTCAACGCTGCTGTTGACGTCGTGTGCCACCATCTTCACGGGCACACGAGCTCGCGTCATCATCGACGGCGACGCACCCGAACCCCTCACCATTGTTGCCGACGAGCAAACCTACGACAGCGTCTCGCTGCCAGCTTCCCTGAGCATCAGGCGCGATAAGCTCACCGAGCCCATCACGCTCACGTCGCCCCACTACGACTATGCCGACATCATTCCCGGTCGCAACACCAACCTCTGGATTTGGGCCAACTACTTCAACGGATTTCTGGGCCTGCCCGTCGACCTGATGACGGGCGCCATCTACGAACCTGCCATGTCGCGCTACTACATCAGCAAGCGCAGCAAGGAGGAGAGCATCGGTGCCGAGCCCTTGGCGCCTGTCGGCGTGAGCAAGATAGTGCAGTTGCCCGTTCGCCGTGAGCCCCGCCTCTATCGCCACGAGATCGACGTGTTGGCAGGCTTAGGGTCTTCCGTCTGGCAGGGAACTCACGATCGGCAAGTCGAACAGTTCCGCGACATGGGCATGGAGACACCCTTTCGTTGTGGAATCTATGTTGACGGCATCTCATGGGGTATTCGCTACTTCTACCACATCAACCCGCATGTAGCCATTGGTGCAGTTTTCGGAAAGGCGAGTTCCTACGACGAATTGGAAACGCCCTACGACCCGGAAGATCCCGATTCGTATGCCTTGTCGCCCTATGCTCATATCCACACCCGGTCGACATTCGCCATGCCTGCCGTGAAGTACAGCTGGATTTATAGCGATATGTTCTCCCTTTACTCCATGGCGGCACTCGGAGCCCAGTACAGTCACACATGGGCATCGGTACACACCATTAAGGCATCGCTTCTTCCCGAAATCAGCTATCAGCACCACAGACAGGAAGTGTTCGACCGCAAGCGATGGAAACTGGCCCCGCAGCTCACAGCCCTTGGCTTTGATGTCGGCGGACGCCATCTCCGCTTCTTTGCTGAGTTGGGCTATGGCATCGAGGGCGTGGTGAACTTTGGGATGAGCTATCGCTTCTGCCGCGCGACTACGTCAAATAAGTAATCATTTAATAAATACGAAAAAAGCAGGGCAAAAACTTTGTCCTGCTTTTGTTTTTTTGTATATTTGCAGTTGGAACTAATTGATTCAAGCTTATGAAACAGATGCTGACAGTATTGCTGTTGATTGTCGGGCTGACGGCCATGGCACAGCAAGACAATGCTTACCCCATCAACTTCGCAAAAGACCAGAACCGCACGCGCACAGATCGCATCCTCAATGGCGTGGGACTGGGCGGCGTCTCGGTGGCTGTGACCGACCCGATGAAGATGTATAACGACATGACTATGCACTCCGTTGTGGCCAAAGCCGGGCAAACGGTGATACCTGCCTTTGACTATACCGGTCGCTGGATGCATGGCTTCGTCTACGTCGACAAGAATCAAAACGGAAGGTTTGACGTACTTCAGCCAGGTGAACATGGAACGTTGACGGCCGATAATGATCTCGTTTCGTTCTCAGGGATGACGTTCAGCGATGGCAATTACAACAGTGCTGGCCAGACTGTTGACATGGGAGTGCTCACGCCTGTGGCTTTCACATTGCCCGAGTCGCTACAGCCGGGCTTCTACATGATGCGCTATAAAATAGATTGGGATTCAGCCGATCCGGGAGGTTATGTCGGAGCAGACAATAGCATCATCACAAATGGCGGAGGCATCGCTGACGTAAGACTTCGCATCTATGATGATCCTACGGTCGGCATAACCATCAAAGCCGAAGGCGGTACTGTAAGCCTTGGTAACGGAGAGCCGGTCACAACAGCCGAATGGACCATCGGGCAGTCACTGCCGCTCGTTGTTGTGCCTGATGAAGGTATGCGGTTGAAGCAGATTAGCGTGCGTCATGGATTGCTTAAGGCCGACTCGATGGTTAATGGAGTGGCACAATATGTTGAGGAAACGTTCTCTGCATCAGCTTTCGATCATGGGTTGGTCACACTCGATGGTTCCATCGTTGATGGCGATATGGAGGTCAGAGCCGAATTTATCAGCAACGACAGCGGATCTGAAGACGAAGTTTATCAGCTCATTTTTAGTGATGAGTTCAACCAGACCGATGGCTCACGCCCCGATCCTGCCAAGTGGCAATGCTCCACCCGCTATGGTTCCACATGGAACCGCTATATCAGCAATTCGCCCGACGTGGCTTTCATCCGTAATGGCTCACTGGTGTGCCGTGCAATCAAGAATCCTGACACAACAACTGATAATGTTCCAATGATAACAGGTGCCATGGAGACTCGCAATCTCTTCTCGTTTACCTACGGAAAAGTTGAAATAAGACTGAAGACCTTGCCTCACACAGGCAGTTTCCCTGCCGCATGGATGATGCCGCAACCACCTTGTGCCTCGTGGCCTAATGCAGGTGAGATAGATATCTTCGAATCTATCGATGACAAAAATACAGCTTACCACACAGTTCATTCCAACTGGACCTATAACCTGAAGCGAACGAACCCTACACCGAGCAGCAACGAGACGGTTACCATTGACAACTGGCATGTTTACGGATTGACTTGGGAACCCGATCTGCTGACATGGACCGTTGATGGAAATCGCGTGGCAACCTATCGCAGGCTGACTACCCAGACTGCGATTGATGGATTGCAATGGCCCTTTGACCACGATTTCTACATCATCCTCAATCAAAGTGTAGGTGATGGTTCTTGGGCAGCCAAACCAGACCAAGACTTCATCTACGAAACCGAGTTCGACTATGTGCGCGTCTATCAGAAAGTGCCGACGGGAATCATTCAAATTGAAAATGGAGGAATGGAAATTGAAAATGATAACATCTACGACTTACAAGGCCGCATGATCGTAAATCGCAAATCAGTAAATGGTGAACTCCCCAAGGGTATCTACATTCACGGCGGCAAAAAAATAGTTGTCCGCTGAATGTAATAATTTCTCTGTATGCCGGTCTATATAGCAGAATGACTGACAGGGAACTTGCCAACAAGGTGTTGCGCGAACACAATCAACAATGCTTCGCTGAGATTGTAAGACGCTATTCGGGAATGGTATTCTCGAAAGCTCTTGGCATCGTCAACCGCGAAGAGCTGGCTAAGGAAATAGCACAGCAGACTTTCGTCCGCACTTACGAGCGGCTAGCTTATTGGCGAGGCGACTCACTAGGCCCATGGCTTGCTGCAATCGCTATGCACCTGGCCCTTAATGAGTTGGAACGCGAAAAGCACCGCATGCAACCTGTACCTGCTACCGATGAGTATGATCATGACCGCGAAGTGCTATTGCAACGCATGGAGCAAGCCATCGAACTACTACCCGAGCAAGACCGACAAATCATTCGCCTGCACTACTATGAGCAGAAGAAAACTGATGAGATAGCTCGGTTTACTGGACTCACGCAGACCAATGTACTCGTGCGTCTCCATCGTATTCGCGAACGTTTGCGGCGCACATTAGGTGAAGATGAAGAAATCAATCGCATTCAATAATAAGAAAGAACATGGATATAAACAATAACCCCCTCACCGAACAACAGCTGGATGACCTCATTCTCCAGACGTTCGAACGCCAGCAGATTGCCGAAGACATCACTGTTGGCGTGATGAAAGACCTGCGTCGTCAAACACGCCGACGTCAGTTGCGCCAGTGGGGTAGGGCCGCCGCCTTTGCCTTTGGCCTTCCGTTTGTGCTTTTGCTCTTCGGCTGGCTGCTATGGCTGTTCGTCAGTCAGCAAGGCCAGAACTCAATTGTTTACGTCTGTCTTGTTTTCCCTGTTGCAGCTATGCTCTACGGCTCATGGAAGGCCATTGAGTTTTTTTATCCAATTGAAGTGTAATTATTTGAACACAGGACGGTCTTATAAATGAAACGAAATGATTGAACAAGTTTAATTAATAAAGAAAGGTAAATAATATGTATCCAGTAGAATTAGAAGGCCTTTTCGCCATTGTACTATCCCTGTCCATTCCTATTGTGGCTATCATCTTCGGGGCCATCATGTCAATCCGTAAGAAGCAGAGCGAGACTGAGTTGCGCAAGCTGCTCATCGAGCACAACACCGATCTGGAAACCGCTAAGGCCCTCATCGAAGAGAAGGAAAAGAAATCAAATAAGTATTCTTCGCTGCGCTGGGCCTGCATCCTCATCGGACTGGGTGTCGGTGCCTTTGCCGACTTCCTGCTCGGTCTCGAAGCCAAGCACAATATCTACTTCTGGCTTATCATTGCCTTTGGCATCGGCCTCGGACTTCTCGTATCCTTCTTCTTTGAATACAAACTGCAAGAGAAAGAAGACAATTGAACAAAAAAAGACCCATCCCCTTAGGGGTGGGTCACAAATACCACATGGCTGCGGCACGTCTCTACGGGTTCGCAGCCATCTTCTGTTTCTTTGACAATGCGAACCGAGAACGCTTGTTCTTCATGTCCGCTGTCAGCCTCTTCGGAAGGTGTGTGTTCCATATAAAAACTCAAGCGGTCGCCTTGATGGGCTTCTGCCACATAGGCAATCTCGAAGCGGCGTATGCTGTGCTGCTTGTACCACTCCAGATTCCAAAGGTCGAGCACGTGCTCAATATATTTCACGCTGTTGATGTGGCCATTGATGTCTACATCACTATATTGTGTGTCAATGGTGCGCACCAGTTGGGCATCGGGGCCCATCTTCACGCGTGAACTTTTTTGAATCGGACATGTTTTTTCCGCTTCAATATAGTCGCGAATGCTGCCATCTTTGATTGCCAGGATGTCTGTAGGCTGACGTGTCTCAGTATCTATCATTGCCCAAACCGATCGGCCATAGCCATAGACTTTCTCACCGTCAGCGGTATCAGCAACCACACGGAAGTTACGATTGGTGAAGAATCGCATGGCCGACTCCACCCACGTCTCTACGTGAAAGCGATCATAGGCCTCGGGCATCTCTGTCATCTCAATAGCCAGCCTTGATAGCACCCATGTCTTTTGAATCGTGTTCAGATAGTGCATGCCAAATCCACGGTCGTTCGAGTGGAAGTCAGCTGCATTCAGCATGTGGTTTCCCAAATGTCCCATGAACAGCCTGTTGGAGAAGTCGCAATGAAACGGCTCCGCCAAGAATTCATAGCGTCCTACTTTGTTTAACACTTTACTTTTATAATAGATTTTGCAATCACGGAACATCTCGTATTTAGCGGATGTCACGGATAATTGTTAATGATGATGGTTAAAGAAAAGGACATCAGCCCTTTGCATGCACAAGGCAGCAAAACGACTGATGTCCTTTTTAGAAATTGTCAATTGCGAATTGTCAGTTTACTTCACGTAGACAACAGCCAGACGGTTGGAGGTTGTGCCCTGCACACCCTTACCGGTAGCCTCGTCGACAACTACGCCGCGACCTCTCAAGTAATCGGCAACAGCGTCAGCACGAGCCTGTGACAGCTTCTGGTTCAGTTCAGCACTGCCCTCAGGCGAAGCTGTACCTACGATCTGTACGTGAGCGTCCTTGGCCACACCGTCAAGAGCCTTCTTGGCATCAGCAGTGAGGGCCGACTTGCCCTGAGCGAAGGTTACGAAGACAAGGTTCTCAACCTTCACTTCTCTCACTTCCTGCTTCACAGGAGCGGGAACTTCCTTCACGACTTCCTTCACGATTTCCTTCGGCTTGCGAGCAAGCTCCTCCTGGAGGGCATTGATGCGAGCGTTCAAAGCATCGATCTCAGCCTGGTCGCGCGGAGTAACGATGGTGAAGTTGTGCGTACCGTTGGAGTTGCCGAACTTGTAAACGAGTCCTGCATTCAGCTGCACGAAGGCGTTGTTGATGTTGTAGCTGGGCTGATCGCTGCTGGCATGAGCCTTGTAAGCGTTCTCATAGCCGAGGTTGTTGCCATTGCCAATGAAAGCCCATGTGATCGACGGCTCAATGTAGAACTGCCAAGCTTTCTTCTCGCCAAGGTTGAACACAAAGTCAATGGCAGCCTTCGAAGTAGCGAAGTTGGCACGGTTGCGGCCAAGTACCTCGTGCGAAGGATCGTGGGTGAATGAATGTCCCCAGCCGAAGCCATAGAGACCTACAATCTCGAAGCAGCGAGGCTCACCAGGATAGCCACCGAACCAGTTGCTCAGGTTCACGGTACCCAGCAGGCTGGTGTTGATGCCGCGAACAGCAAGTTTAGTCGATGTGTAAGGCTTGTTTGAGAAGTAGGCATTGCTCTCAACAGCAAGACCGAACACCGGCGTGAAGAAGCGGCCGATGCGAAGACCTGCATTGGGATCCAAGTCGTTCATCCACTTGTGACCAGTGGCCTTTGTAGCAACTCCGCCATTGATGCCAATGTAGAAGTTGTCGAATGTCTTACTCTCCGATACGGTCTGTGCCGATACGGAAGCTGCCATAGCAAGGGCAGCAAACATTACTACTAGCTTTTTCATTTTACTTTTAATTTATAATTAAAAAAACTCTATCGTCCTTAATATTTTTGGCAAAGATAAGTAAATTTTCAATATGTGCCAAATTTTTTTTGCGAAAACTCTATATTTCAAACATTTCTTGAGTAAAATCAAGGGGGCAGACTCCTCATAAATAAGGAGGAAATGGGGCTGTGCAGTGAGACAACCCTTTCCCTTAGGGGGTTTACCTCATGAACTTAGCGGAGCGCTGCTGCTGGCTGCACTGCCAATTGACGATGTAGAGACCATGTGGCAAGGAGGCCATTGAGAAACGTTCGTCAGCACGGAAGGTGCCAACGAGTTGTCCGTTGGCGTTGAAGACGCGAGCTGTGAATCGCTGCAGCTGCGAACGATCTTCGGCACCGAAGTGTAGTTCCTCTGAAGTAGGATTATAGGCCAGTGCGTAGTCATCAGGCTCGGGCGGGTCGATGCCTGCGAGGTCTTCGGGAATGGCATTGCGGGTGGCGACGAAGTACCAGAGTCGGTTCTTGCTGGACGAATTGCGCTCGTCGTTGGTGTAGCTGATGATCTCGGTACCGTCGGCACCAGAGCCGCCACGCAGATTGGCGATGTGCTGCGAATAGACATTCAGCAGGTTGTAGTAGCCTTCGGTGCCTTGAGGGATGATGTCCCAAAGCTGGCGCTCATCAAGTGAGTCCTCCTGTGCCACATCAATGGGTGTGCCAACGTTGGTTGAAGGTCCAACGGCCCCCTCAGTGGGGTCGTTCAGTGCGAGCAGCGAATTGCGATTGAGCATCATGAAGTGGTCGCCCACGCGTTTGATCCACCATTCTTCATCGATGTTGTCTTCAGTATTGGTCTGTTGGCTGACCAGATTGCCACTAGCGCTGATTGCCTTATTGGTATTGGCATTCAGAATGCGGTAATAAACTTGACGTGGCTCAAATTCAGGTGTAGGTTCGATGGGCTTTCGGTTGGCAAATGCAGTGAGAAGCCACTGGCAATGTGATGAGATGAAGCCGCGAAGGTTGTCGATGTACTGATCGTAACTGGAGTAGAGTACTACCTCGTGGTACATTCTGCGGTTGATGCCCCACCGCTCATAGTTGAGTTCCTGTGACCGCTGCAGCAGTTGGGTAAGGCTGTCGATCTTCGCATTGAGATAATCGACGAGTCCCCTGTCAAGCAACTCGGAGTAACGCGTATAGACTTTCTTAGCGAACCACGTGTCTTGCCACATGCGGTTGACCCATTGCTTGGTTTGTCCGAATCCGTAATCAGTCATCAACTTTTCCGATGTGCCTGTCACACGCTGATCGTTGTTATAGGCGATGTCGGCATCCCACACAGGTCCCCAGTAAAGTAGGGGATCGGCTTGATCCTTATAGAAATAGGTACTATAGTAACCGTCGAGGTTGGCACTGATCTCTGTGACGAGAAACCAGTCGATGAGCGAAGTCGAGTCGACATACTGCCGATAGCCACGTTCAGGATCATCGAAGTAGGTAGCCTGCAACGAGCGCTCGAAGTCGGCAATGTAGTTGCGAATATATGTGTTTTGCGTCGGTGAAATGTCCTCGTCTTCAGGATAGTGGATGCGTACAGGCACGCTGTAGCGACTGGTGGTGAAGCAGTTGCCCTCCTTGAATCCATCGACCTCGAGCAGATAGCCACCCGTAATATCGCTTTCAGGTGCTAGGGGCAGGTCTTGTTCTTCGATGTTGACTCGGCGTTTACGAACGTCTATGTGGTCGCTGATTTGATAGTTGCCCAGATGGGTTCCGTTAAGCACGAGGTCGACAAACTTATAAGCAGGGTTGAAGACCAGCGACGTGAACTCGCCGATGGCCGCAGTGACTGCGTTGCGGATGAGCGTCTTGTCGGCAGCATTGGCCAGAAGCGTCCACTTCTTTGCGTTGGCACGCTGTGGTCCGAGGAAGCGTTCCTTCTGGTTGAACTTCAGTTTGTAAGGCTTCTTGGCAAGTCCCCATGTTGAGTTGCCTCGGCCGCGTATCTGCACCGAATCGTAGACCGTCACGTGGTCCTGTTCGTCGACATATCGCAGCGTGGAGTAGATGTAGTTAGTCTTACTCGTAATGGGCGCACCGCCATAAGTATCGATGTAGACGGTGGGCAGATTGGTGAGTCGTGTCCACTGCGCCCTCGTTGTTGTGACCATGCAGAACATGGCCATGAACAGAAATAGGAGATGGTGTATAATTTGCTTCATAAATGCTTGTTTTCTATTCGTCTGTGTTGGTTCTCTCTACACATTTATACGTAATGCACAGGGCCTTTCCGCACAAAAATCCATATTTATGAGGATTGCACAATTGGCAAATAATGCCTACCTTTGCAGCCGTGAAAGTGAGTCTTGCAGACCTCTCTCTACATAAAAGTAATCAGATAGACAAAAGAAATATAAAGACACAAATGAAAAAAATCATCCTGACAAGCATCGTGCTTGTCGCCACACTTCCACTTATGGCAGAGGGGATTGATGCGGTGGCCGACTCGTCCCGCGTTCATGACCTCGACGAGGTGGTTGTGGTCAGTCAGCCTAAGGAGAGCTTCCTGTTGCGCCAGCAACCCATGAGTTCCTCTGTGTTCTCGACGGCTGAAATCGAACAGCTGGGCATCCGCGACCTGCGCGACCTGTCGACTTTCGTGCCCGCATTCACTATGCCCAACTATGGTTCGCGTTACACTTCGTCAATGTATATTCGTGGTATCGGCTCACGCGTGAACAGCCCGGCTGTCGGCGTCTACACAGACGGAATGCCACTGGTCAGCAAGAGCGCGTTCAACGTGCATACCTATCAGTTGGATCGCATCGATGTGCTGCGTGGACCGCAAGGCACCCTCTACGGACAGAATACCGAAGGAGGCCTGCTGCGCATGTTCTCGCGCAACCCCATGAACTATCAAGGCACCGACGTACAACTGGGCTTTGGAACAGCAATGTATCGAAATGCAGAAGTGGCCCATTACAATAAGGTAAACGAGCAGTTTGTCTTCTCGCTGGCAGGTTTCTACAACGGCCAGAACGGCTTCTTTGAAAACAAGACGACGGGCGAAAAAGCCGACCGCATCAACGAAGCTGGTGGCAAGATGCGACTCATTTGGCGTCCCACCGATCGCCTTTCGTTCGACTATGTGGCCGACTACCAGTATGTTCGCCAGAATGGTTTCCCCTATGGACTGATGTCGCTTGCCGACAATACCACTGCCGACCCTGCCACCAATCGTCAAGGCAATTATCGTCGCAATCTGCTGAATACTGCGCTGAACATCGGTTTCCGCGCCAATGCATTCGATTTCAACTACACAGCCAGCTATCAGTTCCTGAAAGACTACATGATGATGGACATCGACTACCTGCCTCAGGACTATATGCACCTTGAGGAGCGCCAGTTCCAGAATGCCTTCACGCAGGAGTTCGTGTTCAAGGGCAATCGCCCGTCACGCTGGCACTGGACGCTGGGTGCCTTTGGCTCCTTCCAATGGATGAAAACCAATGCTCCCGTCTACTTCGATCCAGAGATGAACGCATTCCTCTCGAAGACGATTACCGACTATGCCTACTACGGCATGCTCAATTCGATGGCCAAGCGTATGGGTGAAGAGGCTGCCGCAGCTATGATTGCACGTATGGGAGGTTGCAAAGTCGATATGCAGATAGCCACTATACCTGGACTTTTCCACACACCGATGACCAATCTGGCTGTGTTCCACCAGAGCGATATCGAACTGACCAATCGCCTGATGGCAACCCTCGGCCTGCGCTACGACTACAGCTATGCAGCCATTGACTATCGTACGTCGGCATTGGCCACGTTGAGTGAGGACGTCATGGGCGTTCACGTTGATGCTTCCGTTGCTTCGGCTCTGGCTCATCACGATCACGACCACTTCGACCAGCTGCTTCCGAAGCTCGGACTGACATACAAGCTGGGTGGTGGCAGCAACCTCTACGCCACGTTGACAAAGGGCTATCGCGCTGGTGGGTTCAACATGCAGATGTTCAGCGACATCCTGCAGACCGAACTGCAGTCGAGTGCTCAGTCAGTACGTGGGGCGATGGTGATTGAACACGACGAACAGGTTTACAACGACATTCGCGAGACAATCGCTTTCAAGCCTGAGACCTCGTGGAACTACGAGTTTGGTGCACATCTGAACCTCTTCAACAAGACATTGCAGATGGATCTAGCCGGCTTCTACATGCAAGTCACCAATCAGCAACTTTCCGTTATGGCAGGCAACTATGGTTTTGGCCGAATGATGGTGAATGCCGGCAAGAGCTACTCGTGTGGCGTTGAGGCCAGCCTTCGCGGTCAGGCGCTGAACGACCACCTGATGTGGGGAGCCAGCTACAGCTATACGCGGGCTGTCTTCAAAGAATACATCGACAGCATTGCCAACGGACTTGAAACAACCGCCTTTGACTATAAGGACAAACGGGTGCCTTTCGTGCCGGAACACACCTTTGCGGCCAATGCCGACTATCGGTTTGACTTCAGCCACAATGCAGCCAGTAAGTTGTCGTTGCGTTCGCTCACGTTCGGATTGAACGTAGCTGGGCAAGGCAAGATATACTGGGACGAGGCCAACACCTATTCTCAGGGCATCTATGCCACATTGGGAGCACATCTCGACCTCGATTGCGGTCCCGTGGTGCTGTCGGTATGGGGACGCAACCTCACCGATTCGAAGTACAATACGTTTGCCGTCGCATCGTCAGCAACTGGCGAGACAAAGTATTTCGGCCAACTTGGCAACCCTCTGCAGGTGGGAGTCGACCTTCGCCTGCACTTCTAACGGCTTCATCCAACACAAAAACAAAGCATAATTTAATTGATTGATGAAGGTGGTTGCCCCCATGCTCCGCGAATGGAGTAGGGGGCGACCTTTTTGTTTTGTGATGTTTTATGTGCAGTAGGACTTTTCTTCTCAAATAGTTGTTTTTTTTAGTAGAGAGATAGATATTCTTTTCGTTTGATATATCAACGCTTTGTATTGTCTAAAGCACTGCTTTTAGGGTCAGCAAAGCATTGCTTTAGGGGTGTTAAGGCATTGCTTTTGTACTGAAAACGCAATGCTTTTGTAATGAAAAAGTTATGCTTTCTTTATGCTAAAGCACAACGTTCTTGATAGTCGAGATGTGTCAATGAACTTCAATAGCATAGGATTATTGAGAAGTCTTATGCCTTGGTGCCGCATCAACTGCCAATTATTGCGCCGTTGTGGGGTGTAATAGTTTGAAATAATCAGGTAAAGAGGTCTCTGCCGCATCGTTTTTGAAATCTTAAAAACTCTGAATAATGCCACACGATTGGCCGTTTTTCGGATTTTTATTTGTAATTTTGCACGTTTTTAATTCGTAGGTGCGCACGCGAAAGCTGTTTTTGCTGCAACTTTCCTGCCGTGCGAGACGTCAGAACATAAACACTCAAACAACAAATGAAGATGAAAACGATGAGGCTGAAAGCAACTATTTTGGCCCTGATAGGAATGGTGCTGATCACTGCTTGTGGTGGCGGCGAGAAGAAAGAACTGAATCGGCTGTTGCTCGATGTGGCCGATCGCGATGAAGTGATTGACGCACAAGAGTGGGAGCAGATCGTTGAGTACCTCGACGGCCAGAAGGCACATTTCACAGACTTCTATAAAGACGGCCAGCTCGATGTCGACGGGGTGAAGGAGTACATCGAAGACTTCTTTGAAGGTCGCCGACCGCCTAAGAAGATTGACATTCAGGCCGGCCGGCGTACGCTTGCCGTAAACTTCTACTTGGAGCGCTCCGGTTCGATGGTTCCTTACGATGCTGCAGGTGGTGACGGTTCGTTCAAGGCCGCCATTGTGGGCATGCTCAACAAGCTGCCTGGTACTGGCGACGACAACCGCATCTATGTGGTCAACTCCGAAATCAATGCCTACCCGAAAGGTTATTCGCAGTTCATCAGCGATCCCAATATCTTCGAGTCCACCAAGGGCATCGGCGATGCCTCGTCGACCGACTTCGAAGCCATCTTCAAGCAACTGCTCGACAAGACGGGTGAGGACGAACTCTCCATCCTCGTGACGGATATGATCTACTCTACCAAGCAAATGGTCGGCGTCAACCCGCAGAAGGTTTTCTCTGAGGCGCAGGGTATGACGAATGCCGTTTTCAAGAGTCAGGTTAAGGAGAAGGGACTGCTTGTCGTAAAGATGCAGGGCTCCTACAATGGTGCCTATTATGTATACAACTCCACCAGCGGTCAGCAGTACAACGGCCGTCGTCCCTACTACATCGTCGTTGTAGGGTCCAACCGCAACATGGCCCGGCTGACTCGCGACGAAAGCTACGTACCCTTCAGCCGTTTCAGCGACCTGCGCGGCTATGAGGATATGTACCTTTTCGGGACCGACGGTGTCTATAAACCTTACTACTCGCTGCTGCTCGACAACGAGCAGATACGCGGTCGCTTCCGCCCAGTTCATGGGCAGGGCGACCAGATTCGCGACATCGAGAATGTCGAGGTTGATCGTGATGCAGGTGACTTGCGTCTGGCGCTGGCTGTCGACTTGAGCGGCATGCTCATCGACGAGCAATACCTGACCAATGTGGAGAACTATCGTGTTGAGAGCGATGATCCCGTCGTGATCAAGGAGATTCGCCCCATCGCTCAGAAGGAAGTTTCGCCTGCCGAACGCAAGCGTCTCGGAAAGGCAACCCACCTGTTTGTCCTCGAAAGCGAGGGTATTAAGCATCGTCAGGAAGTGGAGATCAAGCTCATGAACCACCTGCCCGCATGGGTCGAGGCATCGTCGAGCGACGACGACACCAACCTCACTTCGTCGTCGTTTGCCCAGACCACCTTCGGTCTGAAGTATCTCCTGCAGGGCATCTACGACAGTTACCGCAAGCACTCGAAGGGCGACCCCTACTATTTCGAGCTTGAGCTTGAGTTGAAACCATAAGTAAAAACCTCCTTTGAAACAATAAACAAATGAAGAATTCAATTCTACTGATTGCAGGTGCAGTGATTTCGCTGCTGTTCCTTGTGTTGAACACGAAGATTTTCGAGGCACTCTACTTCGAACGCCAATTCTCGAACGAGATGTACAACCAAAACCTCTACTTCGTCGTAGCACTGGTGACGGTGCTCATCGCCTGGGGCTTGGCCGCTATCTATTATTACGTCGTCAACTCCGTGAGCTTCTCGCGGTGGTTCCACTGGCTTATCGTACTCGGTGTGGCCAGCGTTGCTGCCCCAGTTACCTCATTCGTCATCTGCAATAATGCCTTCACGGCCGAGGGCTATGACTTCAGCGCCCAGCTCGGTGGATTCTGCGTCGTCGACCTCGCCGTCGAGGCCGTACTCTTCGTGGTGGCTTCGTTCGCTATGCGCTGGTGGTCGTCAAACTGCCGTCATACGCCGATTCCTGAGTAGTAGCTCCACAATCATCACAAAGCAACAGAGTAAAACAACATAACAGAAAATGCGATTATTTCTATTTCTTGTAGGCGGAACAGGCTCGCGTGTGATGCGGCCACTCATCATGCAGTGTGCTGCAGGTGTTCATCCCGTTGATGAACAGGGGCAACCCATGCCGCTCGAGATTATTCCTATCGTCGTTGATCCCCACAAGGCCAATGAAGACCTGAAGCGCACGGACAACCTCATGCGCTGGTATAAACAGATTCGGACACAACTCTACGGTGAGCAGGTGGATGTGAAGAAGGGCTTCTTCTCGGTGAAGATCAGCAGCCTTGCCGACATTCTGCCCAACGGCTCACAACTCAGCGATACGTTTCTCTTCAACATGGGTGCCATTGAGTCGAAGAAGTTTCAGGACTTCATCAACTACTCAACCCTTGATACGGGTAATCAGGCCCTGTGTTCCATGATGTTCAGCGACTATCAGCTGAACACGAAGATGGACATCGGCTTCGTCGGTTCGCCCAACATCGGCAGTGTTGCCCTTAACCAGTTCAAGGACTCTGAGGAATTCCGCCAGTTCTCCAACGTGTTCCAGAAGTCCGACCGCGTCTTCGTCGTGTCGAGCATCTTCGGTGGAACAGGTGCTGCAGGCTACCCCATTATCGTGAAGAACATTCGCAATGCTGCCCGCAATGCACAGATCAACAATCGTGGCGACCTGCGCGATGCCCGTATCGGTGCACTGACCGTATTGCCCTACTTCAACGTGCAGCAGGACGACAACAGCCCTATCTCGCGTGGCGACTTCATCTCGAAGACCAAGTCGGCCTTGTTTTATTATCACGACAACCTCACCGGCCTGCGCCAGAATGGCGTCGACCTGCCGTTGTCGAAGATTAACGCCTGCTACTATCTGGGCGATCAGGTGCCCTCAAACCCCTACTTCAACGACCCGGGCGGCAACGGTCAGCGCAACGACGCTCACCTTGTTGAGTTTGTCGGAGCCCTTTCCGTGCTCGACTTCCTCGCCATCCCCGACGAGCAGCTGCAGACACAGGACGGCAATGCCGTGAACCCCATCTACAAGGAGTTCGGTCTGGCTCAGGACAAGCAGACGCTCTCGCTGAAAGACTTTGGCGTCAGCACGCGGGCACTCGTCAATCGTCAGATGGCAAAGTTCCATCTGGCCTATATGTACATCACCAATCAGCTACGTCAGGACATCGGGCGCGGCTATACGCAAGACAAGCCCGAGATTTCGAACGCGTTCCTCTCGACGTCGTTCTTCAACACGCTGACCAGCGACTTCTTCGTCAGCTATCGCCAGTGGCTTCGTGAACTACGTCAGAACCAGCGCAGCTTCGTGCCCTTCAACCTCGATACCACCAAGCTCAGCGACTGTCTGACCGACATTGCGCCGAAGACGGGATTCCTGAAGTCGACCATCGACTACAAGAGTGTGCTCTCTTCGCTAAACAAAGCTTCGCAGCAGGCCATGAAGACACAGAAGTACGGCACCGATCGCACAGCGCTGAAGTTGCTCGATCTGCTTGACGAGACGCTCGACAAACTGCTTGACGAAAAGTATGTGGGCGTGGTGTAGAAATAATTGTGAATTGTAAATTGAAACGTAATGAGCAAGATACTATCCTACAACAACAAGACAACGGGTGAGGGATGGATTCCTTTGACGAGTCAGTACAATGCCGACGAAATCGAGATGATCGACGACCCTAATGGCGGACTCTCTCAGCAGCCCCGTACGGCCATTCCCTCGCCGTTTGCACAGATGGACCTCGTCAAGAACGCCTTCAAGCGTCTGGCTATGCACGACCGACTGCAGGGTGAGGCAATGGACGAGAAGCTTGTTTCCAATGCCCTCGACGTGGCTCAGCTGTTCTTCAACTATGCCGAACATCGCAACCAGCTACGCATCGTCGAGTGGAACCGCGACACGCAGCTCCAGATGCTGAAGGATTCGCCCCAACACAAGCTGCTCGGTGAGACCATCGAGATGTTTCTCGATCAGGACAAGGAGGCCTTCAACTTCGACCGTATGGACCGCCTCTATTTCCTCGTCTACGGCAATCAGGTGATTGGCTCGACGTCGCCCGTCACTCTCTTTATGGCTACGCCCAATGCGCAGCCGGGCCGCTTCCCCATTCCCGTCGAGCAGAACGTGAACCTGTTCGACCTCTGGCGTCCTCTCCATATGCGTGATCAGAAGTTCGTGAAGTACATCTTCGCCTTGTTTACGGCTTATCCCGAGCTGAAGAAGTGCTGCAGCGAAGTAAACAGCTACCTCATTGGCACGCTGCCCCTGCTGCCGCCGATGCTGCAGAACGAGATCCTGAAGGAAGTGGGCAATCCCGCCGCCTACGACTACGAGAGCGTTGAGCGCGCAAAGACGTTCCTCGACACGACGTTCGCGAAGATGGACGAAGGCATACAAGCGCTCGGCGTGCCGTTCTATCAGGCCCGGGCCGAGGACGTGCAGAAGGCCATTCAGGAAAGTGACTTCATGATTGTTCCTTCGCGTCAGGATTGTGGCGACGTCCTGCCGCTGGTGTTGCAGAACCACCTGAACGCACCGCAGACCGATCCGTTCAAGTACATCACCTCGCCTTGGACCGATGCTACCGTCATCACTCCGCAGGACTATCAGCTGCCGCCCGAGAAGCGAGTGCTTCCCGCCACCAGTCACGAGTACCCCTGGCTGACCGACGATGATTTCTTCCAGCCAACGCTTATCAAACTCGACTATACACTCGACCGTGATTGCTTCTTCAACGGCAATCTGGCAAAGGGTTCGCGCGACACCGACAGCTGCGACTTCGTGCTGCCGCTGAAGCCCATGTTCTTCAAATATTTCAACGTGGCTGACCTCTGGGGCACCATTGCCGGAAAGCCCAAGTTCGAACTCATCCACACGCAGAATGGATCCACCGAGACCGTTCGCGCCATTCTGCGCATTCCCGTGCAGAAACAGGGCAAATTCATCACGCTCGAGCGCAACTATGTTGCCGCTACGACCAATGACCTGCGCTACGACTATGCCAATAATCGCGGCCACTTCCTCACGGTACCCTTTGCCCTGAGCATTTTCCCCTTCGTACGCACACCGCTGGCCAATCAGTATTCCGTACAGTTGGTCGATCGCGGTCTCGGCATGCTGATGGAGTACAAGTTGTCGCTGTCCTTCTACCAGAACGGCTACCAGCGGCAGCTCACAGGCGACGAAGTGATGATGCGTCAGCGCAGCGTGAAGGCCCAGAAGCACGTAGGTTCGCAGTACTATAAGCTTACCAACGACTTCGACTACATCGGCGTGACGCTGACCGACGATCGCGGCAATCGTGCTGTCGAGGGCATGATTTGTCCCCGTTGGGCCACCTATGCTCCCGGTCACGACGCCTTCACCTTCTCGGTCGACTTCGGTACGACGAACACCCACCTCGAGTTCATGAAGGAAAACGACATGCCGGGCCCGCTCTGCCTCGACTCAGCAGCAGCGCAACGCCTGCTGGCAACACTCTATAACGGTGGTCAGCCGCTCTACGACGTCATCCTGAAGCAAGAGTTCCTGCCCAAGACCATTGGTCAGGACTATGGATTCCCCCAGCGCACCGTCATCAGCGAGCCCGAAAGCCTCGATGCCGAGAATGTCGACACCATCGTGGCTTTGGCCGATGCCAACATCCCGTTCATCTACGAAAAGGAGAGTATCGGCTACGGCAACCGCATCGTGCCCAATCTGAAGTGGTCCACCGAGATGGCCACATCGAAGCGCGTGAAGTCTTATCTCACCGAGCTGGCGCTGCTCATGCGGGCAAAGGTTCTGCTCGAGAATGGCGACCTGACGAAGACGCGCCTCGTCTGGTTCTATCCGCTGGCCATGAAGGTCGGCAACGTCCGCAAGATGGGCGAGATGTGGACCAAGACGTTCACCGAGGTCTTCGGCATCCCCGTGACCGACACCAACCTCATCCAGATGCCTGAGTCGGTGGCCCCTTACTACTTCTACAAGTCGTCCAGCCAGTTCAGAGGCTCGGCATCCAATGTGGCCAGCATCGACATCGGCGGCGGCTCCAGCGACGTAGTGGTCTTTGAGTCGGGCGCCAAGCAGCCCACAATCCTCACCTCGTTCCGCTTTGCCGCCAACGTGCTGTTTGGCGACGGCTTCTCCGAGGTGCCTCAGGGCGACAGCAACCCGATGGTCGTGAAGTACGTCGACTACTTCAAGCGCCTCTTCGATGGCGACGACGAGAAGTACGGCGAACTGAGCGGCATCCTCGACGACATCACCTCGAAGCGTAAGAGCGAGGACATCAACGCCTTCCTCTTCTCCGTGCAGAACAACAAGGTGGTCGGCGGCAACGATGTGTTCAGCTACAACCAGCGGCTCAACGAAGATCCGCAGCGCAAGATAGTCTTCATTTACTTCTATGTCACATTATTATATTATGTGGCCCGCATGATGAAGCAGCGCCATCTGGACAAACCCCGCTCCGTGATGTTCAGCGGCACAGGTTCGAAGGTTCTCGACATTGTGGGCACCAAGCGCGACCTCGACCTCATCTCACAGGCCGTCTTCGAGCGCGTCTACGGCGAGCACTACGATGCCGACGGCTTCTCGGTCGTCATGGAGCGCAAGGAACCCAAGCAGATCACCTGCCGAGGTGCCTTGATGCAGGTGCGCGATGCCACAGGCTGTAAGAGTGTCGACGAGCTGAACAACATGCTCGATGGCTTCGATTCCGACGTGAAGTCCAACTACTCGATGATCGAGAAGCAGACGCTCAACTACGACGATATGGAGCGCGGAGAAGTGCTCGACCAGATAGTAGAGGCCGTACGCCAGTACAACGACTTCTTCAGTCAACTCTGCGACGACATCCATGTGGCCGACCGTTTCCTGGTCGACAACAGGTCGCTGCAGAAGTTCCGCGAGTTGGTGAACAAGGACCTGAAGCACCATCTGCTGAACGGCTGGCAGTTTGCCACCAAGGACCTTTCCGAGAAGAATGGCAGCGACCCCATCGAGGACACGGTGTTCTTCTATCCCATCATCGGAAGCATCCGCAACAACCTCATAGAGAATCTCTAAACACTCTCAACTAATAATGGCCCTATTTGGAAATAAACGAGACGACGAGAACCTGCCTAAGCAGGACCTGCAGGAACTCTTTCAGCGCCTTGAGCATCTGGAACGCAAGTGCCGGCGCATGGAGGCCCGCATAACTGAGTTAGAGGAAACCGTAGCCTCCCAGCGCAACAACGCTGACTCGGTCGCAGCTGAGCATCCTGTCGACGGGCAGACACAGGAGTCTGCTACTTCAGTTCAGCCCGTGGGCATCAACATGTCGGCCGACGTCCAGTTGGCGACGACACCCCAGCCTGCCGCTCGTCCCGAGCCCCATCGTGTGGAGCCCACCGTATTCTATCTGCCCGCTCCTTCGGCCGACGGACTCTTCCAACAGGCATCCTTGCACGAGCAGATTGGCAAGAGCATCTATCAGCTGACGACGACCGACGGACAGAACGGCACGTTCATCCTCCTCGACACGCCCGATGCCATTGCTACGGCCACCATCAGCGTCTCGGCCTTTGTGAAGCCCGTGTGCCGCATCATCGGCTCAACGTCGCAGCAGCCCCGCCACATCATCACCGAAGAAGAAGGTGCTGTTGCCCGCGAAGGTGCCGACTGGCGCGTCACGCGTAAGGCAGTTGTTAGATTCGAATAAATTGCAAGCAACATGGTTGCTTCGCAAAATTGAAAATTGAAAACTGAGAATTGAAAATTGATTTGTCCCAGTGCCAACAGCCAACAGCCAACGGCTAACGGCCAACAGCCAACAATTAAAACAACCATAGATGATCGTAAAGTGTCCCAAATGCCGCTTTAAGTTCGATACACCCGTCGATGAAGGCATCAACGAGGTAGCCTGCGTGTGCCCCCGTTGCGGCACGCCTTTCATGTATCAGGTCAGCGACGCCCTTGAGCCTTCCCCAGAGGAGACCGAGGCCCCGTCTGCTCCTGCTGCTGAGGCCCTTGACGAGACAGACACGATGCCTGCCGCATCGGCATCAACCGAACGAACTCCGCAGGCCGACCGACCCGCCGACATCTTCGGGATGCGTCAGGGCGGTCGTCGCCCCATGTCTGCCGCCGACCGTCAGAACAACCCAATGAACATGCGCTCCTGCATGCGCGGTTGTCTCATCGGCTTCCTCCTGTTGTTCATCGTTTCCGTGTTCATCGTGCGAAACTGCCTCGGTGAGCGCAGCTACAAGCAGGCCATGATCGAGCAGGGCATCAACGAGTCGCTCACCGAGTTTGGCGACGAGGCCATCGTCAAGGACTACGAGCCCTTCCTCGTCGAAGGAGCCGAGCCCGTTCCCGACTGGCTTCAGGGCACTTGGCGCACCGATCTCGACGACGGCTATGTGGTCATCATCATTCGTGGTAACAAGATCTCCGAGGAGTCGGGCGGCCAGATTAGTCGCGGTACCTTCTTCTACAAGAAGAAGCGTCTCTACTGCAAGTTCGAGGGCAGCGAGGAGGTCGAGCACCGCAAGGTCGACCCCAAGCGACAGTGCATCATCTACAACGGTGTTGAGATGGAGAAGGAGTAGTTGATAGTTTATAGTTGATAGTTTATAGTTGATGATTACCCTTCGTGGTTGAAACAACTGTGACATCCGTAAATCGTATAATCGTATAATCGTAAATCGTATAATCGTAAATCGTATAATCGTAAATTCGTAAATCGTAAATCCATAAATCGTAAATGAAAGTAATCCTCACAGGCGACCGCCCAACAGGTCGTCTCCACCTGGGCCACTACGTAGGCTCGCTACGCCGTCGCGTCGAATTGCAGGACGCCGGCGACTACGAAAAGATGTTCGTGTTTATGGCCGACGTGCAGGCGCTGACCGACAATGCCGACAACCCCGAGAAGATTCGTCAGAACATCATCGAGGTGGCACTCGACTACCTTGCTGCCGGCCTCGATCCCGAGAAGTGCACACTCTTCATCCAGAGTCAGATTCCTGAGCTCGCCGAGCTCACCACCTATCTGATGAACCTCATCACCGTCAGCCGCGTGCAACGCAACCCCACGGTGAAGACCGAGATCAAGATGCGCAACTTCGAGGCCAACATACCGCTGGGCTTCTTCTGCTACCCCGTGTCGCAGGCTGCCGACATCACCCTGTTCAAGGCCACAACGGTGCCCGCAGGCGAAGACCAGGAGCCCATGCTCGAGGTGACGCGTGAGCTCGTGCGCCGCTTCAACAACATCTATGGCGAGGTGCTTGTCGAGCCCGAAATCCTGCTGCCCGAGAACCTCACGGCACGCCGACTGCCCGGTACCGACGGCAAGGAGAAGATGTCGAAGTCGCTCGGCAACTGCATCTACCTCAGCGACCCCGCCGACGAGGTGTGGCAGAAGGTTCGCTCCATGTATACCGATCCGACTCACATCAACCTCAACGACCCGGGACACGTCGAGGGCAATGCCGTCTTCACCTATCTCGACGCTTTCTCCACCGATGCCCACTTTGCCGAGTTCTGGCCTGAGTACAAGAACCTCGACGAGCTGAAGGACCACTACCGCCGCGGTGGCCTGGGCGACATGAAGTGCAAGAAGTTCCTCAACCAGGTGCTCAACCAGTTCCTCGAGCCCATGCGCCAGCGCCGCCACGTGTTCGAGCAGGACATCCCCGAGGTCTACAACATCCTGCGCCGAGGCACCGAGCGCGCCCGCGAAACTGCAGCCCAGACGATGGACGAAGTGCGCCGCGCCATGCAGATCGACTACTTCAACGATCAGGAACTCATCCGCCAGCAGGCCGAGCGCTTCGCAAGGAAGTAAAAGGGAGGAGGAGCCATGCCCACGCGTAGGGGCAGACTCCCGTGTCTGCCCGCGCAAAACGTCATGACGGGATGAGGCTTTATCCTCCTGCGCCTGCCCGTTGTGTTTGGCACCAGGCTATTAAATCGGAAAGAAACGACCGTCATTGGCATCATTTCTTTCCGATTTTTGTTGTCTCTACAACGCCCCCATGCACGAGGTCACGCCGAGCGTTGTGGCAATAGCCGTCTGGCTGACGGTGAAGTGAAGCAACGGGAACGACTCGACGGCCCAACTACTCCACACGCGAGCGGCCCTTGAAGACGTACTTGTAGTTTTGGTTGACGATGGCTCGCAGCAGCAGGTCGCCCTTGTAGGTGCTGTCGGCCATATAGTCGGACGAGACGATGCCCCAGCGGCCCGTGGAGTTCGTGAACACCTGTGAGTCCAAGATGGCTTGGTTGACGACGGGGGCAGTGGTCCTGATGTAGCTGCCGGAGTTGAGGATCCTGTAGGCCACGTTCGTCGTGTTCACGTAGATGAAGTTGGGGTTCGTCTCGTTGGGCACGATGTGGTCGGTGAGCAGTTTCTCGATGTTGGCAATGCGTGAGGAGGCGTAGTCGCTCGAATAGGCGTATTCGTCCTGATAGTACAGCGTCCACGGGGTGGTGCCGTTGGAGTCGCTGCCCCTGAACACGGTCTTGGGGTTGAAGCTGCTGCCCCAGCCGCATTTGCCGCAGAGGTTGGTGGCTGCCACATTGTCGCGCGAGATGACGACCATCTTCCCGCGGCAGTCGTCGAGCGTCATGTTGTTGTCGATGACTTTGATGTGGTCGGCCACGTTCTGCAGGCAGGCAAGTACGGCGCTGCGCCAGGCGTCGAGGCTGTTGTCGTCCTCCTCGTGCATCAGGATGAACACGGTTTCCGAAGGATGGGCGCTCAGGAACGAGACGACGTCGCTGAGAGCCGTCTTGAAGAGCACGTTGCTTCGCAACGATCCGTGATAGATGTACATGTTGTCGGCCGTCGTGCTGCTGGTCGCATAAGGCCGGAGGTCGAGCGAACGCACGCCCGAGGCAAGCAGTTCGCCAATGGACAGGCTCTGACATTCGGTGGTGTTGGCTGCCATTCCCTTTGTGGCCGCGTCGTGTGCGCCGGGCAGGCTGAGGAACGTGAAAGGCACGTTGCCGGGAATGGTCGACAGCCAGAGGTTCTGCGCTGTGGTCTGCGTGAAGGTCAGAGCATTCGGCCGACCGACGGCTATGTCGGTGAAGTCTTGGCTGTAGAAACGGCCGTCGGCAGTCTGGATGGTCACCTTCACACCTTGCTGCAGGCTGACAGGTCGCAGATAAGCTGTGTAGGTGCCTTCAGCACCGTCGGCCCTCACGCTGACGACGTCGCTCTCCTGACTGCTGGCGTAGCTTGTGGCATTGCCGGCGGAATAGGCATAGAGCAGTTCGTCGCCGCGCCGGTTGACAGTCATGGGGCCAGCGATGGCGGTTTTGTCGAGAGCGAAGATGCTCACACTGGTCACATCGGCGAGGCTGGTCGAAATGTTCAGCGTGGTCACCACGTCGGTCATGTCGTAAAGAGCCGACACGTCGGCACCCGTCAGCGTGCTGACGGCCTTGCGGAGCATGTAGGCAGCACCTGCAGCGTTCTCCTGAGCTGACTGGCGGGCATAGACCATAGCATCCAGTTTGGAATACTTCCAAGTCAGGTCGATGGTCTTGGCTTCGGCCTTGCCCAAGATGATGTTGACGAGTGCCGTCACGTCGGCAATGGTAATACTGCCGTCCTCGTTGATGTCGGCAAGATGCTCTTTGCCGACGTAGCTCTTACCCAGAATGACGTTGACGAGTGCCGTCACGTCGGCAATGGTGATCGCCCCGTCCTCGTTGACGTCGCCGATGGTGTAGAACAGTTCGGAAGGAATCGGCCTGACGCACTTCAGCGACTGCACCTGCAAGGTGAGCCAGTTAGGTCCCGTCTGGTCTTGGTTCAGCCAGATGTCGAGTGTGCCGTTGCTCACGGCGATGTCGTTCAGCGTGATGCGGTCGAACTTGCTCAATGCTTCGCGATTGTAGGCTGGCACGCCGTGATGGCGGTCGTTGGCATGAAGCGAGGCGTAGGCGGTGCTGCCCTCGGAGAGGACGTTGTTGACGTTGTCGCGTCCCGACGTACTCGAGACTCCCACCAGCATCGTCAGCGAGTAGAGACCGTCGGGCAGTCCCGTGAGCTGCTGCCCCAACTGTCGTCCGGTGGGTAGGCTGGCGCCCCACTGGAACACCTCACGGGCGGTCACTCCCTCGGCAGTGTAGTTGTCAGAACCTCCCCAGCCGCCTGTGTCGATGAGACTGGTCATGTCGTCGGCCATATATCCACGAGGCAGCTGCTCAATCTTCACGTAGTCGACAAACAGCTTTGGCGAAGCCGCTGAGCCCACGTTGGCACAGGTGTAGCCCAGATGAATCTTGCCGCTTGTTGCCGAAGGCAGGTTCAGATAGACGACAGCTTCTGTCCATTCGCCCCTGTAGAAGTCAACGTCGGCGTAGTGTTCAGTGCCATCGTCGGCGATGAAGCCCATCGTGCTTGAATAGTTGGCAATGATGTTGGTGCCCGCGTTGTAGACCATGAACGAGATTCGGATCAGCCCTTGCGGCAGGGTGACGGGCTGACTGTAGCCTACGCTGGCCGACCAGCAGGTGGCCAAGCCCAGTGCGCCGCCCGAGTCGTTGCCCTCGGCATCGGCATCGGGCACCACGTAGCCGCCACCCGAGAGCCCGTAGCCTGAGCCAAAGCCGAAAACTCCGCCCGCCTTTGCATCGCCAGTGGCATCGGCGGTCCAATGGCTGACAGGCTGGCAGCTGCTCACGCCGCCGTTGGCGTTTGCATCGTTGGCATAGGTATAAACAATTGAACTTACAAAATCTGCAGTGTTGTCAAATCCGGCATTCGTCAAATATTGGTCGGTGACGTCGGACTGGGCTGTGGCTGACAGGTGGGAACACAGCAGAAGAGCAATCGTGATGAATGTCGTCAGGGCATTTTGCTTCATGGGGCAGTATTTGAAAATTACAATTAAGATAGATTTAGGCCGCGAAGTTACAAAAATAATTCTGTTTCGACAGTCCTTTTTCGTATAAATTTTGTACTTTTGCAGTTGAAACTTGAAACTAGAAACTCGGAACTAGGAACCCTGAAACTACAAATATGCTGAAGACGCTCTACCGACAAATAGGACAATACAAGTGGGCAGCGGTGCTTACGCCCCTGTTCACAGCTGCTGAGGTGGTGATGGACGTGCTCATCCCCTGGGTGACGGCATCGCTCATCGACAAAGGCATCAACGCGGGCGACATCGCTCAGGTCTACCGCTACGGCGGGCTGATGCTGCTGTTGGCGCTGGTGAGTCTGGCGCTGGGCATTATGGCAGGAAGAAGTTCGGCTGTGGCATCTACGGGCTTTGCAGCCAACTTGCGCAAGGCGATGTACAGAAACATTCAGCGCTTTGCGTTCTCCGACATCGACAAGTACTCTACATCGGGTCTGGTGACGCGTATGACGACCGATGTGCAGAACCTGCAGCAGGCTTTCCAGCAGATATTGCGCGTGACGGTTCGTGCTCCGTTCCGACTGGTGCTGTCGGTGGTAATGTGTCTGGTCATCGACCCGCGGCTGTCGCTCATCTTCATCGTGGCGATGCTGGTGCTGGGCGTGTCGCTGTGGCAGATCATCTCGCGCGTGTCGCGATTGTTCCAACAGGTGTTCGAGAAGTACGACGTCCTGAACGAGAGCGTGCAGGAGAATGTGGCCGGCATCAGGGTGGTGAAGGCCTTTGTGCGCGAGCAGTTCGAGAACGAGAAGTTTGCCCGTGCTGCCGAGGCTCTGTACAAGCTGTATGTGCGGGCCGAGAGCCTGATGGCGTTGAACCACCCCGTGATGAATATGGTGGTCTACGGCTGCATGATAGCCCTCTCGTGGTGGGGTGCCCACTTCATCGTGGGCGGTACGCTGACCACAGGCGAACTGACGTCGCTCTTCACCTACGTGATGTCGATACTGCAGGCGCTGATGATGCTCTCGATGATCTTCGTCATGCTGACGCAGAGTGCCGCATCGGCCAAGCGAGTCTGCGAGGTCATCAACGAGGAACCAGACATCGTGAACCCCGAGAACCCCGTGATGGAGGTCGAGGATGGCCGGGTGGAGTTCTGCGGTGTGAGGTTCGACTATCAATCGAAACAAGCAGAAGGGCATTCTGCTCCCATTCCTCAAAGAGAGGGGCAAGGGGGAGGGGCTTCTTCCTCCCGTCGCTCAGCTCTCTTCAACGTCACGTTCAGCATTGCTTCGGGCGAGACCATCGGCGTGATTGGCGGTACGGGTTCGGGCAAGTCAACGTTGATCAGCCTCATCAGTCGTCTTTACGATGTAGGTCAGGGGACCGTCAGTGTGGGCGGTCGCAACGTGAAAGAGTACGACCTGAAGACCTTGCGTCAGGCCGTAGCTGTGGTGTTGCAGCAGAACACGCTGTTCACGGGGACGATACTCGACAATCTGCGCTGGGGCAGGGGCGACGCCTCGTTGGAAGAATGTCGCGAAGCGTGTCGTATGGCTCAGGCTGATGGCTTTATCATGGAGATGCCCCAGCAATACAACACCCACATCGAACAAGGAGGAACGAACGTCAGCGGCGGACAGAAGCAGCGCCTCTGCATCGCCCGCGCCCTGTTGCGCCGCCCCAAGATACTCATCCTTGACGACTCCACATCAGCTTGCGATACGGACACCGACCGGAAGATTCAGCAGGCGTTCCGTTCGCAGTTGCCCGGCATGACGAAGATCATCATCGCACAACGCATCTCAACAGTACAGCACTGCGACCGCATCCTCGTGATGGAGGGCGGTCACGTGACCGGCTTCGATACGCATGAGCGTCTGCTCGAGAGCAACCAGTTCTATCGCGAGGTGAACGATCTGCAGAGCATGGGCAGCGGTGACTTTGATGGGCCTCATCCCAATTCCTCCCCCAAAGGGGGCTGATTAGCCGCAGCGCCCTCCATTGCTCGGCGTGTAGCAACACTCAAATAAATCGTAAAATCGTCAATCCGTAAATCGTCAATCAACATAATGCGGCAACCTAATTTCAACAGAAACGGAGGACCTGGGCCACGGGCTCAGGCAGGCTTCCAGAAAATGAGCAAGGAACAGCGGTCGACTCTGCTTCGACTGCTTCGGCTGGTGATGAAGCACTACAAGTGGCTGGTGCTGACGGTGCTGGCGTGCATTGCCATATCGTCGGTCACCTCGCTGGCATCGACGCTCTTCACACGAACGCTCATCGACGACTACGTGGTGCCGCTCACGCAGGTCGACAACCCCCAGTATACCTCGTTGCTGCAAGCCCTCTTCAAACTCGGTCTCGTGCTGTTGCTGGGCGTCATTTGCTCCTATACCTACAACCGGCTGATGATCTACGTCTCGCAGGGCACTCAGTTGCGACTGCGCAAGCAACTCTTTGAGCGTATGGAACGATTGCCGCTGAGCTACTTCGACTCCCATTCGCACGGCGAGATGATGTCGACCTACACCAACGACGTCGATTCGCTGCGGCAAGTCATTTCTACGAGTATGGCCCAGGTGTTCAACTCGCTCATCACCATCGTCGTCACCTTCACGTCGATGATTGTGCTCAGCATGCCTCTTACCTTCGTGAGTATCTTCATTGCCGTGCTGATGTCCATCGCAACGACAAAACTCGGTTCGTGGTCGCGGGGCTACTTCCGCACTCAGCAGGAGTCACTGGCGGGTGTAAACGGCTTCATCGAGGAAATGATGACGGGACAGAAGGTGGTGAAGACGTTCTGTCACGAAGAGCAGGCTATTGACGATTTCGAGCGCATCAACGAACAGCTGCGCTCGTCGGCTTGTAATGCTAACCGCATTGCCAGCATTGTGATGCCCGTCAACGGCAATCTCGGCACGCTGGGCTATGTGCTCATCGCTGTGGTGGGAGCCTCATTGGCTCTTGGGCATTTTTCATTTTTCGGTTACCAATTTTCAATTACCCTCGGCACAATTGTCGCTTTTCTGCAGTTGAACAAGAGTTTCACGCAGCCTATCTCGCATGTGTCGCAGCAGATTAACTCGGTGCTCAATGCTTCGGTGGGTGCCGAGCGCGTGTTCCGACTGATGGACGCTGAACCAGAGGTGGACGACGGAACCGTGACGATGGATGAGGGGAAGTGGATGACGGATGAAAATGTTGCGGCTAAAGAGGTTCTGGGCGATGTTGACTTCCAGCATGTAGACTTCGGCTATGTGCCCGAAAAACAAGTGCTTTTCGATATCAATATCAATACTTTACCCGGCCAGAAGATAGCTTTTGTGGGCGGAACGGGCGCAGGTAAGACTACTATCATCAACCTCATCAACCGCTTTTATAATGTCGGGAAGGGCGATTTGCTTTATGACGGCATCCCAGTGAACGACATCCGGCTGGAGTCACTGCGGCGCTCAATGAGCATCGTGCTGCAAGAGACTCACCTTTTTACTGCAAGCGTGCTTGACAACATCCGCTATGGACGTCTCGATGCAACTGACGAAGAGTGCCGTGAGGCTGCCCGTTTGGTTGGTGCCGACGACTTCATCCTGCGTCTCGCAAAAGGATACGAAACAATGCTCAGCGGTGACGGCGGCAATCTTTCGGCAGGCGAACGCCAGTTGTTGGCCATCGCGCGTGCAGCTGTGGCAAATCCGCGTGTTCTTATTCTCGATGAGGCTACTTCGAACATCGACACCCACACCGAGCAACTTGTGCAACGAGGCATGGACTCCATCATGAAGGGGCGCACGACGTTCGTCATCGCCCATCGTCTCTCTACCGTGCGCAATGCCGACCTCATCGTAGTGCTCGACCATGGGCGCATTATTGAACAGGGTTCGCACGATGAACTGATTGATAAAAAGGGAAAGTACTATCAACTCTATACTGGCGACACGTCGCTGCTCTCATGAACATTATTGACCTGATTATCTTTTTCGTCTTCACAGGCGGCATCGTGCTGCTAGGTGCCTCGTTCTATAGCCGAAAGGCAACGGCCGACGACTTCACTTCAGCAGGACGCTCGCTGCCAGGCTGGGTTGTAGGCATGTCGATATTCTCGACCTATGTCAGCAGTATAAGCTATCTTGGGTATCCCGGCAAGGCTTACGACTCTAACTGGAATGCTTTCGTCTTCAGTCTCTCTATCCCCATTGCTTCGTGGGCTGCAGCAAAGTGGTTTGTGCCGTTCTACCGGAAGCAGACCAGCGTTTCTGCTTATTCGTTTCTGGAAGAGCGCTTCGGGCTTTGGGCGCGTTGGTATGCGTCAGCGTGCTACCTGCTTACACAGATTGCCCGCATCGGTACTATTGTCTACCTGTTGGCATTGCCCATGAATCTGCTGTTGGGGTGGGACATACGTCTGGTCATCGTCGTGACGAGTGTTGCTATTATGATTTACTCTATGCTTGGAGGCGTGAAAGGAGTCATCTGGGCCGATGCCATTCAGGGCTTCATCATGATTGGCGGCGCGCTCATCTGCCTTTTTATCTTGTGGTTCTCGTTCCCCGGAGGCCCCGTTGAGTCGGTGCGCGTAGCGTGGCAGGCCGATAAGTTCTCGCTGGGATCATTCTCGTTTACCACGTTGGGCGAGTCGACGTTTTGGGTTTGCCTTATCTATGGCATCTTTACTAATCTGCAGAACTACGGCATCGACCAGAACTATGTGCAGCGCTACCATGCAGCCAAGAGCGATCGTGAGGCTCGTTTCTCGGCCCTCTTCGGCGGCTATTTGTTCATTCCCGTCTCAGCCGTATTCTTCCTCATCGGAACTGCACTATGGAGCTATTATAATGCAGGTTCCTCTTCTGCCCTTGCTACCGAGGTTGGAGGGCTGAAGGGCGATCAGGTGTTTCCATACTTCATCGTTAACGCCTTGCCCACAGGTCTCACGGGTCTGCTCGTTGCCAGTATCTTCGCTGCAGGTATGAGCACTGTCTCTACCAGTATTACATCGGGAGCAACGGTAGTGCTGAGCGATTTTTACAGAAGGCAGCGAGGAAGCCTTCTGGTGCTCCGACTCTCGAGCCTTGTCATTGGCGTGCTCGGCATACTTATTTCGTTGGCATTGGTCAATGTCGACAGCATTCTTGATTCGTGGTGGAAACTGTCCAGCATCTTCTCTGGTGGCATGCTCGGTCTGTTCCTTTTGGGCTTCATGTCGCAGAAGGTTCGCAACGTCGATGCAGCCATCGGTGTTGTTTGCGGTTTCCTCGTCATTGCCTGGATATCTCTTGGAAATAGCGGTATTCACGAGTATCTCGCCATTGTCTTCGGAACTATCATCATCTTCCTTGTCGGATTCCTGATGGCTAAGTTGATTCACGCAAAGAAACGATGAAAGTCAGCAACTGGGATAGGGAAATTCTGCAATTGGCGGTACCGTCGATCGTGACAAACGTTACGGTTCCGCTGTTGGGGCTCGTCGATTTGGCCATAGTGGGGCACATCGGCAACGAGACGATGATAGGTGCTATTGCCGTCGGCTCTATGATTTTCAACGTGATGTATTGGCTGATGGGATTCTTGCGCATGGGGACGACGGGCATGACAGCCAATGCCTCCACGCAGAAAGAGGTCCTTCGTCGCTACCTCCGTTTGGCGTTGCTGATTGCAGGGTGTTTCCTACTGATGCAAGTGCCTCTGCGTCGGTTGTCTATATGGTTGATGGGACCGACGGATGAAGTTGCAGCCTACGTTCGCACGTATTTTAATATTTGCATTTGGGGCGCACCTGCTGTATTGAGTCTTTATGTGATGACGGGTTGGTTCATCGGTATGCGTGATACGCGGACGCCAATGGTAGTGTCAATCACGCAGAATCTGATCAATATTGTTGCCTCACTTGTGTTAGTGTTCGGCTTCGGTATGCAGATAGAGGGCGTGGCACTGGGCACGCTCATTGCGCAGTGGAGTGGGGCAGCAATGGCTTGGGCGAGCATCCCCCGCCCCCTTCGAAAGGAAGGAAGCCATGATTCTGATCTCCAATGTGACTCCCTTTCTGTCGGAGGGGCTGGGGGAGGTTCCGCTTCTTTCTTCCAAACCAACCGCGATTTGTTCTTGCGCACGGTTTGTTTGGTGGCAGTCAATTTGTTCTTTACATCTGCAGGTGCACGTCAGGGCGATTTATTGTTGTCTGTCAACACGTTGCTGATGACGTTCTTCACGTTATTCTCATACGTGATGGATGGTTTCGCCAATGCTGGCGAAGCACTGTGTGGGAGTAGTTCCTCTCCCAAAGAAAAGTCAGGAGGAATTGTTGTTGGGTTGTTCCGATGGGGTTGGCTGATGGTGGTGCTTTTTACGGTTGTCTATGCATTAGGTGGGCGCCATTTTCTCTTGTTGCTTACCGATGAGGCATACATCGTGGCTGCAGCGATGAATTTTCTGCCTTGGGCCTTGCTCATTCCCATTTCGGGTATGGCAGCGTTCGTCTACGACGGCATCTTTGTCGGCATGTTGCTCACGCGCGGCATGCTCATCTCCTGTTCCATAGCAACGGCGGCGTTCTTCGTTCTTTACTTCCTGCTGTTCCCTCTCATGGGTAATCACGCGTTATGGTTAGCGCTCATTGTCTATCTGGCGTTGAGGGGATTGGTGCAACACATCTATTTAGTGAAAAGTAAAGAGTGAAAAGTGGAGAGTGTAAAGTAAATAGTTTATGATTACCCTTTCTCCTTGAAAGGCCATTGGCACCTCAAGGCACAAAGCTAATCATAAACTATCAACTCTAAACTCCAAACTATCAACTGTTCAGACAAACGGCGCGAAGGCTTCATCGTATTCAGGCGAATCGCTCAACCTTCCGTTGACGATGCACACCAGTTCAATGTCCCCGTGGAAACAGAGCCGGTTATCGGACTTGCGGAAGATGTCCTGGTGGAACACGTACTTGATGCCCTCCTTCGACAGCCAGAGCTTCGACACGAAGATGTCGTCGCAGCGTAGCGGCGTCTTGAACTTCAGTTGCATGCGTGCAACAACAGCATCGGTGCCTTGTTCGTGAATCTTGGCGAAGCTCACGCCGAGACTTCGCAGAAACAGATGGCGCGTGTGTTCGGCATAGTGCAGGTAGTTGGCATTGTTCACAATACCCTCAATGTCGCACTCGTAGTCGCGAACTTCCATTTCTGTTTCGAAAATATAGTTCTCTTTGCTCATAACAGATGCAAATGTACGATTTTTTTCTGGAATCAGCAAACATTTCTTGGGTTACCGTGCTTTTTACCAATACCATCAGACCTCTTCGAGTGCTTGTCTGAGGTCTTCGATAATGTCATCGATGTGCTCTGTACCTATGCTTAGTCGGATGGTTGAGGGCGTGATGTGTTGCTCGGCCAGTTCTTGTGGTGACATCTGTGAATGAGTGGTCGTGTAGGGATGTATCACGAGGCTTTTTACGTCGGCCACATTAGCCAATAGCGAGAATATCTGAAGGCGGTCGATGAATCGCCATGCCTCCTCCTGTCCTCCTTCTATCTCGAAGGTGAAGATGCTGCCACCGCCTTGTGGGAAATATTTATTGTAAAGTTCATAATCGCGATGGGAGGGCAACGAAGGATGGTTGACGCATTTCACCTTGGGATGACTGTCCAGGAACTGCACCACGCGTAGTGCATTCGTCACATGACGTTCAACGCGCAGCGACAACGTTTCCAATCCTTGTAGTAAAATCCATGCATTAAAGGGCGAAATGGCTGCTCCCGTGTCACGCAGAATGACGGCACGGATGCGAGTTACAAATGCAGCCGCACCAGCAACGTCGGCAAAGACAGCCCCATGATAGGAAGGATCGGGCAGGGCGAGTGTTGGGAAACGGTCGGCATGTTGTTTCCATGGGAATGAGCCACCGTCGACGATGACACCACCTAACGACGAACCGTGACCACCAAGGAACTTCGTTGCGGAATGTACAACTACGTCGGCTCCATGCTCAAGCGGTCGGATGAGGAAAGGCGTACCGAAGGTGTTGTCGACAATCAGTGGGATGTTGTGGCGATGGGCCACCTCGGCTACGGCATCGATGTCGAGCACGTCGCTGTTCGGATTGCCGAAAGTCTCAGCATAGACCAACTTGGTATTCGGCTGAATAGCATTCTCCAATGCCTGCAGGTCGCTTAGGTCGACAATCGTGTTCGTAATGCCCTGTGTAGAGAGCGTATGTGTGATGAGGTTAAACGATCCGCCATAGAGGTTGTTTGCAGCAACGATGTGATCGCCTGCTTGAGCAATGTTCTGAAGGGCATAGGTGACTGCAGCTGCGCCACTGGCCACAGCCAAACCTGCCACACCGCCTTCAAGAGCCGCCACGCGATCCTCGAAAACGCCTTGTGTGGAGTTGGTCAAACGGCCGTAAATGTTGCCTGCATCACGTAGTCCGAATCGGTCGGCTGCGTGTTGTGAGTTGTGGAACACGTAACTCGTGGTCTGATAGATGGGTACTGCGCGCGAGTCGGTGACGGGGTCGGCCTGTTCTTGGCCAACATGCAGTTGCAATGTCTCGAAGTGTAATTTCTGTTTTGCCATAATCTTGTAGTTTTGTCGTTGTTATTGTTATTATTGATTTGATTTCCGCTGCAAAGTTAAGAATATTGGAGAAATGCTCCAAATTATTTGTTGATATTAGAAAATTTCGCTAAATTTGCACTTTGAAAAGAAAATCATTCTAATATTGAACCTTTAAATGCCCATTTGGCAGAATTATATTCTACGACGATGACCGAAACTTTGGATTCCATTGACCTGCAGATACTTCGTACGCTGCAAAAGAACTCAAAACTGACCACAAAAGAGCTGGCCGATGCAGTCAACCTGACGCCCACTCCGGTGTTTGAACGCCAGAAGCGGCTGGAACGTCGCGGCTACATCAAGCGTTATGTCGCCGTGCTCGATGCCGAGAAATTGGGACTAGGCTTGCAAGTTTTCTGCAAAGTGAAACTGAAGCAAATCAATCACGAGATAGCCGATGCGTTTGCCCGTCGCATCATGCGTTTGCCCGAAGTGACCGAATGCTACAACACATCGGGCAACTACGACTATCTGCTGAAGGTGCGCGCAGCTAACATGAAGCAGTATCAGGAGTTTGTTCTCAACAAGTTGGGCGACATCGACTCGTTGGGTTCCATTGAGAGTATGTTCGTGATGAGTGAAGTGAAACAGGATTACGGACTTCATATTTAGTAATCAAAGTGTGCAGACGTTTGGCCGTTTGCGTTCATTTTTGTATCTTTGCATAAACAGATAATTGAACGATGGAGATCTTATATTTAATAATAGGTATAGTGATAGGAGGCGTGGTAGCCTTCCTTCTGATGAACAGTCGAAAGAAAGATGTCGACACGAAACTGATGCTCACGGCGCAACGGCTCGACCAAGAGGAAAAGGTGAACGCAGAATTGCGGCAGTTGGCTGATGATGAAGCCACGAAGAGCAAGGGACTGAGTGACGAACTGACGCAGGCGCGCATCAATTTGGCTTCGTTGCAGTCGCTGATGGAGGCTGAGCGCGAGCAAAACTCTAAGACAGAACAAATTCGTCGCGAACAGTTTCAAGAGCAATTGCGCACGGTGCAGGAACAATTCCAGAACCTTGCCACGCGGGTGCTCGATCAGACATCTGACAAGTTGAAGACGCAGAACACGGAGGCCATGCAGACGCTCACTACACCACTTCGCCAGAACCTTGAACAGTTGCAACAGGCTATCCGCAATACCAATAATGAAACAGCCCGTCAGACGGCTACGCTGTCGGAACAGCTGAAGTCGATGGCCGAGCAGACATCGAAGATCAATCAAACGGCCACGCGACTGACCAACGTGATGCGTGGCGGCAACAAGATACAAGGAAACTGGGGCGAGGTGACACTGAAGAACCTGCTCGAGAGTCAGGGCTTGAAGCTGGGACGTGACTTCGACTTACAGCATACCATTACCGACGAGCAGGGAAATGCCTTGCTCAACGATGAGAGTGGCGCTAAGATGGTGCCCGATGCCATCCTTCACTATCCGAATAACGAAGACGTGGTGATAGATGCCAAGATGTCCATCGACGCCTATGCCAAATATGTCGAGACAGAAGACGAGACACAGCGCAAACAGTTGGCAAAGGAAGTGGTTCGAAGCATTCGTGAGCAATTCAAGCGCCTGTCGTCGAAGGAGTATAACCGCTATGTGAAGCCTCCGCGTAAGTCTGTGGACTTCGTCATCATGTACGTCCCGTATGAGGGAGCGTTGCAGTTGGCATTGACCACCGAGCCAGGTTTGTGGAACGAAGCATTCAGCAAGAAGATTTTCATCACGGGGCAGCAAAACCTCATGGCCATCCTGACGATGGTTCATGCCGCTTGGCGACAGTACCTGCAGAACGAAAACGAGAAACAAGTCTTCATCATGGCCGAGGAACTCTTGAAGCGCGTGGGCGCATTCATCAAGGAGTTCGATCAGCTGAAGGAACATCTGCGCCGTGCTACCAGCGACTGTGAACAGCTGGAGCAGAAGTACAACGGCCGTATGGGCATCGTGCAGAAGGCCAATCAGCTGAAGCGGCTTGGCGTGAAGGAGAACGTGAAGTATCCGATACCGGATGATGAGGAGGAAACCTATCTCCCTGAAACCCAACCCCGACCAGAGGGAGGAACCTCCCCCATCCCCTCCGAAGGAGGGGTGATTGAATAGCCAACGTAGGTAGTGTTTTTTATATAATAATGCAATTAACCAATGAACAAAAATAGTAGCAATCAAAGTCAAGAAGAAAAAGTATACATACACCCCTTCCTTGGGGAGGGGCAGGGGGTGGGCCTCTCTTTGCTCTTCATCTGCCTTGGCAACATTTGTCGCTCACCAGCTGCCGAAGGTGTGATGAAATATATCGTGGAACGCGAGGGGCGGGAGGCCGAGTTCGTGATTGATTCGGCTGGCATTGGTGGTTGGCATGTCGGCCAACTGCCTGACTACCGTATGCGCCGGCGTGGTGCAGCCCGTGGTTACGACTTCTCGAGCCGTGCCCGTCAGTTCTCTGCCGATGATTTCGGGTGCTTCGACCTCATTCTTGTGATGGATCGCGACAACTATAACAGCGTGATGCGCATTGCCCGCAATGATGACGACAGGCAGAAAGTCCGCATGCTTCCCGACTTCATGACCAATCATCCCGGGCAGCAGACCATTCCCGATCCGTATTACGGCGACATCAGCGACTTTGACTTCGCCCTTGACCTGATTGAAGATGCCTGCGAGGGACTTTTTGCATATCTATGCAAGAATAAGCCTGTCGGTCGGGTGTGATATACCTTTTTCTTGCAAAACGTGCAACAAATGTTTGGTTCTTTCTGAATAATTGATTAACTTTGCCGACGAGTTTAGAAAAGTTTTCAGGATGAAGAAAGAGTATCTTATTTACAAACTTAGTGATCAGGTGAAGAGCACCTGTAAGATTGACAACGACCTATTTAGTCGCTACGGCGTGAAGCGCGGCCTCCGTAACGAGGACGGAAGTGGTGTGCTTGTCGGGCTGACGAACATAGGAAACGTGGTGGGTTACGATCGTGACGATGAGGGAAACCTCATTCCAACAGAGGGAAAGCTCTACTATCGCGGCTACGAGCTCAATGACTTGGTGGAACCGCTACTCTCAGAGAAGCGCTTTGGCTTCGAGGAGATTGCCTTTCTGCTGCTGTCAGGAAAGTTGCCCGATCGTGAAGAGCTGTCGGCATTTCGCGAATTGCTGAGCGAAAACATGCCACTCGACCACCGTACAGTCGTTCATCTGGTCGATCTTGAGGGAACTGATATCATGAACATCCTGGCACGCTGTGTGCTGGAGATGTATACCTTCGATGAAAATCCTGATGACATCTCTCGCGACAACCTCATGCGTCAGGCCATAGAGCTCATCGCCAAGTTCCCGACCATCATCGCCTACGCTTACAACATCTACCGCCACTCTGTGCAGGGGCGTTCACTCCATATTCGTCATCCGCAGGAAGGGGCTTCGATAGCCGAAAACTTCCTCTATATGCTTCTGCACGAGAACTTTACTGAACTCGATGCACGTATTCTCGACATGTTGCTCATCGTACAGGCCGAGCATGGTGGTGGTAACAACTCTACGTTTACCGTGCGTGTGACCTCGTCGACACGTACCGACACTTATAGCAGCATCGCTGCAGGAATCGGCTCGCTGAAAGGTCCGCTTCATGGTGGTGCCAATATCAAGGTCATCCGTATGTTCCACCACCTGAAGGAGCAGATCAAGGACTGGACGTCGGTCGACGAAATCGACACTTACCTGCATCGCATGCTTCGGGGCGAGGCCTACGACCAGAGCGGACTCATCTATGGCATCGGACATGCTGTCTATACCAAGAGCGATCCGCGTGCCGTACAGCTGAAGAAGCTGGCTGGTTTGCTGGCAAAGGAGAAAGGACGCGAAGAGGAATACGAGTTCCTGAAGCTCATCGAGCAGGAAGGTATCAAGTGCCTCATGGAGCATCGCAAGAGCGCGAAGCCCGCTTGTGCCAACCTCGACTTCTACAGTGGTTTCATCTATGAGATGATTGGTCTTCCCGAGGAGATTTTCACGCCCATCTTCGCTATGGCTCGTATCGTTGGCTGGATGGCTCATCGCATTGAAGAACTGAACTTCGAAGGCCGACGCATCATCCGACCTGCCTATAAGAACGTGCTCGACAACAAAGACTATCAGCCAATTGGCAATCGATGATTTGACTTTTTGGCTCTTCGTGCGTCTAAATAGTAAATATCGAACCTTAATTAGTTGGACGAATATGAAACTTTTTAGAACTATTGTTACTCTGTTGCTCTGTTGCTTTGTATCTTTTGCATCGGCACAGGATGAGAACACGTCGACCGTCATGGCCTTCAAGGATTTCAAACCTGCACGTGTGAAGTTGACCGATGGACGCACGATTAAAGTTCCTAAGGCAAACGTATTCCTGAAACACAGCACCCTCGTCTACAAGAGTGGCAATTCGGTGAAGGAAGCCAACACGAAGGCCGTGCAGACGGTAGACTTCGACGACCGCCACTACGAGCGTATCGACACCATTCTGGCATTCCTTGTCGATACGGTTGAGACAAATGCCGTCTATCAGCAGCAGGTTATCGATCGCGAAGCCTATGAGGCCAGTTTCCGAAACGACCGCATGATTACTGGCATTCAGTTTGGTGAGCAGATCAACCTGATCACTCTCGACCCCGATCGCGACTCAACAGCCGTCTATCCTGTCATCAATACGTTCTATTACCGTTATAATGGCAAGATCATGAAGGTGCACGATCGTGAGCTATGGCGCCAGCTTTCAAAGGAGAAACGCCGCATCATGCAGACCATAATGGGCGAACCAGGCTTCTCTTGGACGCGCCGCGAGAGTGTCGTCCGCTTGCTTCAGGCTCTGACTGGCACCCTGTTCCGGTAACGGAATGCCTTGATCGTGTAGAACAAACAATGCAATTTTGCTCCGGGATGACTCCAAATGGTGAGCAAAATTGCATTGTTTTTTTATTCGAAAAACGGTAGCTGAAGGCAATTCAGCCTTTACCTCCAAATGTCCTTTCACCTTTATTACTAAACAAAGCATTGCTCTGTTTGTCGTGACTCAATGCTTTGTACTGTATAGAGCTATGCTTTATAGGGGTATAAAGCATAGCTTTAGAGCCATAAAGGCAGTGCTTTATAGCCTGAAAAGCATTGACTTAAAGACATAAAAGCAATGCTTTGTGGCCTGAAGAACAATGCCTTAGAGGTGGACGTGCATTGCCTCATAGTCGTCAAAGCATGGCTGTGAATCCTGAGATCGGTTGATTCCTGTAAGACAAATGGGGATGATGTCAGAAATCTAATGCGAGTTGCTGAGGTTCGGCTGCAGGGGTAGAGGTCTGTGACTGCCCGGATTCGGACGATTCAGCAGCGAATTGGCTGAGGAAATCGTCTTCCGAGAGAATCGGAATGCCGAGTTCCTTGGCCTTTTTGTTTTTGCCCGATGTGGAAGTCACGTCGTTGTTGATGAGGAACGAGGTGGAACCGCTGACGCTACCTGCCACCTTTCCGCCACGAGCCTCGATGTAGGCCTTCAGTTCGTTGCGGTTTTTGAAATGGTGGACGTCGCCGGTAATGACGAAGGTCAGCCCTTCGCATTGGTTACCAGAGCGTTGCTGCTGCTGTTGACGTACTTCAATCAGCGTCAGTAAGTCGTTGAGAACCTTCTGATTGTTTTCATCGTGGAACCAACCGACAATCAATGCGGAACGCTCGGGGCCGATGCCGTCGATGTGGGCAAAGTGTTCGTTGTCGTCAGTGGTCGAAGCTGTTTCCACAAGGTCGCTGAACGCATAGGCACCCAGCAGTCGTTTGGCTACGTCGGCACCACACTTTGGAATGCTTAGGGCGATGAGCAGTCGCTGGGCATCAACTTCACGAGCCTTCTCGATGGACTTCACGATGTTCGTTGCCGAGCGTTCGCCAAAGCCTTCCAACGAGGCAATTTCGCTGATGTGGTCGGACAGACGGTAGATGTCAGCGAAGTTGCTGATCCAACCGAGATTGATGAAGCGTGCAAGCGTCTGCTCGGAGATGCCGTCGATGTCCATTCCTGCCTTCGACACGAAGCGGGCGTACTTCTTCAGTTGCTTGGCCGGGCAGGTGGGATTGGTACAGTGCAACGTGCGAGTGCCACTCTGCTGGCTTACGACAATCTCCGTGGCCTGATGGCACACGGGACACGTCTCAGGGATATGGAGTGTGCCGACGGTTTCGATGACTTTAATCACTTTCGGAATGATTTTGTTGGCCTTGATGACCGAAAGCTTTGTGCCTTGGTCGCCAATGCCCAGTCGTTCGCACTCGCTGATGTTGCAGAGCGATGCTCGTTTCACGGTGGTACCTTCCAATTCAACGGGACGGAAGATGGCTACAGGCGAAATCGTTGAGGCTGCACACGACCACTCAATTTCCTGCAACTCCGTCTCGGCAGCCTCGTCCTGCCACTTGAAAGCCAGTCCTGCACGTGTGGCATGATGCCCAGTCACAGAGCCAGTCTTGGCATACTCCGTGTCGTCGTAGGTGATGACAAGTCCATCGACGGGGAAGGGGTATGTGGAGTTGAGAGCGGAGAGTTGAGAGTTGATAGTTTTCTGATTTTGTCCCGTCACCCGTTCGGTGAATCGGTCGATGGCAGCCTGCACATTCTCCTCGGTTGGGTTCTCAATGAATTCGCGTTCAACGGTATTGAAGCCAAGGTTGTCGAGCCAGCTCATTCGTCCACCCCAAGATATGATAGATGTGGGAGAGGAAAGCGTAAACGGTATCCATTGGATCTTTCTCGGTTTTACTTCTTCAGGGTCTTTCAACGAAAGCGAACCTGAAGCAAGGTTGCGCGGATTGGCATAGTCCTCACCACTCTCGATGAGGAACTGGTTGAAGTCGTCGTAGGAGATGACTGCCTCACCACGAATCACCACGTGCCCTTGCTCGTCGATGCGTTGCGGTATGCCGCTGATGGCATGCGCCAAGTGGGTAATGTTCGTTCCAATGTGGCCGTTGCCGCGCGTGACGACCTTTGTCAGCCGACCACCATCGTAAGTGACAACGAGTGTCAGGCCGTCGAGCTTCCAAGAAATCCAAATGGGACGTCCCTCAGCCCATTTCACCAGTTCAGTTACCTGCTTTGTCTTGGCAAGTGACAAGGCTGGGAACTCGTGCTCCTCTTTTTGGCCGGCTGTGTTGTCCTCCGACACGCGTTGCGTAGGCGAATCAGGCAGCGTAGTACCCGTTTCTGCCTCCAGACGCTTCAGTTCGTCGAAGCGAGCGTCCCACTCGTAGTCGGTCATCAGTTCCTGCCGACCATTATAATAAGCCTCCGAAGCTCGGTTGAGTTCCTCAACCAACTGCTCCATCCGTTGGATTTGTTCGTCCGTCATGTCTTTCTTGTTTCTTTTTCTGCTGACAAAGTTACGAATAAGCGAGAATAATGCAAAATAAAAACGTGATTTATTTTGATTATCGAGCAAAAGAACCTTCGCTGTTTACCACAAAGTTAGCAATAAATTTGAAGAAGACCAAATTTATTTGTACTTTTGCATCCTGTAATAACAAATGAACACCCATGATGAGTTTCTGGGACATATTGCTGCTATCAGTGGCACTGGCGATGGATTGCTTTGCGGTGAGCATTGCCAGTGGGGTGATCTTAGGCACAAGAGATAAGGCGAAAGGGGCAAGAGATTACCCTTTGCAAGCTGAGGACACAAACAGGCAAGGCATATCCTTTGCCTCTTGCCCCTTACCTCTTGCCACCTATAGACTCTCCCTCCTCTTCGGCCTGTTTCAGGCGGGTATGCCGCTGGTGGGATGGCTATGTACGAACTGGTTGGCAGAGCATATCGAAGCTTATGACCATTGGATAGCCTTCGGATTGTTGGTCTTTCTGGGCGGAAGGATGATTCGCGATGCTTTCCGTGAAGAGGAAGAGGCTCATCATTTCGACCCGACAGACTTGTGGACAGGCATCGTACTGGCTGTGGCAACGAGCATCGACGCACTGGCCGTAGGCATCTCCCTGGCTGTGACGGGCTATCATACAATCCGTCAGCTGGCTTTGCCACTTGTGGTGATTGGCTTGGGCTCGTTTCTGTTTGGTGTGTTGGGCCATTTGCTCGGTATGCGATTCGGTGAGAGCATTCGTCGCCGACTGAAACCTGAACTGCTGGGTGGCATCATCCTGATAGCCATCGGCGTGAAGGTACTTGTCACACATCTTTGCGATGTGTGAAATGGAAAATTGATAATGGAGAATTGAAAATTGAATTGCCTGAAAGGCATTGAACCTTTGAACCGTGACGCAGTCGCATTGAAACGTCCTTAAGGGCATTGAACTTTTTGAACCGTCGCACAGCGACATTTGAATAATGAAAGTTATAGTATCAGAAGAGATTGAGCAGGTTTGTCCGGGATTTGTAGGTGCCTGCGTGGAGGCCGACGTGGTGAATACTCCTTACTGCGAAGGCCTTTGGGAAGAAATACGTGCGCTCGGCGAGCACTATAAGGCTACACTTACGACCGAGTCGCTGAAGGAACTGTCGGGCATTGCTGCCACACGGCGTGTCTATAAGGCATGCGGAAAGGACCCGTCGCGCTATCGTCCTGCTTCCGAACAGCTCATCCGCCGCATGTTGCAGGGGAAGGAGCTCTATCAGATAGACACACTTGTCGACCTGATCAACCTTGCCAGCATCAAGTACGGCTACAGTATTGGCGGCTTCGATGCCTCGAAGTTCGTGGGCGACACGCTGACATTAGGCGTTGGCCGTGCCGGTGAACCTTACGAAGGCATTGGCCGTGGCATGCTGAACATTGAGGGATTGCCCGTCTATCGAGATGCACAAGGTGGGGTAGGGACGCCAACGAGCGACAACGAACGTACGAAAATAACCATCGATACACGTCATTTGGTGGTGCTCATCAACGGCTATGATGGCAATGAAGAACAGGTTCGCGCCAACGCAGAGTTCATCTTGGACCTCGTTCGCCGTTACTGCCAGACAGCAGAAGGAAGCTATTTCCTCTATCGATAGTTGCCTGTTAAGCAGGCATTGGCTGCGAGTTCGCAATCAAGAAATGCGCCGCGGCGCATTCATACAAACGAAAAAGGACACCCGAAAAGGTGTCCTTTAGTGTGATTCCGGCGGGATTGACTTCGTCCATCCCTGCCCCTGCCACGGGCTAATCATACAAAGAAAACGCTCGAAGAATGAAAACAAGTTTTCTTCCTCGAGCGTTTCCTTTGTGATTCCGGCGGGATTCAAACCCACAACCTTCTGATCCGTAGTCAGATGCTCTATTCAGTTGAGCTACGGAACCAATCCGTATTTCTTTTTCAGCCAATCGTCAGGAGAGTGATTCCGGCGGGATTCAAACCCACAACCTTCTGATCCGTAGTCAGATGCTCTATTCAGTTGAGCTACGGAACCCTCGATTTCCGATTTGCGACTGCAAAATTACTACCTTTTTTTGAATTGACCAAACTTTTCAGCTACTTTTTTTCTCTTTTCCCCTTTTTTACCATTGTCGCTTATGTGCAGATGATAGCCTAACTCATTATTAAGGTTAGGGATGCCGATGGCTGATAATGCTTTACGAGCTGATTCCAGCTACCTTTATATGTGTTAAAATACGGGTGAATATGATGAATTGTATTCTTTTTTCATTAACTTTATCCCCTGTAAATCATCTTGTTTTGTTCTATGTAGAATAAACCCTGGACCATGAAGGAAGGCTTTGCCATCGGTGCTGGCCTCATTGTTGTCGGACTGTTGCTCGAACTGAGTGCTGGACCGGTGGTGTGGGATGCCTTTGCCTGGCCTGTCAATGCCATCGTGCTGGCTGGCTTTGTAGCGTTGATTCTCGGCTTGCACCTTCTTCGCAGCCGCGTCTATGCCTTCCGTTTCCTTTCAACCTATCCGGCTGCCATCCCAGCGATGTGCTATGCCGTCATGCTAACCATCGTCATGGGCCTCACCCGACAGACTGCCGGCGGGCAATGGATCAACAACATGCTGACGTTCTGGCCGTTTGTGCTCGTCTATGTCTACATGGCGCTCATCGTAGGCCTGGTTGTGCTGAAGACACCCCTCAAGACGAAGTCCGCCAGTAAGATCGTTGCAGGCTTGTTCCATTTGGGTTTGTTCATCACGATGACCACTGCCACGCTGGGCAATGCCGATAGGCAGCGCTTGAAGATGATTGTTGCGAAGGGCGAACCAGAATGGCGTGCGCTCGACCAGCAGGGTAGGGTGAAGGAGATGCCGCTGACGATCGAGTTGAAGGAGTTCATTTTGGAGGTCTACGACGACGGTTCGCCGCGCCGTTTTGCCTCGCAGATAGAGATATTGGCGCCATCGGGTAAGAAAATACAGACCACTGTCGACGTGAATAAGCCTGTCAAGGTTGAGGGTTGGAAGGTGTATCAGTATGGTTACGATACGCAAAAGGGAGCCCGTGGTTTGCACCCCACGTCATCGTCTATATGTTTGCCTATGCCCTGGTTGGGGCTGCCACACTCGTTGCGATTTACATGCTCGTGAAGAGCAAGTCGCTCTCGACTCTCCACTCGCCCTTCTCCACGGAGTATGAAGCACTTGACAACCTCGTATATACAGGCTTCGCATTCATGACGTTCGGCATGCTTTTCGGAGCACTATGGGCCAAGGAAGCCTGGGGACACTACTGGTCGTGGGACCCGAAGGAGACGTGGGCAGCCATCACCTGGTTCAGCTATCTCGTCTACATCCACTACCGTCAGTTGCCTGTTCGTCGCGCTGACGAGTCGTCGGCCGAACGCCAAGGCAGCTATCAGAATCCTAAAGTAGCCCTCTGCATGCTGATAGTCAGTTTCGTGCTCCTGCAGATGTGCTGGTGGGGCATTAACTATCTGCCGAGTGCCATTGGCAGCAGCGTGCATACCTATTCATAACGGTAAAGGAATTACGGCAATAAACAATAAAAAGAGGGTGTGTCAAAATAGGCACATCCTCTTTTTATATTTCTCTAATAGCAGTCATGAGTTGTTTTCTTTGGCTCATGGCTGTTTTCTTGTTT
>CACYJV010000001.1 GCA_902774815.1 uncultured Prevotellaceae bacterium | reverse complement strand
GCCAACTCCGCCAAGGAGTTCATGGCCTCGAAGAACATCGTCGGCTACCGACTCCGCGCCCGTGCCACCGGAGAGTTCACCAAGAAGGAACTCGCACTCGCCGCAAAGGCCCGTGAGGACAACGAGTACAACGTGGACAAGGAGGAAGGGGAGTAACCCACCCCTTCCCTCCCAAAGGGAGGGTGCTTTGAATAGCATTTCTCGGGGGTACGGGGGTACGAGGGTACGGAGGTGCGAGATTACCCTTTCCTTCTCCGCTCAGCCCTTTGGGACACGCACTACGCGTAGGGGCAGACCCCCGTGTCTGCCCGCCATCCCCAAGCAAGACAGGAACCACCCAAGCAAGACAGGAACCACCGAACAACGGGCAGACACGGGAGTCTCCCCCTACAACTGGGAGCCACGACCACTGAAAACACGGGCAGACACGGGGGTCTGCCCCTACACGCAAAAAAGGCGGTGCTTTACAACTCTAAAGCACTGTTTATCCCCCCTCTAAAGGACAGCAATTCCAATCTGTGAAATCAACGTAATCTGTGAAATCTGTGCAATCTGTGGGCAAAAAGATTCCGTATCGTCAGTGGCCTTTCATAACGCAGTGGAGAAAGAACTTTGACCTTTGGTCTTAGGTAGGCTGCATCTTGGAAATGAAAATAAATTCGATTTTATTTTGCATTTCCCTCGATTTGCACTACCTTTGGCTTCGCCGAAAGTTCTCTCGTTCGGAAATGAAATGAAAAAAACTTCGTGTTTTCCTTTTCATTTCGCTCACTTATTCGTACCTTTGCACCCGATTAAACTTAAATAACTATTTTGTATATGGTAAAAATCACATTTCCAGACGGATCTGTTCGCTCGTATGAGCAGGGCGTAACTGGCTATCAAATCGCCGAGAGCATCTCACCGGCTCTCGCACGCAACGTTGTATCTTGCGCCGTAAATGGTGAGACAGTAGAACTCAACCGTCCTATTCAGGCTGACGCCACCATCGCACTCTACAAGTTCGACGACGACGAGGGTAAGCGCACCTTCTGGCATACCTCTGCCCACCTGCTGGCTGAGGCACTGAAGGAGCTCTATCCTGGCATTCAGTTTGGTTTCGGACCGGCCGTCGATAATGGATTCTTCTACGACGTGCTGCTGCCGGGCGGTGAGATGATTAAGGAAAGCGACTTCCCCACCATTGAGGCTAAGATGTTGGAACTGGCCCGTAAGGACGAACCGGTGGTTCGCCGCGAGGTGGCTAAGGCCGATGCGCTGAAGGAGTTCGCTGCCGATGGTCAGACCTACAAGTGCGAACATATTGAGCAGGACCTTGAAGATGGTTCTATCTCTACATACACGCAGGGAGCCTTCACCGACCTTTGTCGTGGTCCGCACCTTGTTTCGACCGGACTCATCAAGGCCGTGAAGCTGACGAGCGTTGCCGGTGCCTTCTGGCGTGGCGATGCCGAGCGCGAGCAGATGCAGCGCCTCTATGGCGTTTCGTTCCCGAAGAAGAAGATGCTCGACGAGTATCTCGTCATGCTCGAGGAAGCCAAGAAGCGCGACCATCGCAAGATTGGCAAGGAAATGGAGCTCTTCATGTTCTCCGACCGCGTGGGCAAGGGACTTCCCATCTGGCTGCCGAAGGGCACCGACCTGCGCCTGCGCCTGCAGGACATGCTGCGCAAGATTCAGAAGAACTTCGGCTATCAGGAGGTCATCACGCCGCACATCGGTGGCAAGAACCTCTACGTCACGAGTGGCCACTATGCTCACTATTCGAAAGATGCCTTCCGCCCCATCACCACTCCGGAGGAGGGCGAGGAGTACATGCTGAAGCCGATGAACTGCCCCCACCACTGCGAAATCTTCGCTTGGAAGCCCCGTTCCTACAAGGACCTGCCGCTGCGCATTGCTGAGTTCGGCACGGTCTATCGCTATGAGAAGTCAGGCGAGCTGCACGGACTCACTCGTGTGCGCTCGTTCACGCAGGACGATGCTCACATCTTCTGCCGTGCCGATCAGGTGAAAGGCGAGTTCATGCGCGTGATGGACATCATCAAGGCCGTGTTCTCCATCTTCAACTTTGAGAATGTTGAGGCACAGATTTCCCTTCGCGATCCGAAGGATACCGAGAAGTACATCGGCTCCGACGAGGTTTGGGCTGAGTCTGAGCAGGCCATCATCGATGCCTGCAAGGAGAAGGGACTGGAAGCCAAGGTTGAATATGGCGAGGCTGCCTTCTACGGACCGAAGCTCGACTTCATGGTGAAAGATGCCATCGGCCGCCGTTGGCAGCTGGGCACCATTCAGGTTGACTATAACCTGCCGCAGCGCTTCCACTTGGAGTACACCGCTGAGGACAACTCCAAGCAGACGCCTGTCATGGTGCACCGCGCACCGTTCGGCTCCATGGAGCGCTTCACGGCTGTGCTCATCGAGCACACTGCAGGTCACTTCCCACTCTGGCTCACACCTGAGCAGGTGGCCATCCTGCCTATCTCCGAGAAGTACAACGACTATGCCCACCGCGTCTGCGACTACTTGGCAGAGCAGGGCGTGCGTGCAACACTCGACGACCGCAACGAGAAGATTGGCCGCAAGATTCGCGACAACGAACTGAAGCGTGTGCCCTACATGCTCGTGGTTGGCGAACAGGAGGCTGCCGAAGGCCTTGTCGCCATGCGTAAGCAGGGTGGTGGCGAGCAGAAGACCATGAAGATGGAGGAGTTCGCCCAGCGCATCAACGAGGAAGTTGCCGAGATGCTCAAGGCTACAAACCTGAAGCCCAACGATTAAGGGCCCAGTCCCCAGATACCCAAACACCCAACCCCTCCCGAAGGGAGGGGCAGGAGGTGGGTTCCTTCATTTACGCTCTCCAGTCATCGCGACTGGAGAGCGTTTTTTTGTTCAGTAAGTTATTATTCTATATGATATGTAAAGTTTTTGTGATTTTTTTCCTTCTTCTCGCACTATTCTAAAATTTTTTTGTATCTTTGTAACCAACTCGAGCAGCCTTTATGGCTCTAGGGGTCTGAGAATTACTTACGCAAGGGTTGGATGTTGATATTCAACCCAATGAGAAAGGTGAGTACACGGCAAGTGAGGAGACTGGACATGTCATTTTAATTTACGATCGTTTCCCTAATCTCAAGAAATGTAATCGCAGTATAAAAAAACTGATAATAATTCCTGAGATGAATAAAACTTTTGAAACAAGCGATTTTGATAAACCTGGAAGTTTAATTAAATAATAAAACTCAAAATGAAAAAACCAATTATTGTACTAATTACTTTTCTGGTTATAGCAAATGTCAACGTATTAGCATATGATATTGCTGTAGAGAATGAGGATGGGATAACAATCTATTACAACTACAGCGACAATGGAGAGGAACTAACAGTAACACGAGAAGCTTCTTTCAGACCAACTTCTACTTATAAAGGAACTGTTAACATTCCTAAGTCTGTTAAGTATATGAATCGAACAAGAAATGTAACGGCTATTGACGATAATGCTTTTAGGAATTGCACTGACCTTAATGATATTATAATCCCCCCAACGATAAAGAACATAGGATACGATGCATTTTATGGCTGTAAGAACTTAGCGGTCTATATAAGCGATTTGTCAGCATGGTGCAGAATTTCTTTTTCAAACCGACTTTCTAGTTCAACGAGCAGCTGGTATAATAATGGCAATCCACTTCAATTCGCTAGTCATTTTTTTCTTAATGGAAACGAAATCAAAGATTTGGTAATCCCTAATGACATAACCATAATAAAAGATTATGCTTTCTACGGCTGTTCTTCTTTTACTTCTTTAGAAATTCCAAACACGGTGACTTCCATGGGGGCCGAGGCTTTTTGGGGATGTGATAGTATTAAATCTATTGCGATTCCCAATGGCGTAAAAACGATTGGGAAACGATGTTTCGCTAACTGTAATATGTTGTCAACTGTATCTATAGGTAATAAAGTGGACACCATTGGCTTTGCTGCCTTCGAAGGCTGTTATTTTTTAGAGAAAGTTATAGTTAAAGATATAAAGAATTGGTGTAATATTTACTTTGAGTATATTGATTACACCAAAGTGTCCTATGATGCGAACCCTCTCATGCGAGCCAATCATCTGTATAAAGATGAGAATACGGAAATACGGAATTTGGTAATTCCCTCAACAGTAACCGAGATAAGTTCATGGCTTTTTTACGACTGCGAGAGCCTTATTTCTGTTGCAATTCCACCAACAGTCAAGTCCATCGGCAATCATGCTTTTGAACGCTGCCCCATAACTTCTATATCACTTGGTAGTGGGGTGAAGAGTATTGGATTTGACGCTTTTTCTGGATGTTCACTAATTTCAGTGACAATTCCGAGCAGTGTTACTTCCATTGGTGAAAGTGCATTCAATTGTAGTGTAATGGAAACAGTAATATCGAAGATTGCCAACCCCTTTAAAATCTCTGATGATACTTTTTCTTCTAATACCTTTTATAATGCAACCCTCTATGTCCCAAAGGGCACGAAAAGCAAATACAAATCCACAGAAGGTTGGAAAAATTTTATATGGATAGAAGAGGGATTGCCTACCGGAATTGAAACAGCAAAAACCGATGGAGAAGTGATTGAAAAATCACGCTATACTGTTGATGGTAGTAGATTAAGTTCTCCTCGGCGTGGCATCAACATTATAAAGATGAGTGATGGAACAACGAAGAAAGTGTTAGTGAAATAAAAGGTCTAACTATGCAGAAAGAGTATAGCTTAATATTGTCGTTGGTCGCATTGAGTTTTGTTGCAATAACAGAATTCACTGTTTAGAGATAAATGCCTCAGAAGCGGTATTGACAATTGTTGGCATTTGCACGACTTTTAATAGTTGGTGTCATGGAAGAACTCTCAAAAGGGATGAGTGAAAAGCTGGATCAAGAGAGGCTTTATCAAAAGAGAATATTGAACGAGTACCGCGTGTAGTTCCCAAAAGCATGAAAGATACGAAAGTATATTGCGCATTTGATATAAGAATCAATACATTGATAGAAAAGATAAACACTGAAATACTCAAAGAATAATGAAAACAGCAAGAACAATTGGGATGGCCGTACTGATGGTCGTCGTGTGCAGCCTGATGGCTGCGTGCTCATCGGACGACGATGAGGACGGTGGAAATGTGAACAGTGCCATCGTTGGCACCTGGTATGCTACTGACGACGGTGACTATATCGAATGGATATTCAATTCAGATGGTTCCTGTGGATACAAAGAGTACGAGGCGGATAAGAAAACCATCTCGTGGTACGATATGGGCACATACAAGTTAGTGGACAACATCCTCTCAATATGGTGGGAAAGTGAGCGACGTTCTTGGGACGAAGGTCCATGGAGTGCCATCGTCAACATTCAAGGAAAGACAATGACCACGTCGGAAAACGAAAGCCTTGTTTGGAAAAAGAAATAAAGATTGAATCGTTTTCGGGACACTAGCACTTGTGTGTGGCTGGTGTCCCGAATGCTTTAGAATAGTCGATGTCTTGCGTTAGCAATCACTTTTATTTAGTAACGCAATCGCTTCACTATAGTATAATTTACGGGAAGCAATGCTTTTAGCCTTTTGAAGCATTGATATAGACCCGCAAAAGGATTGTTTTAGTCCCTCAAAGGCAGTGGAGTCGGAAAGTAATTATTTCCTACAATAAAGAAAGATTCGTATTACAATGTTATGAAATTTGAATGATGGTGCTTTATGTTGCGAAATCAGTGATTTTGGTAATTTTTTCCGTAATAATTGTTCATCGTATCAATAAAATAATGTGTAACTTTGCAGCGATGAAAACAATAAAGACATTCTTGGTTGCAGCCGTGCTTTGCTGTGCGGGCAACCTTTTAGCACAAGAGAATATGAAACTAACGGTGAAAGAACAGGCACTCGTGGCGATAGCAGCCAACGAGGCCAAAGGTGACATGGTGGGGCTGAAGAAGGCCCTGAACGAAGGTTTTGACGGCGGACTGACCGTGAGCGAGGCGAAAGAGGCTCTTTCGCAGCTCTATGCCTACACGGGATTTCCGCGCTCGCTGAACGCGCTGGGTGCGCTGCAACAGGTGTTGAAGGACCGCGAGGCACAGGGACTGGCGACCGAAGCAGGCCACGAGGCCGATGCACTGCCTAAGGATTACGATGCCTTGCGGCAGGGTACCGAGGTACAGACGCGCCTTTCAGGCCAGCCCTTTAACTACACGTTTGCGCCACAGACCGACTATTACCTGAAAGCCCACCTGTTTGGCGACATCTTTGCACGTAACAACCTGACGTTTGCCGAACGCGAAATCGTCACCGTGAGTGCCATCTCAGCTTTGCCAGGATGTGAACCGCAGCTCAGGGCACACGTCAGTGGTGCCCGTAACATGGGCGTCAAGGACGAGCAGTTGCACGAAATTCCGACGGTGTTGCGCCAGCGTGTCGGCGAAGCTGAGGCCGTTCGCTGCGAGCAGGCTGTGGCTGCCGTGTTTGGTGAGCCGTCGAAGGCCGTGAATACCGTCGACTTTAGCGTTTGGCCAAAGGGCGAGCCCAACACCGGCTATGCCCAATACTTCATCGGCAACAGCTATCTGGCTCCGCTGGATGCTGAAAATGGCGGTCCCGTCAACGTGACTTTTGAACCTGGTTGCCGCAATAACTGGCATATCCACCACAAGCAGGTGCAGGTGCTCATCTGTGTGGCTGGACGAGGCTGGTACCAGGAGTGGGGTAAGGAGCCTGTTGAACTGACGCCAGGAAAGGTCGTCGCCATTCCTGCAGAGGCTAAGCACTGGCATGGCGCCGCCCGTGATTCGTGGATGCAGCATCTGACCTTCCACACACGAGTGGAGGAGGGTGCCAGTAACGAATGGCTGGAGCCCGTTAATGACGAGTGGTACAACCAGTTGGAACAGAAGTGATAGTATTAAAGTAAAACAATGCTTTTTATCGGAAAGAAATAAGAATAATTATCATCATTTCGTTCAGAAAATATGTTTTATTGAAAAGATTATTCTAATTTCTTTCCGATAAACCTTAAGCGGTCTGTCTGCTGCCAACCGAGTCTCTACAGTCGTTGACGTTTTTATTTTGCCCTGAAGCCGTTGCCTCGGTATTCGCTTGGGGTGATGCCGACGTAATTCTTGAACAGGCGAGTGAAGTGGTGCGGATAGTCGAACCCCAGCTGACGGGCTGTCTCACTGATGTTGTGGCCGTTCATCAGCAGGTTCTTGGCTTGGTTGATGACGTACGAATGGATATGGTTGATGGCCGTACTGCCCGTCGCCTTTCGGACGAGGTCGCCAAAATAGTGGGGCGAGTAGGCTAGCTCCGATGCACAGAAGGCCACCGTTGGCAGACCTTCGTGCAGTTGTCGGCCCTCGCGGAAATATTGGTCGAGCAGGGCATGAAACTGCTTCAGGACGTCGGCAGTGTCCTTGTCTTCGTCAGGAAGCTGCCGTAGGTAGATCCTGTTGCAATACTCGAGGATCAGTCGCAGGTAGGCCAGCAGGACGCGACGCAGGGCAGGCGAATCGTTGTTGGCCTGGAGTTCATGCCGCAGTTGACTGATGAGTAGTGAGATGGTTTGCCATTCAGCAGGTAGCATGCGCAGCGACTCCGTGGCGAAATAGGAGAAAAAGTGGTACTGTTGCATGAGTGGTTCGAGGTCGGTGTTGTGCATCAGTTCAGGCGACCACAGCACTGCCCAGCCGCTGAGCATCAGTGGTTGACCATCGTCCTCGCCACCGCCCAGCTGTCCCGGTGCTACGGCGACAATGGAGGCATCGCTCACCTGCAACGGACGAGTGCCATACGAGAGGTTCTTTGGAAATTCGCGTTGGATAAACAACCCGTAGACACCATAATTGTTCAGGCTGTTGCGAACAGGCGACACTTCGTCGAAACTAATCACGCTGAGCAAGGGATGCAATGCTGGTGCACCGACGTGTTCGGCATAAACGTTGGGATGGTCGACTTTAAGGATTTTCTTCATCATGGCCACAAAGATAACCATTTTTCCTTAAACGACAGCTAAAATGGTAAGGAATTGCCATCTAATGTCGTAAATTCTGCAAAATTGGTAGATATTCAGGCGTTTTGTGTGCTACCTTTTTTAGATAAAGTGCGTATCTTTGCAACCGAAATCATCAAATGAATCATAATGAAAGGAACAGCCAAACTCGTCAAACACTTCATCTTCGCAGCAGCAATGTCTTTTGCCTGCTGTACCTCTGATCATGAAGTGAAAGCAGATACACCACAATTCATGGAGAAAAAGACAATGTATATCACAATTGAAGGAAAGACCATGACGGTCCAGCTTGAGGACAACAGTGCAACGCGCGAACTACTCGAACTTCTGCAGCAGGCATCCATTACCTATACGGCCCGCGACTACGGCGGCTTTGAGAAGGTTGGCGAGCTGGGGCACTCGCTGCCCACCAGCAACGAGCAAATTACCACGCAGGCAGGCGACGTCATCCTGTACAGTGGCTCGCAAATCGTGTTGTTCTATGGATCCAACTCGTGGAGCTACACTAGGCTGGGGCGCATACAGTACGAGTCTATTGCCGAATTGAAGTCGTTCCTGAAAGCAGGTCAGGGCAATGTCAGTGTGACGCTCTCTCTTGGCGAGCCATCGGCCATCGCAATGGTTTCGGCCAAAGAATCGTGCGACCCTCGCGTCGTGAGTGTCGACGGCATCCGCACTGAAAGCCCTCGCAAAGGTGTTTACATTCAAGAAGGGAAAAAGTATTTGAAATAATAAAAGGAGTTCAACCACATGAGAAAAGCAATCATCACAGCCGTGCTTGCAGCCGCTGCGCTCACGGCATGCACCGACAAAGGAAATCAAAAACAATCAAACGATAACGATATGAATACATTAGAGTTAACACAAGAGTGGGACAAGACGTTCCCACTGAGCGAAAAGGTCAGCCACAAGAAAGTGACCTTCCACAACCGTTACGGCATCACACTGGCAGCCGACATGTATACACCGAAGAATGCCGAAGGCAAGTTGGCTGCCATCGCTGTCAGCGGCCCGTTTGGAGCCGTGAAGGAGCAGTCAAGCGGCCTTTATGCCCAGCACATGGCTGAGCGTGGTTTCCTGACCATAGCTTTCGACCCCTCGTTCACAGGCGAGAGTGGCGGTGAGCCCCGCAGAATGGCATCGCCCGACATCAACACCGAAGACTTCCTCGCTGCCGTTGATTTCCTGTCAGTACAGGAGAATGTCGCCCCTGAGCGTATTGGCATCATCGGCATTTGCGGTTTCGGCGGAATGGCCGTGAACGCAGCAGCTTTGGATCCACGTATCAAGGCCACTGTCGCTTCAACCATGTACGATATGTCGAAGGTGAACGTTGAAGGCTACTTCAAGAGCGAGGATACGCCCGAACAGCGCATGCAAAAGCGTCGCGCCTTGGCTGCTCAGCGCACGGCCGACTATCGTTCGGGCGAGTATCAGCGTGCCGGTGGTGTCATAGACCCTCTGCCCGACGATGCTCCTTGGTTCGTGAAGGACTATCATGCCTACTATAAGACCGACCGCGGCTACCACAAGCGTTCCGGCAACAGCAACGATGGCTGGAACGTAGTGGGTTGCCAGTCGTTCATGAACCAGCCTTTGCTCTGCTGGGCCCACGAGATAGAGGCCCCAGTGCTGCTCATCCATGGCGAGAAGGCTCACTCGCGCTACTTCTCGGAGTACGCCTTTGAGCGCATGACCGGCAAGCATGTGGAAGGCCAGAGTGCCAAGATGGGCAACAAGGAACTGCTCATTATCCCCGGAGCCTCGCACGTCGACCTCTACGATGATGTTGCAGGTGTCATTCCCTATGACAAAATGGAAGCCTTCTTCAAGGAAAGCTTCTAAGTCTTATGGCTTGGGAGTGAGGTGTTTATGACCTCAGGGCAGGGAGTTTGTGATTTGGTGCTGCGAGTTATAATAAAAAATGTTAACAAATGGAAAATAACTCGCGACATCTCATCATAAACTCCTAACTTTTTCGTACCTTTGCAGCCGTTTAGCAAAATTGTACAATTAAAAAAGGTTAATGAAGAACGACAAAATGAAGAATCAGTACCGCGTGAATGAGCAAATTCGCGTTCGGGAAGTGCGCATCGTAGGTGAGGGCGGCAGCACCGTCATGCCTACACGACAGGCTCTTGACATGGCACGCCAGGAAGGCGTCGACCTTGTAGAGATCTCGCCCAATGCACAGCCGCCAGTTTGTCGCCTCATTGACTACAGTAAGTTCCTCTATCAGCAGAAGAAGCACCAGAAGGAGATGAAGGCCAAGCAGGTGAAGGTGGAGGTGAAGGAGATTCGCTTCGGACCCCAGACCGATGACCACGACTATAACTTCAAGCTGAAGCATGCCAAGGAGTTCCTCGAAGAGGGCAACAAGGTGCGTGCCTATGTGTTCTTCCGCGGCCGTAGCATCCTTTTCAAGGAGCAGGGCGAGGTGCTGTTGTTACGTTTTGCCAACGACCTGGAGGAATATGCCAAGGTGGAGCAACTGCCCCGCTTGGAAGGCAAGAAGATGTTCCTCTTCCTCGCACCCAAGAAAGCTGGTGTGGCTAAGAAGAGTCAGCAGAAGCGCGACAACGAGCGCCGCGAAGCTGAAGCCAAGGCAGCACAGGAGCAGGAGGCTGAGGCCAGTGCAACCGCTAACGGTCTGCTGGCTAATGCCAAGGGTGGTGAGGATTTGCTGAAACAATTGACAAATGACAATTGACAGTTGATAATTGACAATTGATAAATATGATTACCTTCGTGGTTGCAAAATTGTCAACTCGTCTATCGTCAATCCATCACTCGTAAATAAACAAGGTGCGTAACGCCCGGTATATGCGTTGCCGCCGCTATCAATAACAATTAAATACAAAAAACAATGCCAAAAGTAAAGACAAACTCCGGAGCCAAGAAGCGTTTCAGCTTCACCGGTACAGGAAAAATCAAGCGTCATCACGCTTATCACAGTCACATTCTGACTAAGAAGACCAAGAAGCAGAAGAGAAACCTGGTTCACCAGGCCATCGTCGACAAGTCGAACATGAAGCAGGTTCGCGACCTGCTCTGCCTCCGTTAATCATGAACCCTTTTGTTGAACGTTAAAAGAAGAAAAGAACTATGCCAAGATCAGTAAATCATGTTGCCTCTAAGGCACGCAGAACTCGCATTCTGAAGCTCACTAAGGGTTATTTTGGAGCTCGCAAGAACGTTTGGACCGTTGCTAAGAACACCTGGGAGAAAGGTCTCACCTATGCATATCGCGATCGTCGTAACAAGAAGCGCACTTTCCGTGCTCTGTGGATTCAGCGTATCAACGCTGCCGCTCGTCAGGAAGGCATCAGCTACAGCGTTCTCATGGGTAAGCTTTCTAAGGCTGGTATCCAGATCAACCGCAAGGTGCTTGCCGACCTCGCTATGAACAATCCCGAGGCTTTCAAGGCTATCGTCGAGAAGGTGAAGTAAATCACTACATACTTCGGAAGAAATCTTTGAAGGAGTTGCATCCAGTTTTGGGCGCAACTCCTTTTTTCGTGTCTGCCTACTCGCTTTTGAAAAGCTGCGATTGGTTGATTATTTTTTCCCGTTGGTGTATAAAACCCTACTTTTGTACATCCAAAAATATCATCAAGACATAATAAAAGTAGTTTGTTTATGAAGCGTTTATTCCTTCTTTTCGTGTTGTTCCTCGTGTCATTTGCGGCATTTCCGCGTTTTGTCGGCGATGTCAACGACGATGGTTCGGTAACCATTGCCGATGTGACGGCCCTGGTGAATGTCATACTTGGACAAACCGACTCACCAGCCCAAGGGAGTGTAGACTTTCAGGCTGCCGACGTCAATGGCGACGGCACGGTGACCATTGCCGATGTCACGGCGCTCGTGAACATCATCTTGGGAAAGGACTCCACCACTGAAATCGTCACCGACGATGTCGATACGTTGTTTATCAACTACACTGCCGACGGGGCTACCTATCGAATGCCGCAGGCATGGGCCACCGATGTGACCGTCACTGTCGAGGGTACGGCAGTGCGAGTCGTCAATACGAACACCACCGATGAGTACGTCACGGCGCTGAGCGGCACTTGTTCCAATGGCTCGTTCGTCTATGAGGGCTCCTACAAGACGTCCATCGTTCTGCAGGGCCTTACGCTGACCAATCAGCAAGGAGCCGCCATCGACATTGAGGACGGCAAGCGCGTCAGCCTGCAGTTGGCTGAAGGCACAGCCAACACGCTCGTCGATGGAACTGGTTCGCAGAAGGCTGCTCTCTATTGCAAGGGCCATCTCGAGGTGAGTGGCGGCGGCTCGCTTTCCGTACAAGGAAACGTGAAGCACGCCATCAGCGCGAAGGAATATATTGAACTGAAGAAGACCACGGGCACCATCCACATCACGGGTGCCCTGAGCGATGGCATCCATGCCGGACAATACTATGAGCAGAAAGGCGGCAACGTGATCATCGAGGGCGTCACTGGCGACGGCATCCAGGCCGAAGCCAAGCTCGACGGCAGCGAAGGCGATGGCCAGCTCATTGTGAAGGGCGGCAGCATCGGTATCACGCTTGTTGGCAACGACGTTGCAGGCTTGAAATGCGACTCGCTGATGACTATCGCCGGGGGCGAAATCAGCGTCAACAGCACAGGCGACGACGTGAAGGCGTTGAAGTCGAACAGTCACATCGTCGTCAGCGACGGAACGCTCACACTGACGCAGAGCGGTGGCTACATGGTGAACACAGTGGCTACCGATGGCGGCACCGTTGCCGACCCTAGCTACACGACAGCCCTGAAAGCCGATAGCACCATTTCCGTGACGGGTGGCACCATCATCGTGAACAACACGGCCGATGGTGGCCGAGGCCTGAGTGCTGACAGTGGCATCAGCATCGAAGGCGGTACGCTCGACATTCATGCCAATGGCGAAGGTGGCGTGCTCGACCTCTCCTCGAGCGGTTCGACCACTGCCAAGAGCTATCGCCTCTATGTGGCAGTACCTACAACCAGCGGTGGCGGCTATCCTGGTGGGCAACAGCAGTCGGCCTGGACAAATGTCTACCTTTACGATAGCACGAACAACCTTGTCGCCGCGCTGACCAACCAAAAGAGTTTCACGGTCAACGGCACCACGAAAACCTTCTACTATTATGATTTTGGTGCCGCCACCACAGGCACCTATTACTTCAAGAGCGACAACTACACGTCGGGGTGGGGTAGCATGACCTCCTATGCCATCCGCACATCCGACATCAATGTGAACCTGACGGGCAGCGATGCTTTCTACAGCATTGCCAACAGCTATTCAACGTCGGGCTCCACGCGAACCTATAGCATCAGCGATGTCACCAACACCTATGCCAATGCCTCTTCGGCAGCCAGCGAAGGCGAAACCTACAAGGCATTCTGCCTGAAGACCGATGCCGACGTCAACATCTCCGGTGGTACGCTGACGCTTGTCCATAGCGGCACCATGAGCAAGGCCATCAAAGCCGATGGCGACGTCGTCGTCAGTGGTGGCGACATCGACGTCACGTCGGCAGGCTCCTACATGATCGTTGGCACCGATCCTGCCTACGCTACGGCCGTTAAGTGCAACAACTATTTCGGACGCGGCGGCCGGTTAACCCTGAAGGGAACAGGAAGTGCTTCGCGTGGCATTTCCACCGATGGACAGCTGACCATTGCCGACGGTACCTACGACATCAGGCTTACTGGCGATGGAGCCACTTACACCGGCAATGGCAGTACCGAGGGCGTGGGTTGCCGTGGACTGAAGAGCGATGGCAACATGACGTTGCAAGGAGGCACCATCACCATCAAAAGTTCTGCACGTGGCGGCAAGGGCATTAAGGTCGGCAGCAGCAGCGTCAGCGGTGCTGCGGGCGCTCACCTCGTCATTGGCGATACCGGTGCAGTAGGGCAGGGCCCCGAGCTCACCGTATCTACCACAGGTACCTATCTGGCCACGGAGTCGTCCGGTGGCGGCTGGGGCGGCGGTCCTATGGACGCAGGCTTCATCGGCAGTTGCAAGGCTGTGAAGTGCATGGGGCCCATTGATGTCTATGGCGGAACTATCGCCTTGAGCACGTCCTCCAATGGTGCCGAGGGACTGGAGAGCAAGTCCACGATTACCTTCCATGGCGGCACACTTGAGAGCAGTGCCTATGACGACGCCATCAATGCCGCATCCACCATTACCTTCAACGATGGCAATGTCTGGGCACATGCCTCCAACAACGACGCCATCGATTCCAACGACAGGACCACGGGCATCGTTGTCAACGCAGGCGTGGTCATTGCCTCTGGTGCCAGCAGCCCCGAGGAAGGTTTCGACTGCGACAACGCTGCCTTTATCATCAATGGCGGCACCGTCATCGGCACGGGCGGCTCGCAAGGTGGCGGTGGTGGCGGCGGTGGACTGCCTACGAGGGCCACGCAGCCCTATGTATCGCTGTCGTCCATCAGCCTGAACGGTGGCACTTACCTCAGCCTGAAGGACAGCAGTGGCACCGTCGTGTGCTCCTATCGTATTCCGGCTACCGTCGGCAGCGCAACGGTACTCATGAGCAGTCCTGAACTGAAGAGTGGTTCATCGGCCACCGTTGTCTATGGCAGCACAGCCGTCAGCAAGCCTTCCACCACCCTTTGGGATGGCTCCTACACCACAGGCGGAGCACTCACTGGCGGCACCTCCCGCAGTGTGACCCCCAAGACCAGCAATTAAAATGAAATAAAAAAGCAATGATATAGAAGATGACCTGTAGACCATAGAATGACTTCGGAGAAGTCGGTGGGGCATCTTTTATATCATTGCCTTTTTACTTTTTACTTTTTTACCCTTTTCTCATGCTAAGCGAGATGCGGCGGCGCTGCAAATCCACTTCCGTGACGCGCACCTCCACGTGTTGATGCAGTTTCACCACTTCGTTCGGATCGCTCACATAGCGGTTGGCCAGTTGCGAAATGTGTACAAGGCCATCCTGGTGCACACCGATGTCGACGAAGCAACCGAACTTCGTGATGTTCGTCACGATGCCAGGCAGAACCATACCCACCTTCAGGTCTTCCAGCTCGTGCACATTGTCGTCGAACTCGAAAGTCTCCGCCTGTCCACGCGGGTCGCGGCCAGGCTTCTCCAACTCACGCATGATGTCGGTGAGCGTCGGCATGCCCACCTCCGTGGTGACATAGCGTTGCAAGTCGATACCTTTTTGGCGCTCCTTGTCCTTGATCAGCTCGCCGACGGTGCAGCCGGCGTCCTTAGCCATCTGTTCCACCAGGGCATAGCGCTCGGGGTGCACGGCCGTGTTGTCTAGAGGGTTCTTGGCATCGGGTATGCGCAGGAATCCCGCACACTGCTCGTAGGCCGATGGACCTAGTCGCGCCACCTTCTTCAGCTGCGCTCTCGACGTGAAAGCCCCGTTGTCGCGACGGTAGTCCACGATGTTTTGTGCCAGCGTTGGTCCCAGTCCGCTGACGTAGGTCAGCAGATGCTGCGACGCAGTGTTCAGGTTCACGCCCACCAGATTCACGCAACTCTCCACGGTCTGGTCGAGGCTCTTCTTCAGTTTTCCTTGGTCCACGTCGTGCTGATATTGTCCCACGCCGATGCTCTTCGGGTCTATCTTCACCAACTCGGCCAGCGGGTCCATCAGACGGCGACCAATCGACACGGCACCGCGTACGGTGACGTCCTCGTTGGGAAACTCGTCGCGGGCAATCTTCGAAGCCGAATAGATCGAGGCACCGTCTTCGCTGACCACATAGACCGTTGCCGCATCGGCCTCGCGCAGTATCTCAGCCGTCTCACGGCTTGCCGTGCCGTTACCCACTGCGATGGCCTCGGCGTGGTATTTCTCGGCGATGTCACGGAATTGCAGCATTGCTTGCAGACGTGTGCCACGGGGTGGGAAAGGATACACTACCTCGTGGTGCAACAGATTGCCTTGTGCGTCGAGGCACACCACCTTGCAACCCGTACGGATGCCAGGATCCACACCCATTACGCGCTTCTGACCGAGCGGTGCATCCAGCAGCAGCTGGCGCAGGTTCTCGGCAAACACGCCGATGGCCTCCTCGTCGGCCTTCACCTTGACGGCGGCAGCCGTCTCTGTCTCTATCTGTGGTTCCAGCAGACGCTTATACGCATCGTCGGCAGCCTCGCTCACCAGGTCGCTGCAAGGACCGTAGCCCCGCACGAACTGTCGGCGCAGCCGTTCCATGGCCCTATCGTCGTCTACACTCAGCTTCACGCGCAGGAATCCTTCGCTCTCGCCACGGCGCATCGCCAAGAGGCGGTTGCCCGAGCAGCGTCGCAGCGGTTCCGTGAAGTCGAAGTAGTCGCGGAATTTCGCTGCCCCCTCGTCGTCGCGCTTCGCTTTTACCACCTTCGACGTGATGACTGCCTCGCGCATGAATGTCGTACGTAGCCGCTGACGTGCTTGAGCATCCTCGCTGATGGTCTCGGCGATGATGTCCTGTGCACCTGCAATGGCATCTTCGGGTGTTTCTATCATGTCGTCGTTCACGAACCTCCGTGCCACGGCCTCGATGTTACGCTCTCGCTGCAGCATGATGATTTGTGCCAGCGGTTCCAGTCCCTGTTCACGCGCCACCTGTGCTCGTGTGCGTCGGCGAGGCTTGTATGGCAGGTACAAATCCTCCAACTCCGTCGCGTTCCACGTCGTCTCAATCTGCTTCTGCAGCTCCGGCGTCAGCTTCCCCTGTTCGCCGATGGTCTTTATGATGGTCTCCTTTCGTTTGGCCAACTCCTTCAGCCGGTCGTACTGGTCGCTGATCTGCCCAATTTTCACCTCGTCGAGTCCGCCCGTTCGCTCCTTGCGGTAGCGGGCTATAAAGGGTATCGTCGCCCCTTCGTCGAGCAGCGTCATCGTGTTGGCCACGGCCCCTTCGCGCAGTTGCAGCGCCTCAGCAATGATTTTCGCAAATATTGTTGTATCCATATCTCTTGTTTTCTGGTTTTTGTTCTTGATGCTTGTGATGCTATTTACCCTGCAAATATACACAAATTCCATCTTAATACCAAATTTTACATTGATTTGTCTTCATTCACGACGTACTCTAGACGATGCAAGCGGCATCTTTTGCCAGCGTAAAGCATAGGTTTAATGGTTCTAATGGTATTGTTTCGTCCCCTCAAATCATTGTTTTGTAATCGGAAAGGCGGTGTCTGATAGTTAAAAAAAATAAATATTTGGAAAATGAAAGGTACTATGTATTGCAAGGTACTATTATTTTGCCTATCTTTGCGGCATGAAAAGAGAGGGTAGGGCATCAGCCCTGCTCAGACGCCAACAAATAAAATAAGATTACAGAAACATGGTAAACATCGACAATGCAAAATCACAGATGCGGAAAGGGATGCTGGAGTATTGCGTCCTACTTCTGCTGAGGCGACGGGCATCGTATGCGTCGGACATCATCCAGCAACTGAAGGAGGCTGACCTGCTGGTGGTGGAGGGAACGCTCTATCCGTTGCTGTCACGACTGAAGAAAGATGGGCTGCTCAGCTATGAGTGGCAGGAGAGTACGCAGGGCCCTCCACGAAAGTACTACGCACTGACGCCCGACGGCGAGGTGTTCCTTTCAGGACTCGATGCAGCGTGGAGTGAGATTGAGAACACGGTAGAGGTGTTGAAAAAAGAAGGGGTGTGAATAATCTAACTTCTTATACATTATTTTATGATCATTTAGATAATACTGAATAGCCCCAGGTGGGTGTCCATTTAATTATGAAAAAGAATATTACAATCAATCTGTGCGGACGGCTCTTCAACATCGACGAGGATGCCTACGAGCTGTTGCATAACTACATTGAGACGTTACGCTCGTATTTCGAACGGCAGGAAGGTGGCAATGAGATTGCCGACGATCTGGAGGAACGTATTGCCGAATTGCTCGAAGAGCTGAAGTCGCAGGGCCATGAGGCCATCAACATTGAGCACGTGAAACAGGTGATCACGCGCGTGGGACAACCGGAAGAGATGGATGGGGAAAGTCCCTCCCGAGAGAGCCTCACCCTTGACCTTTCACAAGAAGGGATGGAAGATGGGAGTGCCGAGCAGAATTCGGAGAAGGAGAATGCTGAGCCAGAAGGTGGCAAGCAGGCAAAGAGTCAGCTGGGCGACTTCTTCGACCAACTGAAGGAGTTGTTCCGAGAGCGCCGCTTCTATCGGAATCCGAAGGACAAGATGCTGGCTGGCGTGGTGTCGGGACTTGCCTCGACGTTCGAGGTCGATGTGACCTTGTTGCGACTGGGCGTCGTGGCTGCCATCGTGCTTTTCTCAATGCTTGGCTCTGTGTTTGGCGGTCACCAATGGCTGATGCTCGTCAACTTCAACGTTTGCCTTGGCTTTGCCTTCATCTATCTCATACTGGCGCTTATTATGCCTGAGGCCGAGACACCCGAGCAACAGCTGAAGATGCAGGGCAAGCCTGTGAACATGCAGAACCTGGCAGAGGAGGTGGTGCAGAATGTCTCGGAAAAGGTTGACAAGGTAAAGCAGAGCAGCGGTGTGAAATCGGTGTTCAACGGCATATTGAAGTTCTTCGTTTCCATTTTTAAGTTCCTGATGGTGCTCCTGGCATTGGCATTGTTTACCGGAGGCGTGTTCGCACTGCTCTGGGCATTGTTTGCCATTCACTCGCCCGAAACGGTCACGCAGTATTTTGACTGGGACATGACGCCCATCCGTGAGGGCAACATGAATATGTTCGTGACGTTTCTTGTGGCTTTGCTGGCAGCCCTGCTCATTCCCGCCTATGCCATCGTGCAGCACCTCGTCCATCCGCTGAAGGTATGGCAGCGGCTGCTGTTGCTGCTCGTGTGGATTGTTGCACTGGCAACGGCCATTTCCACAGGAGCCTTCCTCGACGAGGTAAGCCGCCACTACGAGCGTGCCGATGCGCTGAATCTTAATGAAATGGTGGAGACGGAGGATGGCGTGAGGATGCGGCTCTACGAACTTGACTTCCTGAACAACCATGGCTGGCGCATCCTGAACGGAGAGGGTTGCAACGACCGCTTCACGGCGAAAGGCGAATACTACGTCGATGAGTATAGTAACAACCGCTATTTGGACTGCTATGACGAACTGCATCGCCAGCGCTATCGTGCCGAGCGTACCGATACGCTGATGCCTGGTCGCTATCGGCTGACGTGTGCAGCACGTGCCAACGGGCGTGGAGCCTTCGTCTATACGCTTGTCAATGGACAGAAGACGTTGCAGGAGATTCCCGCCAAGGGCAACACGAAAGGTGGCATCTGGCAAGCTGCTGCCGACAGCATCGACCGTATCCGCGTGACGACGCAGCCCGATGAGCACGGGCAGTGGGAGGCACCTCACGACATTAAGGAAATCGTTGCCGCCAACGATGGCGAGGGTTACGGTTGGAGTCGCCTTGTGTTTGAGCCCATCGTCATCACGAAACCCAATACAGCACTCAGCTATGGCCTGACCAGTGACTCGCAGTTTACGGGCCAGACGTGGCTTGGTCAGTGGTTCTCGGCTTGCGATTTCGTCGTGGAGAAGATGGAGTAGAATTATAGGCTGCGCAGTGCGACATCCTCAGGAACAAAAAAGAGATTTAGTTTGTTAGACAATAGAATCGAGTTATCGCGATAAACAGCAGACGGCACCCATGCGTGAGCACAGGTGCCGTCGTTTTTCATGGCTATAGTAAGTTCTCATTCGCTCCCTTTCGCAAGGTCCTTGATCACTTCGCCTCCGATGACCAATCCGGCAGCGGCAGGAACGAAGGCACAGGAGGCAGGCAGTGAGCGTCGGCCATTGGCAGCCAGTGCATCGGCCTCGCGTTGCATTTCCTCGTCGGTGATGACGGGCTTCAGCGGCTGTTCTTCACTATAGACGACCTTGAAGTGTTCGATGCCTTCCTTGCGCAGCTTCTTGCGCAAGACGCGCGCCAACGGGTCCATGTTGGTTTTTGCGATGTCGCTCACGCGGAAGGCTGTCGGGTCGAGCTTGTTGGCTGCGCCCATGCTGGAGATGACGGGCAGGGCCAGCTGATGGCAGCGGCGTATGATGTCTAGCTTTGCCTTCACGGTGTCAATGCAGTCGACGACATAGTCGAATTCGGCCAGGGGTATCTCGTCGGCATTTTCGGGAAGGTAGAACAGCGGGAACTTCAGCACACGGCAGTCGGGGTTGATGTCGGCGATGCGTTCGGCCATGACATCGACCTTCAGTCGGCCTATGGTGGAGTGGAGGGCGATGAGTTGGCGGTTCAGGTTCGACGGTGCCACGCTGTCGGGATCGACCAGTGCAATGGTGCCGACGCCGCTACGTGCCAGTACTTCAGTGGCATAGCCGCCCACGCCGCCCACGCCGAATACGATGACGCGAGCCCTCTGCAGTCGGTCGATAGCTTCGGTGCCTAATAATAGTTCCGTACGCGAGAGAAATTCCTTCATGATGCAACAAGTTTCTGTTTCAAAAATGCAAAGATACGATTATTTTTGTTATCTTTGCCGACTGGAAGATATTTTTTTGAACGACTCATCATGAAAAAGGATAGTATTGCCATCTACACGTTGACATCGCCCCTGCACGACGAGCAGGCTGTGAACGAAGTAACCAAGGAGTTTCTGGGTAGTCTCGGGCTGACTGACGGGCAGTTGCCGCTGAGTGACAATGCCTGTTGGCGAGGCAACGACTATGGTGATTATGGCGAGTCAGCACTGTCGCTGATCTATGTGCGCACGGGCGGCACCGAAGGCGTGTTCAAGACGCTGCTGCCGCAGTTGCAGGCTAAGAGCCGTGAGCCGTTCTACCTGCTGACGTCGGGCAAGAGCAACTCACTGGCAGCCTCGATGGAGATTCTGTCGTACCTTCGGCAGCTAGGTTTGCGCGGTGAGATTCTGCATGGGTCGGCCCCCTATATCAAGATGCGGATGGAGCAACTGGTCAGAGTGAGCGAAGCCCGCAGGTGGCTGCGTGGCAAGCGCCTCGGCATTGTTGGGTGTCCCTCAGATTGGCTGATCTCGAGCAACTATGATGTACAGCGCGTTGCTGAAACTCTGGGCGTCGAATTGGTGGACATCGAGATGGAGGAGGTGATAAAGGAGTTCGAAGATCAAAGATCAAAGTTCAAAGCGCAAGGTTCAAGGAGCAATGATCAAGGTGCTATGGCCGACTTTATAGCCCCCCTGCACGATGCCGACAAGGAAGCCGTGGGCAAGTCGCTGCCCGATGCACTGCACCTGTATATGGCCTTGAAGACAATTTTGCAACGACACGATTTGCAAGGCTTTACGATTCGCTGCTTCGACCTGCTGACATCTATTCACAACACGGGCTGCGTGGCATTGGCACAGCTCAACAGCGAAGGCTACGTGGCAGGTTGCGAGGGCGATGTGCCGACGATGCTTTCGATGCTGATTGTGCGTGCGCTGACGGGGCAGTCGGGATTTCAGGCTAACCCCGCTCACATCAATGTGGAAACGGGTGAGATGCTGTTCGCTCACTGTACCATCCCCCTGCAGATGACGCATCGCTTTGAGCTGGACACCCATTTCGAGTCGGGCATCGGCGTAGGCGTGCGTGGCTACGTGAAGGAAGGTCCCGTGACGGTGTTTAAGACATCGGGATTGCTCGACCGTTGCTTCATTGCCGAAGGTATGCTCACAGGCTGCGGCCGCGAAGGCGACCTCTGCCGCACGCAGTTGCACGTCCGTCTGGACGATGCCCGTCAGGCAACCTATTTTCTGAACAACCCCATTGGCAATCACCACGTCATCGTGGAAGGTCGGCTGATGGCGGTACTGAAGGAAATGCTTGGAGAAAGATAAAAAGGTATAAAAGTAAAAAGGGAAAAGGGTGAACGATATGGCACACTTCGGACATAACGAATCGGCGGACGAGCACAGGCGCGAGGAACTGATCCGCCTCATAGAACATTCGGTGGAGCAGCTGACGCTCCCCGAACTGGAAGCGCTTTACTACGACATGACCACTAAAAACTTCATCTCCGATGAATAGTTGTTGTGGTCTTAGGATGGTAAGCAGCACGCTAGTGGCTATCGTCCGCAACTTGCTGCTCTTGCTGTTGGTGGCTATGCCCATGCCGGTGAGAGCGCAGGAGGCGGTAGCACTCGAGTTGGGCAAGGCACGTCACTTCAGCAAAACGCTGCCCGCAGGAGATTTCAGCGGACTGGCGTGGCTGGGTGGCGACCGCTATGCCGTCGTCGACGATAAGTCGGCCCAAAACGGTTTCTATGTGTTTCGCATTGCCATCGACACGCTGTCGGGGCGGCTGCTTTCGGCCCATGACGAGAGTTTTGTGCCATTTGTCGGCAGACAGGGGCACAGCATCGATGCCGAAGCCATTGCCTTTGTGCCCAGGCTGGGTACCTTACTGGTGGCAAGTGAGGCTGAGGGAAGCATCAGCGAATACTCACTCAACGGGCGGCCTACAGGTCGAGAGGTGTTGCTGCCGCCAGAAATCCATTCGGCATCGAAGAACTACGGGCTGGAATCACTCAGCTACAACGATGCAACCCGTCGGCTTTGGACGTGCATAGAGGGCACTTTGGCGGCTGACGGTCAGCAGGCAACAGCCGTGAATGGCGTGCGCAACCGCATCCGACTGTTGGAGTTCGACGAGCAACTGCAAATGGTGGGCACCTATGCCTACGAGATGGATGCGCCACGCAAGCAGAAGCCTGCCCGCAGCTATGCCATGGGCGTCAGTGAGTTGTGTGCCTTGGACGATGGTTCGCTATTGGTGCTGGAACGCGAGTTCCGTGTTCCTAAAAAGTTGATTGGAGCATCGGTGGAACAGAAGCTCTATCGTGTGGTGCCCAAGCCGGAACAGCGGCTGAACCCTGCGGAAAGGCTTACGGACGAGGTGACCTTTCTCGACAAACAACTTGTGGCCCGCTGGCGAACGAAACTCAACCTGACGCGCCGTAATCTGGCCAACTACGAAGGTATGTGCCTCGGTCCACGGCTCAGTGACAGGCGACAGGTGCTTGTGCTCATCAGTGACTCGCAGCATCGCTATCGCGGCGTGCTGAAGGACTGGATAAAGGTAATATGGGAAAAGTAAAAGGGTAAAAAAAGGAAAAAGAAAGGCAATATGAAAGCGCATCGAGTACAGATGAAATGGCTGGTTGGCTTGCTGGCATGGCTGGTCGTTGTTGGTTACGGCTTGTCGGCAGTTGGCTGTCGGCAAAAAGCAGCCGGCAACGCTGCTGATGGCGGTGATACCATTCCGATGCGCTATGCCCAAAACCTGCTGATGGTGAGATACGACGATGGTGTACTCGTAGAACTGAAGGATCCCTGGCATGAAGGGAGCGTGTTGCGCTGCTATTGGCTGGGCAAGGGACATCGTTCGGGCGCCACCACGATAGCTGTTCCGTTGAAGCGAAGTGTGGTGTTCAACACGGCTCATGCCTCGCTCATCGGCATGCTTGGCGCAATCGAACAGGTGGCTGGCGTGGCCGACCTGAAGTACATGCAGTTGCCCGAAATACAAAGGCGTGTGCAGCAGGGAATGGTGCGTGACTGTGGCGACGGAATGTCGCCCGACGTGGAACGTATCGTCGAGATGAGGGCCGACGCTATCCTACTTTCGCCCTTTGAGAACAGCGGCGGCTACGGACGGCTTGAGAAGTTGGGCATTCCCCTCGTCGAATGTGCCGACTACATGGAGACATCTGCACTTGGACGTGCTGAATGGATGCGCTTCTATGGCTTGCTCTACGGTCATGGCGCTGAGGCTGACTCGCTCTTCAGCGTGGTGGAAAACAACTATCTGGCACTGAAGCAGTTGGTGGCCGCTAAGGTCGTTGATGCGCAGCGTCCAACCGTGCTCACCGAGCGACTGACAGGGGGAACATGGTATGTGCCTGGCGGCCACAGTACGATGGGTCGCCTTCTGGCTGATGCCGGTGCTAGCTATCCCTGGGCCGATGATGACCACAGCGGCAGTTTGGCACTGAGCTTCGAGACCGTGTTCAGCCTAGCTGCTGATGCTGATATCTGGCTGATGAACCACTCCGACCAGCGACCGCTCACAGCAGCATGGCTCTCGGCCGAGCATCACGGCTACGGTCGGCTAAAGGCTTTGCAGACCAAGTGTGTCTATTACGTCAACTCGTTGGAGGTGCCCTATTTCGAGGAAGTGCCATTCCGCCCTGACTATCATCTGCGCGACCTGATCCTGCTGTTCCACCCCGGACTCGTGAAAGGACAGCCCCGCTACTATCGCGTCATTACAGACTGAACGAACGATGAAACAAACAACCCCCGTCACCCCAACCTGGCGAACCGTGAAATGGACTTCGATGGTGCTGCTCATGATTGTGCTGTTTGTGCTGAGCCTCTTTATAGGTTCGGCCAACATACCTGCGGCCGATGTGTTGGCAATACTACGAGGTGCCGAACCACAGTCGGCATCTTGGCATTTCATCGTGATGGAGTCGCGTCTGCCCGCAGCCCTCACAGCGATGCTTTGTGGCGCGGCATTGGCCGTCAGTGGACTGCTTTTGCAGACAGCTTTTCGCAATCCGCTGGCTGGACCAGGCATCTTCGGCATCACCAATGGTGCCTCGCTCGGTGTGGCCATCGTCATGCTACTCGGTGTCGGTTCGCTGTCAACCATCAGCACATCACTTTCGGCACTATTCTCCTCTCTCTCAACGGTTGCGGCTGCCTTCGGAGGAGCCATGGTGGTGACGCTATTGCTGCTGTTGCTCTCCAGATGGGTGAAGAGCCCCGTGATGCTGCTCATAGCAGGCATCATGGTGGGCTATCTCTCGTCATCTGCCATCGCCCTGCTGAATTACGTTGCCACGGAGGAAGGTGTTCGTTCCTACATGATGTGGGGACTAGGCAACTTTGGCGGAGTGTCGCTTCAGACGATGCCCTTCTATGCGTTCGTCACCCTTCTGCCACTGTTGGCCGCACTTCTGCTGATAAAGCCCCTCAATGCGCTGCTCCTAGGACAAAACTATGCAGAGAGTCTGGGCATCTCGACACGTCGGTTGCGCCATCATTTGCTGCTGCTCACAGGCTTGCTTTGTGCCGTGGCCACCGCCTTCTGTGGTCCTATAGCCTTCATTGGACTGGCCGTTCCTCACATGGCGCGTCTCCTCTTGCACACGGCAGATCATCGGCAGCTGCTTCCTGCAACGATGCTGATGGGGTGTGTCGTTGCATTGTCGTGCCATGTGCTCAGCGTCATGCTGAGTCCACATGGAGGTGCTGTGCCCATCAATGTGCTTACGCCACTCTTTGGCGCGCCCGTCATCATATATATTGTCAGAAGAGGCGGTACTTCAGGGTAATCTCGTACCTCCGTACCTTCGTACCCCTATACCCCCGATAAAACAAATAAAAAACCAATAAAATGAATTCAATGAAGATAGAAGACGTTAGAAGTGCAACGGGTAGCTCCATGGCAGAGTCGTCCGACATTGAGAGAGTCGCTTTCGAGCAATATTGGACAACCAACCGGCAACGCCTACTCAATGCCAATAGGGAATATCGCGAAACTATCGATTCCTACAAGATGCATTCCGGTGCCGATTGGCTGCTGTTTGCGCTGCCCGTGGTGGCCGCCATCTTGGTGTTCGACTGGAGTCCTTTCGGTCGGGAACTTCTCAATTGGATTCTCTCGGCACTCGTTGCCATCGTGAGCTTTGCTACCTGCGTAGCCGTGAAATCGTGGCTGTCGGGAACACGCCCCTTGAGCGAAATCGAAGAAGAGGTGAAAGAGCAGGCAAGGCGAGATTTTGGAGCATAGGCTCGTAGCTTATGCGCGTTTATTCATCGACGAAGATGAGGTCGCTCATGACGTCGTCGCTGACGAAGAGTCCTTCGCGGGTAAGGCAAAGCACAGTGTCGTCGGCAAATGTGTTTTTTTCGAGCAGTCCGGACTGGATACTTCGTTGCGCACTGTTGAGCAGATAACCGCGAAAACGCTCGGGTATAGCACTGAAAAGCAGTCCTTTACGTGTACGTAACGACGTGGTTATGATGTCGTTATAGTGGGTTACTTCGTCAATTTCTTCGCTTTCGTAGGGCCTTTGTCCAAGGTTGATGGCCTCCACGTAGGAGCGAAGATCGGCCGTGTTCCACGAGCGCGTCTTCAGGTCGTAGCTATGGGCGGCGGCACCAAGCCCGATGTAAGGGGTGTCGTTCCAATAGCTGCTGTTGTGGCGTGAGCGATGACCGGGCAGGGACCAGTTCGAAATCTCGTAGTGTTCGTAGCCGGCATTGGCAAGTCGGTCGGTGAGCAGTTCATACATCTGCCGCGATGTCTCCTCGGCATTCTTTCCGATTCTCAACTCTCCTTTTTCAATACGCTTGAAAAGCGGTGTGCCTTCCTCGATCATGAGTGAATAGGCCGAGATGTGCTCGGGCCGTAGCGCCAGGGCATGGTCGATGTCGGCAGACCACTGCGCAGTGGTTTGTTCTGGGAAACCGAACATTAGGTCGAGGCTGATGTTGTCGATTCTATTTTGGCGCAGCCTGTCGATGGCTTCATTCACCTGGAGTGCCGTGTGGCGTCGTTGTAGAAAACGGAGTCGCTCGGCATCGAAGGTCTGTGCCCCCAGTGAGACGCGGTTGACAGGCAGAAGCTGCAACGTGTGACAGAACGCATCGGTGATGTCGTCGGGGTTACATTCGATGGTCACTTCCTGCACGTGGTCAAGCCCGTACACCTCGTTGATGTGCGTAAAGAGCTTCAGCAGGTTGGCCTCTGAGAGCAGTGACGGCGTGCCTCCGCCCAGATAGATGGTGGCTATGTCTTCCGATATTGTGCTCCGCAGGTCCATTTCGCGGCAAAGGGCATCGACATAGCGGTCTTGCCACTCATCGGAAAGCGTAGTGGAATAGAATGCACAGTAGATACAACGGCTACGGCAAAAGGGGATGTGAATGTAAAGTCCAGCCATGACGAATGGTGCAAAATTACTAAAAAGATATAACAGAAAGAAGGTTTTTAGAAAAAGTTTTGGCTGTTTCACGAAAAATGTGTAATTTCGACGGCTGAAATCTTAAATAACAAAAAATAACTTAAAAACTTAAACAAAAAAAAGATGAAAGTTTATCAGACAAACGAGATCAAGAACATCGCACTCATCGGCAGTGCGGGTTCCGGCAAGACCACTCTTGCCGAGGCAATGCTTTTTGAGAGTGGCGTGATCAAGCGCCGTGGAAGCGTAGAGCAAAAGAACACGGTGAGTGACTATTTCCCCGTGGAGCAGGAGTACGGCTACTCGGTTTTCTCAACCGTCCTGCACACTGAGTGGAACGGCAAAAAGCTGAACATCATCGATTGCCCGGGTTCCGACGACTTCGTTGGAGGTGCTATCACAGCCCTGAACGTGACTGACCAGGCAGTGATCGTTGTCAATGGTACCTATGGTCCCGAGGTTGGCACGATGAACTCATTCCGCAACACCGAGAAACTGCAGAAGCCTGTTATCTTCCTCGTCAACCAGCTGGACAAGGAGCACTGCGACTTCGACGTGATCCTCTCAAGCTTGAAGGACATCTATGGTTCTAAGGTAGTGCCCGTGCAGTTCCCCGTAGCTACAGGCCCTGGCTTCAATGCCGTGATCGACGTGCTGCTGATGAAGAAATATTCGTGGAAGCCCGAAGGCGGCGCTCCCATCATTGAGGATATTCCTGCCGAGTTGATGGACAAGGCTCAGGAAATGCACGATGCACTCGTTGAGGCCGCTGCCGGTAACGACGACGCCCTGATGGAGAAGTTCTTCGACACGATGGAACTCACTGAGGACGAGTTGCGCGAAGGTATTCGCAAGGGTTTGGTCACCCGCTCCATCTTCCCCGTCTTCTGCGTCTGCGCAGGCAAGGACATGGGCGTACGTCGCCTGATGGAATTCCTTGGCAACGTCGTTCCTTTCGTGACCGATATGCCAAAGGTGAAGAACAGTGCCGGTGAGGAGATTGCTCCCGACGCAGCAGGCCCCACGTCGCTCTTCTTCTTCAAGACCGGTATGGAGCCCCATATTGGTGAGGTAAGCTACTTCAAGGTGATGAGCGGAACGGTGAAGGCTGGCGACGACCTGACCAACATCGACCGCGGCTCGAAGGAGCGTATGGGTCAGCTTTACGCTTGTGCTGGTTCCAACCGTGTGCCCGTTGACGAACTGAGAGCTGGCGACATCGGTTGCACCGTGAAACTGAAGGACGTGAAGACTGGCAACACGCTGAACACGAAGGACGTGGAGTGGAAGTTCGACTTCATCAAGTATCCTAACTCCAAGTATTCGCGTGCCATCAAGGCTGTCAACTCTTCGGAAATGGAAAAGATGATGGCTGCCGTGCTGAAGATGCGCCAGGAAGATCCTACATGGGTTGTCGAGCAGTCGAAGGAGTTGCGCCAGACCATTATTCATGGTCAGGGCGAGTTCCATCTGCGCACGTTGAAGTGGCGTCTGGAGAACAATGAGAAGATTCAGGTGGAGTATGTTGAGCCGAAGATTCCTTATCGTGAGACCATCTCGAAGATGGCACGTGCCGACTATCGTCACAAGAAACAGTCGGGTGGTAGCGGTCAGTTTGGTGAGGTGCACCTCATCCTGGAGCCTTACACAGAGGGCATGCCTGATCCTACATCGTTCAAGATTAACGGTCAGGAGTTCAAGATGAACATCAAGGGCAAGGAAGAAATCGACCTGGAGTGGGGCGGCAAGCTTGTCTTCATCAACTCTGTCGTTGGTGGTGCCATTGATACTCGCTTCATGCCTGCCATCCTGAAGGGTATTATGGAGCGTATGGAGCGTGGACCTCTCACGGGTTCGTATGCTCGCGACGTGCGTGTCATTGTTTACGATGGTAAGATGCACCCCGTGGACAGCAATGAACTTTCGTTCATGCTGGCTGCCCGCAACGCCTTCTCCATGGCCTTTAAGGAGGCTGGTCCTAAGGTGCTGGAGCCTATCTTCGACCTTGAGGTGCTCGTTCCCGCCGACTACATGGGCGACGTGATGAGCGACCTGCAGGGACGCCGTGCCATCATCATGGGTATGGATTCAGAGGGTGGCTATCAGAAGTTGTCGGCTAAGATTCCGCAGAAGGAACTTGCCAACTACTGCATCGCACTGAGCTCGCTCACTGGTGGACGTGCTTCGTTCAGCACGAAATTTGCCAGCTACGAACTCGTTCCCAACGACATCCAGCAGGCTCTTATCGCTGCTCACGAGGCTGAGGAGAAAGAGGAAGACTAATCATCGAATTAGAATATTGACTATTGGGAAGCATTCGCATCAGCGGGTGCTTCCTTTTTTTCATCACTCATCATCCTTCATCTTTCATCAAACATTCCGCTTTCTTACTTGTCTATTTTTAATTAACTCGCTATTTTTGTGTTAATTTAATTAAATCAATCGATATTTCTTAACATTTCGGATATGCCGATGCCGTTTTTTTCACTACCTTTGCCAACATGAAGAAAAGAACTATCCTCACCATAGCGAGCATCATGGGCGTTTCGTTCCTGGCTTTGCTCTTCCTCCAGCTCCAGTACATCCGCGAGATGGCTGAAATGAAGAAGGAGCAATTCGAGGAGTCCGTCAGTCGCGCGCTCTATCAGGCCAGCCGTAATCTGGAACTGGACGAGACGTTGCGCTATTTGGAAAAGGACGTCAACGAAACCGAGCGCCGGGCCTTCAGCGTCGACTCGTTTGGCACACGTTCCGGCCAGCCCGATGGCACGATGCAGCATAGCCACCAATACTCCGTGGTGGGCAAGGATGGAACTATCTACTCTTCGTTCATGCTCAAGACCATTGAGACCAAGCCCTCGCAGATGCCGAAGGCCATGATCTTGCGCAAGGATAAGAGTGCCATCTCCGAAGCCAACAAGACTATGCAGGAGGTGATGAAAAGTCGCTACATCTACCAAAAGGCACTGCTTGACGAGGTGGTCTATTCCATTCTCTACTCGGCCAGCGACAAGCCCTTGAAGGAACGCATCAACTTCAAGATGTTCGACCTTGCGTTAAAAAACGAGTTGATGAACAATGGCATCAACATCCCTTACCATTTCACAGTATCTACGCAGGATGGACGCGAGGTGTATCGCTGTCCCGACTACACGGAAGATGGCGAAGAGAATACCTATTCACAAGTGCTCTTCCGCAACGACCCACAGTCGAAGATGGGTGTCGTGAAGATTCACTTCCCTGAAATGAACTCGTACATCTTCTCTTCTGTGCGATTCATGATTCCGAGTATCATTTTTACCATCGTCCTGCTCATTACGTTTGTCATCACGCTCATCCTCGTGTTCCGACAGAAGCGCTATTCAGAAATCAAGAACGACTTCATCAATAACATGACGCACGAGCTGAAGACACCCATTGCCAGTATCTCGCTTGCTGCACAGATGATGAGCGACGATTCTGTGGCGAAGACAGAACAGATGAATAATAATCTGGGGCGTATCATCCTCGATGAGTCCAAGCGCTTGCGCTTCCTGGTCGATAAGGTGCTGCAGATGTCGATGTTCGACCGTCAGAGCACTACCTTCAAGAAAAAGGAACTTGACCTCAACGAAATGGTTGAAAATATTGCTAACACCTTCTCGCTGCGCGTCGAGCACACGGGAGGTCATATCTACACGCAGATAGAAGCTGTCGACTCGGCCATCTATGTTGACGAGATGCACTTTCAGAACATGATCAACAACCTGTTCGACAACGCTGTGAAATATCGCAAGCAAGACGAGCCTCTCGACATTTACGTGAACACGTGGAACGATAACGACTCTCTCTATTTCTCCATTCGCGATACAGGTGTCGGCATTAAGCGCGAGAACCTTAAGAAAGTGTTCGACAAGTTCTATCGTGTCCATACGGGCAATGTCCACGATGTGAAAGGATTCGGTCTCGGTCTGGCTTACGTGAAGAACATCGTCGAGCTGCATAACGGCGAAATCAAGGTGGACAGCGATTATGGCAAAGGTACCACCTTCACTATTAAGCTACCGAAATTGGAAGAAAGCTTCTAAAGATAATTATAAAAAATCAATAACCCAACAGGCTGCCATCAGAACTCCCACAAAAAGGCAGACGCGCTCCTTTCGGTTGAGCTAAGGCAACACCGTTACATGGGGTGGGGGAGTCAAACGACAACAATGGATGAGAAACTGAAAATCTTGCTTTGCGAGGACGACGAGAACCTCGGTATGCTGCTTCGTGAGTATCTGCAGGCCAAAGGTTATGCTACTGAATTGTGCGCCGATGGCGATCTGGGCTTCAAGGCCTTCATGCGTACGAAGTTCGACATCTGCGTCCTCGACGTGATGATGCCCAAAAAGGACGGATTCACGCTGGCTCAGGAAATTCGCCAGTCCAATGCTGAAATGCCCGTTATCTTCCTGACCGCTAAGAACCAGAAGGAGGACATCGTCGAAGGCTTCAAGCTCGGTGCCGACGACTACATCACAAAGCCCTTCTCCATGGAGGAACTCGTCTTCCGTATTGAAGCAATCCTGCGTCGCGTTCGTGGAAAGAAGACCAAGGAGTCGACACTCTACCATATTGGTAACTTCACTTTCGATACGCAGAAGCAACTGCTTACCATCGGTGAGAAGCAGACCAAGCTGACCACCAAGGAGAACGAGCTGTTGGCACTGCTCTGCTCGCATGCCAATGAGATTCTGCAGCGCGACTTCGCATTGAAGACCATTTGGATTGATGACAACTATTTCAATGCCCGCTCTATGGATGTCTATATCACCAAGCTGCGCAAGCATCTGAAAGACGATCCGCAGATTGAGATTATCAATATCCACGGCAAGGGTTATAAACTCATTACTCCCGAGGAAGACTGATCTTAGTGACGAGTGAAAAGCGAAGAGTGAATAGTTTATGATTTGCTTTGATAACTGCGGTTTCGATTGAAATCCCAACAGTTAGAGTAATCATAAACTATTCACTCTTCGCTTTTCACTATTCACTCTTATCAATAAATCGAAGTTCCCAAAATGCGACAGCCGATGCTGCTGCGACGTTCAGTGAGTCGACGCCATGTGCCATAGGTATGATGACCACATAGTCGGCAGCGGCAATCGTTTCTGCGGGCAGACCATCGCCTTCCGTTCCCATAATGATGGCAAGTCGTCCTTCTTGCTTCAGCCGTTCGTTGTCCAGACGGATGGCTTTGTCGTTCAGTGCCATTGCAACTGTTTTGAACCCCAACTGTCGAAGTTGGTTGGTGTAGTGATATTGCTCGCCTTCAGCTGTTGTTTCGACATCTATCCACGTCCAAGGTACTAGAAAAACCGTTCCCATAGACACCCTTACGGCGCGCCTGTTCAGTGGGTCGCACGAGTTGCGCGTCAGCAGTACGGCATCGATGCCCAATGCAGCCGCTGAACGGAAGATAGCACCGATGTTCGTCGTGTCAACAACACCATCGATAATCACCACTCGGCGTGCCCCTTCAGTCACTTCAGCAATGCTACGCTCCTTTGGTCGTCGCATGGCACAGAGCACGCCACGCGTTAGCGTGTAGCCAGTCAACTGTGCCAGCACATCGCGTTCGCCCGTGTAGATAGGCACGCCCTTAGCCGACAACCTCTCGGCAATTTCTTTGGCATCACCTTCAAGGTGCTTGCGCTCACTGAGCAACGCCACGGGTTCATAGCCAGCCTGCAACGCCACCCGTATGACCTTCGGGCTTTCGGCAATGAAGATGCCCTTGCCTGGCTCCAGCCGGTTGCGCAGCTGTGCCTCTGTCAGCGTGCTGAACATTTGCACGCGTTCATCCTGTAGCGATGTGATTTCTTCTATTTTCAAAATATTCTTTTTCAATTCTGGTTCCTGCTGATGCATGCCAGATAGTCGTAATGAGGACCTTTACAGAGCAACTCTGCCCGATAGCCGTGGGCGGCGCTGACGGCCTGCAGTGTTTCGAAATCAATGTAGAGCCACGGAAAACTTTTTCCCCGTGTTTTGCGATAGCGCATCTCGTACGTCAGTTCGCCATAATAACCATCGCCATCAGGTAGTTCCACGACACCTTCCTCGTTTTCGAACACGTAGCAGATGTCCGACGAGTCACACAGCACCTTTCCTTGTGGTGCCACCAGACGGTCCAGTTGTGCAAAGAAACGGGGCATATGGTTCAGGGTACCAACAATACCGATGCCATTCATCAGCATTAGGATGGTGTCATAAGGGCCGTCATCTAGGTCGAAGAAATCGCCCTGCACCACTTTGCTCAGTCCCCGTTGGAGCATGGTCTGTACCGCGAGGGATGAGATGTCGAGTGCTGTCACGTCAATTCCTTGCTCCTGCAGCCACAAAGCGTGACAACCCGCACCGCTACCTACGTCCAACGTACGGCCACGTGTCATACGCAGAGCCTTCTGTTCCAATAGAGGCATATCCTCGAACGATCGGAAGAGTAGGGGCACGGGAATTTCGTCCTCATCGAACAATGGCGATAGCACCCTCAGCCTGTCAGCTTTGCCTGTCGACCAGTAGTCGGCAATGGCCTGCCCCATGGGGTCGTTATTAGTTTTCAGCTCCATGCGGCAATCACTCGTAGTGCCTGATGCGTACATCGATGCCTTCCTCGTTCAGCTGCTGAGGAATGCCCAAGACGTTGGTTTGACCATAGTGATACGGGAACAATACACGCGGCTTTACCATTTTCGCAGCCTTCACCAATTGCTCCGTCGTCATCGTGTACGGTTGGTTGCAGGGCAGGAAAGCGATGTCAATGTCGCCCAATTGGCCCATTTCGGGGATGTCCTCCGTGTCGCCTGCGATGTAGATTCGCAGCCCGTCAAGCGTCAATATGTAACCGTTATCGCGTCCTTTAGGATGGAATTGCAGGTGTCCCTCAGTGGTGTTATAAGCCGGCACCGCTTCCAGTTTGATGTCCTCGTTCAGCAGCAGACTGTCACCGTTGGCCATGGCATGGCCATAGCCTAGCATGTTAGCACACCGGCGGTTCGTCACTAGTTGCGTCTTGCTGCCAGAGAGTTGCAGCAGTGCCTGCTTGTCAAAGTGGTCGCCATGTTCATGTGTCACGAAGATGAAATCGGCCTTTGGTAGTTGCGTATAGTCAACGGAACGGTTTCCCAATTGCCTGACGGGGTCTATCATGATTTCCTTGCCGTCGAACTCCATGCGGATACTGGCGTGCATCAGCGCATGCATACGCACTACCTTTCCACTCTTTGTGCGGAAGGCGTCAACCTCAGTCATGTCCTTCGTTACGGGGCGACGCTTCTGCTGCCATTCCATGATGCCTCCCTTCAGGTTTACCACCGTGTAGCCATCGGCAGCCAGCATTGAAGCAGCATTGGCCGAGCGGCGCCCGCTACGGCAGTAGACGGCCACTTTCCTGCCTCGGTCCAGTTGCGCCAGGGCTTTGTCGTGGAACGTTGTCTGCTTCACGTCGATATTCATCGCACCGGCCAAGTGGCCTTCGGCATACTCTTCTGCCGTGCGAACGTCAAGGAGCTGCACGTCGGGATTGTCTGCCAATGCGGCAAAGGCCGTCACGTCGGCATCCTCGTAGTTTTGTCCGCTACATGCCGTGCTCGTGCCGAGCCCTAGCAATCCTAAGAAAAATGCTAATACCTTCTTCATGTTCATCGTTCAAAATGTTAGTGCTGCAAATATAACTCTTTTTTCTCACACTCGCAAATGTTTCTGTTTATTTTAGCTGTGTCTGTCTATGACGTTGCTCATTAACAAGACTTCCAAACCATAGCTTTTGTCCTTCTGAACCATAGCTTTAGAAGAACGAAAGCATAGCTTCAGCATTCATGTCATTGCGATATATAATGTGTGCAACATGTTAGAAAAAATGCATAGTGCTTTGTAGTTTGGAAAAATATGCTTAAATTTGCGGAGTAATCCTAAAAAACGAACAGTAATGAAGAAGTATTTGGTTTCATTGATGGTGGCATGCTCGGTGTTGGTAATGCTGAGTGGCTGCGTGGTATCGGAAGAAAAGCTGAGCGACAGGGTACAACAAAGCATGGTAGAGTATGAGAAGGCACATGGCAATGAGCTTGAGGTGACCGATTTGAAACTCGATAAGGCCGAGGGCAAAGGCTATAAGGGCGTGCTGACCGGCAAACTTAATGGTGAAGAGGCCGTCTACGATGTCAAAGTGACCGACGAAGGAAGCGACTTCGATATCGACTGGGAAAAGAGATAGTAAGGGAATTCCCCCAAATCCCTCCGAAGGGAGAGCGGTTTTGATAGCATTGTAGTTGGGAATGATATAACTGTTACCCTTTTGCATATTGGGACGCGGCGATTCTCATACAATGAATGCCAATCTGTAGCCTTTGCCGCGTTATTTCTGCGACAAAGGCAAATCAAGCAATACGGCAAAGGCGACTGAATCGCGAACAATAAGAAACAACAAGAAAGATGAAGACAACAACAAACAAGACTAAGCAGACTTCCCTCCCTATGGGAGGTTTTGGGGGTGGTTTGCTCCTCCTCTTCCTATTCCTTGCCCCTTCGTTGTGGGCACAGGATTATAAGTTCGTGAGTGACGTGAGCTACACAAAGAAAACTGATGACTACGCACGCGAAAGGTTGAAGTTGGACGTCTACTACCCTGTGCAGCAACACGACGGCACCGTTGTGGTGTGGTTCCATGGCGGTGGACTGGAAGCTGGACAGAAAGAGATACCCGAACGGCTGAAGAACAAAGGCTATGTAGTGGTGGGAGTCAACTATAGACTATTGCCTAAGGTGACGGTTGCAGAGACACTCGACGATGCTGCTGAGGCTGTGGCGTGGGTGTTCCGCCATGTCGGTGAATATGGTGGCGATGCACGTAAGATAGTCGTTACGGGTCATTCTGCTGGCGGTTACCTGAGCATGATGCTATGCCTGAACAAGGCTTGGCTGGCACGCTATGGCGTTGATGCCGATGAGGTAATGCTCTATGTGCCGTTCAGCGGGCAGGCCATCACGCATTACAACGTGCGCAAGATGCAGGGCATTGGTCCGCTGAAGCCAACCATCGACGAGTGGGCGCCGCTCTATTGGGTACGCAACGACTGTCCGCCTCTGGTGCTGATTTGTGGCGACCGTGAGCTGGAACTCTATGGCCGTTACGACGAGAACCAATACTTGGACCGAATGATGAAGTTGGTGGGGCATAAGCAGACCTACCTCTATGAACTCGACGGCCACGACCATGGCAGCATGGTGGACCCTGCCTTCCATATTCTTGAGAGGCACATCAGGCAAATGAAAAAGTAAAAAGGTAAAATAGTAAAAGTGAATATGAAACGATGGTGCTTGGTTTTTGTGGGCATTGGCATGTGCCTGGCTGTGCAGGCGGCGACACGCGAGAAGGTGGTTGCCTATGCCAATAGCTTGAAGGGCCTGAAGAAAGCCGAGTTGAAGCAGGCAGCCTACGAACTGATGCGGGAAGCATCGGTACTGGAGTATGGTTCCGGTATGCAGATGACGTGGTGGGGATTCTACCAGACCGACCGCATTGCCACGACCAACGAATGTGTGAACCGCTATAGCCCCGACAAGTTTTTCTTCGGCAAGAGCAACAACGGTGCGAGCCTGACAGGTATGGACATCGAGCACTCTTGTCCGAAAAGTTGGTGGGGTGGCCTTCAGAACAATGCCTACAAGGACTTGTACAACCTTTACCCTTCAGAGTCAAAGGTAAACATGAGCAAAAGTAATCTTGCCATGGCCATCGTGAAAACACCAACAACGGTCAACATCGAAGGCTACACGAAGGTGGGAAAAGGTACGGTCGACGGAGTTGACGACGTGAGTTGCTGGGAGCCCGGCGACAGGTTCAAGGGCGATTTCGCACGTTCCTATTTATACATGGCCACCACCTATCAGGACTTGACATGGGTTGACGTAGGCTTGCAGGTGATGAGCAACACGTCGTGGCCGACGTTGCGCGACTGGGCCAGTGAGCTCTATCTGGCGTGGGGACGTCGCGACCCCGTGGATGCCTTGGAGGCGCTGCGCAATGAGAATATCTCGCTGATTCAAGGCAACCGCAATCTGTTCGTAGACTTCCCTTATCTGGCAGAATACATTTGGGGCGACAGCACCGATGTAGCCTTTAATCCGACGACAGCACTCACCACTGCTGAGGACGACGACCGCTATTCCAGCGCGTTGCCCAACCAAATAGCCCTGCCTACCTTCTCCCCCGATGGAGGTACGTATGCCGGTACACAGTCGGTGAGCATCGCCTGTGAAACGCCTGGCGCGAAGATCTACTACACGCTTGACGGCCAATCGCCCACGACTCATGGCATTTACTATGTCGGACCGCTGACCATCGACCAAAACACCACGCTGAAGGCAGTGGCCATGGACGACCAAGGAGAGACTTCGCTAGTGGCAACCGCCATTTATAAGATATACAATCTCTCGACGACCTTTGTCGAGACCTTCAACAAGTGTACAGGAAAAGGAGGCAACGACGGGTTGTTTAGCGGTTCGGGTGTGGCCAATAGTCAGAAAACTTACAAGCCCGACAACGACGGATGGTCGGATGCCGTGAGCTATGGTGGGGACCAATGTGCGCGATATGGCAAGGGTGGCGTGCCTGGTGTTGTTAGCACGCCTCAGTTCGCCGTCAGGGGCAGAAGTTCCTTCTCGTTCAAGGCTGCTCCATGGACGGGCGACGGCAACGAGTTGCACATCAGCGCAACGGGTAATGTGGAACTTTCCGACTCTATCTTTGAGATGACGGAAGGAGAGTGGACAGATATAACGCTGACCATATCAGGCAACGATGCTGTAAGCATCACATTCTCGCCGCAGTTGAGGTTCTTCCTTGATGAAGTCTATGCCCACGCGTTGCTCATGAGAGGAGACGTCAATGGCGACGGCAGTGTGACGATAGCCGATGTGACGATGCTGGTGAACATCATATTGGGAACCTCGCCTAACCCATTTGAAGAGGAGGAGAACATTGCTGACGTGAATGGCGATGGCCGTGTGACGATAGCCGATGTGACCATGCTGGTGAACATAATCTTAGGAAAGCAATAATGAGCAGGAAGATATACGTTGCCAGTAGTTGGCGCAACGAGTTCTACGAGGACGTGGTCTGTTCGCTGCGCGCGGCCGGCCATGATGTTTACGACTTCCGCAATCCACCTTCGGGTGACGAGGGGTTCAAGTGGAGTTGGGTGGCTGAGGACTATATGGACTGGGCGCCGCAGGAGTACCGCAAGCAGCTGATGCATCCTAAGGCTGTCAGGCAGTTTGGCAATGATATTCGCGCCATGGAGTCGTGCGACGTGTGCGTGCTGGTGCTGCCTTGCGGCCGCAGCGCTCACACCGAGGCAGGTTGGTTTGCAGGTCGAGGCCGCGAGGTTTATGCCTACATCCCCGTAAGGCAGGAACCCGAGCTGATGTACAAGCTCTTCACGGGCGTATGCTGTACAATGGACGAGCTGTTGGAGGCACTTGCCACTCGTTAAAGAACTATAAAAGATTAAACATTATTTAAACATTCTTACGTGTTTGTTCATCTAATGAAGAAAGATGAACCAACGACACGTCATACTATTCCTTTCAGCGTTCCTTCTGTTTGTGTTGCCTGTGGCAGCGCAGAAGGACGATGTTTCGGGTACAGTCGTTGACAAGACCACAGGACAACCCTTGGAGAAAGCCACCCTGCAACTTTTTCAACTCGCAACCCACCGCTCGAAAGTGGACACAACCTTTGTGGCCGGAGCCTTCAGTGGCGAGGGAGGACGCTTCACGCTCGGCGTAGGCAAGGCAGGCGATTATCTGTTGAAAGCAAGCTACTTAGGTTACGAAACCCTCTCGCTTCCTTTATCAAAGCAGCGCGGACGCGCCTTGCAGCTAGGCAGTGTGGCTTTGGAACCTAATGCCGTACAGCTGAGCGAGGCCGTCGTCACGGCCAATGTGCCGAAGATGGTTGTGAAGGACGACACGGTGGTTTATAATGCCGATGCGTTTAGTGTGCCCGAAGGGTCGGTCATCGAGTCACTTGTGGAGATGTTGCCTGGTGCAAAGATCGATGACAATGGGGGTATCAGCATAAACGGTAAAAACGTAAAGAAATTCAAGATGGATGGTCGCGACTTCATGACGGGTAACAATAGTACCGTGATGAAGAATCTGCCCTCGTATGTGATTGATAAGGTGAAGGCGTACGATGAGAAAAGCGACCTCTCGCGACTGACAGGCGTGGACGATGGTAACGACGACTTCGTATTGGAGTTCGTCACCAAGCGTAGTGCCAGAAATGGACTGCAGATGAACCCTGACTTAGGTTACGGAACCGACCATCGCTACGGTGTTCGACTGACGGCCATGAAACCCTTTGGGGCCATGCGCTATACGTTCATGGGAAATGCCAACAACGTGAACGATCGAAACTTCTCGGGTCGTGGAGGCCGTGGTCGTGGCAACGGAAGCGGCCAGCGTCACTCCAAGTCGGCAGCCCTTGACGTGAGCTACGAGAACAACAAAAACCTGAAGATGAGCGGTCGAGTGACGTGGAACCACTCTAATGCTGACGACTGGAGCCGTACGGGATCGGAGAACTTCGTCAACACGCGAGGAGGTGCTTTTACCAACAGCGTGAGCCAAAGCTACTCACGCAACAACAGCTGGACGGGCAACATGAACCTGCAGTGGACCATCGATTCGCTGACGACGCTTTCGTTCCGTCCTAACTTGAGTTTTACCACAAGCGACAGCCGCAGCAATCGCAGGTCGGCGTCGTTCAATGCTGATCCCTTCGACTACGTCACCGACCCGCTGAGTCAGGAAGGACTTGAAAAGATGGATGACGAAGGATTGGTAGTCAACGGTCAGCAGAACAAATCGATGTCGTACAGCAGCAATAAGAACGTCAGTTCGCAGTTGCAACTCTACCGTCGTTTTGGCAATAAAGGTCGCAACGTGGCCATAAGGACAAACATCAACTATCGCGACGGCAGCAGTCGCAACGCCAATCTGTCGGCAGTACACCTCTATCAGACCACCGACGTTACTGGCAACGACTCCACATACCAGACCAATCGCTACACGGCTTCGCCCAGCAACAACTTCAGCTACACGCTGGGTGCTACGTATACAGAGCCTCTCTACATCTTCAAGCCCAAACCTCAACCTAAAGATACACTCGCACAAGATGGTTTTGGCCCATTCCCATTTGGTGCTGGCAGAGGTGGAGCTCGTCGCCGCGTTGCAACGGAAGGCATCTACCTGCAGCTGAACTATCAGTTCAATCATAGCCACCAGAAGAATGACCCCAGTACTTATGACTTGCCCGACTATACCGACGAAGCTTTCGCCGATGTATTAGAACGCTATCGTGATTGGACGCGTTTTTTCGGTTACCTTGCCAATCCATATGAAGACTACCTATCTACACGATTGAGCCGTTTTACGGAGCGCACAGAAGATGGACAGACCATCGACTTGCAGTTGCGTGTTGTGCGCGAAAAGTATAATATGAACGTTGGCGTGTCGCTCTTGCCGCAACGCTCGCACTACGTGCAGCAGTATTTGGGCATGCCCGTCGATACCGTTCGCCACACAACCAACATCTCGCCAACGCTAAATATGCGCTATCGGTTCAACCAGCAGACCAATCTGCAGGTGACGTTCCGAGGTTCGACTAGCCAGCCCTCCATCACGCAACTGTTAGACATCTACGACGACACAAATCCACTGAGCATCACCATGGGTAATCCTGGGCTGAAACCATCGTTCACCACCAATCTGGGGACTAATTTCCAGATGCAACGCCGGCCAACCTATGTCGTTGATAGTCTCGGCTACACGGTGCCCAAGGCGCAGCGTCATTGGAGTTTCAACGCAAACGCTAGCTTCCAGCGCACCAGCAATTCCGTAGGAAACGTAGTCACTTATAACGAAAACACGGGCGGGCGTATCACGCGACCAGAGAATATCAACGGCAACTGGAACACACGCGGTGGTATCTCCTTCAACATAGCCCTCGACACGTTGAACCGATGGGATGTCAGTGGCTCTATCAGCGGTAGTTATGACCATCGTGTAGGATATGTCAACCTCAACCGCACGGCCATGCCCGATCGTAACGTGACGCACTCGCTGAATCTGTCGCCTTCGGCTTCGCTCAGCTTCCGAAACAAATGGCTCTATCTGTCGCTGAATGCAAATACTACTTATGCGCACACGGAAAATCGTCTGCAGGCATCGCGCAACCTGACCACATGGAATTTCTCCTACGGTGGCAACACGCGCATCACGTTCCCATGGGGCAGTGCTTTGTCGACCGACATCCACATGTTCAGCAAACGTGGCTATAGCGACCAGTCGCTCAATACGAATGAACTCATTTGGAACGCACAGCTCTCGCACAGTTTCCTGCGTGGCAAAAAACTCACAGTAATGCTGCAATTCTACGACATTCTGCACGAACAGACTAACTTCTCACGTACCGTGAACGCCAATGGCTGGACCGATCGTGAGGTGAATGCTATCACGAGCTATGCCATTCTGCACGTGAGCTATAGGCTGAACCTTTTCGGAGGTGGCGGTCGTGGTGGACAGTTCGACGGTGAGCGCAGGGGTCGTGGTGGCTTTGGCAATCGTGAAGGTCGCGAGCGTGGCGGTAATGGCAATTGGGGCGATGGTCCACGTGGTGGCAATCGCGGTGGAGGTGGCTTCAATCGTGGTGGAGGCGGCTTCTGAACAAACACGAGAGAACTGACGTAAAACTTCTGTACTTTAACATCTTTTAGTGGAATTATTGCATTATTTTTGCAAGAATATTTGTATTTTTGCGGTATCTACTATTCGTTTTATCTAAAACCGATCTTAAACATGAGCAATAATCCCTCCCTTAACGAGCTGAGCAAGAGCCAGCAATTGATGAATCTTGAAGAACAATATGGCGCACACAATTACCATCCGCTGCCCGTGGTACTCCACAAAGGCGAAGGCATCTATGTGTGGGATGTAGAAGGTAAACGCTACTTCGATTTCCTGTCATCTTATTCAGCTGTCAATCAGGGGCATTGCCATCCTCGCATCGTGAAAGCATTGAAGGATCAGGCCGATGTGCTCTGCCTTACCTCACGTGCATTCTATAACGATGCGCTCTGTGAATACGAAGAGTTCATGCACAACTTCTTTGGCTATGATCGCATTCTGCCCATGAATACGGGTGCCGAGGGTGTGGAAACAGCCTTGAAACTGGCTCGTAGATGGGGAGCCGTAAAGAAGGGTATCGACAATGAAAAGATAAAGATTATTTGCTGCGACGGCAATTTCCATGGGCGTACTGTGACGGTCATTACGATGAGCAACGATCCCAGTTCCTACGCTCAGTACGGACCACTCACGCCAGGTTTTATACGCGTACCTTATAATAATGTAGATGCCCTGCGCGAGGCACTCGATGAGTTTGGCGACGAGGTGTGTGCTTTCATTGCCGAACCCATTCAGGGCGAAGCCGGTGTGTTTGTTCCTGACGATGGCTATCTGAAGAAATGCTTTGACCTCTGCCATGAACATAACGTACTGTTTATTGCTGACGAGGTGCAGACGGGTATCGCTCGCACTGGTCGCATGCTCTGTTGTGAGCACGATGGAATCCGCCCTGACATTGTCATTCTTGGCAAGGCACTTGGTGGTGGTGTGCTGCCTGTTTCGGCTTGTTTGGCCGACGACGACATTATGCTGAACATCAAGCCTGGCGAGCACGGATCCACTTTCGGTGGTTTCCCCTTGGCTGCACGTGTGGCTGTTGAGGCGCTGAAGGTAGTCCGCGACGAGCATCTGGTGGAGAATGCCGAGAAGATGGGACAGATCTTCCGTGATGAAATCAAGAAGATTCATTCGCCCTTTATCGAACAGGTGCGTGGACGTGGTTTGCTTAACGCCATCGTGACCAAGCCGGTGGGTGGTAAGACCGCTTGGGAAATTTGCCTGAAGATGAAGGAGAACGGTCTGTTGGCAAAGCCTACACATGACCATATCATTCGCTTTGCCCCGCCTCTCTGTATCAACGAGGAGCAATTGCGCGAAGCCATCGAAATCATTCGCCGCACGTTCGATGAAATGGCCAATGCATAATTGATAATTGAACGATGAGTAGTCAGACCACAAATAGGGTGTTAATGGTCAGGCCTGTGCGCTTTTCCTTCAATGAGGAGACTGCCGCCAATAATGCCTTTCAACAGAAAAGCGAATCGCAGGAGGCTGCGCTGGAGGTGCAACGGCAGGCCGTCAGCGAGTTCGATGGCTATGTCGAACTCTTGCGAAAGAATGGCATTGACGTTGAGGTGCTTCAGGATACCCCCAATCCTTTTACACCCGATAGCATCTTCCCAAACAACTGTTTCTCAACGCATGTTGCTGAAGAGAGTGGGGAAGATGCAGTGCCCACGTTGGTGCTCTATCCCATGTTTGCCCATAACAGACAGTTGGAACGCACTAAGTTGCTAGCTCAAAGTAATACGTTGGCCTCATTGTACGGTCATTCTGCTTCTGTTGTAGACCTCACCCATTGGGAACGTCAGGGGAAATGCCTCGAGGGAACGGGGTCGCTGGTGCTCGATCGTGAGCATCGTATGGCCTTTGCATGCGTGTCTCCACGTACCGATGCCGATGTCATGGATGAATGGGCACGTAGGCTTGGCTACGACTACTTCCTATTCCATAGCGAAGACGAGGCAGGAATGGCAGTCTACCACACTAATGTGGTAATGCATATTGGTACACGCTTTGCAATTGTGTGCCTCGATTCTGTAAAAGATGCTGCCGAGCGCCATCAACTCGAGGAGCACCTTTCCGCCTGTGGAAAGCAAGTTGTGCCTATCACGTTTGCCCAGATGCATCAATTTGCAGGGAACATGCTCGAGTTGCATAACACTCAGGGGGAACACCTTCTCGTTATGAGTCAGACTGCACTTGCCTCGCTTACGCCCGAACAGGTGGCATTGCTACAGGAAGATGTTCGTATTGTAGCTCCCGACATTGCCGCCATTGAAAAAGCTGGTGGTGGCAGTGCGCGCTGTATGATAGCGGAACTCTTTGGGAGTTGATAGTTTAGAGATGATAGTTTAGAGTTATCATAGTTGTATGAAAACGGCAAAACCTTGTAAAGTCAATGTCGCCTCTGAAACCGGTCGACTTCGTGCCGTGCTGCTGCGGCGTCCAGGTGTAGAGATTGAGCGAATGACACCGCTCAATGCTGCGCACGCCCTTTATAGCGACATTTTGGACAAACCTACTGTCGATGCCGAGTATGCCAATTTCTGTGGTGTGCTGGAGCGATGGACCAACGTTTACTACGTGAAAGATATCCTTTCGGAATTACTTCGCGACAATAGCGTCAGAGCCTATCTCGTCAATGAAAGTCTGAGACACGATGGGCGCCGGCGTACCATGGGTATGAGTCCGGCCGACTATGCATTGGTCGAGCAGTTCATGCAACTCGATAACGACGAACTGGTGCGCGTTCTCATTGAAGGCTACGAGAATCCTTCGTGGGATGGTACTTCGCAAAACCGCTATTTGCTTCACCCCCTATATAATCTGCTTTTCACTCGCGATGCTTCGTCAACGGTCTACGACCGAGTGCTCATCAACTCCATGAGCTTTGAGGTCCGCGAACGCGAAACGCTCCTCTATGACTCCATTTTCCGCCATTTCTTTGGTGTCGAGACGCTGAACGCCGCACAATGGAATGCTGATGCACGAACAGAAGGGGGTGACGTGCAGGTGGTATCGCCCGACGTGTTGTGTCTTGGCCAGGGCATCCGCACAAACCCGTTAGGTATTCAGTATCTCGCTGAGACGTTTGCACGTGAGCGCGAACACTTCCATATCATAGTACAGGAACTGCCCATGCAGCCTGAGTCGTTTATCCATCTCGACATGGTTTTCACCTTCCTCTCGCAGCACCAATGCATGGCCTTTGAACCCATGTTGAAGAAAGAAGGACTGTTTGCCGATAAAGATACTACGCTCATTAGTATCGACGGTGGAAAGATTAGCTATCGACGTGTGGGAAACGTGCTTGAGGCATTACAACAGCTTGGATGGGACATGGAACCAGTCTTCTGTGGTGGCAATGACCCATGGGTGCAGTTGCGTGAGCAATGGCATAGCGGTGCCAACTTCTTTGCCCTTGGCGATGGAAAAGTCATGGGTTATCGCCGTAATACCCACACCGTTGAAGCGTTGGATAAGGCGGGTTTTGCTGTGCTTAATGCCGAAGATATTGTTGCTGATCGCGTCAGCATGGGCGACTACGACCGATTCGTTGTGGTATTCCCCGGTTCCGAGTTGCCTCGTGCTGGTGGTGGGGCCCGTTGCATGACGATGCCTATCTTGCGAGATTAGTTTCTCAATAAAAAACTGGAAAAAAGAAAGGAATTGATACTATTTTTGTATCTTTGCAAACAGAATGATAAGTTGAAGCAAAGAGATTCATGATTAGACCATCAATTTCCAGTGACATAGACACTATTCTGCAGCTTATTGACCAGGGGCGACAGAAGATGATAGCTGAAGGTAATACCCATCAGTGGGTTAACGGCTATCCTAGTCATGAGATGATAGAGAACGACATAGCTTGTGGACGCAGCTATATGGTTGAGTCTGATGCTGATGGTGAGCCATTGGCTACGTTCGTACTCATGTCAGGTCCAGATCCAACCTATGGACGCATCGATGATGGTGAATGGCTCAACGACGAACCATATTACGTTATACATCGTATAGCCTCATCTGCAAAAGCACGTGGAGTGATGCGACAAGTTGTGGCCTACGCACTCACCAAGACCGCCAATATCCGTATTGATACCCATGCTGATAACCATACCATGCAAGCCGTTCTTGGCCGGTTGGGCTTTCGTCGTTGTGGCATCATCTATTTGACTAACGGGGCTGAACGCGTGGCTTTCCAACTCACGTCAGCCACTACCTGATCCTCTCTGTTCCAACACAAGACAAACACTTATCACCCATAATCCTCATAATTCATCATGTTTATGCCAAACCGTCACACATTTGCAGTCATACTTCTTTCTTGCTTTAGCGCAACCCTGTTGGCACAGGAACCAACTGTTCAGAAAGGACCTTCACAGAAGCGTCCCCGTGTAGCACTCGTGCTCAGTGGCGGAGGTGCCAAGGGAATGGCACACATAGGCGTGCTGAAGGTTCTTGAGCGTGCGGGAATGCCTATCGACATCATCACTGGCACATCGATGGGAAGCATCGTCGGCGGTCTGTACGCCTGTGGCAATCGTGCGCAGCGTCTCGACTCGGTGGTCAGGGCACAGGACTGGTCGTACGTGCTGTCTGACCGCGAGGACCTGAGCCACCAAAGCCTGCTCGAACGTAAGAAACAAAACACCTACGTCATCTCGAAAAGCATTAACTTCGGCCGTAACATGCAGGTGGACGGCGGCTTAATTCTCGGCAAGAATATCATGACGCTCTTCGATGCGCTCACCGCTCCTTACAACGACTCTATCGACTTCTCGCGGTTGCCCATACCCTTCGCTTGTGTGGCCACGAACATCGTCGATAACACCGAATACGACTTCCACTCGGGCGTGCTGAGCCAGGCCATGCGCGCCAGCATGTCGATACCGGGTGCCTTCTCGCCGGTTAGAAAGGACAGCATGGTACTCGTTGACGGCGGTCTGCGAAACAACTTCCCCGCCGACATAGCCCGCGAGATGGGTGCCGACTATCTCATCGGCGTCAGCGTGCAGGGACCTCCCAAGACGGCCGACGACCTCAGCCATGCCGCAAGCATATTGGGACAGATTGTCGACGTGAACTGTAAGAATAAGTACGACGACAACCTGCAGATGACAAATATCGTGATCCGTGTGAACACCGAGGGCTACAGTGCTGCCAGCTTCACGTCATCGGCCATCGATACGCTCATACGTCGCGGTGAAGAGGCTGCCATGGAGCATTGGGACGAGATTGTGGCCTTGCGCGAGAAACTCGGTCCGCTGAGCAAGATCCACACCCGGCTGTCAACGGTTCGGGTTCCTCTGCCGTCGACAGGTCGTGTGCGCATAGCCGAATTGGTGTTCGATGGCATGACGCAAAGGGACGAAGCTTTTATCCGCGATAAGTTTCATCTGCATGAAGGCGACTCCATCGACAATGACCGGGCCGACATCATCACCACCAGCATACGGCAGGATCTGTTCTATCAGACGGCCCGCTTTCGGATTCTGAACAATGCCGACCATTCGGCAGCCCGTGTCATCTTTACGGCCGGACAGAAGAAGACGAGCCAACTGAACGTAGGTCTTCGCTTCGACACCGAGGAAACCGTGGCCCTGCAGGCCAATGCCGAGTTGCCCCTGCATGCCAAGGTGCCGATGAGCCTCGACCTGACCATGCGCCTGGGTAAGCGCATCATGGGGCGTGTCGACTGGTCGTTGCATCCGCGCAGCTTCTACCGGCAGAACTATTCGTACACCTTCCGCCATAACGACCTCGACATCTTCGACTATGGCGACAAGGCATACAGCATGACTTACAACCGTCACACGCTCGACCTCTCGTTGCTGAACTTTAACATCAGGAATTTCAGCGTGAGCATCGGTGCGCAGGGCGACTACTACGACTATCGTTCAATGCTCGTCGACCAGGAGCCGGAACATGTGGCCGATGTCAGCCTCAGCGATAAGGGATACATCAGCTATTATGGTTCAGTCGACTACAACAGCGAGAACGAGTATTTCTTCCCCACACGCGGTGCCCGCTTCTCGGCCCGTTTTGCCTACGTCACCGACAATTTCGTGAGCCTCAAGGGCAAGTCAGGTCTGCGCGACTACAGCGCTATGTGGCGCATGTCGTTCCCGCTGAGTCGTCACGTGTCGGTTCAGCCCATGCTCTACGGCCGTTTGCTCTTTGGCGAAAACGTGCCTATGCTCTTAAGCAACATGATGGGAGGCGAGTGGTTCGACTACTACCTTGAACAGCAGTTGCCCTTCGCCGGTGTAGGCAATCTGCAGATGGCATGGGACAAGATGCTGGCTGCACAGATGCAGGTGCAGGTCAATATCACCAAAAACAATGTAGTGATGGCTCGCTTTGCTGCCGGTCAGGACGCCAACGCACTGTCAGAGCTTCTCGAACACAGAACCATGCTGGGTGGACAGCTCAGCTACTACTACAACATGATACTCGGTCCGCTGGGAGGCTCCATTGGCTACAGCAATCTGACGAAGAAGCTCTATTTCTACATCAATCTCGGCTTTGTGTTCTAATCTCTTAACTCTCAAAAACGGTAATAATTATGGAATGGTACAACATCCTTTTCGTTGTCGTGCTCATTGTGGCCGGCATCTTAATCTATCGTAACAAGCGCAACGAGCAGGAGTAGGCTTCTGTGCGCTCCAGAGCTTGCAGGTCGATATTTTATTTTGAAAAATTGCAAACAGAAAAACTTATGGCAACAGTAGATGACAAGAAAGTAATCTTCTCGATGGTGGGAGTGAGTAAGACCATCCAGCAGAACCAAAAACAGGTGCTTAAGAACATCTATCTCAGCTTTTTCTATGGTGCAAAGATAGGCATTATTGGTCTTAATGGTGCCGGTAAGTCCACCCTTTTGAAAATCATAGCAGGACTCGACCAGCAATATCAAGGCAATGTTGTGTGGAGCCCAGGCTACAGCGTGGGCTATCTGCCTCAGGATCCGCCTCTTGACGAGTCGAAGACCGTTCGTGAGAGTGTGATGGAAGGCGTGCAGCACGTCTATGATGCGTTGGCTGAATACGACGAAATCAATCAGAAGTTTGGCTTGCCGGAATATTACGAGGATGCCGACAAGATGGAGAAACTGATGAGTCGCCAGGCTCAGTTGCAGGACATCATCGATGCCACAGACGCATGGAACATGGACTCCAAGCTTGAGCGTGCCATGGCTGCGCTCAACTGTCCTCCGCCCGATTGGCCTGTGCAGAACCTCTCCGGTGGCGAGCGTCGTCGTGTGGCTCTCTGTCGACTGCTCTTGCAAAAGCCCGACGTATTGTTGCTCGATGAACCTACGAACCACCTCGATGCAGAGTCTATCGACTGGTTGGAGCAACACCTTCAGCAGTATGAGGGAACCGTCATTGCCGTCACACACGATCGCTACTTCCTTGACGACGTAGCTGAATGGATACTTGAACTCGACCGTGGCGAAGGTATTCCCTGGCGTGGCAACTATTCCAGTTGGCTGGAGCAGAAGTCGCAACGCTTGGCACAGGAGGAGAAGGCTGCTTCAAAACGTCGCAAGACATTGGAGGGTGAGTTGGAATGGGTGCGTATGGCACCGAAGGCCCGTCATGCCAAGGGCAAGGCGCGTCTGAACTCTTATGAGACTATGCTGAACGAAGAGCAGAAGCAGAAGGAAGAGAAACTGGAAATCTTCATCCCTAACGGTCCGCGATTGGGTAATAAGGTCATCATAGCCGAACACGTGGCGAAAGCCTTTGGTGAGAAAACCCTCTTTACCGACCTCAATTTCATGTTGCCGCCAAATGGAATCGTGGGTGTTATTGGCCCCAACGGAGCTGGCAAGACAACACTCTTCAGGCTTATCATGGGGCTTGAGACACCTGATGCAGGTTCGTTCGATGTCGGTGAAACGGTTCGTCTGAGCTATGTCGACCAGCAACATAAGGACATCGACCCTGCCAAGTCAGTCTATGAGGCGGTTAGCCAGGGCAACGAAACACTGCGCATGGGTGGACGCGATGTGAATGTCAGAGCCTATCTCTCGCGTTTCAACTTTAGTGGTGCTGATCAAGAAAAAAAGTGCGGCGTGTTGTCAGGAGGTGAGCGGAATCGCCTTCAGTTGGCTATCGCCTTGAAACAGGAAGGTAATGTATTGCTGCTCGACGAGCCCACGAACGATATTGACGTCAACACACTCCGTGCACTTGAAGAGGGACTCGAGGCCTTTGCAGGTTGCGCCGTTATCATCAGTCATGACCGATGGTTCCTTGACCGCATCTGTACCCATATTCTTGCTTTTGAGGGTGAGGGTAACGTGTTCTACTTCGAAGGCAACTATTCCGAGTACGAAGCCAATAAAGCTCTCCGTCTTGGCCTCGATGAACCACGTCGTGCACGCTATCGTAAGCTTCTAGAGGAGTAGATGTGGCATATAGAGCAAGTGTCGGCCATCAATTCCAATTATACAAAGTTTAACAAGAAGAATTTGGTGGAGTGGTGTGGAACGTGTAACTTTGCAGCCATCAAGTACGAACCAACATTGAAATGAACATGATGAAGAATATGATGAAGAAAGTTGCTGTTGTTGCAGCCATGGTGTTGGCAATAGGTTTGTCATCGTGCTCTACGAAGCGCCATGCCATTAACCAGTTGGAATATTTCTCGTATGAGTTGCGCGACCACAGTGCTCAATACTCAGTGGAAGAATGGGAGCGTGCAGGCGAGAAATTTGTGAAGATTCGCAAGAATATTGCGAAACACGAGCTCGATTATACACCTGCCGAGAAGGAAAAGATTGGTAAGCTGGAAGGAAAATGTGCCGGCTACATGGCGAAGGGCATGAAAGAAGGTATCTTCGACAAGGTGAAGGCCTTTGGCAATGAGTTGCGTGGCATTCTTGAAGGCATCCTCAATGCAGTCACAGAGTGATGATCATCGACAGAGTTGGCATATAAAACTGGGTGAAAAGCATCAACAGAGTAAGTGTTAGATAGCATATTTAAAAAGGGTAAGAATGCCATTTCGGCTTCTTACCCTTTTCTGTTCTTTGATTCTTAAGCGCTTGCTTATTTATTCTTCAGCAGGTCGCGAATCTCAGTGAGGAGTTCTTCCTGAGTGGGTCCAGCGGGAGCTTCAGGTTCGGGAGCAGGCTCTTCCTTCTTGGCCATGAGTTTGTTGATGGCTTTCATCATCAGGAAGATACAGAATGCGATGATGAGGAAGTCGATAACATTCTGAATGAAGGCACCATACTTCAGCGTGGCTCCTGCGAGAGGCTCACCACCTTCAACGGGGTTAGGCAGCATTACCTTGTAGGCAAGTCCCGACACGTCGATACCTCCAGTCAACATTCCCACGAGCGGCATGAGTACGTCGTCAACGAGCGAACTGACGATCTTACCGAATGCACCACCGATGATCACACCGACAGCCATGTCCATCACGTTGCCCTTCATGGCAAACTCCTTGAATTCCTTAATAAATCCCATAGTCTTGTTTGTTTAAATGTTAATATTAAGAGAGTTGAATACGTTCTACCTTTCAGTGGCTCATTGAAACAGCTTTTTGCAATGTGCGTTTTGCAATCGGCTGCCAAGTGGCATTTTTTTTCAAACTTTAATCATTTATCTTCTTTCTTTAATCTAAATTAAGACAGATTTCATGTGCAAATTTAGAAATTTTTTTGTAACTTTGCGCTCGAAATAGGAAAAAAATGCGTTCTATGTAGTAATTTTCTTGCTTTTTGTCCGAATTCGGGCTTTGAGGTATTGAGATTTTATGGATAAAGCGACATTCTTAAGTATATTTAAGTTATTGAAGGTAAATGGATGTAAATGAAGTGATATTATCATTTTAACCCATATAATTAAAAAACAAAGTAAAACATGACAAAAGTTGCTATTAACGGCTTTGGCCGTATCGGTCGCCTCGCATTCCGTCAGATGTTCGAGGCTGAAGGTTATGAAGTGGTCGCCATCAACGACCTGACAAGTCCCAAGATGCTCGCTCACCTGCTGAAGTACGACACCGCTCAGGGTGGTTTCGCTGGCAAGTTCGGTGAGAACAAGCACACTGTGGATTGCACTGACAACTCTATCATCGTTGACGGTAAGGAGATTACCATCTACGCTGTTCCCAACGCTGCTGAGCTTCCTTGGGGTGAGCTGAACGTTGACGTCGTTCTCGAGTGCACAGGTTTCTACACTTCTAAGGAGAAGGCTTCTGCACACATCAAGGCTGGTGCCAAGAAGGTTGTGATTTCTGCTCCTGCTGGCAACGACCTGCCCACCATCGTTTACAACGTGAACCACAAGACCCTGACTCCTGCTGACACCGTTATCTCGGCTGCTTCTTGCACCACCAACTGTCTGGCTCCTATGACAAAGGCTCTGAACGATTTCGCTCCCATCCAGAGCGGTATCATGACGACTGTTCACGCTTACACTGGCGACCAGATGATTCTTGATGGTCCTCAGCGCAAGGGTGATGTTCAGCGTGCACGTGCTGGTGCCCAGAACATCGTTCCTAACTCAACGGGTGCTGCCAAGGCTATCGGTCTCGTTATCCCCGAGCTGAACGGTAAGCTGATCGGTGCTGCCCAGCGCGTTCCGACTCCCACAGGTTCTACCACCATCCTGCACGCTGTTGTTAAGGGTGAGGTGACTGTTGAGGACATCAACGCTGCAATGAAGGCTGCTGCTAACGAGTCGTTCGGTTACACCGAGGAGAAGCTCGTTTCGAGCGACATCATCGGTATGAAGTTCGGTTCGCTGTTCGATGCTAACCAGACCATGGTCAGCAAGATTGGTGATGGCAACTCTCTCGTTCAGGTTGTTGCTTGGTACGACAATGAGAACTCTTACACTTCTCAGATGGTTCGCACCATTAAGTACCTCGCCGAGCTGAAGTAATTTTTGCTCACAGAGTAAGTTTCTGCAGCCGTCCGACAAAAGTTGGGCGGCTGCTTTATATTGTAATATTTTTCAACGATATTTACCAGATTCGTTACCGCTATCTGGTAACGCCGTTACCAGTACACGGTAATGGCTCTACCAGTACATGGTAGTCGTTCTACCAGTATAAGGTAGTCACGTTACCAGACCGTGGTAGCTGCGCCACCTTCAACTGGTAATGCAAACAGCCTAGATATTTCATTAAAATATTTGGCGTTTTTTGTTTTTTTTTCTACCTTTGCCGATGATAAAAGAAAGCTCAAACTGTGGCTTTGAGAGAGCATGTTTCATGATTAAACTTTATATAAGTATGAAGAAAATACTAACACTTACTATTATCCTGTTCATGGCAACGACCGTGCAGGCTCAGCTGAATCCTATGAAAGGTTACATTATTACCTTGAGTGGCGAGACGGTCAACGGAACGATCGACTTTCTCTCCCGTAGCAAGTTGGCGCGTGAGTGTCATTTCATGGCCGACGGGCAGAGCGACTACAAGACTTACCTTCCTGGCGAGATTCAAGGTTTCAGACTGTCAGGAAATGGCGTCTATTTCGTCAGTCGCCAATTCCCTGTTGATGGTCAGCAGCAGACCATCTTCGCCGAGTTTATGATGCAGGGTGGTGTGAGTTTATACCGCTATGAAAATACGTGGACAAACGCTCAGTATTACCTTGTCGATGAAAGTGGAAAAGTGGCTGTAGTAAGGGATCCTGGCGACTTGTCTGCCTATACGCAAGAAAATGCCCAAAAACGTAAGCAGGAGTTTTTGCAGCCAGCACTTGACATGCTGAAGAAAAGTCCTGAAGCCTTGGCGAGCTTGCAAAACGGTCCCATCAATGCCAATCGCCTGCTTGCCATTGTCCGTAACTACAATAAAGACTATTGTGCTGAGAGCGGTGAGTGCATAGAGTACCAGTATAAAGCAAAGGATTCGTCGGCATCCAACTATCACTTTCGGGCAGAGATGGGTGGCTTCTTCGGCACATTGAGCAGTGATCACAAGATTGATGTCAACGTGACAGGACTACATGTCGGTGGAGGTGTGGAGTGGTTTTTCCCTCGTCAGAATCAGCATCTCTCCCTTCAGTTGATGCTCGAGCTTAACCTGATTCATAAAAGTGACACGTATTCCTATTATTCCTCGTTTAGTAAAGAAAATGTACATCGCAATTGGAAGGTCACTCTTGGCGAAATCGGCATAAGCGTTGGCCCCAATTATCGGTTTATGCCTCACGGCAAGATAACGCCCATCGTTGGTGGAGGATTGTCGGTGTCGCTTCCTATCGGCAATACTCACAGAATTCCCTATGATTCCGACAATGGCGAAGATGTTGACTATACGCTCGACAGTGATTTCACTCTCCCGGCCAACGTTAGCATCTATGCAGGGGGAGGCATTGAGATGAAGCTTGGAAAACATGCCTTGCAGGCACTTGTTCGCTATGAACTCCCTATTTGCAAGACTGAAACTTACACGAAGGGCCTTGTAGCCACGATCGGATTCTTGTTCTGATACCGATTGCTACTGAGAACATCATCATTGTTTGGTCAGAGCGACAAGTATGGCAAAAAAAGCTGCTCCATTTTTGTGGAACAGCTTTTTTTTATTATCTTTGTAGTCGAATATGCAGAAGATGGTAACGATACTTGGCCCAACGGCCAGCGGTAAGACTCAGTTGGCGGCAGCACTGGCCTATCGTCTGCACCTCGACGGGCAGGATGCCGAGGTGTTGAGTGGTGACTCGCGTCAGGTGTATCGTGGCATGACCATCGGCACGGGCAAGGATTTGGACGACTATGTCGTGGAAGGCTACCCTGTGCCATATCACCTTATTGATATCTGTGAACCTGGCACGAAGTATAACCTTTTCCAGTATCAGCAGGACTTCCATAAAGCATACGAAGAGATACGGGGTAGGGGAGCGCTGCCCATCCTTTGCGGTGGGACCGGACTCTACATAGAGTCGGTGCTGAAAGGCTACCAGTTGTCGCCTGTGCCTCAGAACCAACCTTTGCGCGACGAACTCGAAGGCAAGTCGTTGGAGGAGTTGACCGCCATGCTTATTAACCTAAAGCAGCAGACGGGGTCGAACATGCATAACCAAACTGATGTGGATACGGCGCAGCGCGCCATCCGTGCCATCGAGATAGAGACTTACAACTTGGAGCATCCAACGGAACTACGTGCCATGCCTGCCGTACCCTCTATAATAATAGGTGTAAGCATCGGCCGTGAGGCACGGCGTGAAAAGATTAGCCGTCGTCTTCGCCAACGCCTCGACGAAGGCATGGTTGATGAGATTCGTGCACTGCTCAATAGTGGCATTCCTGCTGAAGACCTTATCTACTACGGTTTGGAATATAAATATGTGACAGAGTACGTCGTCGGCCAGACGGCATTCGACGAGATGTTCCAACGGCTGGAGATTGCCATCCATCAGTTTGCTAAGCGGCAGATGACGTGGTTTCGTGGCATGGAGCGCAGAGGATTTACGATTCATTGGGTGGATGCATTATTGCCTATGGACGAGAAACTTAAACAGATATTCTGTACAATTGGCAGTTGAAACTAGAAACTCAGAACTTGAAAACTACATAACTATGAACGAAGAAAAATGGGGCATACTCTACTGTCCGAAGTCAGGAATATGGAACTCGCCAAAGAAACGGTGGGAACGAATAGAACGGAGTCTGCAGGCGCACGGCATTGACTACGACTTCGTGCAGAGCGAAAACTCTGGCAGCGTTGACCGTTTGGTGAAAATGCTTATATCCAATGGCTATAAGACACTAGTCATTGTGGGCGGCGACTCGGCACTGAACGATGCCGTGAACTGCCTGATGCAGATAGACCAGCAAAAGCGTGACGAGATAGCCTTGGGAGTTGTGCCCAATGGCATGATGAACGATTTCGCCCATTTCTGGGAATTCAAGGAGGACGATTTGGACCAGACCATCGGTTGGTTGAAGCAGCACCGTATCAGGAAAATCGACCTCGGTTGTATTCGCTATACCAACAAACAGGGCGAGAAGTGCCGCCGCTACTTCCTGAATTGCATCAATATCGGTTTGGTGGCTACCATTATGAACCTGCGTCGGCAGACTCGTCACTACTTTGGATCGCGTACACTGTCGTTCCTCTTCTCGTTCATTCTGATGATTTTCCAGCGTCTGGAGTACAAGATGCATTTGAAGATCAATGCTGACGAGGTGAAACGCAAGGTGATGACCGTCTGTATTGGCAACGCCCCGGGCTACGGACAGACCCCCAATGCCGTACCCTACAATGGATTGCTCGATGTGTCGGTGGTTTATCATCCTGAGATGACGCAACTCATTGAGGGCATCTACCTCTTTGTGCGCGGCAAGTTCCTGAACCATCGTAGCGTTCACCCGTATCGTACGCAGAAAGTCGACGTGCTAAAGGCCGATCATGCCATGGTGGGCATTGATGGGCGCATGATGAATACGCCCGTTGGCGAGTTCACAGTGAGCGTCGAACAAGAGGTTGTCAACTTCTTGATTCCGTCATGACTAGTAAAAATGAGCACTTTCTTCACGGAGAGTGCTTTTTTTTATCAAAAAATTTTGCAGAACAATTAAAAAAGTGTACCTTTGAAGTGCTATTTCCAAAACCTAAATACTAAGAGCTAACATGAGTTATCTGCGATTTGAAAAAGCTCTGATGACAAACTTGCAGGATTCGCTACCGAAGGAGTTGCTACGCACCAACCGTTCGGGAGCTTATTCATGCTCAACGATTGTCGACTGCAACATCCGCAAGTACCATGGTCTGCTTGTCGTACCCGTTCCCGAACTCGACGACGAGAACCACGTGTTGCTTTCCTCGCTCGACTGTACAGTCGTTCAGCATGGGGCAGAATTCAATCTTGGCCTGCACAAGTATCAGGGCAACAACTACAGTCCGAAAGGTCACAAGTACATTCGCGAGTTTGACTGTGACAAGATTCCAACAACCATCTACCGTGTCGGTGGCGTTATACTGAAAAAGGAGTTCCTTTTCCAGAACTACGAGGATCGCATTCTGATTCGCTACACACTGGAAGATGCCCACTCAGCTACTACACTGCGTTTCCGCCCGTTCTTGGCATTCCGCAGCGTTCGCCAGTTCACACACGAGAACTCGGTGGCATCGCGCGAGTACCACAACGTTGACAACGGCATTAAGACCTGTATGTATGCGGGCTATCCCGATCTCTACATGCAGTTCTCGAAGAAGAATGAGTTCATCTTCCAACCCGATTGGTATCGTGGCGTAGAATATCCGAAGGAGCAGGAACGTGGTTATGCCTCCAACGAAGACCTCTACGTGCCTGGCTATTTCGAAATGCCTATTAGAAAAGGTGAAAGCATTGTCTTTGCCGCCTCGACTAGCGAAATCAAGACATCGCGACTGAAGAAGCTCTTCGATGAGGAGGTGAGCTATCGTCCGCCTCGCGACAACTTCTATCATTGCTTGGTCAATGCCGCACACCAGTTCCACGTACGCGTGAAGCGCGAAGACGGTGAGAAGGAAGTATGGTCGTCAGCCCAGGCACCTTCGAAAGTGTATTATTCCAACGACGATCGCTATTTGCTGGCCGGATATCCGTGGTTCAAGTGCCGTGCACGTGACACGTTTATTGCCCTTCCAGGACTGACGCTGAGCATTGCCGAGGACGAATATTTCGAACTCGTCATGCGTACGGCCGAGCGTGGCTTGCGTGAGTTCATGGAGCAAAAGCCTTCGACAACGAAGATCTACGAGATTGACAAGCCTGACGTACCTCTTTGGGCTGTATGGGCCATCCAGCAATATGCCAAGAAACTTGGCAAGCAGCGTTGCAAGGAGATGTATAGCAAACTTTTGCGCGACATCATCACCTTCATAGAGGAGAATAAGCATCCCAATATGACGCTCGAAGAGAATGGTCTTGTGCGCATCGATGGACGTGACGTCGCTATGACGTGGATGAACTCTACTGCTAACGGACGTCCTGTGGTTCCGCGCACTGGCTTCGTGGTTGAAATCAATGCACTTTGGTACAACGCACTCCGCTTCGTAGCATCTCTTGCACGTGACGACGAGAATGAGGAAGATGCCCAGCACCTCGAGGCTTTGGCCGAAAAGTGCAAGCAGTCGTTCGTTGATACATTCTTGAATGAATATGGCTATCTGCTTGACTACGTGGATGGTAACACGATGGATTGGAGTGTCCGCCCGAACATGATCTTCGCTGTGGCACTCGACTATTCACCCCTTACGCAGCAGCAGATGAAAGGTGTATTCGATGTCTGCACACGTGAACTACTGACCCCGAAGGGACTACGCTCGCTCTCACCGAAGAGTGGTGGCTACAATCCCATCTATGTGGGTCCGCAGATACAGCGTGACTATGCTTATCATCAGGGCACAGCCTGGCCTTGGCTGGGCGGCTTCTACATGGAGGCATGTCTCAAACTCTATAAGCGCACCCGTCTGAGCTTTATCGAGCGCCAGATGGTTGGATACGAGGACGAAATGGCTTACCATTGCTTGGGCACTATCTCAGAGCTCTTCGACGGCAACCCGCCGTTCCACGGACGTGGCGCCATGTCGTTCGCTATGAACGTGGCAGAGATCCTGCGCACACTCGAACTGCTTGAACGTTATAAATATTAAAGAAAGGAGGAACCTGATATGAAAGTACTTATGTTTGGATGGGAGTATCCTCCTCACGTGTTTGGTGGACTTGCCACAGCCAACTATGGCATTTCACAGGGATTGCATGCCCAGGGCGACATAGACACGATCTTGTGCCTGCCGAAACCTTTCGGCGACGAGGATCGCTCTGCTTGCAAGATTGTGGCCATGAACGCAGTTCCCATTGCTTGGCGCGACGTTGACTACGATTATATTAAGCAGCGCGTTGGCGATATCATGTCGCCAGAGGACTACTACCGCTATCGCGACCACATTTATGCCGACTTCAACTACATGCATGTCAACGATCTGGGTGCCATGGAGTTTGCTGGTGGATATCCCTCAAATCTGCACGAGGAGATTAATAACTACTCCATCATTGCCGGTGTCGTGGCTCGTACGGAAGAATTCGACATTATTCATGCACACGACTGGCTGACCTACCCCGCTGGTATTCATGCCAAGCAGGTCAGTGGAAAGCCTCTCTGCATCCACGTGCACGCTACTGACTTCGACCGTTCGCGTGGTAAGGTGAACCCAACCGTCTATTCTATTGAGAAGAATGGTATGGACAATGCAGACTGCATCATGTGCGTGTCCGAGCTGACACGTCAGACGGTCATCAACCAATATCATCAAGACCCGCGCAAGTGTTTCACCGTTCACAATGCTGTTTATCCACTGAAGCAGGAACTGCAGGATATACCACGTCCCGACCACACCGGAAAGGAAAAGGTCGTGACCTTCCTGGGCCGTATCACCATGCAGAAAGGTCCTGAGTATTTCGTTGAGGCAGCCAACATGGTGCTCCACCGCACACGCAATGTGCGCTTCTGCTTTGCAGGATCGGGCGACATGATGGAACAGATGATCTATTTGGCTGCTGAACGTGGCATTGCCGACCGATTCCACTTCCCCGGATTCATGCGCGGCAAGCAGGTCTATGAGTGCCTCAAGGACAGCGATGTCTACGTGATGCCTTCCGTCTCTGAGCCCTTCGGCATCTCGCCGTTGGAGGCCATGCAGTGCGGCACGCCCACTATCATCTCGAAGCAGTCAGGCTGTGCCGAGATCCTGCACAACTGCATCAAGGTCGACTATTGGGACATTCATGCCATGGCCGACGCCATCTACTCCATCTGCGTCAACGAGAGCCTCTTCAAGTATCTGCAGGAAGAAGGCAAGAACGAAGTCGACCAGATTACTTGGGAGAAGGTGGGCAAATGGATTCGTACTCTCTACCTGCGCACCCTCGGATGGGAATAATAGTAAATTGATAATTGAAAATTGATAATTGATAATTTTATGAAAACAATCTGTTTATATTTTGAGATACATCAAATCATACATCTCAAACGCTACCGTTTCTTTGACATCGGTACCGACCACTACTACTACGATGACTACGAGAACGAACGTAGCATCAGCGACATTGCCGAGCGCTCTTATATGCCGGCACTGAACACGCTCCATGAGATGATCAAGGAGAACGGCAAGTACTTCAAGGTGGCCTTCTCGCTTTCGGGTGTGGGCATTGAACAGCTGGAGATGCATGCTCCCCAGGTGCTGCAGAAACTGCAGGACATGAACGAGACGGGATGCGTGGAATTCCTCGCAGAACCCTACAGCCACGGTTTGTCGTCACTCATCAACGAGGAGTGCTTCAAGGCTGATGTGAAAAAGCAGATGGCGAAGATGAAGGAATACTTCGGACAGACACCGAAGGTGCTCCGCAACTCGTCGCTTATCTATAGTGACGACATCGGTCTGATGGCTTCGCAGATGGGCTTCAAGGGTATGCTTACCGAGGGTGCCAAGCACGTGCTCGGATGGAAGTCGCCCCACTATGTCTACAACTGTGCACTGGCTCCAAACCTGAAGCTGTTGCTGCGCGACGTGAAGTTGTCTGATGACATCTCGCTGCGCTTCAACAATCCTGAATGGGAAGGCTATCCACTCTTTGCCGACAACTATGTCAACGAGATTGCTTCGCATCCCGAGGAGAGTCAGATCATCAACATCTTCATGGAACTCTCGGCACTGGGTATCGCTCAGCCGTTGTCGAGCAACATCTTGGAGTTCCTCCGTGCCATTCCTGCTTGTGCCAAGGCCAAGGGAATCACTTTCTCGACGCCTACCGAGATTTGCATGAAGACGAAGAGCGTTGGTGCACTCGACGTGCCCGACACCCTCAGCTGGGTCGACGAGGAGCGCGACGTTTCCTGCTGGCTGGGTAACCCCATGCAGCGTGAGGCCTTCCATAAGCTCTATGGCGTTGCTGATCGTGTACGCATTGCCAACGATTCGAAGATTAACCTCGATTGGGACTATCTGCAGGCTAGTAACAACTTCCGCTTCATGACCACGAAGCCTTCCAATGTAGGCCTCGACCGTGGAATTTACTCATCGCCTTTCGATGCTTTCACGAACTATATGAACATTCTTGGCGACTTCCTTAACAGAGTCAACAGTCTATATCCTGAGGAGATCGATAATGACCAGCTTGAGTCACTGCTCACCACGATTCGCAATCAGGGTGAAGAGATTGAGATGCAGGAGAAGGAAATCACCCGTCTGCAGGCTATGATTTCAAAGATGGAAGAGGCTGGCAGGGGAAGTAAGGTCACAAAGCCTGGATTAGGTAAGCCTACAGCAGGTAAACCCATAGCCCCGATGCTCCCAATTGGTAGGCCCAAACTTGGGAAAGCCGCAGTTGTGAAGCCTGCTACCAAGAAGGCACCCGTTGCAGCTGAAAAGAAAGAAGCTCCAGCTGCAAAGAAAGAAGCCGCAACTACAAAGAAGGCTCCTGCCAAGAAGGCACCCGCTAAGAAATAGTTTGGCAGAATGCTATACATAACTGACAGGGATGGGGATTTTTCTCCATCCCTGTTTGCGTATTATGTCTTTTTTTCGTACCTTTGCGCCCGAAATTGTACAAATAGATAATTCCAACCCTCTGTGTCATCCATTCTATCCGTGTCATTCAGAAGAATCCGTGACATCCATGGTTGCAAAATCGTAAATAATTAAATTGTAAATATAGATAAAATATGAAAGCATTTGTTTTTCCCGGTCAGGGAGCACAGTTCGTAGGTATGGGCAAGGACCTCTACGAACAGAACGAGAAGGCTCGCGAACTCTTCGACAAGGCTAATGACGTTCTTGGTTTTAAGATCACCGATATCATGTTTGAAGGCACCGCCGACGAGCTCAAGCAGACGAAAGTCACGCAACCGGCAGTTTTCCTTCATAGCGTTATCTCTGCCCTCTGCATGGGCGACGAGTTTCAGCCTGCCATGGTGGCTGGTCATTCGCTTGGCGAGCTGTCGGCACTGGTGGCTGCAGGCGCACTGACGTTTGAGGACGGCTTGCGTTTGGTACATGCCCGTGCTATGGCTATGCAGAAGTGTTGCGAAGCCCAACCTGGCACAATGGCTGCCATCATCGCTCTGCCAGACGAGGTTGTTGAACAGGTGTGTCGCGAAGTGAGCACCGACGAAAGTGTGGTCATTCCTGCCAACTACAACTGTCCTGGTCAGTTGGTCATCTCTGGTCATGTGGAGGCGGTCAACGCTGCCTGCGAGAAGTTGAAAGCAGCTGGTGCCAAGCGTGCGCTCGTGCTGCCTGTTAGCGGTGCTTTCCACTCACCGCTGATGCAGGCTGCCAAGGACGAGTTGGCTGCCGCCATCGAGCAGACTGAGTTCAAGACTCCCTTGTGCCCAGTTTACCAGAACGTCGATGCATTGCCCCATACGGATCCTGCAGAGATTAAAGCCAACCTCATGGCTCAACTGACAGGTTCAGTTCGTTGGACCAAGAGCGTACAGAACATGATTGCCGACGGTGCCACCGACTTTACGGAATGTGGCCCTGGCAAGGCTCTGCAGGGCATGATTGCCAAGATCAGTCGTGACGTAACGGTTCACGGAATCACTTGTTAATTGATAATTGACAATTGATAATTGATAATTATGATTACCCTTTGTGGGTGCGCAGGATTGTTACAGAACATGAATAAATAATCTGCGCAATCTGTGTAATCTGTGGGGTAAATCGGAAAATCCGTCAATCAGTAAAACCGATGAAACTAATCATCTATCAGGTGTTTACGCGCCTTTACGGCAATCGCTGTCTGACGCGTAAGCAGAATGGTACTATCGAGGAAAACGGTTGTGGCAAAATGGCCGATTTTACCCCGTCGGTGCTGAAGCATCTGCGTGAACTTGGTGTGTCGCACGTGTGGTATACAGGTGTCATTCGGCACGCTTCGATGACCGACTACTCGCGTTTTGGCATTCCATCCCAGCACCCTTCCGTGGTAAAGGGTCGTGCAGGTTCGCCCTATGCTATTGCCGACTACTATGATGTCGACCCCGATTTGGCCGTGAATGTCGACAAACGAATGGACGAGTTCCACCGACTTGTTGCCCGCACCCATCGTGCTGGCCTGAAGGTGGTCCTCGACTTTGTGCCCAATCACGTAGCACGCCAGTACAAAAGCATTGCCAAGCCTGAGGGCGTGAGCGACTTCGGACAGAACGACGACACCGCCCAAGGCTTCTCGCCACAGAACAACTTCTACTATTGTCCTGGTCAGCCGTTTGTAAGCCCCTGCCAAGTGGCTGAGAGCGATGAGTCTGGGGCAGGCGAATACGTAGAGTTTCCTGCCAAGGCTACTGGCAACGACCACTTTGGCAATGCCCCTAGCCGTAATGATTGGTATGAAACCGTGAAACTGAACTACGGCGTTGACTACTATGCCGGTCGCGTAGGGCACTTCACACCCATGCCTGACACGTGGCAGAAGATGCTCCACGTGCTGCTCTACTGGGCTTCCAAAGGTGTCGATGCATTTCGTTGCGACATGGTGTTCATGGTACCTGTAGAGTTCTGGCGGTGGGTCATCCCGCAGGTTCGCGAGCACTATCCCGACGTCAAGTTCATCGGCGAGATCTACGATCCCTGGCTCTATCGCGATTTCATTGGCGCAGGTTTTGATTGGCTCTACGACAAAGTTGGCATGTACGATGCCCTTCGCGACGTGGTCTGTCATCGTCGTCGAGCTTCCGACATCTCTGGCCAGTGGCAGTCGGTTGACGATATTCGTCAGCACATGCTCTATTTCCTTGAGAACCACGACGAGCAACGCATTGCCAGCGACTTCTTTGTTGGTAATGGCCAAAAGGCCGTACCAGCACTCATCGTCAGCACCCTGCTCGGACAGAATCCGTTCATGCTCTATGCCGGTGAGGAATATGGCGAACGCGCCATGGACAGCGAGGGATTCAGCGGCCGCGACGGACGTACTACCATCTTCGACTATTGGAGTATCGATACGCTATGCCGGGCAGCCGCAGGTACGCTCACTACGGCAGAGCAGCAGCTTTATGAGTTTCATCGTCGCGTTCTCAACCTTGCCCGAACAGAGGAAGCCGTTACACAGGGGCTGATGTTCGACCTTATGTACGTCAACCAGCACATCGGCGAGCGCCAATATGCTTTTTTGCGGAAAGACTGTTCACAGACTCGTGCGAAGGGAACAGACCGTAAGAGCGATACGCTTCTCGTAGTGGTCAACTTTGCTGATGATGACGTTACTGTTGACGTCAACATTCCCAATCATGCTTTCAGCTATCTGCACTTGTCAGAGGGAAACGTCGAGGCCGTTGACCTGCTGACCGACGAACACGTCGCAATCTCTCTGCAAGCCGACAGCCCTGTCCACGTGACGATACCTGCACGTGGAGGACGGGTGTTGAAGTTCTGAATAAGGTATCAATGGAATAATAGCCGTGGAACACGGTGCGAAGCAGCTCAAAGCATGCTTTCCAGTCGTTCCACGGCTATCTTTATGTCTTCTTCAAACCGACGGTGATCCCTCAGGAAGTCTGCGTTGCCTTCGGCAATGGCATTGTACAGTTCCTGGCTCATGTCGTCGACATAGGATGCAATGGCATATTCTATGTCGTCCCGCTGCCAGTCGAGCGAGGAGTTTATGTATACGTTGCGCTTCTGGTGAAGGAAACTGTAGGCAGTCTCTATGCTGTCTCGTGTAATCATGCGTCGTAGCCTATGGGGCGAAATTGTTTCTGCCATTCACTCCACACAAATCCTTTTCCAAACAGATAGTCCTTGATTTCCTTTGAATCGCGGCTGAAAGCGTAGCACAGCGATTCCAACGAGTCAAATTCTTCGTCGCGTAGCAGCATGTTGATGCTTGAAACCAGAATGGCAGGGTCTTTTGGCAGATAATCCATGTTTGTTACTTTTCAATGAAACCATCCATGATGACGGTGGGCGATGCATTGTGGTCAAAAGCCCCCAGCTTGTAGCCGCCAGGAAGGCATTGTGGCTCCCAATAGAACACACCGCGGCAATGGCCGTTAGTCTCGGTCTGAGCCTCGCGGATGACACGAGTCAGCTGTCGGCGCCCTTCCTCCATCACCTCAGGGCGCTGCTCATCGACCTCGTAGCCCGTTTCCACAATCATCACGTCGCAATGGTATTTTTCACTCACGTGGCGTATGTTGGCCATGCAGTCGCTGATGATGTCGTCTGCGTTCAGTTCCGGGTGTCCCTCCATGGCCCAATAGGGATAGAGCGACATACCCACCATGTCGAACTTGCCTCCGTTCTGCAGCACAATGTCGAGATTGTAGTCGTAAAGGCTTTGCTTGTGGCCACGGTCCAGATGTACGATGACGATGGTTTCGGGAAACACCTCCTTCACGGCATCATAACCCGTACGGATAAAGCCGGCATACTGATCGGGATGCTGCTCGATGTGCCCCATAGGCCACAGCAAGCCGTTTGCAGTCTCATTGCCTACCTGCACCCATCGGGGCGTAATGCCGTTCGTCTTCAACAGCGTGAGTACGTCAACTGTGTGAGCGCGCAGATCCTCCTTCATCTGCTCGTAAGAATGATCGGCCCATGCCTTCGGAATGGGCTGTTTGCCTGGGTCGGCCCATGAGTCGCTGTAGTGGAAGTCTACCATCAGGTCCATTCCCAACGCCTTAACGCGCTTTGCCATTGCCAGCAGTTCGTTTTTATCGCATGAGCCACCACGAGGATTTACCCACACACGCATGCGGATGGCACTCATCTGGTAGTCGTTCTTCAGTAGTTCCAGGCACTCCCGCTCACGACCTTGTCGGTCGTGGAACACAGTTCCGCGTCGTTCTTGTCCCGTCAGGAATCCCACATCGGCCCCTTTCACGAAGTCTTTTATGACTTGTTCCTCACAGCGAACGTCAGCGTCGTTCACTTTTTCGGATTGGATTGTGCTCGTGGTCTGTGCGATGCCGTTCAGCGATAGCAGGGCTGCAATCGTCAAAAGTAGTCTGTGCATCGTGTGGCGGTCTTTGTTATTCATCATAAACGTTTTCTTTTACTCTTTCTTTGGTGATGTACGGTCATTGTTCAAAGCCCAGGCAAATCCTTTGGCCATTCGCTTTGCCGAATCAACAAAATGGTTGCCTGGATTCCATTCCAATGTTGTCCGTATGCCTTGTGTGGCGAGCAAGTCATGCTGTTTGCGGATGGCTGTGCCCACCTGACACATTACGGTGTTCTTCGTTCTCTCCTCTTTATCGCCAAGGCTGAGATAGACTTCTTGTACCAATGGCTTCCTGGCTGCAACGTAATCCATCCACGAGGGATACCAGACGGACGGTGATGCGGCCGCAATCCCCAAGAACCTGTCGGTCTGATAGGCAGTCCAAAGGACAAACAACCCTGCCAGCGAATAACCTCCAAGCAGGCATCGTGAATCCTCGGCATGGAGTTCGGGCAATAGCTGTTCGACGATGAACTGCAGGGTATCGTTTGCACCATCGCCAAACGGAACCTTGCCAAACACCGGTGGAGCCGGCCATGGAGTCAGTTCCTTGTTCCAGTCGTTCACCTGAAAGGCTACCAGAGCGAAAGGTTTGTCGGTCAGCGTCTTGATGGTCGCCACTTCTTCCGTAAGCACTTCCAGGTCGTGCTCGTCCACTGGTTGGATGAGCAGATGCCGTGCATTGAGCGGAGTGTACATGTGGCAATTCCTCCCTGCTATGCGAATGACTTCTGTTTCCATGCTTCTAAACCTTTATCATGCCATCGTCGCCATTCTATTCCCTTGGCTGCAGGACGACATGCAAATATACAAATAAAATCCGAGAATCGTGTTTGAAAACTTAAAAAAACGCTGCTGAATGATAAAAGCCGTAAGGCTGGCGCTTCAGATGTGCTGAAGTAAGATGCTATCGCATTGGTGTAATGGTACGCTTGCAGTCCCTTTGTGGTAGAAGAACAATGCTTTCGTGGTTGTAAACCATTGAGTTAGTGGTAGCAGAGCAATGCTTTAGAGTCTGTAAGTCATTGAGTTATTGATAGTAAAGCATTGAGTTTATAACAGAAAAGCAATGCTCCATAGGGGTACGGAGCATTGCTTTGTGGGTGATGAATCATTGCTTTATAGGGTGTAGAACGCTGCTTTGTATTCCGCGTCACTTGACGATTGCTTCCATGGGTTTGCGTTGGCGGTCAGCCTTTGCCTCGCCTGCGGCATAGCCAAGGGGTATGAGCACTGCAGGTTCTTCGTTTTCGGGTAGGTTGAACAGCGTCTTGCATAGTTCAACGTCGAAATTGCATACCCAGCACGTGGCCAGTCCCAGCTCGGTGGCAGCCAGGCACAGGTGCTCAACAGCAATGGCGATGTCGATGTCGCCATGGTGTTTGCCATCGGATCTGACCCATTCCTCGTCGTGCAACACCGAGGCAATGACGTACATGGGGGCCGTTGCAAACCATTCGCGGTTGTAGCATTGCTGCAGCTTCGCTTTTTCCTCCTCCTGACAGACGATGTGGAAACGCCAAGGCTGGCGGTTGACTGCCGAAGGAGCCAGGCGGACACACTCGAGAATGTAGTCGAGTTTCTCCTTCTCGACGTTGAGGGACTTATATGCCCTGCAGCTGTATCTGCTCTTAACGAGCTCTAAAAAGTTCATGCTCATATAGCGGATGTTTATTTGCCAATCCAACGGTTAAGCCACTCGAAGTAAGTGCGCTGCCAAAGGATGCCATTCTGTGGCTTGAGCACCCAGTGGTTCTCGTCGGGGAAGATGAGCAGCTCGGCAGGAATGCCACGCAGGCGTGCGGCATTGAATGCTCCCATGCCCTGGTTGGCATTGATGCGATAGTCCAACTCTCCGTGGATGCAGAGAATGGGTGTATCCCACTTATCGACGAAACGGTGGGGCGAGTTCTCATAGGTCTTGCGGGCGTTAGCCGTCTGATCCTTGTTCCAATAGGCATCGTCGTATTCCCAGTTGGAGAACCACACCTCCTCGGTGTCGGTATACATGGACTCGAGGTTGAAGGCACCGTCATGGGCGATGAAGCACTTGAAGCGCTTATCGTGATGGCCAGCGAGGTAATAGACGCTGAAACCTCCGAACGAGGCTCCAACGGCAGCCAGGCGGTCTTTGTCGACATAGGGAAGGTTCTGGGCAGCATCGTCAATAGCAGTGAGATAGTCGTCCATGCACTGGCCAGTCCAGTCGCCGGAGATTTCTTCGCACCACTCAGAGCCGAACCCTGGCAGACCGTGGCGGTTGGGTGCAATAACGACATAGCCCTGTGAGGCCATGATCATGAAGTTCCAGCGGTAGGACCAGAACTGGCTGACGGGACTTTGTGGTCCGCCTTCGCAGAAGAGCAGGGTGGGGTACTTCTTCGTAGCGTCGAAGTGGGGCGGCAGAATCACCCAGTAGAGCATTTCTTTGCCATCGGTGGTCTTCACCCAACGCTGCTCTGAGGTGCCAGCGGCGAGTTGCGAGAGTATGTGTTTATTCTCGTTGGTGATCTGTCGGATATCGGTGAGCTGGGGCTTCTTCCAGTTAGGCGTGACGATATAAAGGTCAGCGGGATGGAAGTAGTCGTGGCGTTCCATGACAAGCTGCTTTCCATTATTCAGCATCTGTAGCGAACCAAAGTCGGCACAGTCGTTGGTGATCTGCTTCACTTCGCCTTTCCAGTTGATTGCGTAGAGGTTTTCGGTAGCATGCCACACGCCAATGAAGTAGATGGTGGCGTCTTTGCTGTCCGACCAACAGAAATCATCGACATTAGAGTCGAAGGATTCGGTGAGGAAGCGCTTCTCGCCCGTCTTGAAATCGTAGCAGCAAAGGCGCTGGCGGTCACTCTCGTAGCCGTTGCGTGCCATGGAAAGCCATGCCACATAGCGTCCATCGGGCGAGAATTTTGGGTTTTGGTCATAGCCGGGCAGGTACTTCAAATGCTCAGGGCTGTTCACGGGTTGGTCTTTCATCGACTTGGTAGGATTGCTCTTGGGGGCGACATAGCCCTCAGGCTTGCAGAGATTGCTCACAGAGCCTGTGGTTACATCGTAAAGGAAGATGTCAGAGTCGGTGGAAATGGCGTACTCGACGCCCTCTTTGGTACGGCAGGTGTAGGCGATGGTCTTGGCATCAGGGCTCCAGGCGAGTTGCTCAATGCCACCGAAGGGTGCCATGGGGCACTCGAAGGGCTTGCCTTCAAGAATGTCCTTCATGGATGAAGGATCAATGATGAATGATGATGGATCGACATCGGCCACGAAGGGGTGCATGATGCTCTCTACGTAATGGTCCCAGTGGCGATAGTTCATGTCGGTCACGAGTCGTCCGCTGGCCTTGGGCAGGTCGTCGGGATTTTTACGGATAGAGCCGTAGTAGGGTAGTGACTTCAACAGGATGACTTTCTTCTGGTCGGGCGAGAAGAGGAATCCTTCGACCTCGCCATTGGTTTGTGAGAGTTGCTGGCGGTTGGTGCCATCGATGTTCATGCTCCACACCTCGCCACCGCTAATGAAGGCGATGCGGTCATTGCTGAGCCATGCAGCATCGGTCTCGTTCTTCGCCGAGGTGGTAAGTTGGTGCTGGTTCTGGCCGTCAGCATCCATCACGTAGAGGATGTGGTGACTTTTGTTCTGCTTCACGCTGTAGTAAGCCACGTTATATACGATGTGTTTGGCATCGGGCGAAGCAGCATAGCCACCAATGCGTCCCATAGCCCAAAGGGCTTCAGGCGTCATCAGGTCGCTCTGGAGTCGGATGTTTTGTTTTTGGATCATTTCCTGTGCTTGAATGGTGGTACCGAGGATGAGCAGGGCTACCACGAATAGGGATTTGATGGTGTTCATATTTTTCTTGTTAGGAGTGTCGAAGTGTAGGAATTATGGAATGAAGACAATAACCATGGGGGATTTGACTTCATTCCTTGTCTTTCTCTGTTATGCAACGAACGCGTTCCGTAGGCCGAGCACAGAGGGACTATTATTTCTTTTTTACTGGATCACACGTCAAACCGCATCCGAGTTTGCGCCAGATCTTGCGGTCGACTTCGCTGAGCATGACAGTAGTGTGGACTTGGCAATCACGAAGCAGTGGCAACTGCTCCAGAGCTTTGCGGCACTTCTCGTCGTGTTGCGAGAGTACGCTTAGTGCCACCAGAACCTCATCGGTGTGGAGACGAGGGTTGCGCCCGCCAAGATATTCGATTTTCGTCTTCTGGATGGGCTCAATCATGCTTTGTGGGATGAGTTTCACCTCGTGGTCAATGCCAGCCAGATGCTTCATGGCGTTAAGCAGCAGGGCTGCACAGCAACCGAGCAATGGCGTAGTCTTCGAGGTTACGATGGTACCGTCTTCCATCTCGATGGCGGCGGCATGGTTTCCGCTTTGGATCTTGCGCTCGTAGGCTGCCACTGTAACGGCACGCGTTGCGGTGGAGATCTTTGCTTGGTTGAAGAGCAGGCGTATCTTGTTTACCTCGTTCTCGTTATCAGCGCCGTTGGCCATCTTGTTGGTGGCGTCGTAGAAGCGGCGTATGATTTCGTCTTTGGATGCCTTGCAGCACACCTCGTCGTCGCAGATACAGAAGCCCACCATGTTGACGCCCATGTCGGTGGGCGATTTATAGGGATTTTCGCCGTAGATACCTTCGAAGAGAGCGTTCAGCACGGGGAAGATTTCGATGTCACGATTGTAGTTGATGGCTGTCTTTCCGTATGCCTCAAGATGGAACGGATCAATCATATTGACATCGTTGAGGTCGGCGGTCGCAGCCTCGTAGGCGATGTTCACGGGATGCTTCAGTGGAAGGTTCCACACAGGGAAAGTCTCGAACTTGGCATAGCCGGCACGTGTGCCACGCTTGTTCTCGTTATAGAGCTGTGACAGACAGGTTGCCATCTTGCCGCTGCCTGGACCAGGTGCAGTAACGATGACGAGCGGTCGCGATGTCTCGATGAAGTCGTTCTTGCCAAATCCTTCGTCGCTGGCGATGAGTTCCACGTTGTGTGGATAGCCATCGATGGGGTAGTGGAAGTAGGAGCGAATGCCCATACGCTCCAGGCGATGGTGGAACTGCTCGGCAGCATGCTGGCCGCTATAGTGGGTGATGACGACAGAACCTACCATGAAGTCGCGGCGTTGGAACTCGTCGCGCAGGCGCAGCACATCCTCGTCGTAGGTGATGCCGAGGTCGGCACGCACCTTGTTCTTTTCGATGTCGCTAGCACTCACCACGATGACGATTTCGATGCTATCGCGAAGTTGGGCGAGCATGCGTAGCTTTGAGTCGGGTTTGAAGCCTGGCAGCACACGTGAGGCATGGTGGTCGTCGAAGAGTTTTCCTCCGAGTTCCATGTAAAGCTTGCCGTCGAACTGTGCGATGCGCTCGCGAATGTGCTCCGATTGGAGCTTGATGTACTTGTCGTTGTCGAATCCGATTTTCATATTCTTATTTCCCTAAACCTTTACGCTTGTTGGCCAGTTCCTCACGTTGTTTCTGCAGACGCTGTTGCTCCTCCTGCATGGCCTGCAGTCGACCGGCAAGACCTCCCAGCTTCTTCTGTGGATTACGCTTGTTCTCCTCGTAGCGGGCTTCGAGCTTAGCCAGAAGCTTCTCGTCGTTCGTGGTCTTGCGAAGCAGGAACATGATGGCTGCTGAGAAGAAGAGCGAAATGAAATAGTAGAAGTTAAGACCTGATGAGTAGTCATTGAACATGAAGAAGAACATAAGCGGCATGAGGTACATCATCCATTGCATCATCTTCATTTGTTCGGCCTGCTGACCTACCATCTGATCCTTCTGCTGGCGCATGGTCATGAAGGAGTAGAGGATGTTGGCAGTACAGAAGAGAATACACGTCAGCGAAAGGTGGTCGCCTATACCCCAGATGTTCTTTTGCCACTCGATAATTGGGTCGTAGGTGGAGAGGTCATTGATCCATAGGAAACTCTCGCCACGCAACTGAATGGCGTTAGGTACAAAGTTGAACATGGCAATCCAGATAGGCATCTGAATGAGCATGGGCAGACAGCCTGCCATCGGGCTCACACCATATTTTGCATACTCCTGCATCATGGCTTGCTGCTTCTGCATCTGGTCTTCGGGGTTGTTGTACTGCTTGGTAGCCTCTTCGAGTTTCGGCTTCAACACGCGCATCTTTGCCGATGACATGTAGCTCTTCTTTACTAGAGGATAGGTGATGGCTTTCAGCAGAAGGGTGATGAGGATGAGCACAATACCCATGTTAAGTCCGAATCCCGTCAGCCAGTCAAATACGTAAATGGTGAAGAAACGGTTGATCCAGCGCACGATAGGCCAGCCAAGGTATACGAGCTTCTTCATTTGGAGATCCTTACCGAAGGTGCTTTCCTCCTCAACGGCCTGGAGTTTGCGGAAGTCGTTGGGGCCATAGTAGAATTCAAATTCGGAAGGAGTGCGACCGCTGGGATCGAAGAATGTCTTCATCTTGGCTTGGAATTGTTTCAGGTAGCCAGAGCCTTTCTCCTGTGGGATGCTCGTCATGAGTGAGTTCTCTTGGAAGTCGTTCTTGGCAATCATGATTGACGAGAAGAACTGATCTTTGAAGGCTACCCAGTCAAGGGCTTCCTCAATCTGTGAGTCACGTTTCTCAGATGTTTCGCTCAGGTGGTCGGTAGAGCTGTTTTTTTCCTTATAAGTAAGTGTGCAATAACGATTTTCAAACATGAATCCACGTTCCTGTTGCGGGCAACGTTCCTGCCAGTCGACATCCATTGTCTGCACATTGGGCGCAAAAAGACCTCCCATACCTTCGGCGTGCATCTGCATGTGAAGCATGTAGTCACGTCCGAGTTGATAGTCCATGATGATTTGTTTGCCTTCGCCAGCGGTAGCCGTGAACGTTACTGTAGTATCGCTGACGTTGCTGGGCTCGAAATAGAGGTCTTGGGTGGCGATGTTGCTTTCCTTGGCCGAGAGCATATAGTTAAGCTGCTGGTCCTTGCCATTGAAGAGCGTCACGTCAGGATTGCCCTGGCGATCCTTGAATCCCTTGACGACGGCCTTGACGACGGTACCTCCCTTCGACGAGAGAGTCAGTTCCACCTTCGAGTTCTTCAGCACAATGTTCTCAGCACTGCCTTTCAGAGCGTTGTGGAACAAGGCCGTGGTGTCTTCCTCAGCTTTCTGCTTAGCTTCAGCGGCTTTGGCAGCAGCTTCAGCCTTTTGTTTCTTTTCTGCGTTGATGCGTGCCACTTGGGCAATGGAGTCTTGTACGAAGGCGGCACGCTGCTCCTCGGCTGAGGGGCGGTTGAAATAGCTGAATGCAATCAGCACGAGTGCAATCAGGATGAATCCTGTAGTAGTGTTCTTATCCATTTGTCGATTTACGATTTACTATTTGCGATGTTGTATATTTTTTCCTTTTTATTAAATTAAGGTGCAAATTTACGGCTTTTTCTCGAAACTGACAAATATTTAGTCAACTTTGGGTGTTTCGTCCAATTTATTTTGTAATTTTGCAAGCAGAAAAACGTTTTTCGTTACTCAAAAAACAACCAATATGATGAACAGAAAGCTACTCATCACCCTCTTTGTAGGTATGCTGTCTTGTATGCAAGTATTTGCACAGACTACAAATGTCAATAGTCACACAGCCAATGTCATAAAGCAATATCAGGATTCGCTGGCCATGCTTAGGGCTAAAGTGGACAGCCTTACCAACGCCGGTAGCGTCAAGGCAACCCATCCGCAGTTGTTCCTGCCCTTTACCTACTATCCTGGTATCGCCCAGCGTTCGCTCTCATTAGATGGAAAGTTGGCATCGCCTGACGAGCAGACGTTGTTGAACTTCTATCTGCAACGCCCTGACTTAGTGGAGTTTACCGAGAGACAGCTTCAGCAAATGCAGGAGGTGAAGGCTGTTGTGCCCGCCAAACCTGCAGCACCGACACCTGCCCCCGTGGTCTCTGCCCCGGTGGAACCTGAAGCGCCCGTCGTTGACGTAGTGGTGAAGAAGCCCAATTTTTGGAACTTCAAGGCCGATACCTACATGCAGTTTCTGCAAAACTACATTTCGAGTAACTGGTATAAAGGTGGCGAAAGCAACTACTCGATGTTGGCAAGCCTGACCGTGGAGGCCAACTATAATAACAAACAAAAGGTGAAGTGGGACAACAAACTTGAGATGAAGCTTGGTTTCCTCACTTCGCGCGATGATTCACTTCACACATTGAAGACATCGGAGGACCTCTTCCGCTATACCTCGAAGTTGGGACTTCAGGCCTCCAAGCACTGGTACTACACGGCCCAGCTTCTTGCCTACACCCAGTTCATGCGTAACTATAAGACAAACAATCCCTTTGTCTTCTCCGATATCATGTCGCCACTCACGGTGAACCTCTCGCTCGGTATGGATTATAACGTCGACTGGCTGAACCATAAACTGAAGGGTACTGTTCACCTGGGTCCTGCTGCTTATAACTTCAAGTATGTTGATCGTTTGGCACTCTCCACGCGCAATGGTCTCGAAGAAGGTAAACACATTCTTCACGACGTGGGTTCGCTGTTCACCATCGATCTTACATGGCAAATACAGAAGAATATCAAGTGGAAAACGCGAATGTATGGCTTTACCAGCTACAAACGTGTGGAGTACGAATGGGAAAACACGTTTTCCTTCCAGTTCAACAAGTATATTTCCTCCAACATCTTCATCTATCCGCGCTTCGACGATAGCCGTCAACGCGATGACCATCATGGTTATTGGATGTTCAAGGAGTATATGTCGATAGGTTTTAACTACTCGTTCTAACGGCAAATCGTGCGTGCTTCTATGTCGAAGTCGCCCATAGAGATTAGTCCGTTGTTTGGCGTGGCGATCGTTTTCGTCGCAGGGACGGCGTTTGGTGAGTATGCCCTGGCCAACGTTCCGACTTTGTGGACATTGGTGACCACGTCGGTTGCTATTGTATATGCTTTATGGCTTAGCGACAAGCAAGGCAGGTCAGTTTTGATGGCCTCGTTATGTACGCTGTTGGCGGTATTTCTTGGATCTGCTTTCCTTAGTCAGTCGAGAATGCACCAAGCTGCACTACCACTGGATGGAGAAACTCTTGAATACGATGCAGTAGTGCTCACACAGCCTCAGCAGCATGGAAAGATAATTGTCTTCGACATGATGCTTACGAACGCTTCACATGCAGACGATGGTACGCCAACTGATTGTTTTCGTTCGCTTACGGCAACGGCCATCCTCCTTCACGATACAATCACTCGTCACTATGAACACCTGCATGCCGGATCTGCGTTTACGGCATTGAGTACCTTTGAACCCAAGAAGAATTATTATCCATCACCAGCCAACAGAAATCAGTGGCAGACTTTCATTCCCTATTGGAACTGGCAGTTTGCAGAAGTAAACCATGCATATCTCACGCCGTGGCAGAATCTTAGGATTCGCCTCTTACAGCTTCGCCATTCGCTTTCTGAAACCTTGCGGAAGAGTGGGGCAGGAGGAACAGAAAGTGCTGTGGCCATTATTGCAGCAATGACGCTTGGCGACCGCTCTGGACTAGGGAAACAGACGCGCGAAGACTTCTCCATCAGTGGCGCATCGCACGTATTGGCTCTTTCCGGACTTCATCTGAGTATCCTATATGCCTTTCTCATGCTGCTCACTGGTCGAAAGCGACGAGTCCTCTCACAGATACTTTGCCTATCAGCGATATGGCTATATGCCATTATGGTTGGCCTCATGCCATCGGTTGTGAGGGCTGCTACCATGCTTACTATCTATGGTGTGATTACCGCTATCAGACGTAAAGCCTATTCACTCAATGCGCTCTCACTTGCCGCGATCGTTATGCTTACAATCCGTCCCCAGAATTTATGGGATGTAGGTTTCCAGATGTCGTTTCTTGCCGTGCTGGGCATTTTGCTCATAGGTGTTCCCCTCAATCGTTATTTGAAAAAGAACATATTTGCCAACTTTTTTAATTTTGACCCTGACAAAGGGCCGACTTTTGGTCAACGATTGTGGGCTTGGTTACTAGGTATCGTTGTTATTTCGTTGGCAACACAGATCATGGTGGCACCACTTGTGGCATACTATTTCGGACGATTTTCCTGCTATTTCCTACTTACGAACATTGTTGCCATTCCATTGGTGACACTTATCCTGTCTGTTGCTTTCATATTCTTCTTGCTTACCCCTTTTTCTGCTATGCAATATGTTGCAGGACAAATTGTTATGCGATTGGCTGAAATTCTTTCTTCGGTCTTGCATTTCATTGCCAAACTACCTGGGTCAAGCATTGAAGACATTCATCTTTCACCCCTGCAACTCCTATTAGTCTATATTCTTGAAATAACCATTTGTTTCCTCATAGTTAGACTGGTCAAACACATCAAATATTGGCGCATATTGTTGTCTGACTGATGAACTCTGGAGCCAATACCCATAAGAATACATACTGACATAGGTATTTTTTTTAGTGAAAAGTGCTTAATATCTTGATTTTTTTGTACTTTTGCAGAAAAATAAGGTTTTATGGGACTTTTTGGAATATTTAATAGAGAAAAGAAAGAAACCCTCGATAAGGGACTTGAAAAAACCAAACAGAGCGTTTTTTCGAAATTGGCACGAGCCGTTGCTGGTAAGTCGAAGGTCGATGACGAGGTGCTTGACGACCTTGAAGAGGTGCTTATCACGAGCGATGTGGGTGTTGACACCACCCTGAAAATTATCCACAGAATCGAAGAACGAGTGGAACGCGACAAGTATGTCTCCACTGGAGAGCTAAATGGTATACTTCGCGACGAGATTGCTTCGTTGCTTGCCGAGAACAATACCAGTGACTTAGACGACTGGGACCTGCCGCACGACCATCGTCCATATGTCATTCTCGTGGTCGGAGTCAATGGAGTGGGCAAGACCACAACCATCGGAAAACTGGCCTACCAGTTAAAACAAGCTGGAAAGAAAGTCTATTTAGGTGCCGCAGACACCTTTCGTGCTGCTGCCGTGGAACAAATATCAATCTGGGGTGAAAGAGTTGGCGTGCCTGTCGTGAAGCAACAGATGGGTGCTGACCCTGCCTCTGTGGCTTTCGATACGCTACAGTCGGCAAAAGCCAACGATGCCGATGTGGTGCTGATCGATACCGCTGGCCGACTTCACAACAAAGTTGGCTTGATGAATGAGCTCAAGAAAATCAAAGATGTGATGAAGAAAGTCCTGCCAGAGGCACCTGACGAAGTGCTGTTGGTGCTCGATGGCTCTACGGGACAGAACGCTTTTGAGCAGGCAAAGCAGTTTGCCGCTGTTACGCAAATCACGTCGCTGGCTATCACCAAGCTCGATGGAACGGCCAAGGGAGGCGTTGTCATCGGCATTAGCGATGAGTTGAAGGTGCCCGTGAAGTACATTGGCTTGGGTGAAGGTATGGCTGACCTGCAGTTGTTCAACAAACGACAGTTCGTCGATAGCTTATTTGGTGAATGAGACGCGGGTTGGTTGACATCATCACCATGGGGTGTTCAAAGAACCTTGTGGACAGTGAGTTGCTCATTCGGCAGCTGGAAGCCAATGGCTATCAATGCCGCCACGACGCAGAACACCCTCAGGGGGAGATAGTCGTGGTGAATACGTGTGGTTTCATTGCCGATGCCAAGGAGGAAAGCATCAACATGATACTTGAACTTGTGCAGGCCAAGGAGCAAGGACGTATCGGACAGCTCTATGTTATGGGGTGTCTTTCGCAACGCTATCTGAAGGATTTGCAACGCGAAATTCCACAAGTGGACCGCTATTACGGCAAGTTTGACTACATGCAATTGTTGGCCGACCTTGGAAAGGCTCAGGTGGAAGAGTGCCGTGGACAAAGACGCATCACGACTCCTAAGCATTATGCCTACGTAAAGATCAGCGAAGGGTGCGACCGTCATTGTGCCTATTGTGCCATACCAGTCATCACAGGCAGACATCAGAGCCGTCCGAAGGAAGAAATCCTTGACGAAGTGCGCCAACTGGTCAGTCAGGGTGTGAAAGAGTTGCAGGTCATAGCCCAGGAACTGACCTATTACGGCCGTGATCATGGTGGAATGTCGCAGATAGCCGAACTCATCAGCGAGATGGCAGATATAAAAGGCGTGCGTTGGATTCGTCTTCACTATGCCTATCCAGCTCAGTTCCCTTGGGAATTGCTCGACGTGATGCGCGAGAAACCTAACGTTTGCCGTTATCTTGACATAGCTTTACAGCACATATCCGACCACATGTTGGACCGCATGCACCGGCATGTGACAAAGCAACAGACGATGGAACTCATCACACGTATGCGTGAAGCGGTGCCTGGAATCCACATTCGTACAACGCTCATGGTAGGTTTTCCTGGTGAAACCGACGACGATTTCAATGAATTGCTTGAGTTTGTGCGTTGGGCAAGGTTTGAACGAATGGGTGCGTTTGCCTACTCTGAGGAGGAAGATACATACAGTGGCCGACACTACAAGGACGATGTTCCAGAGGAAGTGAAGCAACAACGCTTGGGTAAGCTGATGGCTTTGCAACAGAAAATCAGCACTGAAGTGCAGGCCGCGAAGGTAGGGCAGACACTTAAGGTCATCATCGACCGTCGCGAAGGCAACTACTATGTAGGTCGAACGGAATTCAGTTCGCCTGAGGTCGATCCCGAAGTGCTTATCAGCGTTGAGCATTGCAACCGTCAGTTGCGGCGTGGATGCTTCTACAACGTGCTGATTACCGATAGTGACGAATTTGACTTATACGGAAAAGTGTTATGAATAACAAAGAGTTTATAGCCGAATTGGCTCAGCGAACTGGCCACAAGCAAGAAGCAACGCAACGCATGGTGCGGACGTTTGTTGAGGTATTGGGCGAATCGTTTGAGGCAGGCGAAGCCGTTAACCTGCCGAAATTCGGGACATTTGAGGTGAAGAAACGCCTCGAACGGACCATGGTGAACCCCAATACTGGGCAGCGTATGCTGGTGCCACCCAAACTCGTACTAAACTTTAGACCGATTGCTGCCATTAAGGAACTGCTAAAGAAAGGAGATACAGCCAATGGTTAAACTTACCGATATAGCCGCTTCCATGGCCAATAAGCTTGGCATCAGCAAAGCTGAGGCCGATAAATTCGTCGCCAGCATGGTGGATGTGATGAACGATGCTCTGCATTACGAAAAAACACTGAAGGTTAAGGGGCTCGGTACGTTCAAGGTGACGAGTGTCAATGCCCGTGAGAGCGTCAACGTGAATACAGGTGAGCGTATCCTTATCGATGGAAGAGAGAAAATCTCGTTCACTCCCGATGCTTCCATGCGTGACTTGGTCAACCGTCCATTTGCTCAGTTCGAGACCGTTGTGGTGAAAGAAGGTGTTAACTTCGACGAAATTGACCGACGATATGCTGATAATGATTCGCAAACGGATGCTGATGACTCGGTCCAACCAGTTCATAAAGAGGCCGTTTCTGAATCTGCAGAGCCAAAAGAGGAAGTTGTAGAGTTGCAGAAGGAGTCTATTGAGCCTCAGGAGGAAGTCGTTGCATCTCAGGAGAAAGTAGTTGAGCATCTGGAGGACGCTGTTACACTTCAAGAGGAAGTCGTTGCACCTCAAGATGATGCTGTAAAGCACCCCATAGAGGAACTCGTTGAGCCAGCAGAGGCCCCCATTGAACCAATCAATGAACTTGCTGAGCCAATCAATGAGGTTGATAAGTCCAAAGAGGAAGCGGTTGAACCTGTTGAGAAACCTGTTGAAACGCAGGACGAACCCATAGAAACAAGCGAGGAAAAGATGGACCTTATGGTCGAAGTTGCTGAGCCTTCGGCAGAAGATGATGTACCTACCGAGGCTGTATCGGAAACCTCAGAAGTGGATTCACAACGCTTGATGCCTCTTGTGGAGATTGTTGGCGACGAAGAGAATTCTCCTGCAGAATCGAACGAACAAGATAAAAATATTACGAAACTAAATGATACTGAACAAATGAGTGAAATTGATGAAAGCGTCGTTAAATACGACGAGTATGGTTATCCTGTCTATCCTGAAAAGGCTGTGAAAAAACTCAAGAAGAAACTCACCAACAAAGAACGGCTGGTTAAGGGATTGGTGGCTGGTATGGTTTGCTTGCTGGCTCTTGGCTTGTTCGGGTGCTTTTACCTGTACAAGAAGATTCAGGAGCGCGACCAACGCATCGAAAGTCTTGTAGCTCAAATCACGGCAAACGATGCCGACAAGCTGAAGCACGATGCTCAGCATCAGGTTGCGGCCAATGCTCAAGCAACCCCGTCGAACGATTCTTTGACCCGTGCCGATGTTGAGAGGCGCATAGCTGAACACGACAAGCGCGTTAAGGAGATGGAGGAGGAGCAGAAAGCCAATGAGTTGAAGAAGCAGGACGACGCAAAGCGTGCCGAAGCAGAGCGTAAACTGGAAGAGGAAAGACAAGCTAAGCTTGCTGCCCGACAGGCAGAACAAGCCCGTCAGGCTGAGCAGGCACGTCAACAAGAGGCCGCTCGCCAGCGTGCACAGGCTGAAGCAGCAAAGAAAGCTCAGGAAGAAGCCGCTAAGAAGGCAAAGGCCGAAGCTGCCAGGAAGGCACAAGCCGAGGCTGCGAAGAAGGCTGCCGCTGCCAAAACTTCCACCAATCAGGCTTCACAGGGTAAGTATAATGAAGATCCACGTGTGCGAACTGGCGCATACATCATCACTGGCGTTGCCGAAACGGTCACCGTTCGTCAGGGACAGACGCTTGCAAGCATCAGCAAGGCATATCTTGGTCCTGGCATGGAGTGCTATGTCGAAGCCGTGAATGGCGGTATCAAGACTGTAACCGCTGGCCAGAAAGTGAAGATTCCTGCACTGAAGCTCAAGAAATCAACGAAATAAGAGCCTGATGGCTTATCGTTGAAACAGTTAGGGACACGGAGTTGCCGCGTCCCTAACTGTTTTTGTATATGTAGATGTGCTTTTTATAAGTTCAAATGCTATGCGTTAGAACTCCAATTCCACCACGTAGTCAATCTCAGTGGGCTTTTTGCTGAGTTGCAAGGCTATGCCTCCATCGACTCGGGTAAACTTCACGGTTTTGCGGCTCAGGTATTCGCAGGCTCGTTTCACCTTATTATTATTAAGAGGGAGGAACAAACCTTGGTCGTTTAGGTCAAGGATATGCACGAAAAGTCGATTGTCGCGTCTAGTGGTCACACCCCATGGATGAGGCTCAACTTCGCCTCCGCGCGTTCCATAGATGGTTTCTCCATACTGGTTCATCCATTCTCCAACTGCTTTCAGCCTGCTTACGGCTTCGGCAGGCAGTTCACCATTGGGCTCAGGGCCGATGTTCAGCAACAGGTTGGCATTGCGACCAGCGGCTCCAACGAGCAGATGGATAATCTGTCGCGGTGTCTTGTAGAGCGAATCGGTGATGTTATAGCCCCATGTACGGTTCATCGTTTCGCACGATTCCAATGGTAGCGTCTTGCTAATGCCATTCTCGCCAGAGTAACCCGCCTTGTTTTCACCAGGCAGATCGCGTTCGAATATCTGCACGTCCTCACCGTCGAAAGGCACAAGGTGGTGGTTATTGGCCACCAGACACGAAGGTTGAAGCCTATGGATGAGGTCGTATTGTGGGCGCAACTCCCAGTCGAACGGCGTCGGGTCGCTGTCGTGATCCCACACACCATCGAACCAAATGGCGCCAATGGGGCCATATTGGGTGAGCAATTCAGTCAGTTGGTCGTTCATGAACTGTTGGTAGTGCTTCCAGTCTTGCTTGTCCTTAGGTCTACCCGTGCCCAATCCAGTGCGTCCAAGCGGATAATCGAGACGTCCCCAATCGAGATGAGAGTAGTAGAAGTGCAATGCGATGCCATGTCGTTGGCATGCATCGCTGAGTTCCTTCAGTACGTCGCGCTTGAAGGGCGTTGCCTTCACGATGTTGTAGTCGCTTGCAGCCGAATTCCACATGGAGAAACCATCGTGGTGGCGTGAGGTGATGGTGATATACTTGGCACCCGAAGCCTTAATGGCTTGCACCCATTCGTCAGCATTGAACTTTGAGGGGTAGAAACCATTGGCAATCTTTGGATATTCCTTGTAGTTAATGTTCCGATTCTGCATCACCCACTCGCCTTGACCAAGCATGGAGTAGATGCCCCAATGGAGGAAGATTCCGAACTTCTTGTCTTGAAACTCGCGTTGCGCCCGTTGTATGGCTTCCGAAGGCTGATAGCCCTGCGCCCACATGCCTAATGTGCTGACGATGGCAAAGGTTAGTAGAATGATTCGCTTCATAGTTGTTCCTTTATTTAGCATTTCGTTTTTGCAATTCACTCATTACAGGTCGACAACCGTAATTCCTGCACCACCGAACTGTACGTGTTCGTCGGCGAAATGGGTAACGTTGGGCACCGTGGAGAGATACTGCCTGATCAACTGCCGGAGAATTCCATTGCCCTTTCCATGCAGGATTCGTACACGACTCATGCCCATTAGGATGGCATCGTCAATGAAGTAGGTGACGGCATTCAGTGCTTCGTCGCCACGCATGCCGCGCACGTCGAGATCCTGACGGAAGTTTTGGCGGTGGGCATCAATGGTTTCGCGCGTCTCGCGACTGATGTTGTAAGCGTTGAGGCTTTCCTTTCGGTCTTCAGTCTTCGACTTTGTTTCCGTTGCATGCTCCAGTCTTTCGAGCCGCATCTTCGTGCGCATGCCGCCAAAGATGACAGTTGCCATCTTTCCATTGACGCTTTCAATGTTTCCAATGGACTGTGACCCTTTGATACGGACTGTGTCGCCAACGGCAAACGTATCTTTTGCAGCGGGTGTAGCTGTGGTTCCCTTCTGCGATGAGCCATCTTGAGCACCTTCCTGTTGTTGTGCTTGGGCAAGGCTCTTTTCCTTTCTCCTCTTCTCTTTACGCTCCTTGCGAGCCTGAAGTTGTGCTATCTTCTTGGCAATCTTCTCGTCCTCGGCACGCGTATCAATGTCTTGGATGTCGGCACGGAATGCCTCCAACTCTTCACGTATGCGACGCGTTTCCTCTTTCTGTGCCTGACTCTCGCGAATTTCACGGATAGCGTTCTCTATGCGTTTGTTGCTTTCGCGCAAGAGTTCTTCGGCTTGTTCTTGCGCACGCCTTAGAATCTCTTTCCTGCTCTGTTCGATGTCGGAAAGGTCGCTTTCGTAGCGTTCAATGGTACGTTCCATGTCCTTCTCGCGCTGGTGAATGGTCTGTCGTTTACCTTCCCAGTAGCGTTTGTCGCGCACGATGTCCTGCAGGTACTTGTCGCTCTGTATGTAGTCACTGCCAACGATTTCCGAAGCGTCCTTGATGACGTCTTCAGGGATGCCCGTTTTGCGTGCTATCTCTATGGCAAACGACGAGCCGGGCTGCCCGATGCTCAGTTGGAAGAGTGCCTGCATCTGGTGACGGTCGTAGAGCATGGCGCCATTGACCACGCCTGGGTGGTCTTCGGCAAAGTGTTTCAGGTTCTGATAGTGTGTCGTGATGATGCCAAAGGCCTTCTTCTTCCAAAATTGCTTCAACACGGCTTCGGCAATGGCACCTCCTATTTGTGGCTCGGTGCCGCCTCCAAACTCGTCAATCAGTAGCAGAGTATGCTCATTGGCTTGCCGCATCATGTGCTTCATGTTCAGTAGATGGCTGGAGTAGGTAGACAGGTCGTTCTCGATGCTCTGTTCGTCGCCTATGTCAATCATAATGTCTTGGAAAACACCCACTTGCGAACGCTCACTCATGGGGATAGAGAGGCCACACTGCACCATATATTGAAGCAAACCAGCCGTTTTCAGGCATACGGACTTTCCTCCGGCATTGGGTCCTGATATGATGAGCAGACGACCGCCTGTGTCCTGTCCTTCCAGTCGGATGTCCAGCGGTACCACCTGCTTGCCTTGTTTTTCCAACGAGTTCTGTAGCAGTGGGTGGATGGCACGTATCCAGTCGATATGTGGCTTTTTTCCAACATTGGGTTCAATGGCTTTCATCTGCCGGGCCAGTTCAGCCTTGGCGCGAATCAGGTCGATGGCGGCCAGGAACTGATAGGATGCCAGGATCTCACTCACGTGTGGACGCACCTCTTTGCTGAACTCTGTCAGGATGCGAATGACCTCACGTCGCTCCTCAGCCTCCAGTTCGCGTATCTTATTGTTGGCCTCTACGACTTCAGTAGGTTCAATAAACACGGTGCGTCCCGATGCGGACTCATCGTGGACGATGCCTTTGATCTTCCTTTTCAGGCCAGGCGCAACGGGTATGACCAATCGTCCGTCGCGCATGGTGGGCGCTGCGTCCTTGTCGACCACACCTTCGCTTTGTGCAGCACGCAGAATGGCATGAAGCGTACGTGAGATACTGCCCTCTGTACGCGTCAGAGTTTGTCGGATATGCAGCAGTTCGGGCGAGGCATTGTCGCGCAAGTGACCGAATTTGTCAAGCAGTTGGTCGATGCGACGCACCAGGTTAGGGAAGGTACTGACGCCCTCTGTCAGTCGGCACAGTGCTGGATAGTCGTGCTCATGACTTTCTTGAAGGCCGGCTTCTTCATGGCCTCGCCTCAGAAACGTCACGATGTCGTGGATGGTTTCCAGTGAGCGGCGCAGGTCAAAGAGCTCGTTTTCCTCGAGGTGAGTATTCTCCAGACGCACGCGAGCCACAGAGGCACGCACGTCGAAGAAGTAGTTTAGCGGGAAATCGTCCTCCTCTTCCTGGATGCGACGAAACTCGCTAACTTGGCGCAACCACTCGTTCACCACGTCGGCATCGGCCGAAAATGCTATCTGATCGACGCGTTCGCTGCCCAGTGTGGACAGACATTCGCCCCTCAGCAGACGCCTTATTTCGGCAAATCCTATTTTGGTTTCAAAGTCTTTCGGGTAAATCATAGTGCAAAGGTACGACGAAGCGGTGGAAAAACCAAATTTTTGTTTGGGTTTTTCCCTGCCGATGTTCCTTTGTCTGTCACGTTTGTGATGTGCGTTCGTGGTCACGAATATTGCGTCATAGTGCAATTAAATGAGTAAAAGGAGCGGTTTTTGCCGGAAAATGACTACCTTTGCCTTACGGAAAGGAGTGAGTTTGCTCTCTGTTTTCTACTTTACGGCAATGGCTTGGAAACTGAAATACCGCTGTAAGGCTTGTGGATACGAAGCCGATGTGTACGAAGGACGTGGACTGTTCAGGCAACAAATCACGCCCATGAGCTGCCCCGACTGCAAATCGGTGCAGAATATTGTCGTCGGCGGCATCATTGCCGATGTGGCACCTTCCTATCGGAGTGAGGTAGGGCGGCTTTGCCTGAATTGTGGCAGCGATAACATCCGCATTTGGGACATGAAGACTTGCCCCAAGTGCCAGGCTGAGATGGAGCCGACGGGCGAGAAAGAGTTTTGGACGTGATGCTTTCCCGCTCGTAACTCAATGGTCTGGATACGAAAAACCAATGGTTTGTACGATGCAAACCATTGGTTTTTATGGTGTAAACCTATGCTTTTAAGCAAGTAAGCCTATGCATTATGTAGTATAAAACCTATGCCTTTTGTAGTGTAAACCAGTGCTTTTTGTAGTGTAAACCTATGCTTTTCGAAAGCTGTCGGTATGCCATCAGACGCTCACATCGGCCTTGATGTGTGGCCATGGGTCGTAGTCCTCGAGCTGGAAGTCCTCATACTGGAAGTCGAAGAGCGACTTCACGTCGGGATTCAGCCGCATATGGGGCAGCGGTCGGGGCTCACGAGTCAGCTGAAGTCGGGCTTGGTCGAGGTGGTTCAGGTAGAGATGGGTGTCGCCAGTGGTATGGATGAAGTCGCCAGCCTGATAGCCTGTGACCTGGGCCATCATCATTAGCAGAAGTGCATAGCTGGCTATGTTGAACGGAACGCCAAGGAATGTGTCGGCCGAGCGCTGATATAGCTGCAGCGACAGTCGTCGGGAAGGTCCATGTTCCGTTTCGATAGGTGACGTGTAGAACTGGAATATGGTGTGGCAAGGAGGTAATGCCATGCTGTTAACCTCAGCCACGTTCCATGCAGAGACGATCATGCGACGCGAGTCGGGATTGTTTTTCAGCTGGTCCAATACCATTTGAATCTGGTCGATGGTACCTCCCTGATAGTCAGGCCATGACCTCCACTGATGACCATAGACAGGTCCAAGCTCGCCATCGGCATCTGCCCACTCGTTCCATATGCGTACGCCATGCTCTTGCAGGTATTTCACGTTGGTGTCGCCCTTAAGGAACCACAGCAACTCATAGATAATGGACTTCAGATGCAGCTTCTTGGTTGTGAGCAGAGGGAAGCCGTCGTCAAGATTGTATCGGCTTTGTGTTCCAAAGATGCTCAGCGTGCCTGTGCCGGTGCGGTCTCCCTTCTGCGAACCTTCAGTCAGGATTCGGTTGAGGATGTCGAGATATTGTTTCATGATGACGTATTTGTTTTATAATCGGTAGCTTTATGTTGACGAACCCATAGGTTCTTCATTTCTTAATGATAACTTTCGGGGGCATTTCTGGCAGGTATGTGCTCTTGATGCGCCACTCTTTGGGATAGAGGTTGTTGGCTCGGTTTCCTATGTTCTTGACATAGCCGAGCAGTTGCCCCTCGTAGCTCACGCCAACCACGCCGCGCGGAGCGTCAGGAGGCAATGTGATGGCCTCACGTCTCAGGTAGCTGATGGCCTGAGAGTAGGTGAGGGGGACAGAAGAAACACGATCAGGAACTCCTCCCCGAGGTTCATCCTTTTGAAGCAGCGAAGTAGATACCGTCTTCAGTACACTTGGAATTTTTAGCGAGTTGGGTTTCTTCTGCGAATGGGGCATGATACATGAGGCATTGAGCCTGCCTGGCTTCCTCATCACGCACATAAACAGTCCTTCACCTCTAGCTAAACCAGGAATAAAGCGGTAGACGGGCGCATCGAAACCAGCGAGAAGGGACGGGGTGACGCCCCATTCTTCTTTTATCTGCACGCTCAGGGGTTCAGCTCCCAATTCTTCCATTGCCCAACGGATGTTTTCCTCGTTCTCTTTTGTGTTCAGTGTGCAGGTACTGTATATCATCAGTCCTCCCGGTTGCAGGCATTGCCATGCATCACCGACGATGTCGCGTTGCAGTCGCCAGCACTTCTCGACGTTGTCCGTGCTCCATTGGTCGATTGTGGCAGCGTCTTTCCTGAACATTCCCTCGCCCGAACAAGGTACATCGCACAAAATGATGTCGAACAAAAGTTTCGATTTGCGGTAGTGTTGGGGATAGTTATTGGTGACAAAGCAGGCGTCTGAACCCCATTTCGCAATGTTTTCAGCCAGTATGTCGGCACGTTTCGGGTTGGGCTCGTTGCTCATCAGGATGCTCCCTGCAGGCAATCGGCTGAGCAAAATGGTCGACTTGCCCCCAGGTGCGGCACACAAGTCGAGTGCCATCAGTGGCCGACAGGCTGTGCCAGAAGCAGGTTCGCCGTCGGCAAGCTTTGTCTCGCCGATGGATGTCAGTGCGGGTAGCCACTGCCGAAGCACCTCGTCGAGGAACATCGATGAGGCTTCCTGCACGTAGTAACAGCCGGCATGGAGCAGTGGATCGAACGTGAAATTGGGCCTTGTGTTCAGGTAATAGCCATTAGGGCACCACGCTACCTGCTCGCCATCAGCCACATGGAAATCTATGGCTTTGAGTGGGTTCAGCCTGATGCTCACGGGAGGCTCGGCATCGAATGCTTTCAAGAAGCGTTCGAAGCGTTCGTCGCCCAGCAACAGGCGTGTTTGTTCGGTGAATGCGGCAGGTAGTTGCATGGAGTACATTGAATGTGAAGGTCACATTTTATGGCTTATCGTTTGCAAAGGTAAAAAAAAAATCGTTACTTTGCAACTTTATAAGCGAGCAATGCGTCAAAAGGCTGAAAAGAGTTTAAGTTGAACGCATTAAAACACCAAGTAAAAATGAAAACAATGAAACAGAAACTGATAATCTTTGCACTGATGCTGACCTTAGGCACAGTGTTTGTGGATGCCCAACCACGCCATCGCCATCATCCAGTGGCAGCTGCCGTGAAGGACTCGGCAACGGTTGTGGCCGATCAAGTTGATGAATCGGAGGGCATTGAGGCCTACTCGGACACGACAAGTCTGGCTTCCGACGCCGATAATGCTCTCGACGAGGATCAGGCCGTGACCACTACGAAGACCGTTAGCATCAATCCCGACGACTATGACGACCCCTTCTCGTGGCTGGAGACCATGTTGGGCGGCTCTTTGGGATTCTTGGGAACCACGTTTGGCGTACTTATAGCACTGCTTGTGCTTTTGGTTGTCTTGCTGGTCCTGTTTGCTCCATTCATCATCTTAGTTCTTGTGTTGCGCTATCTGGTGCGTCAGCACAACGACCGGGTGACCATAGCTGAGAAAGCCATGGAGACCGGACAGCCTATCCCAGAGGAATTCATGCCTGTCGATACGCAGAGCGATGAATATCTGCGTCGTCGGGGCATCCGAAACATCTGGATTGGCATCGGCATGGTATTGATGTTTGGCATCTGGGATGCTGACATGCTGACGGGCTTAGGCTTCCTCGTGCTGTGCTACGGCATTGGGCAGTTCATCATAGCACGTTCGTCGAAAAAGAAAGACATGTAAGTGAGTTGTTATCGGCTTAATATGTAGTTGCTAAATCATAGATTCGATGTCCGATCCTGCTGAACTCTCATTGCTTACCCAAGTGGCGGTGTTTCACAATAAGCGTGCCTTTGACAAGCTTGTTGTGAAATACCAGTCGCCCATCCGTAGGTTTTTCCTGAACCAAACGGGTGGTGACAGCCAGTTGAGCGACGATTTGGCGCAGGACACCTTTGTGAAAGCCTACCTCAATATCGGCCAGTTCCGAGGTGCATCGAGTTTCTCTACATGGCTCTATCGCATTGCTTACAACGTGTTTTACGACTATACGCGTTCGCATAAGCTGACAGAGCAGATCGATCAGGCAGTGGCTTTGCGTACGACAAACGGTGGCAGCGCTTCGCTACGCATGGATTTACAACAGGCATTGTCCATCCTTTCGCCTGCTGAACGTACCTGTATCACGCTGCAACTCATGGAAGGACAGCCAATAGACAAAATCAGTGAGATTACCGACATGGCACAAGGCACCGTGAAGAGCCATCTTTCGCGCGGCAAACAGAAGCTTGCCATGTACTTGAAGAAAAACGGTTATTGAATTATGATGGATAATATGACCAACAAACAAATGCTTAGCGACGACGAACTCGTTGCAATGTTCTTCGAAGAGAACAAGCAGGAACTGGCAGACGATGGGTTTTCGCATCGTGTGATGGAACAGCTTCCTACGCGAATGGTGCGACTCAGCCGCATCTGGACGGCGGTTTGCTCCGTCTTGGGCATCGTATTCCTTATCTGGGTCGATGGTCTTGCCCTGCTGAAGGGTCTGATCATGAATGCCTTCGGCAACATTGGCGGATTCCTTTCGTCGGTTGACCTCAGTGGAACGTCACCCCTCTTGATCTTTGCCGCTGTGACTGTGTGTGCCATGCTGATCGGATGGAACGTTGTCGCTGACAGAAAGATTTTTTGGAAATAAGGTATAAAGAAAGATAGGGATGCTGCTACCGCATCCCTATCTGTGTTTTGTCACTCCAAAAAGTAGTCGAAGCCATCGTCATCGATAGGTTCTTCCTGCTTCTTGGGCTTGGGTAGTTCTTTCAACTGGCCTTTTTCGTCGAACATACCGTATGTGGTACGCAGCACAATGAACTCGGTTCGACGGTTCAACTGGTTGCATTCCTCTTGTTCTTTCTCGTTGAGCTGCTGAATAAACTCCTCGGTTAGCACGTCGCCCTCTTTCAGGAATTTGTGCTTTGCAGCCACTTTCTTGTTCACACGCTTTGGTTTCTCCTTGCCATAGCCCATCGGCGTCAGTCGGTCGGAGGCGATTCCGTGTTCAATCAAGTAATTGACGACGCTTTCAGCACGACGTTGCGAGAGTCGTTTATTGTAGGCGGCAGGTCCTTTGTAGTCACAGTGCGCCGAGAGTTCGATGGTTACGTTGGGATTCTCGTTGAGTAGCGTCACCAGCTCATCGAGTGCTTCGGTCGATTCTGGTCGCAACGTGGCCTTATCGAAGTCGTAGAAGATGTTGTCGATCAGCACTGGTGCCGTAATAGATGCCAATGGGAATTGCAGGACGTATTCTTCCGACTCCTCGGCCTGTTCCACCTTTAGTTCTTCTTTGTGGTTGAGGTAGCCTTTACAGGTGGCCAGCATCACATAACTGACTCCTGGGGTGACCACATAGGTAAACGAACCGTCGCTCCTCACACTGAGTTTCTCGTTGGTACCGTCGTCGCCCACCATTCGAACCTCGGCTGCAGGCAATTCATAGCCATCCATTTCGTAGACCCAACCTTTGATGGCTTGCACTATCTCAGGATTTTCGAAACTGTAGATGTGGTCCCAACCACGTCCGTCGCCACGGTTTGAGCAGAAGTAACCACGGTTATAGGGACCCTCGAAGGTCATTCCAAAGTCGTCGGCTTGTGAGTTGAGCGGATAACCAGGGTGCTCCAGCACGTAGTGTTTGGTCTTTGGGTCGATGGTAGCGATGAAAATGTCGAGACCACCCATGCCCGGATGACCGTTACTGGAGAAGTAGAAGTCGCCATTGGGGCGGAATGCAGGGAACATCTCATCGCCTGGCGTGTTGATAGGGTCGCCCAGATTCTCCACACCGCCCAGACCTCCTGCAGTCAAACGGATGCGCCAGATGTCAAGTCCGCCCTTTCCGCCAGGCATATCAGAGCAGAAATAGAGCCACTGACCATCGGGAGAGATGGCTGGATGGGCATAGCCGGAGAGCGTGTCGTTAGAGATTTTCACTTCCGAGGGCTTTGTCCACGAAGCATCTGAACGCGACGACTTCATGATTTGGGCATAACGCGGGTAGCTGGGGTCGCTTTGACAAACAGTAAGGTACATCTCTCTTCCATCTGAAGAGAACGAACAGGCACCCTCATCATAGTCTGTGTTGAGTCCTCCTTGCACCACTTCGGGCCGGCTCCACTTGCCTTTGTCGTCTTTCTCGGAGAAAAAGATGTCGCCAGGCTTTGTTCCGGTGATACCACTGAGTTCGTCGCCACTGGCATCGTTACGTGTTGAGGTAAAGTAAAGACGGTCGAAGTCGTCGCCAAAGAGCATCGGTGAATAGTCGGCCCTGCGCGAGTTGAAGATGTCCATGCGCTTCACGGTGTAGCGCGAGCCCTTTTGCTTCCATTCAGGAGCCTGTTGAGCAGACTTAAGGCCATTGTTTGTGAGAAGGGCACGGTCGGTTAGCTTACGTTCTTTGGTGCTTTTCCCCTTGTCTTGCGCACCTTCGCTGGAGCGATACCATTCGCCCAGAGCAAGCAACGAGTCCTTTACCATCTGTAGCTCCTTGGCTGCACCCTTGTATTCGCCGTTCTTCAATAGTAGCCTTCCATAGGTTAGGTGGTCGTCGAGTTCGGCTTGTTTATAGCGAATGGCATTCCTATAGCCGCCAAGTGCCGACTGTGTCTGATTGATCTTTGCGTAACACTTTGCCATTTTCAATGCCCGCTGCCCGCGTTTCTCACGTTCCTTGGTAGGCGTTGCCTGATAGGCTTTCTTAAACTCGGTCGCAGCGTCGTAATACTCACCCAATGCAAGGTACTTTTCGCCTTTCTTCAGGTGCTTATCGGTGCCACATGACCACATCGCCATGGCCATAACAACCACGGCGACAATATGAAGATATATCGTCGAACTTCTTTTCATCTTATTGTAATAACGAGATAATTGGTAATTTATTGTGGTTGTTGCCGATTACTTCACCTCGTCTGGCCATGGACAGGGCAGACCTGTGGCTTTCACATAGGGACGTTGTGCATTCATTTTGCGAAGTTTTTGGCTTAGTTCACGCGACAACTTGCGTACCAATCGTGGATATTGGCCTGCCAAATTGTGTTCTTCGCTGATGTCGGTTTCTATGTTGTAGAGTTCTTTCTCGTGCGTTTTGTAGTTATAGATCAGCTTCCAGGCTCCGCGTCGGATAGCGCAGTTCAAGCTGATGCCGGGCCCTTCATTGCCCCAAACGTTCGGATAGTTCCAAATGAGCGAACGTCCGCGCGACGGATCGCCGCTTTCGGCGAGCAAAGGCATAAAGCTGCGGCCGTCGATGGTCTGCGGTACGTCGAATTTCTTGATGCCTCCCATCTCCAAAAGGGTAGGGTAGTAGTCCTCAATCAGCAGGTATTTGTCGCACCGAGAGTTCGGTTTGACCTTGCCAGGCCATCGGACGATCATCGGTTCGCGGATGCCTCCTTCGAGCAGCGAGCCCTTTCCCGACCGCAACGGAGCGTTTTGCGTGTAAAGAGGCTCGTCGCGATAGTAGCTACCTGTGGCGTATCCACCGTTGTCGCTCATGAAAATGACGATGGTGTTTTGTGCTTCGCCATTGCGATCGAGCCAGTCTAACAGCTCGCCCAGACTGGTATCCATGCCCTCAATGAGCGATGCGTAGGCAGCCTCCTTGGCAGACAATCCCTTGTCGACGTACTTTTGGTAATAGCGCATATCGCGATCAATGGGAATATGCACTGCGTAGTGCGACATGTAGAGGTAGAAGGGCGCGTTGGTCTGTATGCGTTGAACTTTCCACTGGTCGAGTGTTCGAATGGCTTCCTGTGTGAGAGCCTCGGTAAGGAAGGTTCCTGAGCCCCAATAACGTTCCAAATCGGGAGTCGCCATAGGCGATATGGCACGCCCCAAGCTGTCGTGCCCATAGTTTTGTTCACTGAGATACGTGGCGGGTCCGCCTGCTGCATGACCGGCAATGTTCACGTTGAAGCCAAAATGTTCAGGTCGTTCACCAGGCGTTCCCTCTGCCCCCCAGTGAGCTTTGCCTACGTGAATGGTGTGATAGCCGTTCTTTCGCAAAAGTTCGACAAAGGATGTGCAGGCAAAGGCATGCTCAACGGCGTTGCCATTGTCAGCTATGCCAGTTTGAAGGTGGTCGGTTTGCACGATTCCGTTCACGTTCCAGTCGGGTGTGGCAACGACATCATCGTCCAAATCGGTCGACTCGTTGCGGCGCAATGTCCAGTTGGTCACACGATGGCGGGCGGCATTGGCTCCCGTCATGAGCGAACAGCGGCTTGGAGAACTGATGGGAGAAGCATAAGCCTGCGTGAAAAGCATGCCTTCGGAGGCCAATCGCTCCATGTTCGGTGTCTCATAGGTGTTGTTGAGCGGTGTTCGCTTGTTCCAAAAGGGAACGGATGTGTCCTGCCAACCCATGTCGTCGACCATGAAAAGGATGATGTTTGGCCGCAAAGCATCACCACCACCCTGTTGAAGGGGGGCAACTGCCGTCATGGAACTGAGCGGAGCTGTAGCCATGAAACAGGAAATGGTTAGCTTATGCTGGTACATTGTCAACGTATCTATGAGTGATCAATTGTCAAAAGGAAGCCTCCACGTGCATGGTTCCTGTGCATCGTTCCATCGCGAGCAGCCAAAAGCCGTTCGGCCACGTATGATTGTGCCACGTCCACAGAGTGGACAGACGTCTCCCTCTTTGGGCTTGTTCGTCGCTATGGCAGGCTCTTTTTTCGTTGTCGCTTTCGTTTCTTTTGTCTTTCTGGGAGCTTTCGTTCCCTTGGCTGCCTTCTCCTTTTTCTCAGGTTGCACTTCTATGGTTATGCGCCGTGGTTCATTGTCGCGCAAAACATCGTTTACGATTTGCGTGATTTGAAGCTTTAGCTCCTCGACAAATTGCTGTGCGTCGTACTTTTTGTGCTCTATGTCGCGGAGTTTCTTCTCCCATATGCCTGTCAACTCACAGCTTTTCAGCAGCTCTTCCTTAATGATGCCAATGAGTTCGATGCCGGTTGGCGTTGCCACCAAACGCTTACGCTCGCGCCGAATGTAATGACGCTTGAACAAAGTCTCAATGATACCGGCACGTGATGAAGGTCGGCCGATTCCATTCTCCTTCAATGCTGCACGCAACTCCTCGTCCTCCACAAACTTACCAGCCGTTTCCATGGCGCGAAGCAGTGTGGCTTCGGTATAATAAGGTGGTGGTGTGGTCCATTTCTCGGTGAGTGTAGGTTTGTGCGGTCCGCTTTCGCCTACCTCGAAGGTAGGAAGGGAAACCTCAGGCGACGCTTCGGCAGAGTTGGAACCTTTGCTTGAGTCGTTCTCTTCCACGTATTCTTTCTTCTCGTCCTTCTCCTCTTTCTTATATACATCACGCCAACCAGGCTCCAGAATTTCCTTTCCGCTTGCCTTGAACTCAATCTTCTCGTTTTCAGGCGAACTCACTTCGCCCAAGACAGTGGTGGTTGAGAACTTGCAATCGGGATAGAACACACTGATGAACCTAAGCGCCACGAGGTTGAACACCTTTTGCTCCATGTCGCTCAAGCCCTGTGGCACAACGCCGGTAGGGATGATGGCATGGTGATCGGTCACCTTCGACGAGTCGAACACTTTCTTCGACTTCCGCAACGGCTTGCCTCCCAGTGGGCGCACCAGTTCTGCGTAAGGCGCTTGACCTGCAAAGCGTGTCTGAAACAGCCCGTTCATGGTCTGTGGACACTTGGGATAGATGTCGTCGGAGAGGTAACGCGTGTCGACACGTGGGTAGGTTGTGACCTTCTTCTCATATAGACTTTGTATGAGATTCAGCGTTGTTTCGGCCGAAAAGCCAAACTTACGGTTACATTCCACCTGCAATGAGGTCAGGTCGAATAGTTGTGGCGGTGCCTCAGTGCCTTTCTTCTTTTCTACATTCGTCACCGTAAAAGGCCTTCCCTCAATGAGTTGGAAGGCCTGTTCGCCTTCTTCCTTCGACGTAAACTTACCCTTTGTCGCCGTAAACGTGGTGTCGCGATAGACTGTTGCCAGCACCCAGTAGGGCTCAGGCTTAAAGTTGTCGATCTCTTTCTGGCGGTTGACGATCAGTGCCAGTGTGGGTGTCTGCACGCGACCGATTGAGAGCACTTGTCTGTTCTGCCCATATTTCAGTGTGTAGAGGCGTGTTGCATTCATGCCCAGCAGCCAATCGCCGATGGCACGGGACAAACCAGCCAGGTAAAGCGATTGGTATTCCGACTGATCTTTCAGCTTAGCGAAACCCTCACGGATGGCTTCGTCGGTCATGGATGATATCCATAGACGCTGCACAGGGCACTTTGCCTGAGCCTTTTGCATCACCCAGCGTTGGATAAGTTCACCCTCTTGGCCGGCATCTCCGCAGTTTATGATGCCATCAGCCTGTTGCATGAGCTTCTCAATGACGGCAAACTGCCGTTTGATACCTTCGTCTTCAATCAGCTTAATGCCAAATCGGGAGGGTATCATCGGCAATGATCCAAGCGACCAACGTTTCCATTGGTCGGTATAGTCGTTGGGTTCCTTCAGCGTACACAGGTGACCAAAAGTCCAAGTCACCTGATAGCCGTTGCCCTCCATATAGTTTTTGTGGTCGTTTGTCGCACCGATAATGCGGGCAATGTCGCGACCAACGCTTGGTTTCTCTGCTATACAAACAATCATTTCGTCATGTTTTTAGTCGACAGACATGGGCATCTGTCATTGCATCATCTTGCAAAGGTACGAATAAGTGAGCGAAATGCAAAGCAAAAACTCTAGTTTTTTGTTTTCATCTCCGAACAAAAGGAGCTTCGGAAGCAAGGCAATGGTACGAACAAGTGGGCGAAAAACCAATGATAAAGCAGGCTTTTCCATTGTGAAACCGATAGCGTCAGCTGCCGCAAGGCATACCTTTTCAGCAAAAAAAGCGGATTCCCCTCTATCCATAAGAAGGGAATCCGTTAATACTATCGGCCATTTGCGCTTCAGCTTGGCCCGTATTGCAGCTGCCAACAAATCAAAGTACGATTTGCGTCCAGCCGTGTCGGTCTTCTATTGTTCCGTATTGGATGCCACGAAGGGTTTCGTAGAGCTTCTTGGAGAGTGGACCAGGTTCTGGACCGAAGTCGTAGCGATGGCCAGTATCGGGATCATCGATGTAGGAAATGGGCGAGATGACAGCTGCAGTGCCGCATGCGCCAGCTTCCTCGAAGGTGTCGAGCTCCTCGATAGGGATGGGACGCCGCTCCACTTTCATGCCTAAGTCTTCGGCAATCTGCATCAAGCTCTTGTTAGTGATGCTTGGAAGGATGGATGTCGATTTCGGTGTGATATAGGTATTGTCCTTGATACCGAAGAAATTGGCAGCTCCGCACTCGTCCATGTACTTCTTTTCCTTGGCATCGAGATAGAATTCGCTGGCATAACCCTGTCGGGCAGCCTTGCTATGGGCATGCAGTGATGCGGCATAGTTGCCACCTACCTTGAAGCAACCTGTGCCAAGGGGAGCCGAACGGTCGTGGTCGCGAGTGATGACGTAGGGATTAGACTGGAAACCACCCTTGAAATAAGGTCCAACTGGGGTTACGAAGATCAAGAACAGATAGTCATTTGCAGCATGAACGCCTACTTGGGCAGTGATACCGATGAGCAACGGACGCACATAAAGCGTGGCTCCACTCTCGTAAGGGGGTATGAAATCCTGGTTCAGGAGTACGACTTTCTTTACCATTTCGACAAACATCTCAGTCGGAACCTCAGGCATTTCGATACCGCGTGATGTCGATTGCAGGCGTGCAGCGTTCTCTTCAGGACGGAAAAGGCGCACGTGTCCGTCGGGACAACGATAGGCTTTCAGCCCTTCGAATGCCTCCTGTCCATAGTGCAGGCAGGTAGAAGCCATGTGCATGTTGATGTACTCGTCGGAGCAAATCTCTATTTCGCCCCATTTACCGTTGTGATAATAGCAACGCACGTTGTAGTTGGTTGGCATATAACCAAACGACAAACTTGCCCAGTCAATGTTCTTCACCATTTTATATTGTTTTATAATAAAGGTTTAACAGTCCTTTCTGTTGTTTCTTCTGCAAAAGTAGTGATATTTTTCCGAAGTGCAAAAGAAAAAAGGAATTATTTTCAGATGGCCACCTCATGGCATTCGGCCGTCAATCGACGTCCATTACGGCTTTGATGTCGGCATCAACCTTGGTCAATCGGTCTTTGCAGAGGCGTATAAGTTGCTGAGCTTCCTTCAGTTGAGCAGCCATTTGGTCGATGCCAAGTTCATCGCTCTCCATCTTCTTTACGATTTCTTCGAGCCGTTTTACGGCGTCTTCGTAGTTCATTTTACTCATGATATAATAATGATTGAATGTCTATAGATGCTTGTTGCTAAAGTACTTCCGACTTAATCTTGCCGTTTGCGAGACGTGTTTCAATGACGTCGCCTGGCTGTAGCTGGTCGGCATGGCGTACGACCTGCCCGTCTTTCAGCGTGATGCTGTAGCCTCGGCTCAGCAATAGGTCAGGGTCAAGGCTGCTGGCACGCTGGCTGAGCAGGTCTATCCGATGGCGTTCGCGCAAGAGTCGACGCTCTGCAAGTGGTGGGAGTTGTGCACAGAGCGAAGCCAACTGATAGCGAAGATTCGAGAGTCGGGCAGTGGTCAGGGCCGTCAGACGGGCATATAGCTGGTCTAAATGTGCTGTTTGGCGACTCTTAACCAGCGAGAACAGCACGGGAATCTTCTCCGACAGGCGCTCCAGTCGCATCTTCTCCATGTCCATACGTCGGCGGACGCAGTTCGTAATGGCATCTTGTGCATCGTTGATGCGTAGGAATACCTGAGCGAGATGGTCGATAAGGAATGCGGCAGCTGCCGTTGGCGTCTTCACCCTTGTGTGGGAAATCATGTCGAGAATGCTCTCATCGCGTTCGTGTCCGATACCGGTGATGATGGGCAGAGGGAAGTTAGCCACATTTTCGGCCAGTGCCAAAGTGTCGAAACCACTCATGTCGGCCGTGGCACCACCGCCTCGGATGATGACAACACAGTCGAACGGGAATCCTGTCGCTGACTCATCGCCCGTAGAAATGGAAGCCTTCGCGTCGGCAGAATTAATGCGGTTCAGCGCATCGATGATGCTTTGCTCGACTTGTTCGCCCTGCATGATGGCAGGAAAGAGTTCCACTTGGAACTGAAACCCATAGTCGTTGTCGGCCAGTTGCCGGCAGAAGTCGCCGTAGCCAGCCGCGTTTTCGCTGGAGATGACGGCGATGTGTTGGCAGAACAAGGGCAATTGCAGTTCGCGTTGCATGTCGAAGACACCCTGTTCCTTGAGCTTTCGCACAATTTCTTGCCGTCTTCTGGCCAGGTCACCCATGGTGTATGTGGGGTCTATGTCGTTGACAATCCAAGAAAAACCATAAGCTTCGTGGAAGTTAACGTGCACCCTCAGCAACACTTTCATGCCCGCATGGAGAGTCTGTCCAGTAGCTTTTTCAAAGCGTGGGCGCAGCTTCATCCATGTGCTTTGCCAGCATTTGGCCGAGGCTCGTGCCACGGGAGTGTTGCCAAAGGCATCCTTCTGCACCAATTCCATGTAGCAATGGCCTCGCACTTCACGTGCTTCCGACAGTTCGGCTTCAACCCAATAGTCGCGGTCGAGCGTAGCTTCGAGCACGTCGCGCACCAGTGAGTTCAGCTCGAAAAGGGTGAGAGCCGACTCACTTCCCTGTCCTTCCCTGCTGGAAAGGGGGGCAGATTCTTCATTGGTTAGCCAATCGGTATTCATGATAGTGACAGATTACGGCCCATGAAACACTCGTTATTCGCCTCCGTTGATGGTGGGGCTGAGTGAAGGGATGGTCCTTCCCATTTCCAAAGCCTTCCAATAGTCGGGGATTCCGTAGCCAAAGACGTTGTCGGGGTAGTCGAAACGGTCGCCTGCAGCGCGTACTAACTCAATGATTTGGTTTGCCGTGAACCAGGGAAGAGCCTGCCAGAGGCATGCCACGGAGCCACACGTGATGGGCGAGGAGAACGATGTGCCGTTGGCAGTGGTGAGAGTTCCCTTTCCACTGACCACGGCAGCGTGGTAACCCATAGCCATGACGTCTGGCTTGACGCGCCCGTCGGCCGATGGACCTACCGAAGAGAAGCCCGTATTCACGCGTTGTGCATTCACAGCGCCTACGGTTAGGATGTTATCGGCATCGCCTGGGACGTTGATTTTCTTCCATGTACCCAAGCCTTCGTTGCCTGCACTGGCCACCAACACAATGCCTTTGCTGGCCAAAAGGGCTGCCGAACGCGAGCAAATGGAACTGCGTCCGTCCAGTTCGCGATAGGGATGGTCGCCCAATGACTTATCGAAATGGTGATAACCGAGCGATGAGTTCAGTACATCGGCACCGATGGAGTCGGCAAACTCAGCGGCTGCAGCCCACCAATCTTCCTCGGCAAGGCTTTCAGAACGGCCGTCCTCGGTGCGAATGAGGATGTATTGGGCATCGGGGGCCGTACCCACCATGGTGTCAGGGCGGTTCATGGCCATCGTCGAGAGCACCTCTGTGCCGTGGTCGAGTTCGCCATAGAATTCTGGCGATGGCGGATAGACACAGTCGCGGTGAGCCACCACTCTCACATTCGAGAGCAATGGTATGCGGTCGGCATTCATAAATCCGCCGTCGAGGATAGCGATGGTGATGCCACGACCACGATAGCCGGCCTCATGAAGACGGTTTACTCTGAGCATCTTTACCTGTTCGAGGGCGTCGATGGGTACTTTCGACAAATCTTGTTCCATCAATTCGACGCGCGATGAGAGCTCTACGCTGTCGGGCGATGAGAACAGGTGGGTAACACCCTTGACAAACGGAATCTCGGCCAATGCACCAAGGTCGTCAGGCATTGAGAGGGCCACCACAACCGAGTTGTTCCATTTGCTCTGGCTGACCACTCGCAACCCCTGATCACGCAGTTGCTGGAGGTAACGGGGCGAGATGGGCAGGTCAGTGGAGTCGAGACTCAGTCCTTGACGTTTGCGACGCTCCAGTGATTTCATTGAGAGGAACTCCTCAGGACGGCTGAGCGTGTAGGGTGAACCCTCTTTATCGATGAGTTGCAGTCGATAGAGATGGCACGGACCACCGGGATAGGCTTTCTTTTCGCCTGCGGCGTGTGCGGAAGTGGCAAGCATGAGAGCCGCCACCATGGTAATGATTTTGCTTAATACTTTCATTGGTCAGATCGTTTTCAGCTGCAAAGGTAATGGAAATAGGTTGAAAAACAAAAGAAAAATGGAAGTTTTCGTTGCCAGGTCATTGCTTTCTTCATGCCTAAGCATTGCTTTTCAAATACTAAAGCATTGCTTTCTATATGCTAAAGCATAGCTTTACAGATGCCAAAGCTATGCTTTTTGAACACGAAAGCACTGCCTTGACGTCGTGAAGGATGGGGGATGTGCCATTTGGAAACGGCAGTTTCGCCAGCAAAGGCAAAGAAAAAGAAACGCACGGGCAATGCTTTTTTCGAAGCATGGAGTAAAAAGAAGTGAAAATATTTTGTAATTCGCTGGCTTTGCCGTATCTTTGCATTACAAAATGTCATTCAAATGGACAACAAGAAAGCAACATTAGCCCTCGGCACCGAACCCGTGGGCAAATTGCTGATGCAGTATGCTTTGCCTGCCATTGTCGCTATGGTGGCCTCGTCGCTCTATAACATCATCGACAGAGCCATCATCGGACAGGTGGTGGGTGCTGATGCAATTGCCGGCTTGGGCATTACGTTCCCCTTTATGAACCTCAGCGGTGCCTTTGGTGCTGCTGTAGGCGTGGGAGCCTCTACGTGTATCAGCGTAAAGCTCGGACAGAAGGACTACAAGACGGCGGAACACCTGCTGGGGAACACTGTGACGCTGAACCTGATCGTAGGTTTGCTCTTCATGACGGTGTGCCTCATCTTCTTGGATCCCATCCTGCGCTTCTTCGGAGCCAGCAATGTCACCCTTCCTTATGCACGCGAGTTCATGCAGATCATTCTTTTAGGAAACATGATCACCCACATGTACTTTGGAATGAACGCCGTGCTTCGCGCATCAGGCAAACCTCGCCACGCCATGTATGCCGTACTGTTCACGGTGGGCATGAATACCCTGCTGGCAGTCACCTTCGTTTGGTGGTTCCGATGGGGTATACGCGGTGCAGCCTTTGCTACCATACTTTCGCAGACCATGGCTTTGTGCTGGCAAATGTGGCTGTTCAGCGACCAGTCGCAGCTGCTCCACTTGAAACGCGGCATCTATCGGCTGAAGAGCGACCTCGTCAAGAACATCATTTCGATAGGTATCTCACCCTTTTTGATGAACCTTTGCTCGTGCATCATCGTCATTTTCATGAACAACCAGTTCGTTCGCTACGGCGGTGATATGGCTGTGGGAGCCTATTCGATAGCAAATTCCATCGGAATGTTGTTCTTTATGTTCGTCATCGGTATCAACCAGGGCATGCAACCCATTGCAGGCTACAACTATGGTGCCGAGAAGTACGACCGATTGATGCGCGTTCTGACGTTGGCCATCATCTTTGCGACGGCCGTGATGGTAGTGGGATGGGCTTTAGCCATGCTTTTTCCTTACTATATGGCGCGTATCTTCACCACCGATCCGGAACTTATCGACAAAGCCATTACGGGTATTCGGCTTAACATGCTCGTTTTCCCCATCATAGGTTTCCAGGCAGTGACGACAAACTTCTTCCAGTGCATTGGAAAGGTGAAGATTGCCATCTTCCTCTCACTCTCGCGCCAGTTGCTGTTCCTGCTTCCGTTCATCTGGGTACTGCCTTTCTTCTGGGGACTCGATGGCGTGTGGGCAGCACTGCCTGCCAGTGACCTCACAGCTGCCGTGGTGGCTGCAGCCAGCATGGCCTATTTTATGCCAAAACTAAAACATCAAGCCCATGAATAAGACCAACAACATCATCATATGCATAGGCCGGCAGTTAGGGTCGGGCGGTTGCGAGGTAGCTCAACGGCTGGCCGAGGAGTTCGGATGCAAGTTCTACGACCGCGAAATCCTGAACCTTGCCGCCAAGGAGAGTGGCTTTTCCGAGAAGTTCTTCGAGCAAAACGACGAGCACAAGGGCTTTTTCCGCACGCTGTTGAACGGCCATGGGCGCAGCATCTCCATGGGAGCGTTCTATCAAAGCGAGTTGTCGGAGGAGAGTCTCTTCAAGTTTCAGGCCGAAGCCATCAGCAAGGCAGCCAGCGAAGGCCCGTGTGTGTTCGTCGGACGCTGTGCCGACTATGTGCTTCGCAATGCCGAAGGAATGGTAAGCGTGTTCCTTACGGCCGACCTCGACGAGCGTATCAGCCGTGTAATGAGCCGTCGCCAGTGCGATGAGGACACAGCTCGTCGTATCATCGAGACGGGTGAGAGCCAGCGTTCCACCTATTATAATTATTATACGGGCAAGAAATGGGGGCATGCCGATACGTACGATCTCTGTGTAAACACGTCGCGCCTTGGCATCGAAGGCTCTATTGAGTTCATAGCCGAGTTCATTAGGAAGACGAAAGGGGCAAGATAGACGAGCCAAACCTGCCGTTTAGACAATAGAAAAGAATGAAAAAAATCGGAATACTCAGCGATACCCACTCCTATTGGGACGAAAAGTACCTGTACTACTTCGAGCCTTGCGACGAGATCTGGCATGCCGGTGACATCGGATCGACTGAGGTGGCCGAGCGACTTGCCGCCTTCAGGCCGCTGAGGGCTGTCTGTGGCAACTGCGATGGCGGTGACCTCCGTCGGATGTTCCCCGAACGGCTGCGATGGAAGTGTGAGGATGTGGACGTGCTGATGACTCATATAGGCGGTTATCCCGGCAACTACGACCCGCGCATACGTTCCACACTCTTTGCCTCGCCGCCCCAGTTGTTCATCGCAGGCCACTCGCACATACTGAAAGTGAAGTTCGACCGCACGCTTAACCTGCTCCATATCAACCCTGGTGCAGCCGGTTTGCAAGGTTGGCACAAAGAGAGAACTTTGGTAAGATTGACCATTGAAGGAAATAAAATGACCGATTGCGAAGTTATTACATTAGGTGACAAACTAAAACAAACATAAATAATGTCGAGAAACAAGGCAATACTCCTCTATTCCCTCTTCGAAGGGATTCTCCTGTTAGCCGCAATTGCAGGCTATGTCACCGAGATGATCTCACTGAAGGTATTCATCGTCTTCATGATCGTCATCTTCATGCTGTCGTCGGTCGTACTGACGGCCATCATCAAGCGAAGAAACAATAATAAATAAACAATGACAATACCCGAAAACATGAAAAAAACAATTGTTATTACTGGCGGTGCAGGCTTCATTGGAAGCCATGTGGTGCGCCTTTTCGTGAACAAATATCCCGAGTACCATATCATTAACCTCGACAAGTTGACCTATGCCGGCAACTTGGCTAACTTAAAGGATGTGGAGGACAAACCAAATTATGAGTTCGTTCGCATGGATATCTGTGACTTCGAGGCGTTTTACCAGCTCATGCAGGATAAAAAGGTTGACGGAATCATCCATTTGGCTGCCGAAAGCCATGTCGATCGCTCCATAAAGGATCCGTTTACGTTTGCACAGACCAACGTTATGGGTACGTTGTCACTGCTTCAGGCTGCCAAACTCTATTGGGAGAGCCTGCCAGAGAAGTACGAGGGCAAGCGCTTCTACCACATTTCCACCGACGAAGTCTATGGTGCATTGGAGATGACGCATCCCGAAGGCATCGAGCCACCGTTCTCAACGACGGCGTCGAGCACAGAGAACCACTTGGCATATGGTGAGGAGTTCTTCGTGGAAACGACGAAATACAATCCTCATTCGCCATATTCAGCCGCCAAGGCTGCCAGCGATCACTTCGTTCGTGCCTATCACGATACTTACGGAATGCCTGTTGTCGTGACCAATTGCTCGAACAACTACGGTCCGTTCCAGTTCCCCGAGAAGCTCATTCCGCTGTTTATCAACAATATACGCCATCGTAAGCCGCTGCCAGTTTATGGTAAGGGCGAGAATGTGCGCGACTGGCTCTACGTGGAGGACCACGCCCGTGCCATCGACCTGATCTTCCACGAGGGAAAGACGGCCGAAACCTACAACATCGGTGGCTTTAACGAGTGGAAGAACATTGATCTCATCAAAGTGTTGATTAAGACGGTCGATCGTTTGCTTGGCCGTGAGGAAGGCGAAGACCTGAACCTCATCACTTTTGTTACCGATCGCGCCGGTCACGACATGCGTTACGCCATTGATTCGTCGAAGTTGCAGCGCGAATTGGGCTGGGAGCCATCGCTCCAGTTCGAAGAGGGCATTGAAAAGACGGTCCGTTGGTATCTCGACCATCAGGATTGGCTCGACAATGTGACAAGTGGTGACTACCAGAAGTATTACGATAATATGTATAAGAACCGATGAAAAAAATACTACTATTAGGCTCAGGCGAGCTGGGCAAGGAGTTTGTCATCGCAGCCAAGCGAAAGGGCATCTATGTAGTGGCGTGTGACCGATATGCAGGTGCCCCTGCGATGCAAGTAGCCGATGAGTGCGAAGTTTTCTCAATGCTCGATGGCGATGCACTGGAGGCCGTTGTAAGGAAGCATCAGCCCGACATCATAGTGCCAGAGATAGAGGCTATCCGCACAGAGCGCCTCTTTCAGTTTGAAAAGGAGGGTATTCAGGTGGTTCCGTCGGCTCGTGCCGTCAACTACACAATGAATCGCCGCGCCATTCGTGACCTCGCAGCACGGGAACTGGGCTTGCGAACAGCGAAATATTTCTATGCCAAGACGTTCGACGAGTTCAAAAAGGCTGCCGATGAGATTGGTTTCCCCTGCGTGGTGAAGCCCCTTATGTCGAGTAGCGGCCATGGACAGAGCTACGTTCACAATGATGACGAACTGGCTGAGGCTTTCCGCGAAGCAATGGAAGGCAGCCGTGGCGACGTGAAGGAAGTCATCATCGAGGAATTCATTGACTTTGAGTCGGAGTTTACGCTGCTTACCGTTACGCAAAAGAATGGTCCTACACTCTTCTGCCCCCCTGTTGGACATGTGCAGAAGGGCGGTGACTATCGCGAGTCATGGCAACCCTATCAGATTAGTGACGAAGCCTTGAAGCAAGCTCAGCATATGGCCGACGAAGTGACACGTGCGCTGACTGGCTATGGCATCTGGGGCGTTGAGTTCTTCCTGACTCGGCAGGGCGAAGTCATCTTCTCGGAACTTTCGCCGCGTCCTCACGACACGGGAATGGTGACGCTTGGACATACAACCAACCTCTCGGAGTTCGAACTTCACCTGCGTGCCGTGCTCGGTTTGCCTATCGCCGGCATCAAGTTGGAGCATGCCGGAGCCAGCGCAGTTGTCCTTTCGCCCGTCGAAAGCACTGAGCCACTGAACTACAACCTCATTGATGCACTTCGCGAGGAAAACACTCGGGTGCGCATCTTCGGCAAACCCGAGGCTCACGTGGGCCGTCGTATGGGTGTCGTTCTCTGTTACGATGAATTGGGAACTGATGTCAACACGCTGCGTGACAAGGCCAAGCGCCTCGCCACAACTGTTCTTGGCACCGAACCCTATATGAAGAAGTAAGTGAACAGGTGCTTTGTGCTGCTTAAATGCGGTTCATAGAGTTCAAAAAGTTCATAAAAGAAAGAATAGTTCAAGCAAAATGATAGGAGAAATCATTGTCCTGCCCAAGATTATTGACCCTCGCGGCAACCTGACCGTGGCAGAGGAAATGACGAACGTACCGTTTAAGGTATCGCGAGTCTATTGGGTGTACGATGTACCAGGCGGCGAGAGCCGTGGCGGACATGCTCATAAGCATTGCCGTGAGTTCATTATTGCAGTGAGTGGCTCGTTCGACGTGACACTCGATGACGGACATGGCAACAAAGAGACGTTCCATCTGAACCACCCTTATCAAGGATTGTTGGTGGAAACAGGTCTTTGGCGTACACTCGACGACTTCTCTTCGGGTGCTGTATGCCTGGTTTTGTCGTCTCTTCCGTTCGAAGAAGAAGACTATATTCGTGACTATGATGATTTCTTGACATATAAAAAATGTTTGAAATAAGGAGATATACGCCTGCAGATCAGCAGGAATGGGATCGTTACGTAGACGGGGCACGCAATGCCACGTTCCTATTCAAGCGCGGCTATATGGATTATCATGCCGATCGCTTCAAAGACCATTCCCTGATGTTCTTTGTTGGCAAACATCTTCACTCCTTGCTCCCTGCACATGAGGTCGGTGACACGCTCTATTCGCATTATGGGCTGACGTATGGCGGCCTCATCATGAACCTAAAGGTGACCATTGCAGATACGATCACTCTCTTTCAGGAACTCAATGAATACTTGAAGGCTGCAGGATTCCATAGGGTTATCTATCGGCCTGTACCGTGGATTTATCACCAAGTTCCCGCAGAAGAAGACTTATATGCCATCTTTTGGCATTGCCATGCACGGCTTTTGCTGCGCAATGTGGGCACGACAATCATTATGGGGCAGCACATTGCATGGCGCAAAGACCATCGTCGGCGACTCAAAAACGCTATGGAGAATGGCATCCGCGTTGAACGAGATGCCAGTTTGGAGGAGTTTTGGCCATTGCTTGAGGCCAATCTGCTGAAGCGTTTTGAGTCGAAACCTGTTCATACGCTGGCAGAAATGCTATTGTTGAAGTCACGTTTCCCCGACAAAATCATTCAATACAATGCCTATCAGGGTGATCAGATAGTTGGAGGCATCACATTCTACGTAACGCCGCAAGTGCTTCACGGTCAATATAGTTCGACTAACGACATCGGAAAGCAGACAGGTGCCATGGAGGCCATATATGAACGTGTGATGTATCACGACTATGCAGACTGTCCATATCTTGACTTTGGCAGTTCAACAGAAGAACAAGGCAGCGTCATCAACGAAGGTCTCATTGCCCACAAGGAGGGTTATGGTGGCCGTGCTGTGTGCTATGACACCTACGAATGGGAAGTCAGGTAAGATGATAGCAAAGAAACAAACGAAAATAACATAATAACCAATGGGAAAAAAAGACAGTAAAAAACAGCAAAGCAAGAAGTCTGCAAAGGCTACTGGAAAGTCATTTGCGATAGGAAGTCGTACTTTGACGGGCTGGTCTATTGGTGTGCCACTGCTGGCGCTCATTGCCGTGGCAGCAGCCCTTCTGATCTTTGAGAGCAACTACCTCTTCCGCGTTCAGGAACTCAACCTGTTCCTCTACACACCGTTGTTCTTTAAGCAGCAGATGGTTGTTTCGGGCGGCTTGCTTACCTATCTCGGTTCCTACTTCACCCAGTTCTTCTACCATCCGTGGATAGGCGTTGTGTTGCTATGCCTATGGTGGGCGTTGCTCATGTGGGTCATGAAGCGTGCGTTTAACATTCCCGCCAAGTGGGGACTCGTGCTGCTCGTGCCTGTAGTGCTGTTGCTCATCACCGACGTTGACCTCGGTTACTGGATCTATTACCTGAAGTTCCGCGGCCATTTCTTTGCTTCAACCATCGGAATCACGGCTGCCGTGGCCCTGGCATGGGGTTATCGCTCTTTGCCCAAAGGCCTTCTGCGCACGTTGATGATTGTGCTTACAGTAGCTGTAGGCTATCCTCTCATTGGCTTCTATGCCCTGTTGGCTGCCTCACTCATGGCTGTGCTGGCATGGCGACTGTCTGGCTGTAGCAAAACCAGCCGCATTGTTGATACCATCGTTGCCGTTGCAGCCATTGTACTCGTACCGTTGGCTTACTATCATTGGCATTTCTATCAGACAAACATCGTCAATATCTACTACACAGGCCTTCCTGTCTTCCGTCTTGAGGAGGATTATTATGCCTATTACATACCTTATTATCTGTTGGTGGCAGTGCTTTTGGCCATGGCAGCACTCTATAAAAAGCAGCGTCAGTCAGAAGTACGTCGTACATTCCTGTGGGGTGGTGCTCAGTTGTTGCTCCTCGTCGTTCTCATCGGTAGCGTCTGTCATTTCTGGTTTAAGGACGAGAACTTCCATACCGAGCTTTCTATGTACCGATATGCCGAAAACCAGCAGTGGGAAGACATCCTTACCACCTATCATGACCATGACAGCAACCCCAATCGCATGATGTGGATGATGAAGAACCTGGCCCTTTCGCGACTTGGCCGTCAGGGTGACGAGATGTATCACTACCGCAATGGCGATGCAGCACCTAACGCGCCCTTCACAGCCCGCCTCACCCAGGTCGGTGGAAAGATGGTTTATTACAACTATGGCATGCTGAACTACTGTTACCGTTGGTGCCTTGAAGATGGTGTGGAGTATGGTTGGCGCGTCGATTACTATAAGTTCATGCTCCGTTGTTCCCTCATGAATGGCGAGATGACCGTTGCCCAGAAGTACATCGACATACTTAGCAAGACCAAGTACTATGCTGACTGGGCTCAACAGTATGAACGCTTTGTGAAGAATCCGAAACTCGTGGCCAATGACAAGGAGTTCTCTACCATCATGCACCTCATGCCGAAGACCAATGAACTCACAAGTGACAACACACTTGTAGAGATATTCCTCATCAACTACTTCTCTGCTCACGACAGTGATGACCCTGCCTATCAGGAACAGGCCATGCTCTTTGCGCTACAGACCAAGGACATTCCCACTTTCTGGGCACGATTCTATCGCTACGCACCGCAAATGGCCGATAAACACATGCCCATTCACATTCAGGAGGCAGCCTATCTCTATGGTCATTTGGAGAATAAGGTCGACATCAGCCGTATGCCCTTCGACGAAGAAGTCAAAAAGACCTACGAAGAGTTCATGGCTGCAGCCGAACAATATCGTGGCATGACCGAAGAGCAGATGAAACCTCTCATGTACGATCGCTTTGGCGGTACGTTCTATTATGAGTACTTCTTTACTCGCGGACAAAGAAGCTATTGATGATTAAGTATTTAAGTGACAAAGAAACACAGTAACGCATGGAAACAAATAAAACATACTGCCGTCTGACGCGGCTCTGCCACTCAACAGCTGCTGCCATACTCCTCTTTGGATGTCTTACGTGTGGGCTCACGTCATGCCAGCAGGCGAAAGTGCCCGAGAAATATACGCAAAGCAGCAAGTTGCCAGTCATATATCCCGAATATACGGAGGTGACGGTGCCCATTAACATTGCACCGCTTTCCTTTGAGCTGAACACCATGCATCAAGAGAAAGACTACACGCAGATGGTAGCTCGCTATTCCTTCGGTTCCGACGAAATTGTTTGCGGTGGCGAGGATTTGAAGGCCTGTCCCGACATTGACGCATGGAAGGAACTCACCCAAAAAGCATGTGGAAAGGCTATCAGCGTCGAAGTCTTTGCCGAGCACGAAGGCCAGTGGACACGCTTCAAACCGTTCAACATCTACGTCTCGCCTGACTCCATTGATTCCTACATCAGCTATCGACTCATCTCGCCTTCGTACGTAACCTACGAGGAACTCACCATCAATCAGCGTTCACTTGAAACCTACGACGAGAGCGTCATCTACGATAACATGCTCTGTGGCGACGAGATGAACGGACAATGCATCAACTGCCACAACTATCAGATGCAGAATCCCGACCGATTCCAGTTCCATGCCCGTCAGAAGAACGGAGGAACCGTCATTGCCTACGACGGACAGGTGAAAAAAGTCAACATGAAGAACGACTCAATCCTCTCTGCTGGTGTCTATCCTTCCTGGCATCCTTGGCTGAAGCTTATCGCTTATTCCACCAACAAGACCATGCAGAGTTTCCATACACGTGACATTAACAAGATTGAGGTGCTCGATTCAGAGAGTGACCTTATCGTTTATGATGTCGATCGCGACGAGGTGATGAATATTGAGAACGATCCAAAGGAGTTTGAGATATTCCCATTCTGGTCGCCCGATGGCCGTTGGCTCTACTATTGCAGTGCACACTTCGAGTACGAGAACGACACCGTCAACACGGCAGAAACCATTCGTCGCGGTATGGAAATCAAATACAGCATCTATCGCAAGGCTTTCGACATCGAAAAGCGCGAGTTTGGACCTCGCGAAATGGTGTTCGACGCAGCCGCTTTGGGTAAGAGTGCTACCTTACCCCGCATCTCTCCCGATGGCCGATTCCTCATGTTCACACTCGGTGAGTGGGGGTGCTTCCACATTTGGCACCGCGATGCCAACCTCTGGATGATCGACCTCGTCAATCTTGAGAAGGTTCATTCGGGCCAACCTGCCGACAGCGATGCAAAGCTCATACGTCCATTGAAGGAAATCAATTCCAATAATGTCGAGAGCTACCACACTTGGTCGTCCACAGGACGTTGGGTGGTGTTCTCGAGTCGTCGTACCGATGGCGTATACACGCGCCCCTTCATAGCCCACATGGACAAGGACGGGCATGGCTCGAAGCCTTTCGAACTGCCAACGGCTGATCCCGACTACCATCGCCAGCTCATGAAGAGCTACAACATACCCGAGTTCATGCGTGGTCCTGTCACTATCCGCCCGCAGAGCATTGCTTCCACCCTGAAAGGCGATGTTCCTCCCGTGAAGTATGTGCAGCACCTGAACAAATAGTGCTGACTCCATGTGCCGGTTCGGCATGATTTGGGTGAAAAAAAGTCGGTTTCGGCATGCAAGGTTTTAGGCCTTCCATCGTTTTACTGGCAGAAACAAAGCAAAGAATGTCATGACAACAAACCGATTATCCATCGTCCTACACCACCTTTCCTCCCATTTGTGGAAGGGTGGTGTGGGGCTTCTCTTTCTTCTTTTGGCAGCTTGCAGCTCTAACGACGAAGATAGTTTTGCTTTCTCCGATCCAAATAGTGCCGACAATGCACAAGCAGCCTATAGTGGTATATGGACATTTGGTAATGGAAATGGTTCCTATAATCAGACGAATACCACTAACAACCCAAACAATAATCAAACCATTTCGTCTGTTATCTCTGCCATCAACAACGACGGAACACTCAGTCTGCTCTTTCCAATGCAGCTCATCACGCCGCTAGCTGTGCCCAATGAGAAGGCCGACGAAGCAACTCAGAACGCCTACCTCTTTGATTATTCGTTCCCTTATTTTGATGTAGGCTATACCTCCAACTCCACTTATTGGCATATCGATAAACCACGTTACGTCTATCACACTCGCTATGGTGGCGCCGTTCACAAGATTGCCGTCTACATGTCAAACTGTTCAGCGGTCTGTTCCAGCGACTACAGCCAGCTTGGCATCGCACTTCATGTTGACAGCCTGCAGAATGCCGACAAGACGGTGGCGCGTTTTCAGCCACAACTCGAGATCATCTACGTCAGTAAACAGCGAATCCGTTAATTGGCGATAACGAGTGGAGACGGAACGACAATTACTCAACGACATCCTTAATGGCGACCGTGCCGCCATGCGTAGGCTCTACGACCGATATGTGGGATATACCATGTCCACAGCGCTGAGGTATGTCCCTAATCGCGACAGGGCTGCCGATGTCGTTCAGGATGCCTTCCTGAAAATACTCACCAGTCTGCAAGCCTTCAGCTATCGTGGTGAGGGCTCGCTCCGAGCCTGGGTCACGCGCATCACGGCTAATCAGGCTCTCGACAGCCTGAAGCAGGACATGCGAAATCACCAGTTGCTCACGACAGAAGCCGATTTGCCCCCACAGCAACTACAGAACTTGCCTGCCGATGAACCCGATGTGGCTGGTGTGCCGCCCGATGTCCTCATGTCGCTCATAGGGAAACTGCCGCCAGGTTATCGCGCCGTACTCAACTTGCATGTCTTCGAAGGCCTGACACACAATGAAATCGCAGACCTACTCGGTATAAAGCCCGACTCCTCAGCATCACAATTCCTACGCGCCAAGCGCATGTTGGCAAAGCTCATCAACGAAAGCATGAACCGCAATGACTGAAAACGACATCACACGCAACTGGAACGAACAACTGCGACAGCAGTTGGCCGACCATCAGGAAGCTGCTCCCGAGGATCTTTGGAGTCGCATCGAACAGCAGCTCGATGCCGAGGCATCATCTACTCCTCACCCTGAGGAGGCTGCTTCTGTCCTTCCAGCCCATCAACGCACCTTCATGCTTCGTCGCTGGGCTGTAGCAGCATCTCTGGCACTTCTGCTTGGAGGTGCTTCCCTCTATTTCTATCGTCATCAAACGACTCCATTCCCATCTCAACCCCAGCCCAAGAGTCAACCCCAATCTCATCCTCAATCGCTCCAACTTGCCCAATCTGCAAGTCAATCTCTTTCCAAGACGATGGCGAATGCCAACTCCAGCCAGGCATCTGCACCCAAGCAAGTTGACAAACCTGCTTCTCATGGGAAAGGAACCGATTCTCACTCCAACTTGTTAGCTCAGTTAAACAAGTCAACTCAATCAGATGTTCAACCCGTGGCAGGCCTTGTCAAAGAATCATCTCCTGTAACAGAGAACAAACAAGTCACTCAGCCTGACCAAGTGGCACAGCCAGAACCAATAGAAGAACTCAACCAAGTGGCAGAGTCGAACATTTCTCGTCAGCCAGGCATTCTCCCTCCTTCAGAGGACAATTCGGAAGTGACCTCTCTTCCCCTTTGGCTAGGGCAGGGGAGTGGTTCTGAATGGGAATTTGCCCTCTTTGCCCAGAATACCCTTGTTGCCAGTCAGCAGAGTACACCTGTATTCATGAGCGACAATCTCTATTATGAGTACAACAACCTGATCAATCAGACTGACTATTTCCGTCGGGGCGCACCCTCAAGCAGGCCTTATTTGACGCAATATCGTGAGCAGACTCACCATCATCTGCCTCTCTCCGTGGGCATTTCCGTGAGCTATTCGCTCAGCAACCGTCTCGCTCTTCAGTCGGGCATCGTCTATACACGTGCCGCCAGTGAATTCCTGCAGACCATGCAAGGCACCACGCTCACTACTCATCAGCGTCTCCATTACGTAGGCATACCCCTCCATGTGCGCTATGACCTTTGGCAGCCATCCCGCATACGCACAGCTTCCGATAATGGGTTCACCCTCTATGGCATTGCTGGTACACAGGCTGATGTCAACGTGAAAGCTACCCGTACGGTTGAAGGCAACGGTGTTGAGGCTCCCAACGACCGTTTGCAGTGGTCAATGGCGGCTGCCCTTGGTGCCGAGTATCGTTTGCAACGCCACATTAGCCTTTATGGCGAGGCTGGTGCCCGTTGGTACATCGACAATCACTCGTCTGTGGATACCTATTTCAAGGCTCATCCCATCGCTCCCCACCTGCAAGTCGGCCTCCGCTTCAGCATTCGCTGACCCCTGTGTGCCCTCCCTGTTGCTGTTATCTCAGTGCTTGGCTGCCAGAACTACAATGTCTTGTTGGTCAGAGGTCATCGCTTCGTAGCCTATAGAGCATTGCTTTGTGGCTTATAGAGCATTGCTTCGGCACTTACAGAGCATAGCTTTGTGGCCTCTAACTCATTGCTTTTGAGGTAGCAAAGCATAGCTTTATACCCCTATAGAGCATAGCTTCGTATGGTGAAAAGCAATGCCAAGCAGCACATGAACAAACGTTCTTCAATAAAAATACAAACAAAAAAGGGACATAGGCATTGCAGCCTATGTCCCTCAAACGGAATAACGTTCAAATTATCTTACTTCCCACTCAAAGATACCGGCTGACTTGTCGTCGGGAATCTTCACTTCCAGCTTCACGGCTGTAGTGTTGACGGGATCGAAGTTGACCGTACAGGGTGCACCTTTCATCACGGGGTAACGGTCGGGATTGGCAACGGGTTGCCATTGACCTTGGTTGTCCTTGTAATAGAGGCACCAGCTGTCAGGTATCTTGCATCCCTGCCAAGGCTGATCGTCATACCAATAGACCGTTGACGACTGAATGGTGGCAGCCTCGGGGAAGGTATAGCTGATCCATTCCGTAGAGCCTTGCTTTGGCCACCAGTGAGTATAGGGAATCGAACGATCGTCACCGTCCTTTGGAACGAGCCTGTCGGAGATGCTATTGAGCGATGGGATACGCATTGACGATTCAATCTTGCTTTGCGAGGCCAGCGTGGGAGGTGCAGAAGGACGTGTGGCACGCAGGTCTTGAGGCAGCCACACCTTCATATTGCCGCGTCCACGATGGCACCAAGCATAGTACGGAATGAGTTTTAGTCGTACATCCTTGGCAGCCAGGCGTCCTTGATCGTTGAAGGAGAGCGTTTGTGCGTCAGTGGTCAGCGTGGTGAGCTGATAAGTGTGGGTTCCATCCTCTGCCTTGATGGTAAAGTCCTGATTAGGTTGCACCTGGAACTTTGGTTCCTGATTGACAAGCACGCCCATGATGTCGAAGTCGTTGTCGACAGATTCAACACAGTAGACCAACGGTCCGCGTTCAATACTGATCATGCCGCGATCGGCCTCGACACGCTCAAGAGCACGAACGGTGCGTACGGGCATGTCGAAATGCAGACGTACGACATCGCCCTTCTTCCACTTGCGGTTAATGGTGAGATACCCGTCGTCTGTGGTGGTGACGGCAATGGTATTGCCGTTTACGGAACAGGTCGCCTGCAGGCGTTGCGTATCGCTGAAGCTGTAGAGGTTGCTTGGGACAACGCTACCCTTCAGCCATCCGGGAATGCGGATCTTCATGGTAAACTGGCCGGCAGTGTTCTTGTCAACTGTAATGGCAATGTCACCGTCCCAAGGATACTGTGTCTGCTGCGTGATGCCCACCTTTTTGCCTGCGACATCGAGCGTCGAGCTATTGGCAAGGAAGAGGTTCACGTAGACATTCCTATCCTTCACGGCATATACATAGCCGGGAAGTGAAGGGATGAAGCGGCAGATGTTACTTGGACAGCAGGCACATCCGAACCAAGCCTGGCGCTGATGCTGGCCCATCGACTCCAACGGGTTGGGATAGAAGAATCCACCACCGTCGAGAGAGACGCCCGAAATGAGTCCATTATATAAGGTTCGCTCCAGCACATCGTAGTATTTCGAGTCGCCATGGAGCAGGAACAGGCGGTAGTTCACATAGACATTTCCGATGGCAGCGCACGTCTCGCAGTAGGCCGACATGTTGGGCAGGTAGTAATTAGGTCCGAAAGCCTCGCCTGACGACGTGGCACCGATACCGCCCGTGATGTAGAGTTTCTTTGAAACGATGTTGTCCCAAATCTTATCGATAGCCTTGATATAGGCAGAGTCGCCCGTCAGCGCAGCCACATCGGCCATTCCGGCATACATATAGGCGGCGCGAACAGCGTGACCAACGGCCTCGTCCTGTTCGACCACGGGTTTATGAGCCTGTGAATAGTCATGTACGATGGTCGTCTTTCCGCGATAGTCGAGCAAGAACTTTGCCTCGTCGAGGTATTTCTTCTCGCCTGTTGCCAGATAGAGCTTGGCCAGCGCCATCTCGGCAATCTGATGTCCAGGTACCACACAAGCCTGACCTGGGTTAGGGCCAACTTCACGGCAGACACAGTCGGCATATCGGCGGGCAATGTCGAGGAACTTTGTTGATCCCGTTGCCTGCCAGTGGGCTACAGCGGCTTCCACCATGTGGCCGAGGTTGTAGAGCTCGTGCGAAAGGTCTTCTTCTTTTGACCAACGCGTACTACCTGCCCAGTGATGTGGCTCATTTGGGTTCTGTGTACGTGCCGTATAGAGGTAGCCATCGGGCTCCTGAGCAGATGCAATGATGTCGAGCACCGAATCAACGTAGGCCTTCAGCTTCTTGTCGGGATAGGTTTGAAGGATGTACGATGCCCCTTCGATGGTCTTATAGGGGTCTGTGTCGTCGAAAGAGTAGCCGATACCCTTCACCTTAAACACCTTTGAAGGGTCTTTCAGATGGGCTGCGGCATTCTCGAAGTTCTTGTAGCGACCTTCGCTCTCACATTTAGAGAAAGCAAGTGGAATGGTGACGGTGCGCGAAGCTTCGAGACGCTGGCCCCAGAACGACTTCTCGACCACCTTGACTTGGGTGAACGGCACGGGTGTGATGGGGTAGCCTGCCGAAGCCTGCTGTTGCTTTTTGGCTGCTGAGGCTGATAGCGCCATGGCTGCCGTCAGCATGATGATAAGTAGTCTTTTCATATTGTTGTTGGTTTTTATAGATGATCTACAGTGGTCAGTTTCCATAACTTCAGCACAAAGCCGCCTCCAGAAGCCATGTGGATGGTCAGGCTTTCACCGCTATGATGGAATTGAGAGTCAAGCTGATAGTCTTCAGCATTATGGTTGGCGTTGATACCGTCGGTTAGTAGGGTGGTCGTGTAGGAGCCTTCACCGAGGAACGAAAGGGGAATCTCCACGTCGCGTTCATCCCATGAGGTCTGTCCGCCAACGTACCACACATCGCCCAATCGGCGGGCTACAATGATATACTTACCCATCTCGCCCTGCAGGACACGTGTTTCGTCCCACACAACAGGAATCTCGGCGATGAATTTCGTGTACTCTGGCTCACGTTCATAGCTGGTTGGTGCATCGCAAAGCATCGTGAATGGCGAGTCATGTACCACATAGCAGGCAGCCTGATGGCAGCGTGTGCCCATCGAAACGGGGTTTTCGTAGCATTCCACCCAGTTGCTTCGCGTTCCATTGCGCATGGCACCAGGCGTAAAGTCGGTCTGTCCGGCCATCTGGCGCATGAAGGGGAACGTCACATCGTAGCGTGGCATGTCGGTTTCTTTCTTCGCCCAGCGACATTCTTCCATGCCGAACACGGCTTCGTAGTTAAGCACATTCGGGAAGGTACGGCTCAAGCCAGTAGGCGAATAAAAACCATGATAGTCAAGGAACAACTTGTAGCTGGCGCAATGGCGGGCAATGCGCTCTGCCATCTCTACGGCAGTCTGGTCGTTTCGGTCGAGGAAATCCACCTTGAAGCCTTTGACGCCCATGGCTGCATATTTGCTGCAGGCTTCGTCGAGATGCTCATCAAGTACGTTAAACACCGTCCACAGCGCGATGTCGACACCCTTCTGGCGTCCATAGGCAATCAGTCCAGGAAGGTCAATGTCAGCAATAGCATTCATGATGTCGCCTTTCGACGAGTCGTACCAGCCTTCGTCGAGCACGATATATTGCAGTCCGAAGAGGGCAGCGAAGTCAATATAATACTTATATGTATCAGTATTGATGCCGGCTTTGAAGTTCACACCACGCAGGTTCCAGTCATTCCACCAGTCCCACGCCACCTTTCCAGGCTTAATCCAGGCGGTGGATCCAATCTCGTTAGGCGAAGCAAGCGTATAGACAAGGTCGTTAACGGGCATCTGAGTGTCCTGTTCGCTGACGGCGAAGATGCGCCAAGGATAGGTTCTTGCACCCTTTGAACGTGCAATAAAATCCTCTGTCTCAGCCACATACGACATTCCGCGCCAGCGATAGTAAGCCATCTTCTTGGGGTAGGGGGCGAACGTAGCCTTCAGTTTGGAATACGTTATCTTGTTACTTTGTTCCTTTGTTACTTTGACAAACATTCCTGGATACTGTCTGAGGTCGCTTTCAAGCAACGTCACCTTGGCACCTACGCAGCCGTCTTTCTCAATGGTGACGGGCAGAAAGGCTGGCAGGTCTTGCGCCTCGTCCAACGAGGTCTTATGGTAAGTGTTTTGGAAAGCCATGGCGAAAGGCTTTTCCTTGTTCGTGGAGTAGGCGAGCCAGCCTGAAGCCTCACTACCGAAATCGTATTCAGCTATCTCGTTCTTGATGATGGTTTCACCCTTGCGGGTGGTATAGAAACGATAGCTGACGCCCTCATTATAAGCACGCACCTGCAGGCCGAAACCGTCTTTCATCTTCAGGTCAAGCTGATTAGCAGTAGTTTTGATGTGGCGCTGGCGATAGAAGGGTGCATCGGTGTCGTCAACGATGACCGATTTCAATCCGAATCCCAATGATCCGTTACGGCCGATAGTTGTCCCATCGGCAAGTATGAGCCCTATCGGCGAGGGTGCTACAAGTGCCACACCATCGAGGCGAACCGAAATCATCAGCATGTCGTCATCTTCCAGGACAGCCACCAAACGGCCATTAGGCGAAGATACGGTCAGTTCACGAGCCTGGCACGTCAGCGAGCATAGCCACGCAAGAATTGAAACAAACATCAATTGAGTTTTCATCGGCTGTTTTGTCAGTTGTTATTTTCATGGGCAAAGATACAAAACTTTTTTCGTCCTGCCTAAAAAATATGTCCAAGAGTTGCATATAATTGTTCAAAAATAACTTAGTCAAGAACCTGATGGACGATTTTTTCATTGCTGTGGACTAATTTTGTAGTTCGTTTCGTTTTTTTTTCGTTACTTTGCACGTTGAAAGCGGTGTATGCTGCTTTTAGGTATTGAAAGTATATGGCTGCTTAGCAGTAGGCAATGAGTTTTGGCTTGGATAAGCCTGCTACGTAGTTTTGAAATAAAGGGTTTAGATGATGAGAATTTTTAAGACAAATCAATGGCGTTCTGCTTTGCTGGCTGTGGCGATGGCTTCGGCAGCTACTGCAATGGCTCAGGAGCGGATGCACGTCTATATGAACGACTGGTCGGCTCGGTGGAATTTCCCCATCACGACCGATAGCATCGACCATGTCACCGTGAGCAGCGACGAGAAAGAGTTGCTTTTCCATTTGCATGGCGATGTAGTGGTGCCCTTCGCCATTGATCTTATTGACAGCGTGACTGTCGAGAACGAACCTGCAGTAGAGACAAAGGATGCCTATAAAGTGTTTCAGCTCTACGTGACCACTAACGATGGGCAAGACGTAACCTCGCGTGAGGAGTATGCTCCCTGCCACATCTCGCTGAACGGCCAAGGCTCATTTTCAAATTTCTCGGCTACGGGAGGAATCCGTGGACGTGGCAACAGCTCGTGGTCGTGGTACGACAAGAAACCTTATCGCATCAAACTGGATGAGAAACACAAGATTCTTGGCTTGGATAAAGCCAAAAGCTGGGTGCTGTTGGCCAACTATCGTGACGTGACTGACCTGATGAACACGTACGTCTTTGAGACAGGCCAATGGCTTGGTTTGCCATTTACTAACCACACTCGCTACGTTGAGCTCTATCTGAACGGCGAATATCGTGGTGTCTATCAGCTGACAGAGCAGATTCAGCAGGGCAAGAACCGCGTCAACGTCAGCGATGAACGGGGCATCCTGCTCTCCCTGGACGTGGACGACGGCCCTGGCGAGAGTCCCTATGCCAATGACAACTTCTATTCGAAGGTCTACAGAATGCCAGCGGCAGTAAAATTTCCAAAGGATGAATTCGCTACTGCTAACACTGTCGACTCCGTGAGGACAGAGTTTGCCAAGCTTGAGCAGGCCATCAAGAACAAGGACTATGCACAAGTGGAGCAACTGCTCGACATCCCTTCGTTCATCAAATATCTTCAGCTTCAGGAGTTCGTCTATAACGTGGAACTTTCTGCCCCCCGCAGCATCTATCTTCATAAGGATGGCGACGGCAAGTGGGTAATGGGTCCTTTATGGGACTTCGATGGTGCCTACGACTTCGACTGGAACAACATGTACACCGGACATACCTTCTTCAGCAACTACAAGGAGACCGTCATGGGCACCAATCCCCTGAAGCGCAACGGCAACTACAACTACGTGCCACAATTCTTCACCGACCTCTTTGGCTGTCGTGAGTTTGTGGAACAGTACAAGGCCCAATGGGCATCGGTCAGCGACTCCATCGTCACACGTAACTGGGAGGTGATGGAGAAGTACATTCAGAACCTGAACCGTGGTCCAATGACACGCGAGTCTAAGCGCTGGCCACTGAGCGGCAAGGAATTCCGCACCGAAATGGAGAAGATGCACCAATGGCTCATTGACCGCTGCAAGTACATGACTAACCTGATAGAGAACATTCCAATGCCCGAGGACGACCCCGTCGTTGACGAACAACTTTGTGGCACCATCAGCACCGACGTCACCATGCAGTGGAGTAGTGGCTACGACCAGAATGATATGATTCATGTCGACAAGGCCCAGGTACTTGAACTCATGGGCATTGAGGAGTCAGCCTTCAGCGAACCAAACGTGACCATTGTGCCGCTGATGACAGATGGAAGCGAAGGTTCCAACGGCACCAACGGTGTCTTTGGCGGATGGTTCGATGGCGAGGGCAATCCAGGTGCCTATGCCCAAGGACACGTCTACATCGAGGTGTTCAGCGACTTGTGGAACTGGAGTTGTGGCCTTTATAAAGAGAACTGCTACGACGATGCGCATACTGTCACCATGCAGTATCAGTATCCCGTTGCAGGCGTGATGAAGAAAGTCAACGTCGAAGTCCACTTCACGATAACCAGCGGCTGGTGGTGGTAAGGAACCCCTCCTTCTCACATTCCTATTAAAAAACTTATAATAGATATGAAACTTTCACGCACAATCATTACCGCTTTTCTGCTTGTAGGCAGTTACGTTTGCAGCTACGCACAGAAGCAAGTCTACATTCCGTATGAGTGGCGCCAGCAACGCACCGACACGCTGCTCTATGCCGAGAACGACCCCGACAATAAGTACACGTGGTCGAAGTCGCGCTCGAAGGAAACCGACAACGTCATCGTGTTCTGGGATAAGTACTATGGCAGCACCTCGCCTTCGAAGACATCTGGCTTCTACAATGTCGACATTGACGACCTGCTGGCCAAATGCGAAGCCTTCTTCGACCTGGAACTCAACACGTTGGGATTTGTCAACCCCACATCGTCGAACCTTTCCAAGTATAAAGTGATGGTGCTGATGAACCACACTTCGACCTGGACCTGCTATGGCGGCGGCTACGACTATCAGGTCAGCGCACTTTGGCTCAATCCTTCCACCTGCAAGCCTGTAGGTCACAGCGTGGCGCATGAGATAGGCCACTCGTTCCACTACATGTGTTACTCCGAGGCATCGAACCATGGTGCTGACGGAACCGTGCAGACGGGCTTCCATGGCGCTGTGGGTAACGGAAGCGTCACATGGGAGCAGACTGCCCAGTGGCAGGCTAACCAGTCCTATCCCAATGAGATGTTCAACCAGAGTATCGGCATCTTCCGCAATTCCTACAATTATGCCTTCACACACGAATGGCATCGCTACCAGTCGTACTGGTTCTTCTACTACCTTTGCCAGTACTACAACGACATCAAGACCGTTGCCAATGTGTGGAACTATCACGAAACGCAGGTCAAGGACTTCAATCAGGTGCTGATGGACTACAAGAAGCTCTCTGTAGAGGACCTCTTCAAACTCTACTTCGACTATGCCTGCCGTTGTGTAACGTGGGACTTTGATGCTTGTAAAGCCTATCGCAACAGCTACATCGGCGACTTTGGCTATCGTTGTGTGCTCACCGACGAAGGCGACTATCAGGTGGCCTTGGCCTCATGCCCGCAGTCCACAGGTTTCAACGTCATTCCTTTGCAGGTGCCTGCAGCCGGTACCGAGGTGACTACTCATCTGACAGGCTTGCGAGTGGGTTCGAACCTGCTCGATGCCGATCCGGGCGAATTCCTTAATGGCGACTCGCAATGGGAGAAGTTTGCCACACGCCGCTACACCATTGGCGGTGCTCGTGCTGCACGTGGCTTCCGCATGGGCTATGTGGCTTTGCTCAACGACGGCACACGTTGCTACTTCTCTGACGACAGCGTCTATTGCAAGGGCACCAGCGTTGTCACTGAGGACTACACTTTCACTGTTCCTGAGAATGTTTCGAAGCTCTGGCTCGTCGTTTCTCCGGCGTTGAAGAGCTATGCCCAGCACAAGTGGGATGAGAGCATAGAGGCCGACGATATGTGGCCCTACAGCTTCAGTCTCGATGGTACCGACATCGGCTCCAGCGCCATCGTCTATGCATCGCCTACGCTTGACGATCGCGACATTGCCGATGCAACCTTTACCTACGACGTCACCTTCCCGCGTACCACAGGTAACAACTACAGCGGAACGACTGTCAATGTCAACGGACTTGCAGCCGCCACTCTGGGAACGGCATTCCAGCTTGCCCTCACCTCTATCAACACGAAGATGATGACGTGGTCGTCGCAAGGCCCGGCAAATGGACGCATTGTGCTCTATGCAGTCAATCCAGACGGCTCATTGGCCCAGAGCGGATCCACGGCTAATGGCTATGGCCACTGGTTCGATGCCTCGGGCAAGGTCAGCTCCTATGCCAACGGCTACGTGTACTCTGAGTTTGATCCATCGACGCTGTCCTTTAACATTGGACAGTATCCCGGTAAGTCGGTCAACGGCGACACTTATACCATCCGTCAGACCCTGCGCTACAGGAAGAATCCGTCGGCCTATGCCAATGCCAACTTCGTCTTCAACATCACCATTGGCGGTGCTGCATCGGCCATCCTGACGGAAATCGACTACACTGATCCACGCACGCTCGACATACAGACAGTTAATGGTACTTCATTGGCCACAGATGCTGTCTACGACCTCAGTGGACGTAAGCTAGTTAATGGGCAATGGTCATTGGTGAATGGTCAGTTGCCCAAGGGTATCTACATCGTCAACGGACGAAAAGTAGTGGTGAAATAGGAGTTCACGAATCCTGATAAACGCGCCCTGACCTGGCAATAGCGTTGCTTGTCATTGCTTTGCCTTGTCAGGGTGCCTTTTTATTGTCTTCAATGTATTGCTTCATAACATGTAAAGCATTTCTTTTGTTTAGTAAAGACAAGTGGGAATGTGTGGAGGATGGGTTAGAAAACATGGAAAACATGGAGAAAGTGGGCAAGTGGGCAAGTGGACATTTAGATGATTTGAAGTTGTTTTTTCGGGTTGAAGAAGACATGAGAATGAATATTTATACTATTATTATTTATAATTATATATATATTTATATTAAAATTAAAAACTTTTACTAAGAAAAGTCCACTTTCCTTGTTCCCCAAAAAGCTAAATGTCCACTTGCCCACTTGCCCACTTTCTCATGTCACAAGGAGTAATATCGGTCATACACAGGGGTCTGCCCCTGCAACGTGGTGCGGTACTGCTGCAAGAATGGCGCTTTGAAGGTGGTAGGGCTATGCTATGATGGCTGTATGGCTTTGCTGTTATGGTGATAGGGCTATTCTATTATGGTGACGGAGCTATGCTATGATGGCTTTAGGGCTATGCTATGATGCCTGTAGAGCTATGCTATTACGGTTGTGGAGTTATGCTTTACAGGTGCTGGAGCGGTGCTTCATGGGTGCAATAGATAGGTAATTCCCTCTTCCTCTTTTTCGCTTATTACAAGGGCAGACACGGGAGTCTGCCCCTACAGTTATATGATTCCCATCCAAAAGAAAAGAGGCACTGGGCGCAAACCCAATGCCTCTTCGTTTATCAGAGTAGAATAATAGAGCGATTTTAGTGAAAAGTCTTACTTCACGACGAACTTCTTGCCGTCCTGGACGTAGATGCCACGTACGGGCTTCACCACACGGCGTCCGCTCAGGTCGTAGATCATTCCGTTCTTCACGGTCTTGGCAGTAACATCGTCGATGCCAGTGTAGACCTCCTCGGAGACGAACTTCACATAGTAGATGTATTGCTTGTCGGCAACCTCGAAGCAGAACTGTCCGTCGGCCTGGTAGTCTTCTTCCACTTCGTCGTTGCTGCACATGATGAGCTGCACCTCGTCGCCACTCTGCTCGAGGATGAAGTACATGCTGCCATACTTGTCGTAGCCACCGTCGTAGTTGAAGCTGAGTCCGTTCTCGGCATTTTGGCCTTCGCCATAGACGCCTTCGGCAGTCAGACCGCGCAGGTAGTAGTTGTTGGGATCGAGCAGGTCGTCGACAGTCACACCGAGTGAGTCGGCAGCTGTCTTGAGGTCGAGTGTGATGGCATATTCATCGGTTGTCACGGGGATGACGAGGTTCTCGGAACCCACTTCTTCCTTCTGTGCAATCTCGCTGACGAAGGCCAAGTTAATGTTGAACGTAATCATCTCGTTGCTTTCCTCGTTGACCAGGAAGAGCTGAGTCTTGAATACGTCGCCAACGCTGTTGCGGTTGGGGAACTGGAAGAATTGGAAGGTGCCGTCGGAAAGGTAGCTGATGCCCACACGGGCATTGCTGTCGTTCCATATAGAGACGCGTCCGTCAGCATTCAGCCAGAAGCCAGGCTTCGGGTCGCAGCTGTACTTGTTGGAGTAGGGGTTGCCGCCTTGTGCTTCCTTTGCCTCGTCGGTAGCAAGTCCGAAGAGGGTGGGGGTGCTGGTGCCGATGAGTGACTCGATGACTTCGGGAGCAATGTTCCAATATTGGTCACAAGTATAGTCATTTCCGCCACGGACCAGTGATTGCACGGTGAACGAGCGGGTGGCAACGTTAGTGAACTCCCATTCAGGCTTCTTGGGCTCAATAATCTTCAGGTTAACGGTGTAGGTGTAATAGTTCTCGCCATTGATGAAGTAGATGTTTGCACTTAATTCGTCGCCAATACTCAAAGCGTTAGGATATTGACCTACTTCCAGTGTTGTGAAGTCGTTAGCCGTTGATGGCTGAACGTAGAAGGCAGCAGTTGCACCATACGATGTGACAGTACCTGCGCTATTGAACCAGAAACCACCATTGTTGGCTGTGGTGCCACCGAAGTTGTCGGTGTCGTCGAGTGCATACATGCCGATGGCAGATACCTCGCAGCCAAGAGCGGCAGCAATGGCCTCCACGTCGGGATGAATTAATATGGCCTCGTGGTTCGAGGTCGGTTCTTGCTCGACAGTCACGGCATCCTCGCCTACCTTATTATAGTCAGCGAGACCTGTGCCCTGTTCTTTCTCTTTCAAGACAAGCTCGTAGCGCAGACGATAAGCCTTCTCGCCATAGAGCAGATAGAGGTTGACAAAGTACTTCTCGTTGGCCTTCAGCGCACCGGGGAACTGGCCAATCTTGCAGCTGATGGTCTGGCTCTCAGCGTCGTAGGCAAAAGCCTCGGCAAAGAAAGCACAGCCGTCGCCATAGCCAGCGCTTGCGCACTCGCCGTCCTTCTCGCCCTGTGCATTCTCAACGGCACGCAGCCAGAAACCAGGAGCACCTGCTGTGAACTCGTGTGTCAGCGAGTCCTTCTTCATGCCGCCGCCTTGCTCCACGTCACCATCGTTGTACCAAGTAGCATAGAGCAGGTCGCCAAAGACGTCGCTCAGCATAGCCTCGCTGTCGAGACCCAGCTTGGCAACGATGTCGCTCACTGTCAGTGTAACGACATCAGAGTCATAGCCTCCGCGTGGGAACTGCTCAACGCTGGTTGAAGCCTCGCCCACCACGTTCAGATCCTTCTCGATGACGGTCTTGGGCTCGGGAATATCGTACTCGGGCTTAGCAATGACGTTGAGCGTCAGAGCGAAGGTAGCCTGCTTTCCATTGAACTTCAGGGTGATGGTGGTCTGACCCTGCTGGCCTGCTTCCATCACGTTGGGCATCTGACCTACGTTGAATGTGAGGGTAGTGAACTCCTCGTCAACTTCGGGGCTTACATACCAAACGCATGTTTCGCCATAGCCTACGGGTGTGCCGTCGGCGGCCATCCAGAAGCCATGATTATTAGCTTCGAGTTCGGCTGCCCAATCGGTGCCGTTAGCAGCGAAGAGGACGGGGTCGGGGGTATCTGCAGCGATGTACTCGCTGATGGCTGTACCCAGCGTGGCTGCGTCGGTGCCGAGTGTTGTAGCAACATCAGCAAGGTCGAAGCTGATGGCAGAACCCTCATAGCCCGTGGTGGGATACTGGTCGGCACTACCCGTGAACTGGGCCTGAGCCGATACGCCTGCAAAGAGGCAGACGACTGCTGTGAGCAGATTTCTTAAATGAGTAGTCATCATAACATGCTGTAACATTTAGGTTATTAAATAGTTGTTATTGGTAATTGTCAAAGATTCACTTCGCGTATCTGTCGCAAAGCTAATCATTATTTTCCAATCGAACAAATAAAAACCGAAGAAATCGGAGTTTTTAGACGTTTTTACCATTTTTTGGACTATATTTCAAGCCGCCACTTTTCCATAAGTGTTAAATTACAATTTAAGCAAAAAAAAACATCAAATTACTTGCGTAACTATTAAAAAAGTTATATCTTTGTCAAGTTTTTATGCCGCTATCGTCTATAATCAACTAACAAATATCTAAATGAGCCTTTTTACCATTCAACGACCAAGTAAGTTTTGGGCCATTCTAACCATTCTTATGTGTTGGAGTGTGATGCCTATGCAGGCTCAGTCGCTTACCAACCTTGCGGTAAGGGCGCAGCGCGTGACGGCATCATTCAGCAGCGACGAACATCCAGTGGCTTTTATTTACGACAACCGAACGGCAGCTTCCAGCTATTGGAGTAGTGATGCCGGTGAGGAGTCGTGGGGCGAATACGCCTATGTAGAGTTCCTTTGGGACCGTAACAACCAGTTTGCCGAGATTCGTGCCTATTGGGCAGCCGACGATACGAACATCTTGTTGCCCAGCGATGCCTATGTGGCATGGTGGGATGGCCGCGAATGGCACAAGGGCGCTACGCTGGCACAACCCGACGACAAGAACCTGTCGACAACGGAAGTGGACATCACATCCAACCGGTTGCGCATCTACCTGAAGAGTGGACGTGCCTGCGGCATCCGTGAGGTGAAAATCATGGGCTATTTAGGTGAAGAATGTAAGGCCGCTGTGCTGACCGACAAGAGCGTGTATGCCTGGGAAGAGGGCAAGCCGCTGACACTGGCTCCCGTGCTTACGTTACCTGATGGTGAAGAGGAAGATCCTCTGTGGAACTGGACGCTGCCCGATGGCTCGACAGCTACCACGCCTCAGGTCTTGGCTACGCAGCCCGGCATCTATGTGGTGAGCTATCAGCGCCAATGCGGAGCCGTGACGGAGCACATTTACAACGTCTTCGATCCTTCGGTATCGTATCAGTGGCCGAAGTATTCGCCTACGCTCTACTACGACTATCGCAGTGAATACCCCGCATTGGATCCGCCCACCAAGATGCTTCCCGAGAACAACAATGCCCAAGGCTACATGGCCGACGGCTGGTGGGCTGTGGCATGGGGACCGAAGACCAATCCCCACGTGACGGAAGTGGCCAAGCAGGGGCTGCTTGCAAAGATGAACGAGGACTTTGCCTTCTTCCGCGACGAGATGGGCTGGCCGCCCGACAAGCGTGCCCGCAATGGTTACTACAGCACAGTATATGTCTATGGCAGTGGCCTGAATTCCGACAATGCCAATATGTACGAGCGTGGCGGATGGCAAGGCGCTACCTGGTGGAACGGCAGTTCGTGGCCTATGGTCAACATCAGCTACTATCCCATTGCCTGCTTCGACCCCGCCTTTACCAACGATAACGATAATCCCAACTACAACGGATGGACCGTCACCGACCAGACCTTCCAGCAGAATGCCTGCGTGCATGAAGGTATCCATGCAATCTTTGCCGACCTAGAAGGCTGCAAGAACTCCGCATGGTATCAGGAAGCAGGCAATACTTGGCTGCAAGGTGAGGCCGAACTCGTCAAGTCCGGAAAGACGCCCACCAGCATGGGCTACTTGAGTGCCGGTAACATGATAGCTCCCTTCATGCCGATTGAATGTTATTCAGGTTGGTTGCTCGACGACTCGTTTGGCGGTCCCAGTGCCGAGGGCGTCAACATGTACGGTTCGTCGGGCCAGATTTGCACGTGGCGCAATATGCTTGGCGGTGTGCAATATGGCGAATTGTTCCCGCACTTCGTCAGCGAAATCCTTGGACGTGGTTCCATACCTTGGATTTGGCGCTACTGCAAGAACCGTGTTCTCGACGGTATGGCCGACACATTGGGCGACAATCAGATGCGGCACCTTATCATGGAATACCGTGCCCGTCAGGCCATGATCGACGTGGGCCAATGGTCAACGGCATGCCGGAAGCTGTTGGACGACAACTGGCTGTTGAAGGTGCAGCAGGAATGGAGCCCTTACTGGAAGCAAGTGAAGGTCTGGGAGGCCACTCCCTATGCCAATATGTATAAGTGCGACGAGGTGGACAGCCTTGGCTGGTGGTATCCCGAGTGGCGCACGACGCCAGGGTGGAGTGGGGCGAACCAGATTCCCCTGCACGTCAATGGTGAGGCTGGAAACATCATCAGCATGCACTTCAAACCTCTGGGTGATAACATGGTGTGCATGTTGTGCTATCGCACCAAGCGAGGACGTATCTATTACTCGCAGCCAGTCAATGGCGAAGGCGACGTCATCATGAAGCTGAAGGAAGAACCTGCGAACAACGTCGTGATTGCGGTTGTCTGCAACACGGACTATATTTATAAAGGAGAAGAAACGCGAAAGAAGCACTTCGACTATCGCCTGAAGATGGGTGAGAACATGTACCAGCCGGCAAAGGCCCAGCTGAAGTGGTATGACTATCGTGCTACCATCCGCGACAAAGAGTTCGTCGATGGTATCGAAGATGTCACAGCTGTGGTCCCGTCTGCCAAGTTCACGATTATTCCGGAGCGAACGGTGGTGAATCGTGGTGAGCGTGTGCCTCTCAGAATTGCTGCTGCCAGTCGTCTGCAGGTGCCGGTGAGACTCTTTAACCAGAATGGACAGATGGTCTACTCGCAGAGTTTCATGCGCGATGGCGACTACATGATTCCTGCCGACATCGTCCCCGGTATCTACGTCTTACAGGGTATCAATGGACGTGAGACACATAGTGTTAAGATTATGGTGAAATAACGAAATACTTAAATAATTAATCAAAAACAAAAAGCCTAACAATGAAAAGTTACGTACCAAAGAGAAAAACCAAAGCAGTGGCATTGGCAGCAATGCTGCTACTAGGGGGTGCTACGCTCTTTCAGTCGTGCGACAAGGAAGAACTGACAGGACAACCATCCTGGCTGGGCAACTCCATCTACGACCGACTCGAAGAAGATGGCAACTACAAGTACACGCTACGGCTCATTAACGACTTGGGGCAGAAAGATGTGCTCAGCCAGACAGGTAGTAAGACCCTGTTTGTGGCCGACGACAACATCTACGATAACTTCTTCAAGTCGAACACATGGGGCGTCAGGAAGTACGAAGATTTGTCAAGTGCCCAGAAGAAACTGTTGTTCAACAGTGCCATGGTGAACAATGCCTATCTGGTTGAACTTCTGAGCAACGTCAGCGGTAACCCACCGCTGGAGGGGCAGTGCATGCGCCGTGAGACTGCTGCATCGGTGTTCGACTCCATCTCGCGCATCTATCCCGACCAGATGCCTAACACGGAGTATTGGGCACCGTACAAGGACAGAAAAGAAGGTATCGTGCTGCTTCGCGACAACACGACGAAGCCAATGATCCACTTCCTGCCTGTGTTCATGAAGCACAACAACATCACCGATGAAGACTTGAGCATCCTCACAAATGGAGAGTCGAACTCAGTTAACGACGCATGGGTGAACGGAAAGAAACTGGTTGAGCGCGACATCACTTGTAAGAATGGCTACATTCAGAAGGTCGATGGTCTGGTAACAGCTGCCGACAACATGGGCGAGATTATTCACAACCATGCCAATATGTCGCTGTTCTCGTCGCTGATGGACCGTTTCTGTGCTCCTTACTACGATGAGGCTGCCACACGTGAGTACAACCGACTCTACAACACAAACGATTCTGTTTACACGTTGAAGTATTTCTCGTCAACCAGCAATACCTCCGACTACGGTGGCTCAACAGGTGGCGAACTGAAGAATGCTCCTGACGGAAAGCTTGTCGACGCTTATCTGGGCTTTGACCCAGGCTGGAGCCAGTACATGTATACCAATACGGCCGGACGCGACCTTCACTACGATGCCGGTGCCATGCTGGTGCCGAAGAACGAGGCACTTGATTTCTGGTGGAACCACGACGGAAAAGCTCTGCAAGACCTCTATGGTACATGGGAGAATGTGCCGATGAAGGTTTTGGTGAAGATGCTCGACATCAACCTCATCCGTACCTTCACAGAGACTGTGCCATCGAAGTTCAAGAACATCGTCGATAATACTACCAAAGTGCCTCTCGGTGTTGAAAAGGAACATGTTGACAGTTGCTTCATGGGATGCAATGGCGTGGTCTATTTATTAAATAAGGTGTTCACCCCTGCTTCCTATTCGTCGGTGTCGTTCCCTGCATTGGTCAACGAGAATACGATGAACGTCATCTATTGGGCCATTGAAAAGTTGGGTTTTGAGCCTTATCTGAACTCTATGGACTCCTACTACAGTTTGATCATCCCGACAAACGACGCAATGTTGTACTACATCGATCCCTGTACCTATGGCAGCAATGTGTCGGTACTCTATCAGTTCTACTACAATGAAGACCGCAAGACGGTATGTGCACATCGCTACAACTATGACCTCGTGAACCACACCATCGTGGAAGGCAGGGCAATTCCCGATGCCATAGGTCCCCAGAATCCTGACAACGAAGACACACAGGTTCAGAATCGTCTGCGCGACCTGATGGATAACCTCATCATTGTTGGCAACATTGAGGATGGACATAAGTACTATCGCACCAAGGGCGGTAGTGTCATCATGGTTGAGAATGCTGGCCGAGAAGGCCAGATGACTGTTTCCGGCGGCTTGCAGATTGAGGAGAACATGCCTGTGCGTGTTACTACCATCTACGACCAGACAACAACGGGTAACGGTAAATCGTACGTCGTTGAGGAAGCACTGCCTCTGACCAGTAAGCAGTCGCTCTATTCCATCCTGAATGGACGTGAGAACTGCACGAAATTCTTCGATCTGTTGCTCAACGGAGGTACCGCCAACACCCTGCTCAAGGCTCGTTTGAGCAGCTACACCTGTGCCGACTACAACTGTAGCCTCTTCGATGCTTATAACTACACGGTGTATGTTCCCACGGATGCAGAACTGGAGCGCCTGCACAATGAGGGTATCCTGCCCGATTGGAACGATTGGGAAAATCTGACTGCAGACCAGTTCGGTGGTGATGCTAACCTGCAGAAGGAGGCAAGGAAAATAGTTGCCGACAGAATTATCAATTTCCTGAAGTACCATATTCAGGATAACTCCGTATTCATCGGCGGACAGCCCGTGAACAACGTGATGTATGAGACATCTACCCTGAACCCCGTCAATAGCCGATTCTTCAGTGTGACAGTCAATGCTGACGACAATAATCTGACTATTGTGGATCAGTTGAAGAACAAACGTTCTGTGATAAAAGGTGCCAACTATAACCTCATTGGGCGCGAATACTGGATCCAGAGTGCCACCAACGTGAACTCTGCTAAGATATACAATGCTTCCGATCTGGTGGTCCATCAGATTGATGGTGCCCTCTTCTATGATGCTGCACAGCTCACCAAGTGGGAAGATGAAGTTAACAAACTAAAGGCAGAAGCCAAAGGGAGGAGATAAGCTATGAGAAAGTACAGATTTATAATGCTATCATTGTTCTCCTTCATTGCTCTCGGCACTTCTGCACAGATTACGGCCGTACACGGTACCGTGTCTGATGAATTTGGAGAACTGACCGGAGCCTCGGTTTGTGAAATCGACGGAGCCGGACGTATCATTGAGGCTACCATTACTGACATCAATGGTAACTTCTCGATGCCTATTAGAAATACAAAGGATAAGATTCGCTTCAGCTATGTGGGATGTAAGACACAGACTCTGCCCATTGACCGCGAGGAATACGAGGTGAAGATGACGTCGGAAACCAACCTGAAAGAGGTGACCGTCGTTGCAAAACGTCGTCTTAATAGTGGTGGTCTGGCAATTCCCGAACGTGAGGTTTCGTTTGCAACGCAGACCATTTCGGCCAAGGAGTTCGAAGGTCTTGGCATGAACACTATCGATGAAGCCTTGCAGGGACGTATTGCCGGTCTTGACATCGTATCGATTTCTGGTAACCTTGGTGCAGGTACGACGATGCGTCTTCGTGGTGCATCTTCCATCAGCTCGCTGACAAATGCCAACCCGCTTATCGTCGTCAATGGTAACACGTGGAACGTCGATATGAGCAATTTCGACCTGACCAATGCCAATGACGAGCAGTTTGCTCAGTTGCTGAACGTCAACCCGGAAGATATCGCCAGCATCACCGTGCTGAAAGATGCTGCTGCTACAGCCATCTATGGTTCGCAGGGTGCAAACGGTGTCATCGAGATTACCACAAAACGTGGTTCACGTGGTGCACCCAAGCTGACCTACTCGTTGCGCCTGACCGGAACGTATCAGCCTAAGGGCTACAAGATGCTGAACGGTGACGACTATACGATGCTGTTGAAAGAGGCTTACTTCAACCCCGAACAGAACGATGCAGCTTCCGACATCCGTGAGTTGAACTACGATCCCACCTTCTCGGAATACGAGCAGTACAACAATAATACCGACTGGATGGACGCAGTTACTCAGTGGGGTCTGCGCCAGAACCATTACCTGTCGGTGACGGGTGGCGGTGAGAAGGCTACTTTCCGTATTTCTGGCGGTTTCGACAATGAAACGGGTTCGGTGATCAAGCAGAAACTGCAGCGTTATTCCACTCGTGTTGCTCTTGACTACTACGTCAGTGAGCGCATCAAGATTGCTACAAACTTTTCGCTTACCTATACGAACAATAAGAAGAATTACGATAACCTGCTGTCGCTGGCCTATCGTAAGATGCCGAACATGAGCATCTATGAACAGGATCCATTGACGGGTGAAAACACCAGCAAATACTACACGATGCTGCAGTCGGCTCCTGACGTGTTCAAGGACGACCAGCGTTCGTATGTCAATCCCGTGGCAAGTGCACACTTGGCAAAGTTTGATGATCGTACCTACGACATTACGCCGGAGTTCGAGTTGAACTATCGTCTGCTTGGACTTGATGAGGAACATCATCAGCTGAACTGGCAGGGCCGTGTCTATATGAACATCTTCAACGAATACGTAGATAAGTTCTATCCCAACGAACTCGTCACATATTCTTGGAACAATGGTGTGAACAGTGCCTATACAGGTAGTACGAAGAGCGTCGCCTTCAACACGAAGCAGACCCTAACGTTCATCCCTCATTTCCGCAACAAGGACCATCAGCTGATGGCAATGGGACGTTTTGAACTCACTTCTGGTAGCTCCAATGGTCAGGGCACGGATGCCACCAAGCTGCCTGCCGGTGGTATAGAAAGTCCTGTGGCAGGAGGTAAGGTAACGGGCATGAGCTCTAGCTTCAGCCAGTGGCGTTCGATGTACTACACTTTCTCCGCCCACTATGCATTCAAGGGCCGCTATGTGGCAGACTTCTCTCTGCGTGCCGATGGTACAACGAAGTTCGGTCCCGATAAGCGCTGGGGTTACTTCCCTGCCGTCTCTCTAAAGTGGATCATCGTGGATGAACCCTTTATGAAGAATACGCGCGACTGGCTTTCCATGTTTGCCATCCGTCCCAGCTGGGGTAAGGTGGGTAATCAGCCAGGTCAGGACTATCTCTATGAGAGTATCTACAGCATGGGAACACGCTACCTCGATATGGGTTCGATGGTTCCCAACAACATTCGTTTGACCAACCTGCGCTGGGAAACAACATCAACCTATGACGTTGGTTTAGACTTGGGATTCTTCAACGATAAGCTGACGCTGCAGGCTGAGTGGTATAGCGCAACCCGTCGCGACATGCTGATGCCTTCGGTACGCATTCCTTCCAACTCGGGTTACTACAATTTGGCTTATCGGAATGTCGGATCGATGCGCAATATCGGATGGGAGTTGAACTTGAACACAAATCGCATTATTGAAAAGGGTAAGTTCTACGCCGACTTCAACATGACTTTCGGTAACAACTCCAATGAAATCCTAACCATGGACGAGACCGTACTCTCATCGCTCAACTCTGAGTTCTTCTATGGCAACCGCGAGGTGCTTCAGCGAGTTCAGCTGCACAACCCGTTTGGAGCCATCTATGGTTTCCGCTACAAGGGCGTTTACGAATACCAGTACGACACGTTTAAGAACATGACCAATGCAGAGCGTCAGGACTTCCTTGCTGCAGGTCACACCGCTCCGATCGCTCTTAGCGAGGCTGGCGAGATAGTGCTTGACGACGAAGGTGATCCTGTTCGTATGATGTATAACTACACTAACGACGGAACTGGTAAAAACTATAAGTTCAAGGGTGGTGATGCCATCTATGAGGACATCAATCACGATGGTAATATCAATGCCCTTGACATTGTATATCTCGGTTCTTCACTGCCTAAGTTGACAGGTGGTTTCGGCTTTACGTTGAACTACAATCGCTGGAAGTTGAACACACAGTTCAACTACCGTGTAGGCAACAAGATTCTGAACCTTGCCCGTTTGGATGCTGAGGCCATGATTAACAACAATAACCAAAGCCAGGCTGTGAACTACCGCTGGCGTAAGGAAGGCGATGTCACGTCCATTCCACGTGCCATGTATGGAGCAGCTTCAAACTACAATACGTTGGTCAGCGACCGATTTGTAGAGAATGGCTCATTCCTCCGACTGAATTATATTCAGTTGTCCTACTCGTTTGATCCAAAAGTCATCAAGAAAGCCCTCGGCATCAACCGTCTGAGTTTCTATGCCAGTGCCAACAACCTCTTCATACTTACAAAGTATAAAGGTGTTGATCCTGAAGTTTCTTATGGTGGATATGGAGCAGCTGTTGACGGTGGTCAGACACCGCGTGCAAAGTCTTACACACTTGGTATCACTGTTGATTTTTAATGCGCAATGATTATGAAAACGAAAACTAATATTATCAAGTTCGGACTATTGGGACTCATGGGGACGGCAACGCTGTCTTCCTGCTCTGATTTCTTGGAGATCGAACCGTTGGACATCATCGTTCTTGATAAGTTCTGGAATGAAGAGGCCGACGTTGAGAACGTAGTTGCCGGCTGCTATTCAGCCATGCAAAGCCAGGCTGTCATTGACCGAATGATGGTATGGGGCGAGTTCCGTTCAGACAACATCGTCGGTGGAACCAATATTGAAAAGGAAATCGACCTCTCGAATGTCTTTAAGGAGAATATCAATGCAAGCAACGTCTTCACAACGTGGGGCGAATTCTATAACATCATCAACCGCTGTAACACGGTGCTCTACTATGCGCCAAAGGTGGCTGAGAAAGATCCTAACTACACGCAGAGTGAGCTTAATGCCACAAAGGCTGAGGTATCGGCCTTGCGCGATTTGATGTATTTCTATCTGATTCGTACCTTCCGCGACGTACCCTATACGACGCAGCCTTTCCTTGACGACAACCAGACCATGGACTTGCCTGCCACAAAGTTCGAGAGTGTTCTCGACAGTCTGATTCTTGACCTTGAGAGTGTTCAGAATATGGCAGTGAAACGCTATCCTACGACAAAACGTAACTATCAGCGTGGGCGCATCACGCAGGATGCCATCCATGCCATGTTGGCTGACATGTATCTCTGGAAGCAGGACTATACAAATGCAGTCCGCTATGCCGATATGGTCATCGAGGCCAAGACTGTGGCCTATCAGGAAGAACTCGACAAGAAGTCGGGTAGCATCTCGCAGAATGATTTGATGCTCGATGGCTATCCGTTGATTAGCGATGCCTACTCTACAGGCAATTTCTATGGCAATGCCTTCGGTGAGATATTTGGAAACGGTGACAGTCGCGAGAGTATTTTTGAACTGATATATATGAACGACGACAATATGCTCTCCAATAGTGCAGTCAGCTATCGTTATGGCAACAGCATCACCTTCCCAGGCCATGCCAAGCCTGCCGATTTCCTCTGCACCGACGTGAGCGATGAAGTCTATAGTGTGTTCATGAACAAGTATGATGCCCGCTATTACGAGAACCTTCAGTCAATTGGTGGTTCGAAGACGCTTTTTGGCATTAACAAGTTTACCAGTTCGTTTGCTCGTGTCGACCTGTCGAAAGCTGAGATTGAGGCAACTTATGGAAGTCGTTACGGTGAAAAGTATTGCCATGCCAACTGGGTTCTCTATCGTCTTACTGACATCATGCTCATCAAAGCCGAAGCTTTGGTTGAGATGGTCAACGACGAGGACTCCACTTCTGCAGGAAAGCAACAGGCCGATACATTGCTGAAACAGGCATTCCAAATCGTTAATACTATTAGCAAGCGATCCAACTGTTCAACAAGTAGCAAGGATCTTGATGCATCAAAGTACACTTCCAAGTCGCAGATGCAGTCGTTGGTTCTTGAAGAACGTCAACGTGAACTGATGTTTGAAGGCAAACGCTGGTATGACCTTGTGCGCCGTTCCCGTCGTGATGGCAACACCAACTACCTCATTGGTGTAGTTGCCCGAAAGGGTTCAAGTGGAAGTGGTGCAATAGCCAGTAAACTCTCTCGTATGGATGCTATCTATTGGCCCTATAACAACGATGAAATCAAGGTGAACAAGAACTTGGTTCAGAACCCGGCATTCAGCAGTGGTGAGAACAGTTCTTACGAACGTACCTCGAAATAGCCGTTGTCATTCAGTTATGAAACTTAATAAAAGAATTAAGAATATGAAGAAATATAGTTTGACGTTCCTATTCGTCGTTGCCATTCTTGGCTTTGTGTCGAGTTGTTCCGACGAGCCCGACTCCTCTAATTTCTACACCTTCAAGGGGCAGATGATGAGCGAGTATCTATATGGCCACGAGGAGTTCAGCGATTTCACGAAGATCGTTGAGCGAGCTGGCATGATGGATCTTTTGGCAACGTATGGCGCCTACACTTGTTTCCCGCCTACCAACGATGCCGTGAAAGCCTATCTGAACAAGCATGGGCTGTCGTCAATCAGCGATCTGACAGATGCTGACTGCGACACCATTGCCCGTACTCACTTGGTTGATAACATGTATGCTACTTCTGATATGGATGATGGTGTGCTGACAACGGCTAACATGAACCGTCGTTACATTGAGGTCAGCCATGGCATGGATGAAGATGACAATGCCGTTGTATTCCTTAATGGCACTTCCCACATCATCTTCACTATGCAGGACGACTCTGTTGAGAATGGTATCATGCAACCCATCACTGAAGTGTTGGAGAGTAGTAACCGCATGATTCTTGACGTGATGCGTACGAATCCTAACATCTCACTCTATGTGGATGCCCTCGAGCAGGCTGGTTTTGCGGATTCACTCTATCAGTATCGTGATGATGAATGGGATCCCTCTGTATATCCACGTTATCGCTATGTCTCCCACGTGAACAAAGAAACAGCAACTGTGCCTGATGAGAAACGCGTAGGCTTCACCTTGTTTATTCCTACAGACTCAGTTCTTCGTGAGAAATACAACATCACGACCGTTGAAGATTTGTATAAGAAGGCATGTGAAATCTATGACGAGGTCTACCCCGAAGATGCCAATGCCGACTACCACGATTTTGCACACATCAGGCATCCCAAGAATCCTTTGAATAGATTCCTGGCCTACCATATCGTGACACGCGACGTGAAGGGATGGAACTACCTGACTCCTGTTAAGGATGTCGGTATTCTGACTTCTGTCATGAATCCTGTTGACTGGTATGAAACGATGCTCCCTCACACAATGATGAAGTTTGAGCGCCTTACCGTTCGTAAATGGGCAGGTTCAAGCATTGTTGGTCAGCGTTATGTTAATCGTCGTTACGACAACGAATTCTCTATTCCTGGTGCAAGAATCTATGCCAAGGTTGAAGACGACTATAAGCAGGATGCCCTCAATGGACGCTACTTCTATGTCGACGACATCCTTGCATTTGATACTACCACACGCGACATTGTCGACAATGCTCGCATCCGTATGGACTTCTCAACGATCTTCCCCGAACTCATGACTAACGACATTCGTCTCAATGAGCGCAATGGCGGCATGAAGTTCCAGGATCCAGACTACGACGAGACAGGTAAGTATGGTCGTAATTACTATTTCCCCAATGGCTATCTGAAAGGCGTGACCATCAACGAAGGCTGCCACTTTGTCTATCGTCGTCCACACGACTACTATGATAGCTATGAAGGCGATGAGATGAACCTCTTCGGCGATTTCGACATCACATTCAAGATTCCTCCTGTTCCCTATGAGGGTGATTGGCAGATTCGTATTGGATTTGCAGCCGAGCCTACGCGTGGTGTTGCCCAGATCTACTTTGACGATAAGCCTCAGGGCATTCCCCTTGACATGACCCGACAGCTCAACGACCCATCTATTTTGGGTGCCGACTGGAAAGCCGACTACAACTCCATGTCACAGATTGATCTTTCGACCGATCAGAAGGTCCTGAAGAACAAGGGCTACTATCGTGGCGCTGCAGGTGGTTATCGTTACAATGGCGCAGGTGCCACTACGACAACGATCTTTGCCACGCAGCCTCACACCATTCGCCTTGTCATCTGCACTACCCACATCGATCCCAACAAGGATCACTATCTCCGTATCCGTAGCGTATCGGTCAAGCAGGGTAATGACAATGAGTTCATGCTTGACTATCTGGAACTTGTTCCAAAGAGTGTCTACGGTGTGACCGATGAAGGCCAGATGGAAGACATGCTCTAAATCCTTATGGTAGAGATTTCATTCTTTGAAAAGAATCATAAATATTGACGACAATGAAACATAATCTGAAAAAAATAGGCTCAGCTATTGCAGTGGTGGCAGCGCTATTCCTCAGTGCTTCGTGCACCGACGACTGGAACGAACACTACGATGCCTCCTCTGTAGATAGCGGCACATTGTGGCAGGCCATTTCTTCACAGAGTAGCCTTAGCAACTTCACCCGTGTGGCGAAAGCTTGTGGCTATGATCTCGTGCTGAATGGTAGCCAGACCTTCTCTGTCTTTGCCCCGACCGATGACGTGTTCTCATCGGCCGAGGCCGACAGTTTGATACAGGAGTTCCAGAGGCAGAAAGCTGCAGGCGTCCGTAGTGATGACAACACAGTCGTGCGCCAGTTCCTGCAGAACCACATAGCACTCTACAAACACCCTGTTTCGTCGCTGACCAACGACTCCATCACGATGATGAACAGTAAATATGCCGTGCTCACTTCTACGAAGTTGAGCAATAGCGGCCTGCTGACTACCAATGCATTGTTCAACAATGGCGTACTGTTCACGGTCGACAAGAAACTCGATTACTTCCCCAATGTCTTCGAGTATCTCGGTCACGATAGCGATCTCGACAGTGTCTACAATTTCTTCAACCGCTACAGTATCTATGAGTTCAATGATGCGAAGAGTGTGCCGGGAGAGATTGTCGACGGTCAAACCGTTTACCTCGATTCTGTGTCCGATTTGCGCAATGCACTGTTCGATGCTTACGGACTCATCAATTCAGAGGATAGTACCTATTGGTTGGTCGCTCCCACCAATAGTGAGTGGAATCGTCTCTTGGCTGAGTATGAGAAATATTTCAATTACGATAATACAGTGGCTAAGCGTGACTCCTTAATATATACACGTGCGCGTATGGCTATCATGGGTGGCACCTTCTTCAGCCGCACCATCAACCCGGAACCTGCTTTCCGCGATTCTGCCGTATCAACAAGTGCTATGTCATATGCCAATCGTCGTATGTTGGGAATTGAGGACAATTACTATACCTACTACAAACCCTTTGCAACCGGTGGCATTTTCGATGGTACTCAAGACATTGTTTGTAGCAATGGACATGTTCGTAAGGCTTCCAAGTTCAACATTTCAAAGTTCGACACCTTTATGCAGAACATTAAGGTCGAGGCAGAGAACATCCAGTCGCAGGACACCGTCACCAATTCGGTCGACCCGTTGGTGGTTCGTGAGGTGACTTCCGACAATCCTTTCTATAATAAGGTGTCTGGAAATAGCTATGTAGAGATTGTTCCAGATCCTGCAACCGCCAATCCTACTATTCGCTATCGAGTTCCTAATGTTCTCTCCAATGTGGAATACGACATCTATGGCGTGTTCATCCCAGCTACGGCCTACGACACGCTGGCTGTTGAAGAGGCTTCTAAGCCAAGTGTATTCCGTGTAACGTTGAACTGGAACGACCAGAATGGTAAGGAAGGACGTAAGATATTCTCGACTGATATCATGTCAAATCCTGCCGTTGTCGATACGGTATTACTGGTTGACAGATTCTCGTTCCCGACCTGTTCCGAAGGTTTGTCCGATCCGCAAGTAAAAGTCACGCTGCGTGCAAATGTGAAGGCAAAAGATACCTCCATCTATTCGCGCACCATGCGTCTCGACTGTCTAATCTTGAAACCTCGCGAAGCAGAGGCAACAGATGAAAGTTCCAAGAGCAATTCCAACATCTAATCTTTAAGAACTGATACGAAATGAAAAGATATATTATTTTCGGACTCTCGCTCCTCATGTTGAGCGTTGCCCCTGTGGCTGCGCAGGACGATGACAGTGAACAGCTTGTCGTCAAAAGGGAGAAAAATGTGAAGCCCAGAAAGCAATACCCTACACGCGTAGTTAAAGGCCGTGTCCTAAACGCTGCCACCAAGGCTCCTGTCTCGGGCGCCATGGTGCGCACAGCGGAAGTAGAAGGCTACAGTGCCTTGACTCGCAGCGATGGAACATACGAAATCAAAGTTCCTCTCTTTGCAACGTCTCTTGAGATCTCTGCCCCTGACCGCAATCCTGCTAAGATTGGTTTGGTCAATGGCGAGAATCAACGCGATGCCATGCTCTATCCCGCTACGTTCTCCTCTGAATATAGTCAAGGAACCAATGTGACAGGCGATGAGTCGGCATCCGACTTCAGGTTCTCTAATGCAGTATCCATTGAAGAAGAGGTACAGAAACGCCTTGGAGCCGATGTGCATACCACAATGCGTAGCGGCGTACCTGGTATTGGTGGCGTGATGTTCATGAATGGTATCAACTCATTGAACATCAATGCCCAGCCGCTGATTGTCGTCGATGGCGTCATCTTCGACCAGCAGTACAGCCGTACTACACTCCATGAAGGTTTCTTCAACGACATTCTTAGCAATATCAGCCCTTCTGACATTGAAAGTGTGAACGTTATTCGCAATGGAACGGCCCTTTATGGTGCTAAGGGAGCCAATGGCGTCATTCTTGTGAACACACGTCGTAACCATAGCATGGCTACCCGTATCACGGCCAGCCTGTCTGGTGGTGTATCGCTTGAGCCTAAGTTCCTCGACGTGATGAATGCAAGCCAATACCGTAGCTATGCATCAGACTTGTTGAGCACGACGAACACCACAATCAAGGACTTTAAGTTCTTGAATGAGGATCCGTCCTACTACTACTATCCCCAGTACCACAACAATACCGACTGGAAAGACTATGTCTATCGTACGGCTATCACTCAGAACTACAGTATCAATGTTGAAGGCGGTGATGATGTTGCCGACTATAACCTGTCGTTAGGCTATATCAACAATCAGAGTGCGTTGAAGTACAACTCAATGAATCGTGTGAACATCCGCTTCAATACAGACATCCGTCTGACCGATAAGTTCTTCATTCGCTTCGATGCTTCGTTTGCCAATCAGACGCGCAACCTTCGCAATGATGGCGCTCCTGAGAACTACACCGAGGGAACTCCAACCTCAGCATCGTTCCTGGCCTATGCCAAGAGCCCAATGCTGAGTCCGTTCACCTTTGCCAGTGGCCGTATTTCCGAAAACTATGTGGATGTGGTCGACGAAAGTTTCCTTAACGAAGCACTTGCTGACTATAGCAACTACAACTATAAGTTGGCCAATCCACTTGCTGTCAACGAGTTTGGCGATGCAGAGAACAAGAACCGCTTTGAAAACTCGATGATCAACCTCTCCGTGACCCCGAAGTTCCAGTTCAATAAGCATTTGGCACTTAGCGAGCACTTCAGCTACAATCTTGTCAACACCAACGAGAAGTTCTATATTCCTCTCAATGGTGTGCCCAGCTACTACGTATCTAGTGTCAATGCCTATGTCAACAACGAGGTTCGCTCTATGGCTGGTAAGCAGAATTCCGTGATGAGCGATACTCGCCTTGACTGGAACAGTCGTTATGCAGCCCACTATCTGCATGTTTTTGGTGGAGCACGCATCAACTGGGAAAGTTATACCCTCAGTTCACAGCTTGGCTACAACACCAGTAGCGATAAGATTCCATCCATCAGCTCCAGCCTTGACCACGCTCAGACATTTGGTAGCAACGATAATTGGAACTCCATAGCATGGTATGCACAGGCAGAGTACAACTATCTGCAGCGCTACTACCTGCAGGCCAATCTTACTGCTGAGGCTTCGTCGCGCTTTGGCAAGGATGCAGACAATTCCCTGAAAGCATTCGGTGTGGCATGGGGCATCTTCCCAGGCGTGCAGGCTTCATGGGTCATGAGCAATGAGCCTTGGTTTGCCGCTGTACATGGCGTCGATTACCTGCGCTTGAATGTTGGCTATGACATCAGCGGTAACGATGACCTCGACTACTATGCCGCACGCAGTTACTTCAGCTCTCATAATTTCCTGGAGGATGTTTCTGGACTATCCTTCGAGAACATTGGCAATACCAACCTGCAGTGGGAGACAACAAAGCGTTTCAATGCGGGTTTTGAAGGCAACTTCATCAATAATAAGCTGAATGTGCGCTTCAACTATTTCCGCAGCAACACCGACCATCTGCTGATGTACCAATCACTAGGATTCCTCTCAGGTCTTGAGCGCAACTGGTCGAATGGTGGTTCGATGAAGAACGAAGGCTTTGATGTGACGGCTGTTGCCAAACTTCTCACCATGAAGGACTTCCAGTGGGAGTTGGGCGCCAGCATGGGCCATTACGTGAATAAGATCACGAAGCTTTCCGACAATCAGAACTTCTTTGATTCCAATGTCTATGGTGCTACCATTAGGACTCAGATTGGCCACTCAGCCAATATGTTCTATGGTTACAAGTCGCTGGGTGTCTTTGCCACGAGCGAGGAAGCTGCCAATGCCAATCTTTTCGTCTTGGCAGCCAATGGCATAGACCATCAATATTTTGGTGCGGGCGATGTGCACTTCGAAGATCTTGATGGTGACCATCAGATCACGGAGGCTGATCGTGTCTTTATTGGCGATCCAAATCCCGACATCTATGGTAACATCTTCACGTCGCTGGCCTACAAGCGCTTCAAGCTTGACGTCAACTTCAACTATAGCCTTGGAAACGATGTCTATAACTACATGCGTAGCCAGCTTGAAGGAGGCAGTCGCTTCCTGAATCAGACCACAGCAATGACGCGTCGTTGGCAGACCGAAGGCCAAACGACCGACATTCCAAAGGCTACCTTCCAGGATCCCCTTGGCAACAGCCGCTTCAGCAACCGCTGGATTGAGGATGGAAGCTACCTGAAGCTGAAGACCGTCACACTGAGCTATACGCTCCCCATGCACTCTACGCTGCTACAGGGATTCCAATTCTGGATTCAGGCCAACAACCTGCTGACCTTCTCGAAGTATCTCGGTGCCGATCCTGAGTTTGCCATGACTTCCAACGTTATCGGTCAGGGCATTGACCTCGGTCGTCTGCCCCTCAGTCGCAGTTTCGTCGCAGGTGTGAAGATCAACCTCTAATAGACATTCCCACAAGATAAATGAATAAAGATTAGTGATTATGAAGAAATACAATATAATCATCTGTGCCTTCTGCCTGGTCTGTGGCTTTACGGCTTGCAGTGACTTCCTCGACCAGGAGTCCGATCAGGTTATCTATGCCGATAAAGACCATCTTAACAACGCCACTGACACATTGTGGTCCATGGCAGGCATCATGAACAAGATGCAGGTCATCGCCGATCGTACTATTCTATTGGGCGAGATGCGTGGCGACCTTGTCGACATTACCAATAACGCGTCGGCCGACCTTCGTGATGTAGCATTCTTCAATATTGGCGACGACAATGTCTATAATTCACCACGCGACTACTATGCCGTCATCAACAATTGCAACTACTTCATTGCCAATGCCGATACAGCATTGCGCAACAACCGCAATGAATACGTGTTCATGAAGGAGTATGCTGCAGTGAAGGCATTCCGTGCGTGGACCTATTTGCAGATGGTTCTCAACTATGGATCCGTTCCTTTCGTCACCGAGCCCATTCTGAGCAAGGCAGAGTCGGAGATGGACTATCCGCGATACGACATCAATTCCGTATGTGAGTACTTCATCAAGGACATCGCTCCCTATGCCAATATAGAAACTCCCGGCTACGAGAAGATTCGCAACACGAACTCAAAGTTGTTCTACTTCCCCATCTATGTGCTGCTGGGCGACCTGAACCTATGGGCTGGTCACTATAAGGAAGCTGCCGAGAACTACTACAAGTACATCAGTACCCGTAATGGTACCAACAGCATCTATCCTATATCGGGCAACTCGGTGAGATTCCTCAATACCGATTCGCATTGGCAGAGCACACGCGACAGCTGGTCGCAGTCATTCCAGGACGAAACAGGCGATAAAGGGTCGGAGCTCATCACGATGATTCCTGGCGACTCCATCCCTTCTGAGGGCAACTACAGTGAACTTCGCAATCTCTTCAACGCCAACCAAGACAACGAGTACAAGGCTTCTATCGTGCCCTCCGAGGGAATTATCAGTCTCTCAGCCGCACAAAAGTATTGCCAGTACACAACAGGTGGTGAGTTCATAATAGCTCCCGAGGGTCTTACAGGTCTTCGCAAGGGCGACCTTCGCCTGTCCGCAGTCTATAGAAACAACGATAACGTTTCGATAGTTGTCAACGGAAAGCGTGTCGAAAACTATTCGGCTATTGGTAAGTACAACACTCGCAACGTCCACATCTATCGTCGCGCCATGGTCTATCTGCGATTGGCTGAGGCTCTCAACCGTGCTGGTTATCCGCGCTTCGCATTCCAGATTCTCAAACAAGGCATCAACAACAGCGTAATTGAGAACGAGGTGGTACCTTACTATCCCGCCGACAGTACGTGGATCCGTTCTTTTGACTTCCCCAACAACGAATACATCCTTGAGACAACAGCTTTCTCGTCTAACGAGAATACCATCGGTTTGCACTCGCGTGGAAGTGGTCATACAGCCTTCAATGATACCTACGTGATGCCTGACGATACGCTCATGACCGATGCCCAGGCTCGCTTGAACTATCAGATTGAAAAGGTCGAAGACCTCATTGTCGACGAAGAAGCCCTTGAGTTTGCCTTCGAAGGCTATCGCTTCTACGACCTTATGCGCGTAGCTTTGCGCCGCAACGATCCATCCTATTTGGCCAACCGTGTCTATAAGCGTCGTGGTGCCGCCAATGAAGGGACTATGCGCTCGCTGATTAGTGCCGATCTCAACGATACCCACACGTGGTATCTCAATTGGCAGGATCAGATAGGATTGGGTTATTGATCCTGATAGTCTGTACCTACAATCGTGCCAAGCTTTGGTACTGCCCGTACCAAGGCCTGGCATTTTTGTTGGTTAAACACGTTCCCCATTTTGCAGCGACCACTGATACACTCTGTAAATGACTGCTTTACGCCTTGTAAATGACTGCTTTACGCCCTGTAAATGACTGCTTTACGCCCTGTAAATGACTGCTTTACGCCCTGTAAATGACTGCTTTACACCCTGTAAATGACTGCTTTACACCTTGTAAATGACTACTTTTCACTCCGTAAACGACGGCTTTATTCTCTGTATCAGTCATCATCGCATGAAACAAAACAATCATCCTAAATGTAAGCCGATGCGCAAACTATTACTTATCTGCCTTATTCTGCCCTCTCTCGGCAGCTTTGCTCAAAAACAAGTATATATTCCCGAAGACTTGCGGGGAATGAATCTCAATGACACGTCATCGCAATGGTGTTGGCAACGTTCGGTTCAGACTGACAATCTCGTCTTCTTTTGGGAGAAAGGGTTTGGCGACGACCTCCAGAATCCTCCTGCCCTCGATGGTCATCCCATGCGGTTTGATCTCCAGAACTTGGAGCAGCGCGTTGAGTCGTTCTACGATTTCTTCCGCGATACGCTGAAATTCACTCTTCCCGGTTCCAAAGCAGAGCGTTTCAAGATGATGGTTATGGTCATGTACTCGCTCGATGGTACTGCTTATGGCGGTACTTACGATGACTTCATAGGTGCACTATGGGTGGCTCCCAATCGTATTCAGGATCGTAAACTCAACTGTCTTGCCCATGAATTGGGGCATTCGTTCCAGTTGCAGATTCCCGCTGACAGCACAGGCGAAGCATGGGGTGGTTCAGGTTTCTACGAGATGACCAGTCAGTGGATGCTTTGGCAGGTCAATCCTGATTGGGTAAAGGACGAGCAGTATCACTTTGATGCCTTCAAGTCGCTTACCCATAAGGCCTATCTGTCGATGGAAAACATCTATCATTCTCCTTATGTCATCCAGTGGTGGAGCGATCTTCGGGGAAAAACATCCATTGGCGACCTCTACCGGGCAGGGCGCATAGGCGAAGATCCTGTAATGACTTACAAACGGCTCTATTCGTTATCGCAGTCAGAGTTTTGTGATGAGATATTCCGTGGCTATCAACATTTAGTCAATTTCGACTTCAAACATGCACGGCGTGAAACCCGTCCCTATGCCTGTACCTTCAGCTGCAAACTCGACACGTTGCAAGGTGGATGGCTCCGGCCGCACGACCTTCCTGAGGAGTATGGCTTTAATGCAATAGAACTTCCCCTGGCCAAGCGCACACGTATTGAGATGATTGGCGACCGCCTGCGCTATGGATTCGTCGGCGTGACCACGAGTGGCGAAACGCTCTATGGCGAGATGAATAAGCCTGAGTTCTGTCAACCTAAGGGTAAACAGCTTCAGCATCTCTATTTGGTAGTTATGGGGGCACCACTTGAGCATGAGCAACTCTATCGTCACCACCGCCATGGTGGCTATGGCTTTGAGCATGCACCAGTCCCAACGGTGTTCCCTTACCAATTCCGCATTAAATAGTTCTTGTTGTGTCCCATTCATTTATGATCTCTATCTGTAGATACTTCCGTTCAGCCAGTGTGGCATCCCGCATCAAAGTCTTGTTATCGTTATGCTGCATCGTTACGTGTATGTCTGTACGTGCATCCACGGACAATGTGCGTTTCCGAAACATCACGATGGAGGAGGGGTTGCCCTCAAACACCGTGCGTAACATAGTTCAGGATCGCTATGGCTTCATATGGATGGGCACCGACAACGGGCTATGTCGTTACGATGGCTTTAGCTTTCAGCCCTTTCGCATCATCCCGAATGGCGTCGACCAGTATATTTCATGCCTGACTGCTGCCGACGAAGGCCTTTACATGGGTACGTCTCGTGGTGCTTATTTCTTTGATTTCCAGACCGAAACGTTCACCTTGTTGAAGTCTTGTCCACAAGTAGTCGTTTATTCTATTGCTCGTTCCAAGGAGGGAAATGTATGGTTCTCGTTGGCAGCTGACAGCGTTGGCTGTTACGACCCGTCTTCCTCTCAGACGCATTTCTATCCTTTGCCCGATCTGTCAGGATCATCCCCAAGCGTCTACGTTGACTGCAATAATCAGATTTGGCTCTATTGTGCCAATGCAGGCAGTATGCTTTTCCGTTTCAACAAGGCTTCTAACAAGTTCGCCGCTGTCGACATAGGCAATATCGCGGGAAGTGGCGGATGCTACTCCATGTTGCAGTCTCGCGACGGTACTTTCTGGCTGGGCATGTGGACGGGTGGACTTTATCGTTTCAAGGATGGACATCAGCCAGAGCAGGTGCTTAGTCCAACGCTCTCGCAGGTGGGCAACCATATTCATCATCTCTATGAACAGTCTGACGGTCATCTCCTCATCGGTTGCGATGATGGCCTCATCGAGTTCAACCCACAAGATGCTTCGTGGCACCTTGTGTCCGATCCTAAACATGCCGGTTCCATCAACAATCGGTTTGTCTATACTATGATGAGCGATACGGAGGGCGGTCTTTGGTTTGGCACATTCTATGGCGGAGTCAACTACATCTCACCTGTTTCTGAACGCTTCGTGTCCTTCCTGAGCCCCGACAGCGGATGGGGACTGCAGGGAAACGTCGTCAGTCGCTTCTGCGAAGATGACAAAGGTCATGTCTGGATAGCTACCGACGACGGAGGACTATCGTGCTATCAGGGTGGGCAGGGTGATGCCTTTCTTGATTTTCCACAGCGCAAAGCTTTTTCACGCCTCAACATCCATGCCCTTTGCATCGATGGAAACGATTTGTGGATCGGAACCTATGCTGACGGTATCTTCCGCATGAACCTCGGCTCTCATCAGACATCCCGTTTTTCCAACGAACATGGCCTTAACGACCTCAGTTGCTATGCCCTTTACAAAGATTCAAAGGGAACGTTGTGGGCAGGTTCCATGAGTGGCGTCTCAGCATACAATCATTCCGGTGCTAATTTCCAACCCGTAAAGTCGTTCGGGGCACTTACCATCGACATCGACGAAGATCATCGAGGCCGTCTCTGGTTCTCCACGCAGGGGGGCGGCGTATGGTGCTATCAACGGGGTTCCAAGTCATGGAAGAACTATCGGCATCAGGCAGGCGACACGCTCTCACTTGCAAGCGATCAGATTAGCTGTATCTGCATAACCGATGAGCACCGCCTTTGGGTTGGTACCGAGATGGGACTTTGTCTCTACGATGAGGCGCGCGATGTGTTTGTTCCTGTTCGGCTCGACATACCCAGTAACGACATCCGTGGCATCGTCCAAGATGGTCAATATCTTTGGTTGACCACCACAAAAGGCGTTGTGCGCTACAATCAGGATCGCGATGTGTTGTTGTTCAACAAGTTCGATGGCCTCTGCAGTGAGCAATTTCAACCCAATTCTGTCTTAAAGGCATCCGACGGTCGTCTTTATTTTGGCAGCGTCAGGGGCTTTTGCGCAGTCTATCCCTATGAGATAGCCGTCAATAACACGCCTCCGCCAGTGTTTATCACTTCATTGCGTATCTACAACAAGACCATTGCAGTGGGCGATGAGCCGTTGTCGCAGAGCCTTTCGCATATTTCCCAATTGGACCTTTCACATGGCAACGATGTTTTCACGCTCTCATTTGCAGCATTAAGCTATTGTGCACCTGAGAAAAACCAATATGCCTACATGCTTGAGGGGTTCGACAAATCGTGGGTTTACTGTGGTAATCGTCATGAAGCTTCCTACACTAATGTGCCCTCAGGCACTTATACATTCCGTGTAAAAGCCACCAACAATGACGGAACTTGGTGCACAGAGGAAGCCCAACTCCGCATCGTCGTTCATCCACCATTCTGGCTTTCATGGCCCGCCAAGCTACTCTATCTGCTTTTGGGGCTTCTAGCCATTTATGGATATACGCATTTCCGGCTGCGTCGCGCTGAGCAACGGCATCAACAGGAATTGCAACACATCAATGATCAGGCTGAGGCTGAAGTTCGCGACGCTCGTTTGCGTTTCTTTACGATGATAGCCCATGAAATCCGGACGCCGGTTTCGCTTATCATCGGCCCGCTAGAAACTCTTAAACAGAACATGGCGGCTTCTGGAATGACAAATCCGAATGGTCAGATGAGCACCCTTAGTTCTTCCAACTCATTGATAACCCTCATCGATCGCAATGCTCATCGGCTTCTGACGCTTGTCAATCAGTTGCTTGACTTCAATAAAGTCCAGCAACAAGGATTCACGATGCGTTTCGCATCTCACAACATTGCCAACCTCATGCGATCTGTTGCTGAACGATTCGAACTCACTCTTCGACAGCGAAACATTGCGTTCAACGTTGATTATCCTGCTCCTGACTTCATGGCAGTGGTCGACGAAGAAGGAATAACAAAGGTCATCAGTAACCTAATGACCAATGCCGTTAAGTATACGAACGACCAAGTTAGCCTATCGTGCCATGTTGATACTGCCGATTCAAGTCATTTTAGCATCATCGTTGAAGATAATGGGGCAGGTATCAGCAAGGATGACCGGGCAAAGATATTCGACGCGTTCTATCAGGCACGTGATAACAAGCCTGGCACAGGTATTGGTCTGTCCATAGTGAAGACCATCGTTGACCAACACCATGGCGAAGTCAGAGTTGAGTCAGAGCCTGGGCAAGGGGCTCGATTCATTGTCACACTGCCTGTCAGCCAGTTAACCTCTCCCTATGGGGAAGATGTTGATGAAACAGCACCCCTCCTTCCGGAAGAAGGCGTTGATGGGAGCGAAGGTTCTGCAAAAAGTGATACGACTCCACTTCCCACTGAAGGGGTGGAGGAGACTCCTACGGTCCTTATTGTCGAGGATGATGCCGACATGCTTGCATTCCTTGCAAACCATTTTGCCGATGGTTACACGGTGCTAACAGCCGTTAATGGTATTGAAGGTATTCGGCAACTGAGCCAGAATGTTGTCTCCCTGATTGTCAGCGACTGGATGATGCCAGAAATGGACGGTGCTGAATTCTGCCGACGCGTGCGTGCTAATCGCAATACAAGTCATATTCCTCTCATCATGCTGACTGCGAAGACCGATGATGACTCGAAGTCTCAGGGTATGGACATCGGTGCAGATGCCTATATCGAGAAACCCTTCTCGCTGAAGTACCTCGATGCATGTATTCGCAACCTCATCAGCCGCCGTCGCGAGCTCATGAAGCAATTCTCACAACAGCCTCGACAAGCCATAGATCCATTGGCTAACAGCGACATTGATAACGAATTTCTCAAGAAAATGACGCAAATTATTGAGGAAAATATGACCAGTCCGGAACTCTCAGTTACCTTCTTGGCAGAGCAACTCAACATTAGCCGTAGCGGGCTCTTTACCAAAATTAAGTCGCTCACTGATGTCACTCCTAATGAAATGATTCAGGTGGTTCGTCTAAAGAAGGCGGCTATGCTACTTGCCGAAGGGAAGTATCGTGTCAATGAGGTATGCTACATGGTGGGCTTCAGCTCGCCGTCTTACTTTACGAAGTGTTTCCAGAAACAGTTCGGCAAGAAACCTGGTGAAATGATGAAATCATAAAATCAATCCGTAATATGAACAAGAACCAACACCCAAACCCCGTAACATGGTTGCTATGCCATCTTGTTACAATGTCACTTTGTTCCTTTGTCGCTATGCCTTCTCTTGCTCAAGGAACCATCGAGGACTACAATCGTGCATATTCCTTGCAAGAAAAGTTCAGCGCCAAGAACGTATATCATTGGGCGCAGAACATCCGATGGATAGATTCGACGCATGTCTTTAGCTATTCCGTTCAAACTCCTGAAGGACAACGGTTTATAGTATTCGATGCTGATGAGAACTCGAAGCAGGAGTTCTCGTCAGAAAAAGAAATGAACGAGGCTTTGGCCTCAATCCGTCCTGCAGGCAGGGAACGCCAACGCCGTCGTGGAACCCCTCCTTTCGGAGGAGCAGGTGGAGGCCGTACTCCCTTCCGACAGCCACAACGCCATTGGATGGAAGTCGATGAGGAGCAGGAGCAACGGCTTGTCACTTCGCCCGATGGTAAGTGGGAGGCATGGGTCGAGGGTTACAATCTCATAGTCCATGAAGTAGGTCGTCCCTATAGTGAGAAGCATCATCTCACGCAAGATGGTACCATAGGCCATTACTATAGTAATCGTATTCTTTGGTCGCCTGACTCACGTAAACTTTTCGTTTGCAAGCGCAAGGCGGTCGAGAAGCGTTACGCATACTATGTGGAGTCATCACCCCAGGACCAACTTCAACCAATCCTCCACCAACAAGAGTATGCCAAACCTGGTGACGACCTCCCACAATTCACCCCGTTTATTTTTGTTATTGACTCCACAGCAGCTCATCAAACAATCTCCGTTGGTGAGGGAGCACTGGGTATGCAATACTCTCTCGAATGGTTCCGGTGGACACCCGATAGTCGGTTTGTCACCATGGAATACAATCAGCGTGGCCATAAGCTATATCAGCTTCTTGCCATGGATGCTGAGACTGGCCAGTTGACTCCTCTCATTGAAGAACGCTCGGAGAAGTTTGTGAACTACAACCGTATTTGGCGTCATTGGCTTTCTGATGGCCGCCTTCTCTGGACAAGTGAGCGAGACAACTGGAACCATATCTATCTGTATGGAAAGAAGTTAAGTAATTCAAACACCTCAAAAACGAGTAGGCATAGAGCAAAGAAATCAAGTAATCAATCCCTTCTCCCATTGGGTGGGACTGGGGTGGGGCTCCAGGTCACCCATGGTTCTTGGTGTGTACGTGATGTCCTTCATGTCGACGAAGAGGCTGAAGTCATCTATTTCACAGCTTCAGGTGTTCATCCCGATGAAGACCCGTATAACATACACTATTTCACCATCCGTTTCGATGGCTCTGGCATGCAGGAACTTACGCCCGAGGAAGGCAACCATCGTGCCCAATTCTCCTATGATCGCCAATACCTCGTCGACACCTATTCCTCGCCCTCACAGGCACCCGTTACAACTATACGAAAGGTGTCGTTTACACCCCTGAGCACTTCTGCTTCTGCATTCCAAAAGATAGAATCTTCCGATATCTCACGCCTTATCGAGAACGGCTGGCAGGCACCAGAAGTGTTCGTAGCTCCTGGTCGTGATGGTAAGACACCGATGTGGGGCATCATTCAGCGTCCTACCAATTTCGATCCTTCGAAGAAGTATCCCGTTATTGAATACATCTATGCTGGCCCTGGCGATGCTTATACGCCAAAGTCCTTCCAACCTTTCAATTGGAATATGACACCGCTGGCCGAACTGGGCTTCATCGTCGTGCAACTCGATGGAATGGGCACCTCATGGCGTGGAAAAGAGTTCGAAGAGGTGTGCTATAAGAACCTTAAAGATGCCGGTTTCCCCGATCGTAAGGAATGGATTCGTGCTGCAGCAGAGAAGTATCCCTACATGGATGCTGACAATGTGGGCATCTTCGGCGCCTCTGCTGGAGGACAGGAGTCTACAACAGCTGTTCTGTTGCATGGCGATTTCTACAAGGCTGCTTATTCTTCCTGCGGTTGTCACGACAATCGAATGGACAAGATCTGGTGGAATGAACAGTGGATGGGCTATCCTGTTGACTCGTCGTATGTTGAGTGCAGCAATGTCTATCACGCTTCAAAACTCGAACGCCCGTTGATGCTCGTTGTTGGTGAGCTCGATGACAACGTCGACCCTGCCAGCACCATGCAGGTTGTAGATGCGCTCGTCCGCGCAGGCAAGGACTTCGAACTCGTCGTCCTACCTGGCGTCCATCACACCATGGGTGAACGTTATGGCGAACACAAACGTTACGACTTCTTTGTACGTCATCTTCTCCACATAGAACCGCCCAAGTGGAGTGAAGTCAAGACAAACTAACCATGTTAGTGGCCTGATTGTTAAACACAATAATAAAAACCGAGATTGCAGGAGTCCCTTTTAAGGTAGCAATCTCGGTTTTATTATTGATTGAAATAATTGGGTGCAAGGTTTAATAGTTATCGAATATGTACACTAAACGCTAAATTCTATTCGCTAAACTCTACTCCTTATTCCCCAAAGAATGGCATTTCCGGATCGGGTTCCTTTCCTATCTCTATGAGGAGCTTGATGAGTGCACGTCGACGATGTGTCCATGTCGGATAGTCGTCGGCGCGAAGCACCTTTGGACTGAAGCCTGGCATCTGTGGCATGTTGCTCTGCTTCATGAAGTCCATGTTGCTGGTAGTGATGATACAAGGTTTTGTCTTGCCTTCTGACAGCAGACGATCGGCAATAGCATCTGCACCACCTACCTTAAACCAACTCTCCATGGTGTCATCCTTGCCAGGTACGAGTTGTACGAATTTAGGAATAGTCCATCCTTGCTTAGGCATGGGCGACATATACCATGCCTCCTGACGCTCCACGTCGTAACCTGTGCGACCATGAGCAATGTCACCCTGTGATGCAAAGTTGAAACGCGAGCGTGGATTGTCTGCAATGCTGTACTTAAACCCTTGGTCGGGTGACAGATACATATTGCTTGGGTCGCATACACGGGTGCCGTCCACAACAAAGCAATACTTGAACGTATCGAAGAGATAATCTCTGAGTACCGTTTGCCATACGCCGTCGCTATCACGTTGCATGGCGATGTTATTAGGCAGCACTTCGCACTCCAGTTCCACTTTCTTTGCATCGGGTGCCTTGAAGCGGAAGATGATACCATCCTCATCGTATTCAGGCGAGATAATGGGACGTGGGAAAAGGCGTGCCATCACTCCGGGCGTGAACGGCTTCTCCTCACCCGTTGCTGCTGGAGCAGGCTTGGCTTCTGCCATTGCAGCCTGGGCTGCCTTCTTGTTGAAGAGCAATGGTAGCGTCTTGCTCAGGAAATACTTGGCGTTCATCCATGTGTGTCCGAACTTGTCGTTGGTAAATTCTTTCACTGCACAAATGCCTTTCGAGTCAAGGAATTCCATATAGTCACGTGCACTTCCATAGAGGAAGTCATCAGTGCCAACACCTAACCAGAACAGGTGTATCTTCTTGTTGGTTTCTTCAGCTTGGTCATAGACGTTGGGGATGTCCGTTGAGGTAAATGAACTGTAGCTACACAGGTAGCTGAACTTATCTAGATGGCTCAGTCCATTGTAAAGTGCCTGATTGCCGCCTCGCGAAAAACCGCCAATGGCACGGCTGTCGCGGTCATTTTTAGTGCGATAGTTTTGTTCAATGTAAGGCATTAGGTCGTTCACGAGGTCCTTGCTGAACGGGTCACCGCCAAACCGTGTCGGTGGAGTTCCTCCTGCCTCAGTAGCTTTGGCTGGAACCAGTTTTAGTGGATTGCCATACGGCAATACCACAATCATCTCCTTTGCCTGTTTGTCGGCGAGAAGGTTGTCAAGGATATAGTTCACGCGCCCTACCTTGTAGTAAACCTCCTCAGTGTCGGTAGTGCCACTAATCAAGTAGAACACGGGATACCGCTTCTGCATGTCCTGCATGTAGTTTGGTGGCAGATAGACGATGGCATTGTTCGTGGCACCGATAGTCTTTGAGTAGTAATGGATATACTCCAAGCGTCCGTGAGGAACGTTTCGGATGTCGTGTGGTAGTGATCCTCCGCCGGGAATCTCCAGCAGACTGTTCTTAAACCCTTCGTTGGGGAAGTACAATGGGTTAGCTGGATCCATTACACTCACCCCATCCACAATAAAGCAGTAGGGATACATGTCCGGTGCCACAGGGCCTAAGGTAACACTCCAAGTGCCATCGGCACCTCGTGTCATCTCTTTGCGCCCTGCAAACTGCACATCTACGAGTACCTTTTTGGCAGAATCGTTCTTATACTCAAATGTCACTGTCCCGTCAGCATTCGTACGAGGCTGTGCATTCGCTGTGGCAGCAATAGCCATCAGCATAAATGAAAACAATAATTTCCTCATAATCATAATTGTTGGTTTCGTAGCCTGATTGTTTATTTCAATGGCAAAGATACGGAAAAACGAGCGCAGAACAAAAGAAATACTCTTCTTTTTTAGCAAAGATGCAGAATCCGAACTTGTTTCGCTTGCGTTTTAGCAATATCTTCGCAACATTTGTTGCAAAGATACTATTTTTTGATTTTCTCCCCGTTTTTTCATGTATCATATTTATTGCCTTGGGTAACAAATTTCCATTTCATACAATAATATTTCTTAATACTTCTTCGCAGTATATGCTGATTGGACAGCAAATTGCTGCGTTAGATTTGCAAAGCCGAGATTACAAAACGCCTATGGCAAGTGTAGTCTCGACTTTGTTTTTATGCGATGTATATCTCGTATAGTCAAAAAACTTGAAATATCAAAGACTTTACTCGAAACTTTTTTTGTACCTTTGCACCCTGATTGGAGCTTAGCGCTTTGAAAAGCAGCTTTGTGCCAAGTAAACGTAATTCGTAAAATCGTAAATAACAAATAGAAACATGTTTAAGAGTTTTACTGGATTTCATCTCGTAGAGGCCTATCATAAGGTGCGCTATGAGAAACGTTTTCACCCCAACAAAGTATTTAACAAGACGACGCAGGTGCTGATTGTGCTTGCAGTGACTCTGTTGCTCTGGAATCTTCCGACGACGGCTTTCGGCATTGATAATCTGACGGTAGTGCAGCAGCGTATCATTGCCATCTTCGCTTTTGCCACGCTGATGTGGCTGATGGAAGTGGTTCCGTCATGGGCCACGTCGGTAGCTATCATTGGACTGATGTTGCTATTCACGAGCGATAGCGGCATCAAGTGGATGTGTAATCCCGAAGAAGTGGGCGACCTGCTCAGCTACAAGGGTGTCATGGCTTGTTTTGCCGATCCCGTGATCATGCTGTTCATCGGTGGTTTCATCCTGGCTATTGCTGCCACGAAGACAGGTCTTGATGCCCAGTTGGCAAAGGCTTTGTTGAAGCCGTTCGGTCGTAAGAGTGAGAATGTGCTGTTAGGTTTCCTGCTCATCACGGGCCTGTTCTCGATGTTTATATCGAATACAGCTACCGCAGCTATGATGCTGACATTCCTTACCCCAGTGTTCAAGCAGCTTCCTCCCGAAGGCAAAGGCCGCATCTCGATGGCTTTGAGTATTCCCGTTGCTGCCAACCTTGGCGGTATGGGTACGCCTATCGGTACGCCTCCAAACACCATTGCGCTGAAGTACCTGAACGACCCTGAAGGTCTGAACTTGGGCATGGGCTTCGGTGAGTGGATGATGTTTATGCTGCCGTTGGTCATCGTTCTGCTGCTAATCAGCTGGTATATCCTGAAGACACTGTTCCCGTTCTCGCAGAAGACGGTGGAACTGAAGATTGAAGGAGGCATGAAGAAGAACACGCGTACATATATAGTTATCGTGACCTTCATCATTACAGTCCTGCTCTGGTTGACTGACAAACTCACGGGCATCAATTCCTATACTGTTGCCTTGATTCCATTTGTGGTATTCTCCCTTACTGGTATCATCACGAAGTACGACCTTGAGGAGATCAACTGGTCAGTGATCTGGATGGTGGCTGGTGGTTTCGCCCTGGGTTATGGTCTGAATGCATCAGGCCTGGCAGCCAATGCCGTTGAGAGCATTCCCTTCGGTAAGTTCTCGCCGGTGCTGATTCTGCTGCTGTCGGGACTCATCTGCTACGGTCTGTCGAACTTCATCTCCAACTCAGCCACTGCAGCCCTGCTGATGCCTATCCTGGCCTTCGTCTGTGGTGCTATGGGCGACAAGCTTGCGGCTATTGGTGGTACACCGACCATCCTTATCGGTGTGGCTATCGCAGCTTCGAGTGCAATGGTGCTTCCTATTTCGACACCGCCGAATGCACTTGCATACGCTACCAACCTGGTGAAGCAGAATGATATGGCCAAGATTGGTCTGATTGTCGGTATCATCTCGATGGTACTCGGCTATGTTCTGCTCTACATGATGGGCCAGATGCACGTGCTCTAAAAAGTGTTCAAGGCGACAGCGTCGCGGTTCAATGGCCTGCGGCCGGTTCAAAGGGTTCAAGGCGACAGCGTCGCGGTTCAAAAATAGTAAAGGGTTCAAGAAGCTTTATGCGCTTCCTGAACCCTTTTCTTGTGTAAATAGAAAAAACCATTGTTTTTATTTTGTTTGTTTCGGAAATAATTTGTACTTTTGTGGCTGTTTAGTATTGTACTTAAAATCACACAAACAATAAATCTTATCAGAATGAAAACAGAAGAGAACGCTGCTGCAAAGCAGTCAGCTGCGAGCGAAGCCTCGTTTGACCGTAAGCGCCACATCGTTGGAGCCATCCTGGGTCCGTTGTGCGCTATCCTCATTTGGTTCCTCCCTATTGAGGGATTGTCAGAAGAAGCCCATCACCTGCTGGCCATCATGTCGCTGGTGGCTATTTGGTGGATCACGGAGCCCGTTCCCATCCCTGTCACCTCCCTCATTGGCCCCACGCTGTGCGTAGTCTTCGGCATCACCACGATGAAGGAAGCCTTCTCAGCCTTTGGCAACCCGATGATCTTCCTGTTTATGGGTGGATTTGTCATTGCAAAGGCCATGATGGTCAACGGTCTTGACAAGCGTATTGCCTATGGCATCATGTCGATGAAGTGGGTGGGCGACTCGCCTCGGCGCATCTTCCTGGCCATTGGCTTGGCCTGTATGATCTGCTCGGGCTGGATCAGCAACACGGCCACCTGTGCCATGATGTTCCCCATCGCACTGGGTCTGCTGGAAGCAATCCGCGAGATGATGGCAGCCCGTGGCAAGATTATCGATTTGAAGAGCTATAAGTATGCCACCGGTCTGATGCTGATGACGGCCTACGCATGCTCCATCGGTGGTGTGCTCACGCCCATCGGCACTCCCCCGAACATCATCATGCTGGGCTTCCTCGACGAACTGGCTCAACTCCACATCTCTTTCTTCCAGTGGATGACCTGGGGCTTTGTCGCCATGGTGTGCTATTTCGTTATCGCCTATATTGTTCTCTGGCGCATGTTCCCCGCTGACATCAATCACATTGAGGGCGCCCGTGAGCTTATTGAAGAAAAAGTCAAGGGACTGGGCAAGTGGACGATTGCCCAGAAGAACACCCTGTTTGCCTTCCTCGTTGCCGTTGTCCTTTGGGTGACACCCGGTATCCTGAGCATCACTGCCGGTTCCGACAGTGAAGTCCTGAAGACCTACAACCACATCCTTCCTGAGTCGGCAGTGGCCATGGTGGGTGCCCTGTTGCTGTTCTTCCTGCCGGTCGACAAGAGCTTGAAGAAGACCACGCTTGACTGGCGCGAGGCTGTTGGTGGTATCGACTGGGGAACCCTGTTGCTCTTCGGTGGCGGACTGGCTATGGGTGGCATGATGTATAGCACCGGCCTCTCTGCCTGGATTGGCGACCTGATCGTTACAAGCCTTGGTGGCAACCCGTCGGAATTTGTCTTTGTTGCTGTGTTCTGCGTCATGGCCCTGCTGCTGTCTGAGTTGACCTCGCACACGGCAGCCACAAACATGATTGGCCCGTTGGCCATTGGTGCAGCCCTGTCGGCAGGCTTCAGCCCAATTCCTGTTGCCGTTGGTATTGCCCTGTCGTCGTCGCTTGGCTTCATGATGCCTGTGTCGACCCCGCCGAATGCCATTGTCTACGCTTCGGGCTACGTGCCCATCACGAAGATGATCAAGTCGGGTGTCATCATCGACTTCATCGGCATCCTCTGCATCACCATACCTATTGTGCTCCTGCTCGTCAAGGCCATCATGGGCGTCTGATGACAAGGTAAAAAGGTAAAATGGTAAAATGGTAAAAAGGTAAAAAAGTAAAAAGGGACCAAGGTACCAAAGTAACACTAAAAAGGCAAGAAACCTGCGGGCTTCTTGCCTTTTTTTCGTTTATACCAGAAAAAACTCTGAACTCTGAACCTTGAACTCTAAACTTTTTATTACCTTTGCACCCGCAATTGGTTTGCATCCCCTCAAGGGGAGCGATTAAAAGGGAATCAGGTGAAGGTCCTGAACAGTCCCGCTGCTGTGAGCTGTCCTTACGGAGAGCCGAACAAGAAGCCACTGAGGTCTAAAGAGTTTCAAGTTACTTTGTTACTCTGTTACTTTGTTACCTTGGGAAGGCGTTCGGGCTCGGACAGCAAGTCAGAAGACCTGCCATTGTTGCGCCGCTGCGCATTCTTATGCCCTCGATCGAAGGGAAGGGGAAAAACAGCTACGTTTTGTTAAACTGGTAAACCGTGAATAGAGGAAAGTGGGGCGCAACGCGTTTGCGCTGCTTTTTCTGTGTATTCATGTCGTTGTGCGGCCATCAAGTGGCGGCACAGAACGACAGCACGTTGCAACAACCCCATGAGTTGCAGCGTGTTGATGTCGTTGCCTCGCGCTATGGTATGGAGAAGCGGGCCTCGGTTCCTGTCCAGCGCATCGACCGTGAGCGCATGCTCAGGTTGGGCATCCACTCGATGACGGATGCGTTGAACCACATGGCAGGCCTAACGGTGCGCGACTATGGTGGAGCAGGGGGCATGAAGACAGTGTCTGTACGTGGCATTGGGGCACGCCACACAGCTGTGGTTTATGACGGCATCGCTCTTACGGACTGTCAGACAGGCGAAATCGACCTTTCGCGCTACAGCCTTGACCATCTGTACTCGGTGCAGTTGGTCGTTGGCGATGGCGACAACATCTTTCAACCGGCACGCAATCAGATGGGGGCAGCTACGTTGTACTTAGAGACACAGCAACCCACTCGCACCCACTCTGCAAATGAGTGGTTTTTAGATACCATTCTTACTTGTGGCGCAGAGGCAGCAAAACCTTCAGTCCATCGTCAAGAGGGAAAGGCAAAACGAACGGGTGCCGGGGCTTTCTCAATCGGTTCCTTTGGGCTTGTCAATCCTTCGTTTCGTATTTCCGAACGGCTGACGCCCGACATACGAATATCCGCTATCGGCGAATATTTTCATGCCGACAATGACTATCCATTCACTTTGCACAATCAAACACTGACCACTCGCGAACGGCGCACCAACAGTCACATGAACAGCATCCATGGTGAACTCGGCTTTGACTGGCAGATTGATGCGCGAAACGACCTTGCTGCCAAGGCTTACTACTACAATAACCATCGCCGACTGCCTGGAATCGTCCACTACTACACCAACGAAAACCACGAACGCCTGGCCGAACAGACCGCTTTCGGGCAACTGAAATGGCTGTCGGAATTAAGCAATGCCTGGTCGCTGATGGTCCATGCTAAGTACAACTGGGCACATACCGACTACGAGAACCGCACCGCTGGAAGCGGTATTGGCGATGCTCAGTACTGGCAACGCGAAGCCTTTGGTTCGGCATCGGTGCTCTTTAAGCCTGCAAAATGGCTCTCTTTCGACTATTCACTCGACGTTCTGTATAACGCGCTCCATAGCCATCCTTCGGCCAACGATCAGCATCCGAGTCGGCAAACCTTGCTCCAAATGGTGGCGGCGAAGGCTCAATGGCCTCGCCTCACATTGGTTGGACGTATGCTTATGACCTTGGCTAAAGACCAAAGGGCCACATCTACGTCCGCAGATGCCGACCACCGGACCTCCTCTGTGGACCCTTCGCTGAGTCTGTCCTATCAGTTGCTGCCAGCGGAGCACCTGTTTGTCCGCCTGATGGGCAAGCGTATTTTCCGCATGCCCACGTTCACCGAGCTCTATTTCTACCACATCGGCGCTTCGGAACTCAAGCCCGAGCGTACCACACAGTTCAACCTCGGCCTGACTTGGGAGCACGTTGAGGGCAACTTCAGCCATGCCTTTACCGCCGACCTATATATAAATAAGGTGTCGGACAAGATTCTGGCCGTGCCCTTCAACATGTTTGTATGGCGCATCAGCAATCTTGGCGAGGCAACAATCGTGGGTGCCGACATCACGGCATCGGGCACTTATAGGGCCAGTCGAAGCCACACGCTGTCGCTGAACGCCAATTACAGTTGGCAGCGAGCTATGGACACCACAGCCGAAGGCTCGTCGAACGGCCGCCGGCAGTTGCCCTATACACCTCGGCATGCCTGTTGTGCCACGTTCAGCTGGCTCAATCCTTGGGCAAACCTTGCGCTGACGACCAGCGGACAAAGCCGCCGATGGACTACCAGCGAGCATGCCCCAGGCACGCAAATGGATGGTTTCGTGGTGGTAGATGCCTCGCTTTGGCGAACGGTCGGCATCGGCCGTTGCGGTCAACGGCTGACGTTGCGCGCCACGTTGCAAAACATATTCGACCGCCAATACGACATCGTGGCCCACTATCCCATGCCCGGCCGTTCTTGGCGCGTACAGGTAGAGGTACCAATATGGTAATTCAGTCATCAAATCAACAAATTATCAACCATAAAAATCAACAAGAAACAATGAAAAAGTACATGAAACTCTTGGCCTGCCTCCTTGCAGGCGCATTCGTCCTCACAGCCTGCGATGACGACGACCCAGTGGTTCACTATCGCGAAGTGGCCGTCAGCGATGGCCTGTTCATCGTCAACGAAGGCAGCTACTTCAGCCAAGTGAACGGCTCACTCGACTATCTCGACTATGCAACGGGCAAGGTTCAACGCAATGTGTTCAGCGCAGCCAATGGCAGAAGCCTTGGCGGAACGCCCAACAATGCCGTCCTTTGCGGCTCAAAGCTGTACATTGCCACGCAGGAAGAGAATCGGGTGGAGGTGGTCGATGCCAAGACCATGAAGGCCTTCGAGCCCATTAGCGTGACCGCTCCGCGCGAACTCTGCACCGATGGCGAGGCTGTCTACGTGTCGTCCTATACGGGCGAAGTGTCGAAAGTTGACACCTTGACGCTGAAAGTGACTGCGAAGTCGGCGAAAGTGGGTGCCAATCTTGAGGGCATCGCCTGTCGTCAGGGCTATGTCTACGTGTGCAACGCATGGGAAAACCTGGGCAACTACCAGTATGCCTACTACACCAACTTGGTGAAACTCTCGGCCCAGAACCTTCAGAAGGTCAAGGATGTAACGGTGGTGGCCAACCCCAATCAGCTCATCGCCTCGGGCGACGACCTCTATCTGGCCTCTTGGGGCGACTATTCGCCATCGGCACCAGCCACCATTCAGCACATCAGCCTCGACGATCAGGTAACTACGCTGGCCTTGGCCACCTACATGGCGTTGGGCAAAGACAAGCTCTATCTCATCAGTTCGTCGTATGATGAGCAGTGGAACGAGGTGAACGCCTACCAATCCTATGACCTGAAGACGGGCGAAACAAAGACTTTTGTCGACGGAAAGGACATCAGTTCGCCTTGCGCCATTGGCGTCGATCCCGTTACAGACGATGTGTTCATATCTTCGCGCCAGTCGTTTGCCAATCCTAACGATGCCTATGTGAACGATGGCTACGTAGTTCGCTATCGTGCAGATGGCTCGAAGGTGGGCACTTACAATTGTGGAGTGAACCCCGGAACGCTTGTCTTCGTCGGCCATAATGAGCGCGTTGCCGAATAAGGGAAGTCGCTATTGAAAGTTGAAAGTCGTGCGTTCAGTCGAAGGAAGCATGACGCTGAGTAATGGAAAGGGGTGCTTTCGACCTTCGAAAGCACCCCTTTTCCGTCTATAAAGCAATGGGTTATAGTCTGTAAAGCATTGAGTTATAGGTTATAAAGCAATTGTTTATAGGTTATAAAGCAATGAGTTATGGGTTAGAAAGCAATGGTTTATAGGTTATAAAGCAATGAGTTATAGGTTGGAAAGCAATGAGTTATAGGTTAGAAAGCATAGGTTTATAGGGTACTAGAGCAATGGTTTGTAAGGGCGAAAGCAATGGTTTGTAAGGACGAAAGCAAAGCCTTTGTGGAATTACACAATAGTGAAGTGATCGTATTACTTATGTGAGGTGCCCGAATAACAAAAGCGATGACTCACCGTAGGGTGGGCCATCGCTTTGTATTCAGTAGCCATTTGGCTTGTTGACTTATTGCTGTGCAGCTTCTGTCATGGTGCCTTCGATGTAGAGACGCGTCATCTCGGGCTGACCATTGGTGCGCACGGTAATACTCTTCTTGAAGTGTCCGGGGAACTTACCCTTGCCGTTGTATGTCACCTTGATGGTGCCTGACTTGCCGGGCATGACGGGTTCCTTCGTGTAGGCGGGAACTGTGCAGCCGCAAGAAGCCACAGCTTGGTTAATCACGAGCGGTGCATCGCCGTCGTTGTAGAACGTGAACGTGCATTCCTGAACGGGATTCGACTCGGAGAACTCACCGAAGTTTTGAGTCACTTGGTCGAACTTGATCTTGGCCTGCTTTTCCTGTGCTGATGCAAAACTGATGCTTGCAACGAGCAGGATGGCCATGAGTAACATCTTCTTCATATTGTTTCTGTTTTGAATTGTTTTCACTAATTACGACGCAAAGTTAAGCTTTTTGTTTAAATTCCGTATGGAAAACCCTAAAAATTTAAGACATAATAACGATTAAAATGCCCTTCACAGCCGAAAAAGTGCCCTTTGCTTATGGCTATTTCATGAAAATGTTGTAATTTTGCAGATTGAAATCCGTTATCGTAAATCGTAAATCCGTAAATCGTAAATCAACATTATGTATAGAACGAATACTTGTGGAGAGCTTCGACTCTCGGATGCCGGCAAGGAAGTGAAGCTGGCAGGTTGGGTGCAGCGCACCCGTAAGATGGGCGGAATGACCTTCGTCGACTTGCGAGACCGATATGGACTGACGCAACTCGTGTTCGATGAGTCGAAGGATGCAGCCCTTTGTGAGCGTGCAAACAAGCTTGGACGCGAGTGGTGTGTGCAGGTTACGGGCACCGTCAGCGAGCGTCAGTCGAAGAATCCGAAAATGCCCACGGGCGACATCGAGATTCTTGTCACGGCCCTGAACGTGCTCAGCGAGAGCCAGACGCCTCCCTTCACCATCGAAGACAATACCGATGGCGGCGACGAACTGCGCATGAAGTATCGCTATCTGGACCTGCGCCGTAACTGTGTGCGCAAGAATCTGGAGCTGCGCCACAAGATGACCATCCTCATTCGCAACTTCCTCGACTCACGTCAGTTCATTGAGGTGGAGACACCTATCCTCATCGGTTCCACACCTGAGGGTGCACGCGACTTCGTGGTGCCTTCGCGCATGAATCCCGGTCAGTTCTATGCATTGCCTCAAAGCCCGCAGACGCTGAAGCAGCTGCTTATGGTCTCTGGATTTGACCGTTACTTCCAGATTGCCAAGTGTTTCCGCGATGAAGACCTGCGTGCCGACCGTCAGCCGGAGTTCACTCAGATAGACTGCGAGATGTCGTTTGCCGACCAGGAGGACGTCCTCCAGATATTCGAAGACATGGCCCGCTATCTCTTCAAGGAGATTCGTGGCGTCGATCTGCCAGCCAAGCTTCAGCAGATGACGTGGCATGAGGCCATGCGCCGTTTCGGTTCGGACAAGCCCGACCTGCGTTTCGGTATGGAGTTCGTTGAGCTGATGGACGTACTCAAGGGCACCGGCACATTCCCCGTGTTCAACGAGGCTGAGTACATCGGTGGTATCTGCGTTCCCGGCTGTGCCAACTACACGCGCAAGCAGCTCGACCAGCTCACCGACTTCGTGAAGCGTCCACAGGTGGGTGCAAAGGGCCTTGTCTATGTGAAGTTCAACGAGGACGGAACCGTGAAGTCTTCAGTCGACAAGTTCTATGAGCCTGAAGTGTGGCAGAAGCTGAAGTCTGCCATGGGAGCCAACGATGGCGACCTGGTGCTCATCCTCAGTGGCGACAATGCCAACAAGACGCGTGTCCAACTCTGTACGCTGCGTCTTGAAATGGGCGATCGGCTCGGCCTTCGCGACAAGAATCGCTTCGAGTGCCTGTGGATTGTCGACTTCCCACTCTTCGAGTGGAGCGACGAAGAGCAGCGCCTCATGGCCACTCACCATCCGTTCACGTTGCCCAATCCCGATGATATCCCACTGCTGGACACCGCTCCTGAGAAGGTCCGTGCCGTGGCTTACGACTTCGTTTGCAATGGTATCGAAGTGGGAGGCGGCTCGTTGCGTATTCACGACGGCAAGTTGCAGGAGAAGATGTTCGAGATTCTCGGTTTCACGCCTGAGCGTGCAATGGCCCAGTTCGGCTTCCTCATCAACGCATTCAAGTATGGAGCACCTCCTCATGCCGGCTTGGCTTTCGGTCTCGACCGTTTCGTGTCCATTATGGCAGGTCTCGACAGCATCCGCGACTGCATCGCATTCCCAAAGAACAATTCTGGCCGCGACGTGATGCTCGACGCTCCAAGCGAACTTGACCCTAAACAGCTGGAAGAGTTGCAGATACGTCTTGACCTAAGTCAAGAAAACGCTTGAATTCTGTAGGTTTTACCCAGAACCACATCTTGTGTTGAGTTTTTTGTCGTAATTTTGCAGCAAAATAATAAAGGTTGTTAATATAGGATACAACATTTTGTTAAATTGTAAGTATAATTATGGCAGAAAAGAAAACAACTAAGAAGGCTGCTACAACAGAGGTTGCAGCCGAGAAGAAGGCTCCTGCCAAGAAGGCAGCCGCCAAGAAGGTAGAAGTAGCAATCAACGCCGAGAACGTCGGCTTCAAGGCTGGTGACGTTTATCAGGCTCTTGCGGCAGCTGGTAAGGCTCTTACCGTTGCAGAGATTGCAAAGGCAGCTAAGATTGCCACTGAAGAAGTTTACCTCGGTATTGGCTGGCTCTTCAAGGAGGGCAAGGTAAAGGGTGAGGGCAACCTCGTTGCATTGGCATAAGGTCAAAACCCCAGCATACAGAAAGAGAGCTGTAAAAAGAGAAATCTTTGTTCAGCTCTCTTTTTTTCATATCTATCAGCATATTGAACAACTACGATAACGAAATATTGAAGGTGCTTACCGAGGCCGGTAGTGCGGGAATTTCTGTCCAGAAAGTCTCGCGCCATGTCTTCAATGCCTTCAACTCGTTCTTCAACCCTGTTCAATATCAGGACGTTCACGACTACGTGTTGCAATACCTGCAGCGAAACTCGAAGTCGGCGATATCGCTCATCACCCGAACCGACACCCGCGGCGTCTACAAACTGAACCTCGACAACCAAGAAAGCCGGCAACTCATGCTGCAGTTTGCCGAAGATCGGACGGCCGACGATGCCGATGAAGCCTCCGAAAGCACTCCTATAGACCTCTCGCTCTCACTATTTTAGTGCGAAAAGGCCATATTTCATGTATAACTTTTGCAAATGCTGAATATTTTTCTTAATTTTGCAGATGTTTATTTCAATCAGTTATTCACCGAAACAACAACCTTTTTCAATATTCTGATATGGCACAAGTAAACAATCATCTCGTTATCATGGCTGGTGGAGTGGGCAGTCGCTTCTGGCCAATGAGTACAGCTGAGTGTCCAAAGCAGTTCATCGATGTGTTGGGAGTAGGGCGATCGTTGTTGCAACTCACGCTCGACAGGTTTCGCGGCATCTGCAATCCGGAGAACGTATGGATTGTCACCAACAAGCGCTATGCCGAAGTGGTCAGCCAACAGTTGCCAGAAGTGCCGCGCAACCATATTCTTCTGGAACCTTGCCGCAGAAATACGGCACCCTGCATCGCCTACGTCAGCTGGCGCATCAAGACGCAGGATCCGAAGGCAAACATCGTTGTGACACCCAGCGACCATATTGTCATGAACGAGGAAGAGTTTCGCCGTGTGGTCAACAAGTGCATGAAGTTCACAGCCGAGACGGATGCCATCGTCACGTTGGGCATGAAGCCCAATCGCCCAGAAACTGGCTATGGCTACATACAGGCCGACCTCTCCAATAGTTCACCACGCAACAAGGAAATCTATCGCGTTGACACCTTCCGCGAGAAGCCCGACCTGGAAACCGCTAAAATCTATATTCAGCAGAACAACTTCTTCTGGAATGCAGGCATCTTCATCTGGAGTGTGTCAACCATTGTCAATGCCTTCCGCATCTATCAGCCTTCGTTGAGCAAGATCTTCGAAGGCATGGTACGTCTCTATGGCACAGATGAGGAGCAGGCAGCCATCGATGAGCGCTATCCGGAGTGTGAGAATATCTCCGTTGACTATGCCATCATGGAGAAGGCCGACGAGATATTCGTGTGTCCTGCCGACTTCGGATGGAGCGATTTGGGCACTTGGGGATCGTTGCTTGCACATACCAAACACGATCTCTATGGCAATTCGCTCATTGGCGACGACATCTCTATGTTCGATAGCAAAAACTGTATCGTGCATACGACGCAGGCACGTAAGGTTGTCGTGCAAGGTCTTGATGGCTACATCGTCGCTGAGAAGGATGGAACGTTGCTCATCTGCAAGCTCAGTGAAGAGCAGCGCATCAAGCAATTCTCAGGTGAGGGATAGTTGAAGTTTTCTTGTTCCTATAATGATGAATAGATGAAAGTTTGGAGAGCCATACGTCTGTACGCTTTTTGGGTGGTGGTTTTTGTGCTGCAGAAACCACTGTTCATGGGTTGGTATCGAGGTCTTTATGATGACGCTTCGCTCGGCGAGAAGCTGAGCACCATGCTTCATGGATTGCCACTCGACCTTTCAATGGCAGGCTATCTGACAGCTTTGCCCCTGTTACTCGTGGGCATTGCCATATGGTGGCAGAGTAAATCGCTCAGGTTGGTGGCCCGCATCTGGATTGGTTTGTCGGCCTTTCTCGTGGCTTTGACGTTCATTTTGAATGCGGTTCTCTATGATTATTGGGGCTTTCCGCTCGATTCTACGCCTTTCTTCTATTTCTTCTCGTCGCCCAAAGATGCCTTTGCAAGTGCTGGCGGCACGACTATTGTGTGTGGATTGGTCATGTTGGCCATCCTGACTTGGGTGCTTAATTTGGGTGCATGTTGGGCTTTCGACGTGAAAACGTTTGCTCATGTCCATCGTCGCCGCTCGGCACACCGCTCGTCGAAGCGAAAGAGAAGACGCTGGTGGGCAACGGCTGCAACAGTCGTTTCGGCACTTGTGTTGTTTTTGCTCATTCGTGGTGGCGTCACCGTGTCGTCGATGAATACAGGCAAGGCCTATTTCAGTGAGAAAGCCGAGCTGAACCATGCGGCAGTGAACCCAATGTTCTGCCTGATGGAGTCGTTGGCTCATCAAAACGATTTCGCCTCGCAATATCGTTTCATGAGCGACGGCGAAGCATCGACACTCTTTGCCCAACTGACGCAGAAGGGCACGGGAGCCACCGAGCCGTTGCTACGTGTGCAGCGCCCCGATATCTACATCGTCATCTTGGAGAGCTTCTCTTCGAAATTGATGAAGACGCTTGGTGGTAATGGAGTGGCTGCCTCGCTCGATAGTTTGGCAGGCGAAGGTGTGCTATTCACGCATTTCTACGCAAATAGTTTCCGCACCGATCGCGGACTTGTCTCCATCCTCAGCGGTTATCCGGCTCAACCGACAACGAGCCTGATGAAGTATCCTCGTAAGACTGCGACGCTGCCTTCTATTGCACACGAACTGCAACGTGTGGGTTATGGGCTTCGTTATTACTATGGTGGTGACGCCAACTTCACCAATATGCGTTCCTATCTGGTCAGTCAGGGATTCAAGTCGATTGTTTCAGACGGCGACTTCCCCGTCACAGAAAGGCTCAGCAAATGGGGTGTGCACGACCATCTTGTATTCAATCGGCTGCTGGACGATGTGGAGAATGAGAAGAAAGCAGGTAAGCCGATGCTTCGTGTGATACAGACGTCCAGCTCGCATGAGCCCTTCGACGTTCCTTTCCACAAGCTTGACGACGAACGTCTGAATGCTTTTGCCTATACAGACGACTGCGTTGGACGCTTCATCGCATCGCTTCGCCAGAAGCCATCGTGGGAGAAGACGCTGGTTATCATCGTGCCTGACCACCTTGGATGCTATCCGCCAAACATCAGCAACCTGGTTGCCGACCGTTACGAAATACCCTTGCTGATGGTTGGAGGAGCAGTTTCTGCCCCGAGGACGATAGACGTGATTGGTTCACAACAGGACATTGCGGCCACCCTGCTTGCCCAATTGGGCATTGGTCACGATGACTTCACCTTCAGTAAGGACATGCTTGATCCTACTGCTCCACACTTCGCCTTCTTTACTGTGCCCGATGCGTTTGGTATGGTGACGAGCGAAAATAGGCTGATCTATGACAACAGGCTCAATCAAGTGGTGGTCGATGAGGGGCAAAAGGGCAAGAACCTAAAGGCAGGAAAGGCTTACTTGCAGAAACTCTATGACGATATCGCCAAGCGATGATGCTTGAGGCGAACAGGGAATGTAATCTAACCAACAAGAACGATAAAGAATGACTGAAATAGCCGACACCCTCGTGCAGAGGATCACCGATGCCGACACCGCCATCTTTCTGGCGGTCAATGGGAGTCATGCCCATTTCTGGGATGTGTTCATGACTTGTGTGAGCAATCCCCTCGTGTGGGTGCCGATGTATGTGGCGTTGGTGTACGTGCTCATCAGCAACTACAGCTATCGTTCCGTTCTGATGTGTGCCTTGGCCGTTTGTGCGCTCATTCTGATTACCGACGCTTTTTCGTCAAACGTCATCCGTCCCTTTGTGGGGAGGTTGCGTCCAAGCAATCTGAATAACCCGTTGTCGGACGTCGTACACATCGTCGACGGTCATCGGGGAGGTCGGTTTGGATTCCCGTCGGCCCATTCTGGCAACGCGTGGGCTGTGGCTTTCTTTGTCGCTTATCTCTTTAGGAAGCGTGTACTCACGTGGTTCTTGTGCGCCTGGGCACTGTTGGTGTGCTACTCGAGGCTATACTTGGGTGTTCACTATCCAGGCGACTTGCTTGGCGGACTTGTGCTTGCCGTCGTTGGTGCGACGCTTGTCTATTGGGTATTCGCCAAGGTCAGTCGCGAAGAACCTAAGCCAGAGCTTCGGCATGTGTACATTCCCATCATCGTGGGTATGCTGACCATCATGATCTTGTTTGTTGTCTCGCTATGCAGATAGAGCCCATTGCACGCTTTCGCTCTCCTTTCAGTTCCAAGTTTGGCATCCCCAAGCAAAGCGGACTTGTTGAGGAGTTGCACGGAGAGATTGTCTTCGAGCCAAAGTATCGCAATGCAGATTATCTTCGAGGCATCGAGGAGTTCGACTATTTGTGGCTCATTTGGGAGTTCTCGGCTAACAAGCACAAGGCTGAGAGTCCCGTTGTCAGGCCTCCTGTGCTGGGAGGTAACGAGAGGGTAGGGGTGTTTGCCACGCGTTCTCCCTATAGGCCGAATCCTTTGGGATTGTCGTCTGTACGGCTTGACCATATCGACTTTGACACGAATAGAGGTCCTGTGATTCATGTGCTTGGTGCCGACTTGATGGATGGCACACCAATCTACGACATCAAACCCTACATCTGCTATGCCGATAGTCATGCTGATGCCAGATGTGGGTTTGTCGACAAACGGCAATGGCCCTCACTTCGAGTGGAGATGCCCGACTATTTGGTGAAAGAACTTAACGAAGAACAGCTTGCAGCCTTGCGCCATACGCTCGAACTTGACCCACGTCCCCACTATCAGAACGACCCCCAAAAGGTCTACGGAATGCCTTTTGAGGGTCGCGATATTCATTTTCGAGTGAGTGACGGGGTGCTTACCGTCTTGTAATCTTGCTAATCTTCTTCGTGTTGTCGCTCATCACTTCAGTCTTGATGAGTACTCCCTTCGTGTTAGGCGACACCTTTGCGCCAGCTATATTATAATAGGTGGTGCTGACGACCGATGGCTCATAGTTGTCGATGCCGGTCAGGTTTGAGGTAAAGGGCTGTCCCTCCTCGATGTCAAGTGTAGCTCCAGCGCCCGTTTCAGTATCCGTTAGCACTTCTTCAACTTGCTTTGCGCTGAACTTCTGATAGGAATAGACGTCGGAAGGGATAAAGAAATCTTCCACCACTTTGTCCTTTACATCGCTGATACCGATGCAATTCGTGAAGATGAAGCTGTGGTCGTTTTGTCCAGACGTCGAGGCATACTTCCACACATTATGCGAACTGTTGATGTTGAAGCTGAACACCGAGTTCTCCACATAGGCACGAGCCTTGTAACCAATGCCGATGGCATAGCTTGTGACGCTGCTTGAGTAGAGGCAGTTCAGCACATGGATTCGGCCGAAGCGGATTCGGGGCATGCGCTCACGGCATCCCTCATCCCACCAGCAGCATGCAAACGTGGTATTCAGATAACCATCATCGTTAGCCTTGTCGTCACCTCCCCAAAGGTTGCTGAAGCGATGGTCGTTGCTGCCGCCTGAGCCACCAGACTTCGGTGCAATGAGATAGCGGAAGCGGCACCACGTGACGCTGACATTGGTGGCTTGATTGTTGCAATCAAAATTACCGTCAACGCCATCTTGGAAGTCGCAGTGATCAATCCACACGTGATTGCTCGACTGAAGTGTCAAATTGTCGTTGCCATCGATGTCGTAGGCTCCGGCACTCTTGAAAATCATGTTGCGCATGATGAGGTTTTCGCACCGCTTAATGAGCATAATGCCTGTTTTAGCTTTCTCTTCGCGATTGTTGTTGACGAGAGCCGAGCCGGGCAACCCATAGATGGTCAGATTCTTCGTATCCTGCACATAGATATATTTGTCCGTTTCAATAGTGCCCTTAACGTAGATAGTAATCTGTGCCGATCCATTGTTTTTGGTGTTGTTGTAGGCTGTCTTCAGCGCGGAGGTGAACTCGTCAAGTGTGGTCACCACGATGGGGTTGACATCGTTGCTGCCAGTTGTCATGCCGTCAACAGATGCCCATCCGATAGGCGTTCCCGAGTCGTAAGGCGACAAATTGTAGGAGGCAAGTGCTGAAAGGGCTTGCCACACGAGAAGGAGGGATAGTGTTGCCAACTGCTTCATGATTTCTTCTAAGTGTAGGTTTTCTATTGTGTGATATGTAGCGTTGAGTCTGCCTTCAACGGTAATGATATGAAAAAACCCGGCTCCAAACGGAAAACCGGGTCTAATGAAAGGAGGAGTGGTACCTCCAGGAATCGAACCGGGGACACACGGATTTTCAGTCCGATGCTCTACCAACTGAGCTAAGGCACCATGTTCTTGCGTTTCCACGCTTCCTTTCTTTTGCGGTTGCAAAGGTAAGAATATATTTCGATTCCTGCAAACTTTTCGTGAACTTTTTTTAGGAAAAGGGTTATTTTTCTTGTTTTTTACCCTTTCAGTGGGTTCCAGCCTTGTGCCTGAAGGGGAAATTCCTGATTGTCGCGTGTAACGAGAATGGCTCCCAGTTCAGCTCGAGTAACGTGTCCGATGAGCCGAACGCCCTCCATCTGTTCAATCTTCTCGTGGTCGCCGATGGGTACGGTGAAGAGCAGTTCGTAGTCTTCGCCTCCGTTGAGGGCACAAGTGGTGACGTTCATGTTCATCTCCTCGGCCATCACAGCTGTCTGGTAATCGATGGGGATGTTCTTCTCGTAAATGCGACATCCTACACCCGACTGCTTGCAGATGTGGAGTAGTTCCGACGAGAGGCCGTCGCTGATGTCCATCATGGCCGTTGGGCGTATGCCTGCCTCTCGCAGACGTCTGACAATGTCGCCTCGAGCATCAGGTTCGAGCTGGCGTTGCAGCAGATACTCCTTGCCTGCGAAGTCTGGTTGAAAGTTGAAGTCGGTCAGTTGGCGGTTGAGCGTATCGAGTCGCTTTGTGTCGTTGGCCGCTTTGGCTTCGTTGACTTTCTTCTGCAGATCATTCACCTGTCCGTAGTAGACGGCTTTCTCGCGTTCAAGCAGTTGCAAACCCATATAGGCAGCTCCGAGGTCGCCGCTGACGCAGATGAGGTCGGTGTCGTGTGCGCCTCTTCTGTAGACAATGTTGTCCTTGGCTGCTTCGCCGATACAAGTAATGCTGATGGCGAGTCCCGTGTATGACGAAGTTGTGTCGCCACCTACGATATCGACGTTCCACTTTTCGCATGCTGCGCGAAGTCCCTTGTAGAAGTCTTCAAGATCCTCCACCGTGAAACGCTTGCTGAGTGCAATGCTTACGACGAGTTGTCGCGGCGTCCCGTTCATGGCGAAAATGTCGCTGATGTTGACCATAGCAGCCTTGTAGCCAAGGTGCTGAAGCGAAATGTAGGTGAGGTCGAAGTGGATGCCCTCCATGAGCATATCGGAAGTGACCAACACCTCGCTGTCGGGATAGTGGAGTACGGCACAGTCGTCGCCTACGCCATATAGGGTTGATACGTTTTGGGGCTTGATGTCTTTGGTGAGATGGTCGATGAGGCCAAACTCACCGAGTTTAGCTATATCCATTTTGATAGGTTTCTCTTTATTTTGGGTTGAGAGAGGGGTGTTAGAAGAATGCGACAAAGTAGCAACAAACGGTACAGAAGGAACTGACGGGAGAGTCGCGACAGAGTCCAACAGACCAGAACGGGCTCTTAGCCGAGGCGGTTGACCATCTCGCGGATGAGAGCCGTCATGATGGGTTGAGCACGGTTGGCAGCCTCCTGCACCTCCTCGTGGCTAACCTGTACGGGCACGTCGAAGCCTCCTAGGTCGGTGATGACCGAAATGCCGAACGTCTTGATGCCGCAATGATGGGCCACGATGACCTCGGGCACTGTCGACATGCCGATGGCTTGTCCGCCCAGTTTGGCATACATACGGTACTCGGCAGGTGTCTCGAAGGTCGGTCCCTGCACACCCACATAGACACCATGCACGAGGCGTATGCCCCGTTCCTTAGCGATGTCGTCGGCCAGTTGGATGAGCTGTGGGTCGTAGACCTGATGCATGTCGGGGAATCGAGGTCCTGTGGGGAAGTTAGGCCCATGCAGAGGATGCTCGGGGAAGAAGTTGATGTGGTCGGTGATGACCATAAGGTCGCCAATGCGGAAATCGGGGCACATGCCGCCAGCCGCATTCGACACGAAGAGCTGCTCGATGCCCAGTTCGTACATCACGCGTTCTGGGAAGGTTACCTCCTTCATCGACCAACCTTCGTAGTAGTGGAAGCGTCCCTTCATGGCCAATATGTCCTTATCGCCAAGTTTGCCGAAGATGAGCTTGCCGGCGTGTCCTTCGACTGTTGAAACGGGGAAGTTTGGAATTTCGCTATAGGGGATTTCAGTCTTGTCAGTTATCTCTGAAGCTAATTCTCCGAGGCCGCTCCCCAGAATGATTGCTATCTTTGGGCTTGATGTCATCCTTTGCTTTAACCAGGATGCTGTTTCTTGAATTTTTTTGTACATAACTAAGGATTTTATGGTTAAAATTGTCTTCTTGATCGAGCATGAACTTAATGCGGATAGGCAGAGCATAGATGCTGCTTCTGACCTCAGGCGAGAGCCCCTCGACCTGATAGAGCCTTGAGGCATCCTTCTCGGTCGTCACGATGAGGCGAGGCTGAGGCATTTCTTCGAAACATTGGTTGATACGCCTGATGTCTTTTGGTCGGAAATAGTGATGGTCACTGAACGAGAGCGGTACGATGTCCTTGCACAGCGGTTTTAGATCCTCAATCATCTGTTGTGGTGAGGCGATGCCCGTGAGCAGCAGAATGTTGCTTGAAGCGATGCTCTCGATTTTCATCTCGGAACTTTCATCGGGGAAGAGCGGCACGAGTTGTTCGTATTCGAGCGTGGTGAAGAAGAGCCCTTGGTACGGGTAAAGGTCCATTGCTTTTGTCAGGACGCGATACTCCATTGGCTTCAGGTCTTTCGGGCACTTGGTGATGATGACGATATCGGCGCGCCGCTTGCCCTTCATGGGCTCGCGCAGACGACCTGCCGGTAGCATCTTGTCGTAGATGATGAGTCGGTGGTAGTCAACGAGCAGAATGTTGATGCCCGGTTTCACGTAGCGGTGCTGATAGGCATCGTCAAGCAGAACGACGTCGACGTTGCGCGAGGCTTCGTCGGTAGTCAGCCGTTCTATACCGCGCCTCCTTTTCTTGTCAACGGCTACAAAGATGTTTGGGAACTTCTGCATCATCTGATAAGGCTCGTCGCCGATGTCGCTGACCGAAGTGTCGCCGTCGGCCAGCTGATAGCCCTTCGACTTGCGCTTGTAGCCACGCGAGAGCACAGCCACTTTGATTTTGTCCTGAAGCATGCGGACGAGATGCTCCACATGGGGCGTCTTCCCGGCGCCGCCCACAGTGATGTTGCCCACCGAGATGACTGGCACCTTGTAGGCACGACTCTTCAGGATGCCGATGTCGAACATCCAGTTTCTGATGGTCACCACCAAACCGTAGATCCAGCTAAGTGGCAGCAGCCATTCGTTGATTTTTATGAAGTCGCCTTCGCTTCGCATGGGTAGGCTTTAATTACTTGCGTTTCGGAAGTTAGTAAAGTGACACTCCCAAAAGCTATGAATTAGTGAATGTTCAGGAAGTAGGGCAGACGAGCCTGCACGGGGCTCATCTGGTTGGTCTCGCGGAGCAGCATGAAGGGCTCGTAGTAGCTGCCCAGTGTCAGCCGCATCTGGTCGTCCAGATAGTTGCCGCCTTTTGCTGTGCTGAGTAGCTGGTCGAGCAGGCTGGGTTGAGCGGGGTAGGCGGCTGTGTAGTATTCGTCGAGCTTGGCCAGCTGTGCAGCCTTCGCAATGGCCTTGTCGAGTCCTCCGAGCTCATCGACGAGTTTGAGCTTTAGGGCATCTTCGCCCGTAAAGACGTGTCCCTGGGCGTTGGCTTCCACCTCTTCGACGCTCATCTTGCGCCCGTCGGCAACGCGCTTGCGGAACAGCTCATAGCCCTGATTGATATAGTTCTGCAGATAGCCCAGTTCTTCGCTGTTGAAGGGGCGTGCACCGGAGCCGAAGGCCGCGTTGCGGTTGGTCTTCACCTCGTCGAACTTCAGTCCGAGCTTCTGCGTCATGAGTTGCGAGCGGTCGGGGAATACGCCGAAGATGCCGATGGAGCCCGTCAGCGTGGTGGGCTCGGCAAAGATGTAGTTAGATCCCGAGCTGATGTAGTAGCCGCCCGAAGCAGCGTAGCCGCCCATGGAGACGACGACGGGCTTCTTGGCCTTCAGCAGTTCAATCTGGTGCCAAATCTGCTCAGAAGCATAGGCAGAGCCGCCAGGCGAGTTGACGCGCAGTACGACAGCCTTGACGTCGTCGTCATCGGCCAGCTGCTGCAGGTCCTTATTTACCTCGTTGCCAACGATCTGATGACCGCCACCCATGAGCATGCCCTCGGCGGGTGCATCGACAATGTCGCCATAAGCATAGTAGACGGCAATCTTTTCGCCGTTGTGCTTCTGCTTCACGTTCTGCATGTCGCTGATGCTCAGTTGCTTGATACTCTTTTCGTCGTCGAGTTTGAGGAGCTTCTTCACTTCTGCCTTCACCTGGTCGTGGAAGAGCAGACCGTCGACAAGCTTGAGTTTCTGCAATGCTTCAGGACCTTCAAAGATGACCAGTCGGTCGGCATAGGCGTTCAGCGAGTCGACGCTGATCTTGCGACTCTCGCTGACAGCTTTCACCACGTTTCGCCAGAGGCCGTCGATGTAGGCCTGCGTCTGCTCGCGGTTGGCGTCGCTCATGTGGTCCTCGGTGTACATCTCGGTGGCACTCTTATACTTACCCACCTTGACGACCTGCATCTTGATGCCTACCTTGGCCAGCAGATCCTTGACGAACATGGGCTGCGAAGCGATGCCGTGCCAGTCGAGAGTGCCACGCGGGTTCAGCCACACCTTGTCGGCCACCGAACAGAGATAGTAGGCACCCTGTGTGTAGGTGTCGGCATATGCGACCACCCACTTGCCAGCCTTCTTAAAGTCGAGGAGTGCGTTGCGCACTTCTTGCAGCGAGGCATAGTCGGCCGAGAAGCTTCCTGCCTCAATATAAATGCCTTTCACGTTGTCGTTGTTCTTAGCCTTGCTGATGGCCTGCAGCGTCTCGTGTAGGCCGGTTGTGCTTGCCTCTGAGCCCAGGAACTGAGCCATCACGTCATTGCCCGACATCTCCTCCATGCTGCCCTTCAGTTCCATGACGAGCACAGAGTTGTCGCTGACGTTCTTGGTCGCTTCGCCCGATGCCACCATTCCAACGAGGCTCATGACGCTAAGGATGGCCATGATGAGTCCGAGAATCACAATGCCGACAATCGTGGCCAGCACATACTTGAAAAAGTCTTTCATATGCGTTCTTTTCTTATTAAGTTATAATTTGTTTCTTTTAAGCTATAAATTGTTACGAATTAGCAAAGCTTTCAAACGGTGCTTTCGCAGTCGGAAAAACACCCATAATAGATTGCAAAGATAGAATTTTTTCTTCGAAACGGCAACATTTCGTGCAAAAAACTTCACTTTATGGGCAGAAAATCGTAAATTTGTGGCATGAAAACTGAAAGTTACGAATTGAAAGGACGTGTTGTCGTCATGGGTGCGTCGTCAGGAATGGGCCGTGAGGTTGCCCGTCAGTTGCTCCGGAAAGGCTGGCGCGTAGGTGTAGCGGCAAGGCGTAAGGAGCCCTTGGACGAGTTGTGCAGTGAATTTCCGCAACAGGCTGTTGCTGAACAGATTGATGTGACGAGCGAAGATGCTGCAGGACGTTTGCTGACGCTTGTCCGTAAGCTTGGCGGAATGGACGTCTATGTCCACTCGTCGGGCATTGGGTGGCAGAATGTGGCCCTCGATGCCGATCTCGAGTTACGAACCGTAATGACCAACGGAGTGGGATTTACGCGCATGATTGATGCTGCTTTTCGCTATTTTCGTGGCTTAAACGACGAGAAATTGAACGAAGAATCGTCGGAAAATTCTGTTTTCCCGTCAAATAATCTTGATAATTTCTCAAATAACAGTAAAAATGATTCTTCGCCAAGAAGTTCCGATTCTTCTTCGGTTAAGGGCGGTCATATCGTTGCCATTTCGTCGATTGCCGGTACGAAAGGACTTGGTCCCGCACCCTCCTATAGTGCCACGAAAGCTTTCCAGAATACCTATCTTGAAGCCCTCGAACAGCTCTCGACCAACCTTCGACTCGGCATCAGCATTACCGATATTCGTCCTGGTTTCGTCGATACGGCTCTCATTGACGGGCAGAACTATCCATTGAAGCTGAAGCCGCAAATGGTTGCCCAACAGATAGTTAAGGCTATTGAGAAAAAGCGTCACGTCAGTATAGTCGATTGGCGTTATCACTGCCTGGTTGCTGGTTGGCGACTGCTTCCCCGTTGTTTGTGGCGGAGGGTGCCTTTGTGCCGTGCATAGTATTTGTTTCGTGTTTTGATGGCGTCATTTTTGAGCCGTTTATGGCATCCTTTTGAGCCCTGAAGACATTATCGTGAGCCGTACATAGCATTGCTTTTTGTGCCCTGAAGGCATCGTTTATGCCCCGCAGAGCATAGCTCCAAACCCTGTAGAAAGCATATCTCTATATATAGTAATCATGCCTTTTACGCATGTAAGGCATAAGTTTGTGCTGATTATTCGCTATGTATGTTTTGCCAACGTATTGTATGAAGTCAACTATATCAGTACATATAGAAAACTTTCCCAGTTAGAAAAATGTCAAGAAAAACGTTGGATACCCCGAACGAACAGTTGAACAGTTTTTTTGTGTGTGCGAACAAGGCTATTAATAATTATATATATATATAATTATTAATCCTCTTTACACTCTCACGGAAAATAACTGTTCAACTGTTCGTTCGGCCTATACCTTCAGGAACGTGTTCCAATTATTCAGGTAAACTTCCTGAAGAATCATTTGCTAACAGACTGACAATCAGTGAACCAACATTTATTAACAAATCAATCCCGCTCCTTTAACAGATTTTCACGAGCAGCGAACCCCCAGATTTTGTGGATTCAAATTTATTTCGTAATTTTGCATCAGAAAGTAACGAACATGCTGAACCTCTTTTTGCTAACCAATATATGAAACGAATCCTCTCAATACTATGCCTGCTCCTGACACTCACTTTGAGCCTGCAGGCGAAGAAACGGCAGCAGCCAGCTCCCACATGGCCCGACGGAACGCCTATGGAAGCTTGGTTCATGGACACGACACGCGTCAGCGTGGAGACGCTTGGACGCCAGTACCTGGTGACTGATTATGGCGTGGTGGCCAATGACTCGCTGCGCATCCAGACACAGCAGCTGCAGCACGTCATCGACCTGGCTGCCAAGCAGGGTGGGGGCGTGGTGGTGATGCCCGAAGGCGTCTTCCTCAGTGGTGCACTCCACTTCCGTCAGGGTACCCATCTGTGGCTCAAGCAAGGCGCACGGCTGAAGGGTAGCGATCGCATCAGCGACTTCCCCGTGTGCGAGACGCGCATTGAAGGGCAGACCTGCCGCTATTTTCCCGCACTGGTCAATGCCGACGGGCTCGACGGTTTCACAATCGTAGGTCCAGGCACCATCGACGGCAACGGCAGGGCCTACTGGCAGGAGTTCTGGATCAGGCGCGAGTGGAATCCCCAGTGCACAAACAAGGATGCCCAGCGGCCCCGTCTTGTTTACATCTCCAATTCGCGCAACGTCACCGTACAGGGTGTGCGCACCATCAACTCGCCCTTCTGGACCAACCATCTCTACCGCTGCGAGCGCGTTCGCTATCTTGACTGCTTTATTTATGCACCGACAGGCGGCGTGTTCGACTTCGCCGGCCGTGAGCACGGTGCACCCAGCTCGGATGCCATTGACTTGGATGTCTGCAGCGACATTGTCGTCAGAGGGTGTTATATGCATGTGTGCGACGATGCCGTTGTGCTGAAGGGCGGCAAGGGCACATGGGCCGACCAGATGCCCGAGAACGGCCCCTGCGAGCGCATCCTCATCGAACGGTGCCACTACGGCCGTGTTCATGGCTGTCTGACGCTGGGCAGCGAGTCGCTCCACGACCGCAACGTAGTCCTGCGCAACTGTCATGCCGATGATGCCAACCGCGTGCTCTGGCTGAAGATGCGTCCCGATACGCCCCAGCACTACGAGTACGTCAGCGTCAGCGACGTGACGGGCCGCACGGGCAGCTTCCTCGTCGTGCGCCCCTGGACGCAGTTCTTCCAGCCTGGCGACCGCCCCGACATGCCACTTTCGGAGTGCAACGACATAACGATGAAGAACATCCGTATGAAGTGCCGCAACTTCTTCGACGTGGGCACGAGCGATAAGTATCGCCTCCGCAACTTCACCTTCGAGGACATTGACGTCAGCGATGAGCGTGGAGCTTTCGATGGTGCGTTGATTGAGAACACTACGGTGAAGAATGTCAAGATCAACGGCGAGGCGAAATAGATAATCAAATAAGCACAACGAACCATGATGAAAAGAAATATCCTGTTGACGGGCTTGATGCTTCTGGTCACGCTTGTGGCCAACGCCCAGTCGTTCGATGTCGACCTGAGCCGCCAGCCGCAAGGCCAGCCCTTCCGCTACTCCGTGAAGGTGCCCGACGGCAACTATCGCGTCAGTGTGACCATTGGAAGCCGCAAGAAAGCTGGTGAGACAGCCGTCAGGGCCGAGTCACGCCGCTTGTTCTTCGAGCCCCAGCCGACGAAGAAAGGCCAGACAAAGACGCTCACCTTTGTGGTCAACAAGCGATCGCCCTACATCTATCCCACTGAAGAGGTCAACAGCCAATCGGGCAATGGTCAATCACCCTGTGATTCCATCCGCATCAAGGATCGCGAGCGCTACTACGTCAACTGGGACGACTCGCTGACGTTGGAATTCTGCGGTGCCTGCCCGTTGGTGAGCCGTGTGCTCATTGAGCGCGACACCACCGCTACGACACTCTACCTCTGCGGCAATTCCACAGTTGTCGACCAGGAATATGAACCCTGGGCATCGTGGGGACAGATGATACCCCGATGGTTCGATGCCGAGGTCAGCGTGGCCAACTATGCCGAGAGTGGGCTGACGGCCAACTCGTTCCTTGCTCAGCGTCGCTTCGACAAGATACTCTCCACGATCCGCAAGGGCGACTACGTGGTGTGCGAGTTCGGGCACAACGACCAGAAGGAACGCTCGGCTGGTGCAGGAGCCTATTACAACTTCGCCTATGCCCTGAAACGATTCATTGATGGTGTACGCCAGAAGCAAGCCACCATCCTGTTCTGTACGCCCACACAGCGCCGTGCCTTCGACAATAGCGGCCAGCACATCGTTGAGACTCACGGCGACTATCCTGACGCCATGCGCGAGGTGGCCCGCCGCGAGAATGTTCCCGTCATAGAACTTCACGACATGACGCGCACCTTCTTCGAGACGCTCGGCTACGAAGGCTCCAAGCAGGCACTCGTCCACTATGCCGCCAACACCTTCCCCGGGCAGACGAAACCGCTGGCCGACAATACCCACTTCAATCCCTATGGAGCCTACGAGGTGGCCAAGATGGTGGTGCAGGGCATGAAGGAGCTGGCACTCCCGCTGGCTGATCATGTGCGGCCTGACTGGACAGGGTTCTCGGCAGCCGTACCTGATGCCGCTGAGAGTTTCCTTTGGCCCGACTCCCACCTCTATGAGCTTCGCAAGCCCGACGGCAACTGAAGTCCCACTTCCTCATCATCTCTTTGTTCATGTTGGGATGCGCCGTCTCCCAAACGACGTCGCATCTAATCAGTTTTCGCGCGTGCGTGTTAAAAACGCGTGCGTGTTAAAAAGTGGCAAAACGACACGAATATGTAATTTTTTTCGTACTTTTGCCAAATCAATCTTGATTAAACAACTAAACAGATACTTGAAAATGAAAAAAATCTTCATGACAATGCTTGTGCTCCTGGGCTCTCTGGGCATAAGCGCACAGCGTACGACCGACATTCTTGACCGAGGTCTTGTGGCCATTCCTGCCCAGTCGGGTAGTGGCAGCTTCGTCAGTTGGCGACTCTTCGGCGAAGAGTACTATGGCACCGAGTTCAACCTCTATCGCGATGGAACCAAGGTGAACGACAAGCCCCTCAGTGTGTCCTGCTATCTCGACGCGGCCGGCAGGAGCGGCTCGAAGTATCAGGTGGCTGCCGTCGTCAATGGTGTTGAACAGGAGAAGTGTGCAACGGTGGTGCGCCTTAACCAGCAGTACATCCAGTTTGCCGTGAAGCCCATCTACTCGCGTCGTGGCACCAACATCACCAACGACTACAACATCAACGACATCGCGTTGGCCGACGTCGATGGCGATGGCGTCTCTGAGTTCCTGGTCAAGCGCAACTATTCGCCCGACGGCAGTTCCGTAGCCAACGACTCTGCCTACAATCACATCGAGTGCTACACAATCAAGGGCGAGCGCCTGTGGTACATCGACCTCGGACCTAACATGGTGAGCGGTCCTGACGAGCAGTACGATGCCGTGGGCTACGACTGGGACGGCGACGGGAAGGCCGAAGTGCTTATGCGTGGTGCCGACAACATGATCATTCACTATGCCGACGGCACGACGCAGAACATCGGCAACATGAGCGTCAACACACGCAACACCGTCACTCAGACGGCCAACATGACCTATACCAACACGGGTGCCGAGTATCTGCTCTATCTCGAGGGCGCAACCGGCAAACCTTACCCCATAGGTGCAAACGGGGCCTTGTGGATGACCTATCCACTGCCCCGCGGCAATGCCAACGACTGGGGCGACGGCTACGGGCATCGCTCCACCAAGCACTACTTCGGAGCACCCTTCCTCGATGGTCGCCATCCGTTCATCTTCCTCGGGCGCGGCTGCTACACAAAGCACCACATGAAGGCCTTCAGCGTCAATCCCGCCACCCATCAGCTGACCCTCTATTGGGAGTGGCTCAACAACAATGGCTGGAGCGATCCTTGGTACGGCAACGGCTATCATAACTACGGAATTGCCGATGTCGACTGGGATGGTCGCGACGAGATATGCTTCGGCTCAATGGTCATCGACGACAATGGCAAGGGCCTCTCCACAACCGGACTCGGACACGGCGACGCCCAGCATTGCTCCGACTTCGATCCCTATCGTCACGGGCAGGAGATTTTCGCCTGCAATGAGGATGAACCCGCTATGAACTATCGTGACGCTACAACGTCGAAGATCTACTACCGACTGCAGTCGACTGACGACGACGGACGTGCCCTCTGCGGCAACTTTTCCAATGCCTACCCGGGTGCCATCGGACACTCCAGCCAGTCGGGCACTATTTCGTGTGTGAGCGATAAGGTCATCTCAGGTGGCCCAGGCGGATTCACCAATAATTTCCGCATCTACTGGGACGGCGACCTGCTTGAAGAAGGACTCGACGGAGCCAGCTCGCGAGAGGGTGCTTCGCGCGTGTTCAAGGCTGATGGCTCCATCGTGTTCACGGCTGATGGCACCGCCAACTGCAACTGGACCAAGAACACCCCTTCGGCAACAGGCGACATCCTTGGTGACTGGCGCGAGGAAATCATCGCGCGCACTTCCGACAACAAATACATCCGCGTCTACACGACCAACATCCCCACCCAATATCGCAACTATACGCTCTGGCACGACCATCAGTATCGTCAGGGCATGGTGTGGGAGAGCGTTGGCTACAATCAACCGCCTCACGCCAGTTACTTCATCGGTGAGCTGGAAGGCATCACCGTAGCTCCACCGCCACTCACGATGACCGGTCGTACGGAGATAGCCAACGGCGGCTCCATCACATCGGCCAACGACGGGCAGCACGTCATTGTCTGTGAAACCAACAATACCGAAATCAGCGTTGCCGACGGGGCCAAACCTTTTGTGGCTACCTTCAACGTACCTTCGTGGGTGCAGGGAACCAACAGTAACAATACCAGCGGCAATCCCCTCATCAACTATGTCTACTACTCCTGCAACGTGAAGGGCGGTGCCTTTGCCGGCGACATGCGGCTGGTGAAGCAGGGTGACGGAATCTTGACGCTGCCTGCTGTCGAGCAGAACTACACAGGCAATACCGACGTGTGGGCAGGCGTGCTCAACTTCGATGGCAAACTGCTGCATTCGTCGTTGTGGCTCAACCGCTTTGCCGAACTCAACTCCGATGGAGGTCAGTTCCGTAGCATCAAGATGGATTACGACTCGAAACTGCGTCCCGGTGGTGCCGACAAGGCTGGTTCCATCACGACCGACACGCTGAAGCTGGGCTTTGGCGCTCGTGTCGTCTTCGACGTCTTCAGTGAGGGCATGACAGCCGACCAATTGAACGCCAACCTCCTGACCATCGAGACCAAGAACTGGCAGTATGGACCTAAGTACATGGAACCAGTCTTCGAGTTTGTTGCCCATAAGGGAGCCAATGCCGAAATCGCTCTTGGGCGCTATCTGATTGGCAACATCGCAAAAGTTGAAGGCGATCTCACAAAGGTGAACGTCACGGGGCTGGGTAATACCCACAAGGCGCAACTCGTTCTGGAAGATGGCAAACTCTATCTTCAAGTTGAGGGTTTGCGCGATCCCGGAACCGTCTATTGGAACGGCACAGAAAGCGGCACGTGGAACCTTGGCGTCGACGAGAACTTCGTTGGTGCCGATGGCGAGAGTGCCGATGTCTTTGTCAGTGGCGACAAAGTGTTCTTCACCGACGATGCCCAGCAGTTCAACGTGACTCTTGCCGGCGAACTCGAAGCCGACTCTATCATAGTCGACAACACGAAGCCTTATGTCTTCAGCGGCAATGGCTCTATTGTCGGCAAGTCGGTACTCGTCAAACGGGGCACTGGTACGCTTAACATCAAGACCGAGAATAGCTATACGGGTGGCACTCGCATATCCGGTGGTGCCGTCATCATTTCGACACTCTCAAATTCTACTAAGGCAACGGGTAGTCTGGGTGGCGTAGGTACCAGCAACCTGAAGTTCGTCATGGAGAACGGCGGTGAGCTTCGTACCTCGACAGCCGTCACGCAAGGTTCCTTTATGCGAATGGAGTCTGCTCTGGGCGGTGTCATTCAGAACTCGGCCGACTTCATCATCGACAAGGCCGTTTCAGGCACCAAACTGACGAAGAAAGGTGGCGGCTGGATGAAGCTAAACGTGGCTAATCCCACACTAGACACGCTCGCCATTGCTGCAGGTACCGTTCAGTGCATCAATGCCAACGTACCGGCCAAGAACGTAGTCTATCAGGGTGGTTCACTCCGCGAAAACACCGGCACCAGCTATGCAGTCAACGTGCCTAAGGGCAAGTCGGGCTCATGGTATATGGCCAACCGTTCTACCTATTCAAACAAGATAACGGGCGAAGGCACGCTCACCATCTATTGCGTCACGGAGAAGGGCACTAACTACTATGCCACACGTACTCCTGTGCAATGCAACTTTACCGACTTTGCCGGCACCATCAAGCCTACTTCGAGTCTCGACGACCCAGCGCTGTTGCGCTTCACACTCAACACGGCAGGCGGATGCCCCAATGGCACATTCGACATCGCTTCGGGCGTTGAGGTTCAGAACTCGGGCAAGACGTTCACCATCGGTAAGGTCACGGGTTCGGGCAACCTTGGTGGCTCGTGTACGTTCAGCAACGGCAGCAGCGTGGGCGCCAACACCTGGCGTGTAGGTAACGATGAAAACTTTACGTTCGATGGCAAGGTGACGTCGAACGCCCTCTTCCAGAAGATTGGAACGGGCAAGATGACCGTCAAGGGTGTCTGGTCGACGACGGGTAATGTGGCCGTCAAGGAAGGAGAACTCGGCATCAGCTCGTCGGCATCGCTCGGTACAGGCTCGCTGACTGTTGACCAAGGGGCCGTTCTGTCGGGTGTCACCACCAGTTTTGGAACGCTGAAGAATTCAGCCTACACCATCAACGGAACCCTGCAGGTGGGCTCCAACAAGACCTCTACCTCTGGCGTGATGAACGTCGACAATAAGAACGTCGTGTTCAATGCCAATAGTACCTACGTGGTGGGAGCTGTTCGCTGCGCTTCGTCCGTGAACAACGGTTGCACAAGTTTGCGTGGCATCAACCGCCTCACGATGAACGGAACCATCAAGGTGTTCCTCTCCAACAGCCATTCTTTGGCCGAGGGCGACTCCATCCGTATCTTCGAGGCTACGTCGTTTGCCGGTTCACCTAAGTTCGATTTGCCAGTCATCGGTTCTGGTCTGGGTTGGGACACGAGCCGCATCAGCGAAGGATTGCTCTTCGTGGTGGTTGATTTGGGTATTGAGGGCCTCTTCAATAACGATCAGGACGGTCAGCCGGTCGATGTCTATAATGCCAAGGGTCAGCTTGTTCGCAAGAATGCAAGCTCGCTGCAAGGGCTGTCTCGTGGCATCTACTTCGTTCGTGGTCGCAAGATCGTAGTGAAATAGTGTGTGTATGAAAAAGTGCCTATTAGTCACTTTGCTGCTCGTTATTGCACAGAGTATCAATGCCGTTGAAAGGGAGAGGATCTCTTTCAACGGCAATTGGCTTATGCAAGTAGGCGATGTGGAAGATGGACAAATTCCTGGGATAGACGATCACCAATGGCGACCTATTACCTTGCCACGTGCATGGAACGAGGAAGAAGCTTTCAGCATCGCCTGTGCCCAGCTATCTGATACTATCGTTTGGTATCGTAAACACTTCAACATCGATGAAACCGCAGACCGCAAGTTCTTCGTCGAGTTCGAGGGCGTACGCTTTGGTGCCGACGTCTATCTCAACGGTCACTACTTAGGCTTGTCAGAGAATGGAGTCATGGCCTTTGGCTTCGACTTGACACCTTACATCGTTCAAGGTGAGAACGTATTGGCAGTACGTACCGACAACAGTTGGAACTATCATGAGCGCTCCACTGAGTCTAACTTCCAATGGAACAACAAGAACTTCAACGCCAACTACGGCGGCATTCCAAAAAATGTGTGGCTCCACACTACCGGATTGCTCTATCAGACACTTCCGCTTTATTCCAACCTCGGCACCACGGGAACCTATGTCTATGCCACCGATTTCAACATTGCTAACCACAAGGCTACCATTCATGTGGAGAGTCAGGTGAAGAACGACGACACAAAAGAGCGCAGATTCTTCCTGACGGTCGTAATAAAAGATGCAGATGGCAACAAGGTAGCTGGTTTCAATGGTGACACCATCATTACCCTGCAACCAGGGGAAACAGGTGTTGTCAAGGCCGCGGAAGAAGTGCAGGGGTTGCATTTCTGGTCGTGGGGGTATGGTTATCTCTACACGGTGGAGACCTATCTGCGTGATAAACTTGAGACGGCGACTGCTTCGAATGACTTGGTCATTACCCGCACGGGCTTCCGCAAGACGCATTTCGCCGATGGTCAGATTTGGCTCAACGACCGAGTCATCATGATGCATGGCTATGCCCAGCGTACTTCTAACGAATGGCCTGGAGTCGGCATGAGCGTGCCTGCATGGATGAGCGACTACTCCAATCGTCTGATGGTGGAGTCGGGGGGCAATCTGGTCAGATGGATGCACGTGACGCCTTGGAAGCAGGACGTTGAGTCGTGCGACCGTGTGGGCCTTATTCAGGCGATGCCTGCCGGCGATGCAGAGAAAGACGTTGAAGGTCGTCGTTGGGAGCAACGTGTCGAACTCATGCGCGATGCCATTATCTACAATCGCAACAATCCCAGCATCCTCTTCTACGAGGGAGGCAACGAGTCCATTTCGCGTGACCACATGCTCGAGCTGAAGGCCGTTCGCGATCGCTTCGATCCTTACGGTGGACGTGCCATAGGCTCTCGTGAAATGCTCGACATCGACGAAGCCGAGTATGGAGGTGAGATGCTCTACGTCAATAAGTCGCAGAAGCATCCCATGTGGCAGATGGAGTATTGTCGCGACGAAGGGCTTCGTAAATATTGGGATGAGTGGAGCTATCCCTATCACAAGGAGGGTGCAGGTCCTCTCTATCGCAATGCACCTGCCCGCGAGTACAATCACAATATGGATGAGTTCGCAGTCGAGATGGTTCGCCGTTGGTACGACTATTGGTTGGAACGCCCGGGTACAGGTCGACGCGTGAATAGCGGTGGGGCAAAGATAGTCTTCTCCGACACCAATACACATTTTCGAGGTGAGTCGAATTATCGTACCAGTGGTGTCACCGATGCCATGCGTTTGCCCAAGGATGCTTTCTATGCTCATCAGGTGATGTGGGACGGATGGGTTGAACCCGAGCACGACCGCACCTATATCGTCGGCCATTGGAATTATCAGCCTTCGCAAGTGCTCACGAAGCATGTCGTCTCTACGGGCGATGCAGTCGAACTCTTCCTGAACGGGCGCTCATTGGGCAAGGGCGTTCGTCGTTTTCAGTATCTCTTTACGTTTGCCAATATCCCCTTTGAGGCTGGTACGCTCAAGGCTGTCAGCTATCGAGAGGGTAGGGAGGTCAGCCGTTATTCTATTGAAACCGTAGGTGAACCTCACCACCTGAAGCTCACTACGATTGAGAATCCAAATGGCTTCCAAGCCGATGGGGCCGATATGGCCATTGTCGAAGTTGAAGTCGTTGACAAGCAGGGACGTCGTTGCCCGCTCGACAATCGTATGGTTCATTTCAACTATTGGGGCGAGGTCGAGTGGTTGGGCGGCATTGCCACGCCACAGGGTTCGTGGCCGTACGAAAACTCGAAACTCGAAACCCGAAACCCGAAATCAGAAATAGGCAAGGGCACTCTGCTCGATGGTCCTGAGAAACCGTCGGCCTTCGACAACTACATTCGCCAGATGAGTCTTCCTGTTGAGTGTGGTGTCAATCGTGTGTTGGTTCGTAGCACCACGACGGCTGGTGAGATTACCGTTTGTTGTGCTGCAGAAGGCATGACGCCTGTCACCATCACGATGCAAACCTCGCATCATACTAATATGCCTCTGCCTCTGAATCTCTCTCGTGGCGCCACACCATCCACTCCTTCCTACCACGATGTTTCTCTGGGTATTGACATCGTTGGTGCTACAGCTGGTAGTAATGTCGCTTCCGTGGCCAATAGCTACGACGACAACGAACTCTCCGAATGGGCGAGCGATGGATTGTCGGAGCATGCATGGGTCACCTACCAGCTCTCGCGTCGTGCACTTGTCAATGAAGTCGTGCTGAAACTCACCGGTTGGCGCAACAAATGCTATCCTCTCGCCATCTATGCAGGCAAGAAATTGCTTTGGGAAGGTATGACTTACGCAACGCTCGGTTATGTCCACATACCCATAGACAACCCCGTCAGCACCGACCAACTGACCATTCGCATGTTGGGACCTGTCCAGAACAGTTCCGCCTTTGGCGAAATTAAGGAGTTGGCTGGTGGTGCAACAGGTGAACTCGATCGCGTCCGTATGTCCAAGGGCGAGGTCAAGCTTCGCATCGTGGAAGTTGAGTTCCACCAGCAGTGCGGTCTTTGAATCATCTTAAAGCCAACATAACAATGAAAATCAAGAAACTTTTATCATTGGCCCTTTGCTGCCTGATGTCGCTGGCAGCTTTCTCGCAGACGGCCCGTCAGTTCACACTTGTCCTGAGCGACCGTAGTTCCACACCTATTGTTCCTCTAAGCGAAAACGATGGCGGCATCGATGTAGCCATGCTCACTTGCTATCTGCCCGAGATGCCTTCAGGCCGTGCCATCATCGATTGTCCCGGTGGCGGCTATAGCCATCTTGCCATGTCTCACGAAGGACACAATTGGGCACAGTTCTTCAATGCCAAGGGCATCGCCTTCTTTGTGTTGAAGTATCGCATGCCTAATGGCGACCGCAATATTCCTCTTGGCGATGCCTATGAAGCGTTCCGCCTTGTTCGCGATAGTGCCCTTGTGTGGGGTGTCAATCCCAACGACCTTGGCATTATGGGCTTCTCCGCAGGTGGCCATCTGGCATCGGCCGTCAGTACCCATGCACCTTTCGAAGCACGCCCCAATTTCTCCATACTGTTCTATCCCGTTATCTCGATGGACGAACGTCAGACCCATCGCGGATCTGTCATGGGCTTCTTGGGCGAAGGTCGTAGCGATGAAGCTCTTGTGCGCGAATTTTCCAGCAATCGTGCCGTTCGTCGTCACCTCACGCCTCCTGCCTTGGTGCTGACTTCCAACGACGATGGCACAGTACCTCCCGTCACCAATGGCATTGCCTACTATTCTGCTATGCAGATGGCTGGCAACGACTGCTCGCTTTATGTCTATCCGACAGGCGGTCACGGATGGGGTTTCCGCGACAATTTCGCGCATCACGGGCAGATGATCAGCGATCTCAACTATTGGCTTGCCCACCTGAAGTCGCCTCGTGCCGATGCCATTCGTGTGGCTTGCATTGGCAATAGCATTACCGATGGTTCAGGCATCTACATGGGCGAACTCAATGGCTACCCCGCACAGCTGCAACGCCAGTTGGGCGATAGCTACCTCGTTCGCAACTTTGGCGTTGGCGCCCGCACGCTGCTCAACAAGGGCGATCATCCCTACATGCAGGAGCAGGCTTGGCGCGATGCGTTGGCTTTCTGTCCCGATGTTGTCGTCATCAAGCTGGGCACCAACGATTCTAAGCCCTATAACTGGCAGCATGGAAGTGAGTTCCGCCGCGACCTGCAGCAGATGATTGACTCCTTGCGCCGTCCTTATGCTGTCGGACTGAAGAAGGGAACCCAGCCAACTAAGCCCCGTATTTTCATCGCTACCCCCATACCTGCCTTCAAGGATTCGTGGGGCATCAACGATAACACCATCACAACCGAAATCATCCCCATCCTTCAGGATGTGGCTCGAAAGAATGGTTGCAGCATCATCGACCTGCATTCGCTCTTCCGCAACGACGACAAGCGGCAGATGCAGGGCGACGGCATCCATCCTACTCGTGAAGGTGCAGGCCAGATGGCGCGCATCGTGGCTGAGGCGATTTCTAAATAATTCGCTGCATCTTCGATCTATTCATTTGAAGAGATGATGAGGAGTCTTTTATTACTCGTATTGTCAATAGTGGCCGCCGTAGCCAATGCCAATGGCTTCGATGACTTGCAGCAGGCACTTGAGCAAAACGCTCAAGTGCAGGAGAAGGTCTATCTCCATACCGACAATACGTGCTACTTCGTTGGCGACACGCTCTGGTATAAAGCCTATGTGTTGCGTGCCGACAACCTCCAGCCCACCGACATGAGCCGTCTGCTCTACGTGGAGTTGCTCTCGCCCGATGGACTTGTCGTCGAGCGCCAGCGCATCATCGTCAGCAGTCATGGCTTCACCTGCGGGCAATTCGTTCTTCAAGACTCTCTCTACTCTGGCTACTACGAACTTCGTGCCTACACGCGTTGGATGCTCAACTTCAACGTTGGCCATCGCCACTATACCCGCGACGACCGTCACCTCTTCTATAACAATCAGATGGCTGCCGACTTCTTCCGCGAGTGGGACGGGCTTTTCTCTCGTGTCCTGCCTGTCTACAGTAAACCCGATCGTCGTGGCGATTACGATGCCAAGTACATGTATCAGCGTCCGAAGCAGGATGTCCGTCGCCTGCCTAAGGAGGAACTCCGTTGTCATTTCTATCCCGAAGGCGGACAACTTGTTGAAGGCCTTTCCTCGCGTGTTGCCTTTGAGCTGACCGATCAGTACGGACAGGCTGTTGACCTCAGCGGAACTCTCTCCGACGGTACTCCCATCGCTACTGACTACATGGGGCGAGGCTCGTTTTTGGTTGAGAGTGCAGAGAGGAAAGGTGAGGGCGGTCGTCTCAAGGCCCGTTTCACGTGGCGCGGCAAGGACTACTCCTTCAACCTTCCCAAGGCTCAGCGCGAGGGCGTCACCCTGAAACTCTCTGACCGCGATGTCTCCCTCGGCTTTTCACCTTCCTTCCAAGGACAATCGTTGGCTGTGGCGGTGCTTTGTCGTGGTCGCTTGGTCAGCTTCCAGAAGATTACTACTCCCGTGCAGGGCGCGCTCACTCTTCCACTTCAATCAGTTCCCACGGGTGTCAACGAGCTGTTGGTGTTCGATGCCAATCGCAATATCCTTGCTTCAAGGTTGTTCTTTGTCAACAACCACGACATGGAAGTGCCGTTGCTCGTCAGTACTGCAGGCAAGACCGACTTCGATCCCTATGAGCCCATTCCCCTCGACGTGGCCCTTTCTCCTTCCTCGCCATTGTCTGAAGACGTTTCGGACATGCCTATCTCCGTCTCCATTCGCGATGCCCATACCGACGACCTCACCTATGCCGACGGTTCCATGCTGAGCGAGTTGTTGCTCACGTCCGACCTCAAAGGTTTCGTTGCCCATCCCGCTTACTATTTTGAGAGCGATGATGCCGAGCATCGTTCGCGGCTTGATCTTTTGATGATGGTTCAGGGTTGGCGGCGCTATCGGCCCGTGAAGTCATTGCGCTACACGCCCGAGCGTTCGCTCACCATAGATGGTTCCGTCCATAAGATGCTGGGCTTGGAGACCATGCAACGCGACCAGATAGCAGCGCTCAACAGTCGTGAGACGGTATTCCAGGAGCAGCAGCGCGTCAACGAGAGTAATTCCGGATTGTTCACGGGTGGCACCTTTGAAGAGCCCGAACCCAGCGAGGAAGTCAACGATGCTGCTGCCAAAGAGACTTCCGTTGTTGAAGAGCCCGACTTTGCCAACATCGAGAACTCCGTGCTTGGTGTCAATCATGGTTCCCTTCGCCACGAGGTTCTTGTTGAGGCAGAGTTGGTGGCCGATGGCCAGACGGTCGGTGCAGTCCAGGAAACCAAAGATGGAGGGCACTTCACGTTCGAATTGCCACCTTACTATGGCACGGCCATCCTCTTCATGAAGGCCTATGAGCGGCGCGACTCGCTGAAGAAGAGCATGCAGTCGGGCAAGGTCAAGGGCATGCTCGACGAAGATTCCTATGCCGATTTCTATGTGAAGCGCGACTTGTTCTATCCTGTCTTTGCCCGTGAATACAGTTGGTACGAACAGCATCAACCCGACTATGTGCCTACTGCAGGCGTGGAAACTGATGAAGACCTCAGCAATTCACGTCTCGATGGCGACCACACGCTCTCGCAGGTCAACGTCAATGCGCGTCGTCGTGGCCGCAGGTCCATCGACTATTCCAAGCCTGCCTACGTCGTCGATGCCTACGACCTCTACAACCTGGCCACCGATCGCGGTCTCTCGTGGGGATTGGTCAACATGGGGCGTTTCCCTTTCACGGCTTGCTATACCCTCTATGGCAACATGGGGCGCTACAAATTTTATAATGTTCGCGCGCGTTTGGCCGAAGGCAGTGAGCTCAGCCGCCAGTACACCTTCTATCAGAACTATCAGTCGGTGGAGGAGAGCATCAAGAATCGGGCCGAGGGAGCCATCTTCAACGATCTCCACCTGCGCCGTCTGCGCAACTTCCGCTTCTACACCGACTACGAGCCTCGCAATCCCGACTCCCTCTACACGGTCAGCGTCAACCGCGACGACATCACGCTCGTCTATGAGACCATTCCCAACAATGGCGTTCAAACCACCTATCGCGACCGTCGCTACCTGTTGCCAGGCTTTGCCGAACCTGCCGACTTCTATCAACCCGACTACAGTCAAGCCCTTCCACCAGAACCCACCGATTACCGCCGAACGCTCTATTGGAATCCCAATGCCCGTATTGGAGCCGACGGCCACTTCCGTTCGACCGTCTACAACAATAGCCGAGAGACACGCATACGAGTGAGTGTGGCAGGCATCACGCCAGATGGGAAAATCATGGGGAATAGATAATTGATCATTTATAATTGAAAATTGATATTTAAGTATGAAACGCTATTTCGTCACTTTGTTACTTGGTTTCCTTGTAACTCCGTTTATTTGGAGTCAGTCGGTCACAATCTTTGGCGACTCCTATTCAACGTTCGAAGGCTACATCGAGCCTGCCTCTAACGAACCGTGGTACTTCCAGAACGGAAATAAGCCTCAGCGCACCGATGTCACCGATGTCACGCAGACGTGGTGGCACCAGCTCCTGAGCCGTAAGGGATGGCATCTGTGCATGAACAACTCCTACTCAGGCTCCACCATCAGCTATAGCGGCTACGATGGTGCCGACTATTCGTTGCGGTCGTTCAATACCCGCATGACCAACCTTGGCAGCCCCGACATCATCTTCGTCTTTGCCGGAACCAACGACAGCTGGGCGGGTGCTCCCATGGGCGACTATCAGTACGACGACTTCGCCCATGCCAACCTCTTCCAGTTTCGTCCGGCCATGGCCCGAATGTTGGAGTACATGACGAAACGCTACATCAATACCCGCATCTACTTCATCCTCAACGATGGTCTGCGCGATGAGGTCAACAGCTCGGTACTCACCATCTGCCAGCATTACGGCGTGCCCTGCATCCGCCTGCACGACATCGATAAGATGTCGGGTCATCCTTCTGTGAAGGGTATGCAGCAGATTGCCAGCCAAATCGAAGAATTCATTGCCGGCGAGCAATAATTGCGGGTAGTCGTCAGAGGCTTTTACCTCGCATCGTGCAATGCATAGCTTTATACCCTACACCTCAATGCTTTATGTGCTAAGAACCAATGCTTTATAGGGATATAGAGCTATGCTTTTGAACCTTAAAGGCACTCCTTTCGTCCTTACAACCCATTGCTTTTGTCCTTCAAAAGCATTCCTTTCGTCCTTCAAAGCCATTCGTTTTGTTCCGCGTATGCATCCCTCTTGCTCTGCTATTCCTATTTTTTGATTTTGCAAAATAGCACTATTTTTCTTTCTATCGGATAAAAAAACATCTTCTTCTCCATTGTTTTTAGCATATTTATTCGTATCTTTGCGGCATCACTTGTTGGCTCACTACTAGGCGGCAAATGGTCACTAAAATGAGAAAGATTTATAATAAGTAAATGAATAAAGCAATGATGAAAAAAACTCTATTTTCCCTGTTGCTCCTCTTCGCAGCAACAGCCGTGAGTGCCCAGGAGATATTGAAGGGTGACATGAATGATGACGAGCATGTAACGATTGCCGATGTCACTTCGTTGGTGAATGTTGTCCTAGGCAAAGCTCCTCAGGAAAAGATCAATGTGGCAGGCGATCCCTACAAAGTGGACAATAGCTTAGTTGTAGGAACATGGGTAGCTCCAGACAACTCTTCGTTTGCTCTTAACGAAGATGGGACTACGACTTTCCCCGATGCTACTACCTTTAAGTTCCGCCCAGTGCAGGGTGTCCTTACATTCTATGATGCCAGCGATAATCCCATTAAAGCGATAGTACTGAACGAGGTAACTTCTGATTATCTCATGGCAATAGATTATGCAACAAATACCTTTACTAAATATACAAAGCAAGGAGAACAGCCAGAGATTCCTGATGCACATGAATTTGTCGATCTCGGCCTGCCAAGCGGGACTCTTTGGGCCACCTGCAATATCGGTGCGAATAGCCCAGAAGAATATGGCGACTACTTCGCATGGGGCGAGACAGAAGGCTACGATAGTGGGAAGACAAATTTCAACTGGAGTACCTACAAATGGTGGAATGGGTCATCAACTTCGCTGACTAAGTATAACCGGGATTCAAATTATGGCACAGTTGACAACAAGACTGAACTCGACCCTGAGGACGATGCCGCCTACGTGAACTGGGGACCGGCTTGGCGAATGCCAAGCATTGAGCAGTTCCGGGAACTCATCAACAGCAGCTATACCACCACCGAGTGGACGACGCAGAACGGCGTGAATGGCCGCAAGATTACGAGCAAGACGAACGGTAACTCCATATTCCTGCCTGCTGCGGGGTACCGCTACGATAGTTCGCCCCAGATGGCGGGTTCTAACGGCAAGTACTGGTCGCGCACGCTTTACTCGGACTACGCGGACTACGCGCGGTACCTGTACTTCGATTCGAGCGTCTACGGCACGGACGACAACAGCCGTTACTGCGGCCGAAGCGTGCGCCCAGTGCGCTCTCAAGAATAGTGCATCCTACGCCAAGTTCTATCCCTAGCAGACCTCGCCTCCCCATTGATTATCTGAATGAAGGGAGTGAAAAAGAATGAATGTCGCTTCATGAACGTGCCAGATTGTCAGTCTTGACAGTTTGGCACGGTTTTCGTTAAGAATAGGGTGAGCGTCAATTCTCGACACTCGTAACTCGACACTTGAAACTGATTAAAATAACATTTAAGACATTTAGACTATGAACATCAAACCATTAGCAGACCGCGTGCTGGTACTCCCCACAGCGGCTGAAGAAAAGGTGGGCGGAATCATTATTCCCGACACAGCAAAAGAGAAACCCCTTCGTGGCAAGATCATCGCAGCTGGCAACGGTACGAAGGACGAAGAGATGGTACTGAAAGAGGGCGACGAAGTGCTCTATGGCAAGTATGCCGGCACAGAGTTGGAACTCGACGGCACCAAGTATCTCATTATGCGCCAGTCAGATGTATTGGCTATTATAGGCTAACACCCACCTCCAGCCCCTCCCCAAGGGAGGGGAGTCTGAATAGACTTGGAGGGTGGTAATAGTAAATAAATTATTATATTATAATTAAGGTTGCTTGGAACCCCCAAAACTAACCAAGCGCCCTTCCCTTAGGGAGGGGGTGGGGGTAGGTTTTTATCATGGCAAAAGAAATCGTATACAATATGGAAGCCCGCGACCTCTTGAAGAAGGGTGTCGATCAGCTGGCTAACGCAGTAAAGGTAACGCTGGGCCCGAAAGGCCGTAACGTAGTGATTGAGAAGAAGTTCGGTGCACCCCAGATCACGAAGGACGGTGTGACCGTGGCCAAGGAAGTGGAGCTTGAGGACCACTTCGAGAACACAGGTGCACAGCTCGTGAAGAGCGTGGCCTCGAAGACTGGCGACGATGCCGGCGACGGTACGACAACAGCCACCATCCTGGCACAGGCCATCGTGAGCGAAGGCTTGAAGAACGTCACCGCAGGTGCCAATCCCATGGACCTGAAGCGCGGTATCGATAAGGCCGTGAAGGCTGTGGTGGAGCACATCGAGGCTTCGGCTGAGAAGGTTGACGACAATTACGACAAGATTGAGCAGGTGGCTACTGTCTCTGCCAACAACGATCCTGAAATTGGTAAGCTGCTGGCCGATGCCATGCGCAAGGTTTCGAAGGATGGCGTCATCACCATCGAGGAGTCGAAGAGCCGCGACACCCACATCGGCGTTGTCGAGGGTATGCAGTTCGATCGTGGTTACCTCTCAGCTTATTTCATGACCGATTCCGAGAAGATGGAGTGCGTCATGGAGCATCCTTACATCCTGCTCTACGACAAGAAGATCTCGAACATCAAGGACTTCCTGCCCATCCTGCAGCCTGCTGCTGAGAGCGGACGCCCGCTGCTCGTGATTGCCGAGGATGTTGACTCTGAGGCTCTGACCACACTCGTGGTGAACCGTCTGCGTGCAGGTCTGAAGATCTGCGCCGTGAAGGCTCCTGGCTTTGGCGACCGTCGTAAGGCTATGCTCGAGGACATCGCCGTGCTGACCGGTGGTACCGTCATCAGCGAGGAGAAGGGTCTGACGCTTGAGCAGGCTACGCTCGAGATGCTGGGTACCTGCGAGAAGGTGACCGTCGACAAGGACAACACCACCATCGTAAATGGTGCCGGTCAGAAGCAGGCCATTGCCGACCGCGTCAACCAGATCAAGAACGAGATTCAGAACACCAAGAGCTCGTACGACAAGGAGAAGCTGCAGGAGCGTCTGGCCAAGTTGGCAGGTGGCGTGGCAGTCCTCTATGTGGGTGCCAACTCAGAGGTGGAGATGAAGGAGAAGAAGGACCGCGTCGACGATGCCCTGTGCGCCACACGTGCAGCCATTGAGGAAGGTGTCGTCGCTGGTGGCGGTACGACCTACATCCGCGCCCAGGAGTCGCTGAAGGCCGTGAAGGGCGATAATGCCGACGAGCAGACTGGTATCAAGATTGTGGAGCGCGCCATTGAGGAGCCGCTGCGCCAGATTGCCGTCAATGGTGGTGCTGAAGGTGCCGTCGTCGTGCAGAAAGTGCGTGAGGGTAAGGGTGACTTCGGTTACAACGCCCGTACCGACCAGTACGAGGACCTGCGCGAGGCTGGTGTCATCGATCCTGCAAAGGTGGCCCGTGTGGCTCTGGAGAACGCTGCCAGCATCGCCGGCATGTTCCTGACCACTGAGTGCCTCATCGTCGACAAGCCCGAGAAGGAGCCTCAGATGCCGATGGGCGGTGCTCCCGGCATGGGAGGCATGATGTAATATCTACGTCTCTATATAATAAAAATAGGAGTTGACTTGCGGTCGGCTCCTATTTTTTTCGTATCTTTGCACCATGGAAGCATTACGACGCTTATATGAGCAATGGAGTGGGGGGACACCCACACATGTGGAACGACTCCCGGGTGCAGGGAGCAACCGCGAATACTACCGCTTTACGGCAGCTGATGGCAGCACCGTGATAGGCTGCATCGGTACAAGTCGCGACGAAAACCATGCCTTTGTCTATCTGACTCGGCATTTCACTAAACGACAACTGCCTGTACCACAGATATTGGCTGTCAGCGATGACGAGCTGCGCTACCTGCAAACCGATCTTGGGCAGGTGTCGCTCTTCGATGTCCTGCGCCGTGGACGTGAGGCGGGTGGCCGTTATAATAAGGAAGAGCGGGCTTTGTTGGCCAAGACCATCCGCGAACTGCCCAACATACAGATGCGTGGCGCTCGTGGCTTGGAATGGTCGAACTGCTATCCGCAACCAGAGTTCGACCAGGACAGCGTGCTCTTCGACCTGAACTACTTCAAGTATTGCTTCCTGAAGGCTACGGGACTTGACTTCCACGAACTGAAACTGGAGGCTAACTTCCGCATGTTGGCCAAGGACCTGACGGCCGAACAGCAGGATGCCTTCCTCTATCGCGACTTCCAGGCTCGTAACGTGATGATTACGGCCGATGGCTCGCCTGCCTTCATCGACTATCAGGGCGGCCGTCGTGGCCCTTACTACTATGACTTGGCCTCGTTCCTTTGGCAGGCATCGGCACGCTATCCCGACAAGCTTCGCCGTGAACTTATTGCCGAATACTACGACTCGCTGAAGAACTACACCGAAGTTCCCTCTGAACGCCACTTCAACGAGCGGCTCTCGCTGTTCGTCCTTTTCCGTATATTGCAGGTGTTGGGAGCCTATGGTTTCCGTGGCTATTTTGAGCGCAAGCGCCACTTCATCGACAGCATACCTCCAGCCATGGAGAACCTCCGGACGCTGTTAGACGATACGACTGCCGTAGATGCCTATCCCTACTTGAAGGAAGTGCTCAGCGGCTTGTGCCAACTGCCTCAGTTTGCCCCAAAGAAGGTCGAGGTGGCTAAACGTGCCGATGGCTACAAGACCACCGACACGAATGTCTATACGCCACATCCGCAGGATGGTCCTGCCACTTTCTCGAAGTACGACGGCACGGGTCCGCTTGTGGTACGCGTCTTCAGTTTCTCCTATCGCAAGGGCATTCCGGAAGATGAGAGCGGCAATGGTGGAGGTTATGTGTTCGACTGCCGTTCAACACATAACCCTGGCCGCTACGAACCCTATAAGCAACTGACAGGACTGGATGAGCCCGTCATCCGATTCCTGGAGGACGATGGCGAGATAACCACTTTCCTTGAGAGCGTCTATCGGTTGGCCGATGCCCATGTGGAGCGCTACTTGCAGCGTGGCTTCACGTCGCTCATGTTCTCCTTTGGCTGTACGGGCGGTCAGCATCGCTCTGTCTATTCAGCCCAGCATCTGGCCGAGCACATCCACCAGAAGTATGGCATCGAAGTGCGTATCTGCCATCGTGAGCAAGGTATCACGCAGACGCTCTATTCAATTGATAAATGATAATTGACAATTGATAATTGGCAATTGATAGTTGACAATTGATAGTTGATAATTATGATTACCCTTCGTGGGTACAAAATCGTAAATCCGTCAATCGTAAATCCGTCAATCGTAAATAAAACAAGGTGCTTCACGAATATCAGTTAAGATTGTTGCCCGAGCAGGCGGCATCCGAACAAACCATTGCCGACTACGTCAGTCAAGAGAAAGGCATCAGCAGGCAAAGCATCTGCCAAGTGCGGGTGCTGAAGCGCAGCATTGACGCCCGCCACCGAACTATCTATGTGAACCTGACGGTGAGAGTCTATCAGAACGAGATGCCCACCGACACCCAATATGTGCCCACAGACTATCCTGATGTCGGCGAAGGGCGGCAGGTGATTGTCGTGGGAGCGGGTCCTGGAGGACTGTTTGCAGCCTTGCGGCTGATAGAACTTGGATGTCGCCCCATCGTCTTGGAGCGGGGAAAGGATGTGCATGAACGCAAGAAGGACCTCGCCCTGATCACCAAGACACAACAAGTGGACGGCGAGAGCAACTACTGCTTTGGCGAGGGTGGGGCAGGAGCCTATTCGGACGGAAAACTCTACACCCGTTCGAAGAAGCGCGGCTCGGTGGAGAAGATTCTCAACGTGTTTTGTCAGCATGGCGCATCGACATCCATTCTCAGCGATGCCCATCCCCATATAGGCACCGATAAGTTGCCAAAGGTCATTGAGGCCATGCGCAATACGATTATCAGGTGTGGCGGCGAGGTGCATTTCCAGACGAAGATGACGCGCCTCTTGTTGGGTGAAACAGCTTTGGGAACCGAAGTCGTGGGCGTGGAAACGACTGATGGACGCTCATGGTGTGGACCAGTCATCTTGGCTACGGGCCATTCTGCCCGTGATGTCTATCGCTATCTGGCCGACGCAGGCATAGAGATGGAAGCCAAAGGCATAGCCGTAGGAGTGCGTCTGGAGCATCCTTCGCAGCTCATCGACCAGATACAGTACCATCGTCGCGAAGGTCGTGGGCGCTATCTGCCTGCTGCCGAGTATTCATTTGTCCAGCAAGTCGATGGACGGGGTGTCTATTCGTTCTGCATGTGCCCAGGTGGCTTTGTCATTCCTGCTGCCACAGGCCCTGAGCAAATCGTGGTCAACGGCATGAGTCCTGCCAGCCGAGGCACGCAGTGGTCGAACTCAGGAATGGTGGTTGAAATCCGTCCAGAGGATTTGCCTCAGGTTTCATCATGCGCTCTCAACTCTCCACTCGCGATGATGGAGTTTCAGGAGCAGCTCGAGCGTACCACCTGGCAGCAAGGCAACAGGAAGCAGACGGCACCTGCTCAGCGCATGGCCGACTTCGTGAACAATCGTCTGTCTTATGATCTGCCCAAGAGTTCCTATGCCCCAGGCCTCATCAGCAGTCCCCTGCACTTCTGGCTGCCACCGTTCATCGGCAAGCGTCTGCAGGAAGGCTTCAAGGCCTTTGGCAAAAAGAGTCACGGGTTCCTGACCAACGAGGCTGTGCTCATAGCCGTGGAAACCCGTACATCGAGTCCTGTGCGCATCATCCGCTCGGCAGAGACGTTGCAACACGTGCGGATTCGCGGTCTCTTCCCCTGTGGCGAGGGCGCCGGCTATGCAGGAGGCATTGTCTCGGCAGGTGTCGATGGAGAGCGTTGTGCTGAGATGGCAGCCGCCTATATGGACGAAATGAAGCAATAAATTTGGTATTCTAATGGTTTTTTTGTAATTTTGCAAACCACAATAGAAGAAAACGGTAGAAAATGAAGCAAGCAATGATACTCGCGGCTGGCCTTGGCACACGCCTGAAGCCACTTACCGACCATCTGCCAAAGGCACTCGTGAATGTAGGTGGGCAACCTCTGCTCGACCGCATCATCCTACGGCTGCGTGCACAAAGTTATCAGCGTTTTGTGGTGAACGTGCATCATTTGGCCGATCAGATCGAGAAGCACATTGCTGAGCAGGATGGCTATGGGGTGCACGTCATGATCAGCGACGAACGCGAGCAGTTGCTCGAGACAGGCGGTGCCTTGAAGAAGGCTGCCCATTTCTTCGACGATGACGAGCCGGTGTTGATCCATAATGTCGATATTCTTGACAACGTTGATTATGACTGGCTGCGGCGTCAACACCTTGACGACGAGGATGCCGTGCTGCTGGTCAGCAGAAGGAAGACGCAACGCTATCTGCTCTTCGACAATGCCATGCGGCTCATGGGCTGGGTCAACACCTCGACAGGCGAACTGCGAAGTCCCTACGACTGGGTGAAAAATCCCGACAGCGCCGAACTCGACATGGAGAACTACCGCCTCATCATCATGCGAGGCACGACGGAGATATCCCTCAACCTCTTTGCCTTCTCGGGCATTCACAGTTTCTCGCCCCGCCTGTTCCCGTTGATGGAACGCTTCCCCGACCGCTTCCCAATCATCGATTTCTATCTGCAGACATGCCACCGCACGCGTATCTATGGGCTCAACAAGCCCGACCTGCGCCTTCTCGACGTGGGAAAAGTCGATACCTTGGCTGCTGCCGAACAATTCCTAAATAACCCCAACGCTTAACATCCAACACCCATCATCCACCACTCAAAAATCACTCCCATGCAACAGAAAATCATCATTCTCGACTTTGGTTCACAAACCACGCAGCTCATTGGACGTCGTGTTCGCGAACTCGACACGTTCTGCGAAATCCTTCCTTACAACAAGTTCCCCGTTGGCGACGATTCAGTCATTGGCGTCATCCTCAGTGGATCACCTTTCTCTGTCCACGATCCAGAAGCTTTCAAGGTGGATTTGAGCCAGTTTGTCGGTCGCATCCCAGTGCTTGGCATCTGCTATGGTGCACAGTACATTTCGCATGCCAACGGAGGCCGAGTCGAGAAGACCAATACCCGTGAGTATGGCAGGGCCCATCTCGAGTATGTCGATACGGAGAATCCGCTCTTCCATGGGTTCGAGCAGAAGTCGCAGGTGTGGATGAGCCATGGCGACAGCATCACGGCCATTCCTGAAGGTTTCCGTTGCATCGCCTCCACCAGCGACGTGAAGTATGCAGCCTACACGAATGGTGCTCAGCAGAATGGTGTATGGGCTGTGCAGTTCCATCCTGAGGTGTTCCACACGGTACAGGGATCACAACTCCTGAAGAACTTCGTAGTCGGCATTTGCGGTTCGCGTCAGGATTGGAGTGCAGCATCGTTTGTTGACAGTACGGTGGCAGAGTTGAAGCAGCAAATCGGCAACGACCGCGTCATCCTGGGCCTCTCCGGAGGTGTCGATTCATCGGTGGCGGCAGTCCTGCTCAATAAGGCCATCGGCCATAACCTGACCTGCATATTTGTTGACCACGGCATGCTCCGCAAGGACGAGTTCAAGCAGGTGATGGACGACTATAAGGTGTTGGGACTCAATGTGGTAGGTGTTGATGCTTCGGCTAAATTCTTTGCCGATTTGGCAGGTGTTACCGACCCCGAGCAGAAGCGCAAGATCATCGGCCGCGACTTCGTTGAGGTGTTCAATGCCGAGGCCCGCAAGATAGAGGGAGCCAAGTGGCTGGCACAGGGAACCATCTATCCCGACCGTATCGAGTCGCTAAACATAACGGGTAAGGTCATCAAGAGCCATCACAACGTGGGCGGACTGCCCGAGGAGATGCATCTGCAACTATGCGAGCCTTTGCGCTGGCTGTTCAAGGACGAGGTGCGCAGGGTAGGGCGCCAGCTTGGCATGCCCGAGCATCTCATCACGCGCCACCCCTTCCCAGGTCCAGGCCTGGCAGTACGCATCCTTGGCGACATCACCCCCGAGAAGGTACGCATCCTGCAGGATGCCGACGACATCTACATCCGTGGCTTACGCGACTACAAGGTGAAGCTCAGTGGCGAGGAGGCTCGCAAGGTGCTGGCTGCCGGTGTGCCTGCTGCCATGACCGATGGCGAGATTGAGGTCTCGCTCTACGACCAGATTTGGCAGGCTGGAGCCATCCTGCTCTCCACCGTGCGTAGTGTGGGTGTGATGGGCGATGAGCGCACTTATGAGCATCCCGTGGCTCTGCGTGCCGTCACCAGTACCGATGCCATGACAGCCGACTGGGCACATCTGCCATACGACTTCATGGCGCGCGTGTCCAACGAGATCATCAATAAGGTGAAGGGTGTGAACCGCGTCTGCTACGACATCTCCTCAAAGCCACCATCGACCATCGAGTGGGAGTAAGAAAAATGTGAATCCTTTGCTTACAGGGCAGGTGTAGGTGCGAAGCGTTTTTTCGTGATCATCTACGCCTGCTCTTGCGATAGGCGAGGGGAGTCATTCCGCTTTTTTGTTTGAAGAAGTTGCTCAAGGCCGACTGGTCGTTGAAGTTCAGTTCATCGGCTATGTCGCTCATGGTCATGTCCGTGCTTTTCAGCATTTTGCAAATTTCGTTATAGAGGAATGACGACAGGTAGCCATAGACGGTGTTGCCCGACAGTTCTTTCACCGTGCGCGAGAGGTATGTGGGCGTGATGTTCAGCTGGTCGGCATAGAACTTGATTTGCCGTTCCTTCCTGAAGTTACGTGTGGCTAGGTGAATGAAAATCTTGAACAGGTTTTCCTTGTGTTTGATGTCCTGCGGGGCGATGTGGCTGCCGTAGATCATCTCGGCCAGGAACAGCTGCCACACGTGCACGTAGTGCTTCAGCATCTCACCTTTATAAATATGTGGCTGGCGGATGGCTTTCCGTATTTGTTGGAAGAGTTCGTAGAATTCGGCAGCCTTCGACTCGTCAAGATGGAAGACGGCATGCGAGCGTATCACCTCATGCGGCAGCTGCATGTGCAGGTTGTCGTCCATTTCCAGTATTTCGTCGTAGTATTGGGCATCCAGCAGCAGGTGGATGGCGTTCACCTCCTGTGAGTTGCCTGTGTAGGTGATGTGGCAATGTGGCGGCAGTATCATCAGGTCGTGCATCTCGAGCCCGATGTGTTCGTTGTCGACCAAATAATCCTGCCTTCCGTCGACGATGAGCACGATGCTGTAGCAACTGACCGACATTCCTTCGGGCGGAGCCAGGGTAATGAAGTCGCGGTCGGTTGTCAGGCAGGAGATGATGGCGCCGAATGTCTCCTTGATGTGGTAATAGTCGTTTACTTCTTGAAGGTTATAGAACTGCGCGGTCATAGATTTGCAAATTCAGTTTGCAAATTTACAAATTAAAAACGAGAAATCCAAATCTGTGCAGGATTTTGCAAAAAAAGGTTTGCAATTTGTAAATGTAGTCTTGGAATTATTGCCTAATTTTGCAACCGTAAACCTAATAACATCTGACAATCTTATGGTAACTACACTGGTTCTGATTCAACTGGCCATCGTGCTGGCACTTATTTTCATTGGTGCCCGCGTGGGGGGCATAGGCCTTGGTATTTACGGCATGGTGGGCGTGTTCATTCTCGTTTTCCTTTTTGGACTGCGTCCTGGCAACGTGCCTGTCGACGTGATGCTCATCATTGTTGCCGTCATCACGGCCACGGCAGCCCTGCAGGCCGCAGGCGGCTTGGACTATCTTGTGGGCCTGGCCTCGAAGTTCCTGCACAAGCATCCCGAACGCATTACTTATTATGGTCCGCTCACCACATGGATCTTCTGTCTTGTTGCCGGCACGGCCCACACGTCGTACTCGCTGCTGCCCATCATCTCTGAGATTGCCAAGGACAACAAGATCCGTCCCGAGCGTCCCATGACGGTAGCCACGATAGCAGCCTCGCTGGGCATCACGGGCAGCCCCATGTCGGCCGCCACGGCAGCCGTCATCAGCACCGACCTGCTGGGCGGCAAGGGCATCGAGCTGAAGGACATCCTGCTTGTCTGCATCCCTGCCTCGCTCATAGCCATCCTCGTGTCGGCATTCGTGCAGAACAGGGTGGGCAAGGAACTTGTCGACGATCCTGAATACCAGCGTCGCTTGCGTGAGGGCCTCATCACGGAAAAGAGTACCTATGAAAACTCGCAGGATCAGCCCGCCATGAGTGCCGAGCAGAAGAAGCGTGAGAAGTATGCCAAGCGCGCCGTGCTGTCATTCCTGCTGGGTGTGGTGCTGGTGGTGCTGTTTGGCTCGGTTCCTGCCCTGCGTCCGTCGTTTATGGTCGATGGTGAGATGCAGCGCCTGTCGATGCCCCATACCATCGAGATCATCATGATGTCCATCGCAGCCCTGATTCTCATTGCCGGCAAGGCCGACGTGAAGGATGCCGTCAAGGGCAACATCTTCGGTGCCGGCATGAATGCCATGGTCAGCATCTTCGGTATTGCCTGGATGGGCGACACCTTCTTCAACGGCAACCTCGAGTTCTTCCGCAGCCACATTGCCGACATCGTCACTCAGTATCCGTTCCTGTTTGCCGTGGCCCTGTTCATCATGTCCATCATGCTGTTCTCCCAGGCTGCCACTGTGCGCACGCTCTATCCGCTGGGCATCGGCCTTGGCATCCCTCCCCTGGCACTCGTGGCCATGTTCCCAGCCGTCAATGGCTACTTCTTCATCCCGAACTATCCCACTGAGGTGGCTGCCATCAACTTCGACACCACGGGCACCACGCGCATCGGCAAGTACGTGCTCAACCACTCCTTCCAGCTCTCAGGCTTCATCACGACTTTCGTCAGCATTGGCGTGGGCTATCTCATCACCACGTTCCTTTATTAGAACTCTCAACTCTCAACTATAAACTATTAACTTTACAAATATCAACCCTTAAAAAATCTGTCTATTATGAAACAAATGCGTAACATTCTGGTGCTCATTGCACTGTTGGTTTCTGTCAACGTAGTTGCCAAACCAAAAATCCGTATTATTGCCACTGGCGGCACCATCGCCGGTGTAAGTCAGTCGGCCACTTCCTCAGCCTACAGCGCAGGCCAGGTGGGCGTGCAGACCCTCATCGACGCCGTTCCCCAGATGCTCTATCTGGCCGACATCAGCGGCGAGCAGCTCGTCAACATCGGTTCACAGGACATGAACGACGAGGTCTGGCTGAAGCTCTCCAAGCGCATCAACCAACTCCTGAATGAAGAAGGCTACGATGGCGTCGTCGTTACTCACGGAACCGACACCATGGAGGAGACAGCCTACTTCTTGAACCTCACCGTCAAGAGCGACAAGCCCGTGGTGCTCGTTGGCTCCATGCGTCCTTCCACTGGCATCAGTGCCGATGGTCCTGGCAACCTCTATGCCGGTGTGGCTGCTGCTGCAAGTCCCGCATCGAAGGGCCGTGGCGTGCTGGTCTGCATGAACAACCTGCTGCTCGATGCCAAGGACGTCATCAAGCTGCACACCACCGACGTAGCCACCTTCCAGAGTGCCAACTACGGCAAGGTGGGCTATGTCTACAATGGCGAAGCCATCTACAACCGCGAGATCCAGAACCTGCACACCACAAAGAGCGAGTTCGACGTGACCAACCTCGACCGTCTGCCTAAGGTGGGCATCGTCTATGGCTATGCCAACTGCTCGCCCCTGCCCATGCAGGCCTTCGTCGATGCTAACTACGACGGTATCGTGCTGGCTGGTGTAGGCGACGGCAACTTCTATAAGGACGTGTTCGACGTGGCCCTGAAGGCTCGCGAGAAAGGCATCAACATCGTTCGTTCCAGCCGCTGCCCCACAGGTCCCACCTGTTTGAATGGCGAGGTCGACGACGAGAAGTACCACTTCGTGGCTGCCCTGACGCTCAACCCCCAGAAGGCTCGCGTGCTGCTCATGCTTGCCCTGACGAAGACGCACGACTGGAAGCAGATCCAGGAATACTTCGCCAAGTACTAATCATCAGAAATCCTTAAAAACCTTATCAATATAATGAATAAAGTAATCCTTTCCTGCCTCATGCTTGCCGTGGCTCTCACGGCAAGCGCACAGGGCAACAACACCCGTATGGGTGGCCAAGATGGCGACTACCAGTCGTTGGCCGAGCGTGTGGCTAAGATCGAGAAGAAGAACGACATGTTCAACGTCTACTTCAACTATGCTGCCTCAGCCCAGGCCAGTGCCTACGACGGCGAGTGGACGACGCACTTTGCCAACAAGCAGATGCGTCTGGAAATCAAGGGTAACCTGACCGACAAGCTGTTCTATCGCCTGCGTCACCGCATGAACAAGTCGAATGCCGCCAAGGGCGAGGACAACTTCGCCAAGGCCACCGACATTATGATGGTTGGCTACAACCTGAACGACAAGCTCTCGCTCATGGGCGGTAAGATGTGTCAGATCTGGGGTGGCTTCGAGTTCGACGAGAACCCCATGTACATCTACCAGTACTCCGACATGGTCGACAACATGGACAACTTCATGGCAGGCGTCGTGGCCAGCTACAAGCCCGTGCCCACGCAGGAGATTGCCGTCGAGGTGTCGAATGCCAACAACGGACAGCTCAACGAGGACTATGGCAACTTCCTCATGGCACTCGGTCCCAACCACGAGATTGAGCCCATCCGTCCCGCCAACCATCCCCTGACGTTCATCCTGAACTGGAACGGCTCGTTCTTCAATGACAAGTTCCAGACACGCTGGTCGTGGGGAACCCAGAAGCAGGCCGAAGGCCGTAGCTCGCAGATGCTCATCCTCGGTCAGCGCCTGAACCTCCCGAAACTCCAGTGGTACGTTGACTATATGGGTGCTTGGGACGGCATGGACCGCCTGGGCATCGCCTCCAGCGAGGGTGCCAGCGTCTACCTCTCAGATGTCGAGATCGAAGACGAGTTGGTTCAGAACGTGCGCTTCAAGGACGTCAACTACAACTCCTTCATTACGAAGCTCAACTGGCAGTTTGCCCCGAAGTGGAACCTCATGCTCAAGGGCACCTACGAGACGGCCTCTGTCAAGAACATCGAGATGATGAAGAACTTCCGCAAGTCCTTCGGTTGGGCAGGCTCCCTCGAGTACTATCCCGACAAGACGCAGGACTTCCGCGTGTTCCTCGCCTACATCGGCCACAAGTACAACTACTCCGAGAAGTGCAGGCTCGACGACCACAATACCAACCGCATCGAGCTTGGCTTCATGTATCGCATCAAGTGCTATTAACTGAAGCTTTCGGAAGTTAATGAAGTTAAGGAAGTTAAAGAAGTTAATGAAGTTAAAGAAGTCAAAGAAGTCAAAGAAGTTAAAGACATTTGCCCTGCTACTTGGAATTCCTCTCAGAAGTTTTTCAGGAAGAAAAAGTATTGTCCTTTCGCTCGGCTTTACCGCTTTCGTAGCATAGCGGAGAAAGAACTTCCCTTAACTTCCTTAACTTCCCCAAAAATTAAATAAAAATTCAACACCCCCAAACAATAAAAGAATATGGAAGATAAGAAATTCAGAGTCGAGTCCGACCTCCTGGGCGAACTCAAAGTTCCTGCTGATGCACTCTACGGCGTGCAGACTCAGCGCGGTATCAACAACTACCACATCTCGCGCAAGAAGATGCGCGACTATCCCGACTACGTCATTGCCATCGCCTACGTGAAGCTGGCTGCCGTGCAGACCAACCACGCCCTGGGCGTTATCAACGACGAGATTGCAGGTGCCATCTCACAGGCTTGCCGCGAGATCATCGATGGCAAGTGGCACGAGAACTTCCCCATCGACATGATGCAGGGTGGTGCCGGCACGTCGGTCAACATGAATGCCAATGAGGTCATCGCCAACCGCGCCCTCGAGATCATGGGCTACGAGAAGGGCGACTACCAGCATTGCTATCCCAACGACCACTGCAACTGCGGCCAGTCCACCAACGACGTCTATCCCACCACCATCCGCCTGGCCCTCATCCGCATGAACAAGAGCCTCGTGGCTTCGCTGACGGGCCTCATCTCGGCTCTGCGCTTCAAGGGCGAGGAGTTCAAGGACGTCATCAAGATGGGCCGCACACAGCTGCAGGATGCCGTTCCCATGACCAGCGGTCAGGAGTTCAACGCCTATGCCAACAACCTCGAGGAGGAAATCCTCAACCTCGAGCGCAACGTGAAGCTCCTGCACGAGATCAACATGGGTGGCACCGCCATCGGTACTGGCCTGAATGCCGTTCCCGGCTTTGCCAAGCTCTGCGCCGCCAACCTGTCGAAGCTCACGGGCGAGGCCTTCGTTTCGGCTGCCGACCTCGTTGAGGCTACGCCCGACACCGGTGCCTACGTCAGCTATTCCAGCGCCCTGAAGCGTCTGGCCGTCAAGCTGTCGAAGATCTGTAACGACCTCCGCCTGATGGCATCCGGTCCTCGTTGCGGTCTGAACGAGATCAACCTGCCCCCGAAGGCTCCCGGCTCGTCCATCATGCCCGGCAAGGTGAACCCCGTCATTCCCGAGGTGGTCAACCAGGTCTGCTTCAAGGTCATCGGCAACGACACCGCCGTCAGCTTCGCCGCTGAGGCTGGTCAGCTGCAGCTCAACGTCATGGAGCCCGTCATCACCGAAGCCCTCATCGAGAGCCTCACGTGGCTGAAGAACGCCATCGACACCCTCACCGAGGAGTGCATCCTGGGCATCACCGTGAACAAGGAGCGCTGCTACGAGATGGTGAAGAACTCCATCGGCATCGTCACGGCCCTGAACCCCTACATCGGCTACAAGACCTCTACGAAGGTCGCCAAGGAAGCCCTCGAGACCAATCGTTCTGTCTACGACATCGTGCTCGAGAAGGGCATCATGACGCAGGAGAAGCTCGACGAGGCCCTCGACCCGAAGAACATGCTCGCCGGCCACAAGTTTGTGGTTAAGTGAGTGGAGAACGAAGCTTGCTTCAGTTCTCCCGAACGTGAACAAACTCGGCGTTAGCCAAGTTGTGGTTAAGTGAGTGCAGAACTGAACTTGTTCGAGTTCTCCCGAACGTGAACAAACTCGGCACCAGCCAAGTTGTGGTTAAGTGAGGGTAAAGGAGAGATGACTCGCACCCACACGTAGGGGCAGCCCCCCGTGTCTGCCCGCACAGTGCCCCAGCCCCAACGGCTAACCCAACGGGCAGACACGGGAGTCTGCCCCTACGATAACGCCAAATCAAGAAGGCAGGTCCCTGTCGTGGAGGCCTGCTTTCTTGTTTTTGTTTATTGGTTGATGTGCCTCCCCAAGAAACAGATAGAAACAAAAAAATCCATTCTTTCGGCACGACAACTCTTTTTTTCGGCCTCGTGTAGGGGCAGACTCCCGTGTCTGCCCTCCAATTGTCCTCTGTCCCGTCTGTCTCCAAGGCAGGGTGGGGGCTTGCAAAAATTAAAAATCATCATTAATTGGGATTGCCGGAATGAAATAATTATTGTACCCTTGCACCCAAATTTGAAAATTGCACGATTCATGAACAAGAAAATATGGCTTTTGGCCTTCGCTTTTGCTTTTGGTTTGCAGGTGCAAGCCCAAGGACAGACAAACGGGGAACTTCCATTTCTGAGAGTTCCCCGTTGTCTCTTTTTCCCCCTATTCGCTCATGCTATAGGTGTGTACGCTGGAGCCTTGGGCAGAGGGCAGATAATTGATGCCCCACCAGCACATCTGCAAGAGGACGAAAGAGACGATGAGTATCCAGAGAGCAAGGCGCTTACGATGGTGTGGAAGGTTACGATAGTGCACATAGACAAGATAGGACAGCCAGGTGATGGCCGCCCACGTCTCCTTGGGGTCCCACGACCAGTAGTGTCCCCATGCCTCCTTGGCCCAGAGAGCACCGAAGAGCATGCCAATGGTAAGGAAGGCAAGGCCTACATAGACGAGATTATCGGTGATGTCTGATTCTTCATCAGCAATGGGCTGATTAGTGTTTTCCGTTGTTTTCTTTTTGATGAAAAGCAGATAGACGGCCATCACCGTAGCTGCACCAAGTACGGCGTATGCGAACATATAGACAATGACGTGAGGGGCGAACCAAGGACTCT